>JAFVGH010000135.1 GCA_017475045.1 Fibrobacter sp. | reverse complement strand
CGTATGAACCTTTATTCATTGAGGAAGCTATTCTTCCACAAAGTTAAGTTCAAATCGTTGCGGTCTCAAAAGCCTTGCAATATACTAATATTCAATAATTTCAAAGAACTTTAGCTGATTTTTAGTGGACAGCTATGATATATGCAGGGAAATTGGCTTTCAGCTACATTCTTGGCCATAATACTGATTTATCGTGGGGTGTCGAGTACAATCATGTCGACGGAAGTGGAAAGCTGACCACGAATACAGGCAGTATCCCTTCTTCTGATTATTCTAACAAGGAGGATAAGTTTGCGCTTTATGCGGAGTTGAGCGCACAGATTGGCCATGTCGGAATTTCTGGTGGAATAAGGTATGAAGACCTTATCTCAGAATATGTTGACCATGTTGACCTGGACGGAAATGTGCATCGCCATTACAGGAACCTGTATCCTTCTTTTTCACTTACGCACAGTGCCAATGGCTGGAATAACACACTGTCTTTCTCTTCACGTACGAGTCGTCCGACATTCAGGCAACTCAGCAATTCGAGTTACTATGCCAATGAATTCATGTACCAGAAGGGAAATCCGCTGTTGAAGCCATCCAATTCCTATATTGCGGAGTGGAGGACCGGGTGGAAGTTCATCAACTTCTCCGCAAGCTATACCTATGTTGACGATTATATTTCCACGGACTTTTATACAGATCAGGATACCAATCCTCAGATAGTCAGTTCCTATTCGAATTTTGACAAGATACAGTATCTTAAGGCCAACCTGACACTGCAAAAGACATTCAAATGGTGGAGACCATCGCTCACCGCTGGATTCAACAAGCCTCTCTTTGAATATGAATATCTTGGTAAAAAAGTATCGTACAACAAGGCGCAGGCTTTTCTTGTCGCGAACCAGTATTTTACGCTGCCTAAAGAATATCTGGTGTCAGTTTACTGGTATATCAATAGCGGAGGGAATCAAGGTGCAGTTGAATTGAAGTCTTTTCAGATGCTCAATGTGGGTCTACAGAAGTCCTTCCTGGACGGAAGGTTGAGCGTTAGCCTGAACGCCAGAGACCTATTCCATACGATGAAATACAGGGAAATGGAGCAGATTAAAAACATTCAGTTTCGACAAACGGAAGATTATCGTTACTGGAACTTCTCTGTCAGTGTAATTTATCGCCTGAATAACACCAAAACAAGATATCGCGGGAAAACCTCAATTAGTGATGAGTTGGACAGGTTATGACATATTCCCTATTTTAGTAAAAAACGCCTCACCGACGCAAGAAATCGGGATTTTTGATTATCTTTGTGTAATAATTGTACGAAATATGAAGAAGCTTTTGAATATTATTTGTTCGGCGCTGCTGGTGGCGGGGCTGTGCGGGTGTGAGAAGTTGAGTGGTGAGAAAGACCAGCTGCTCCGGCTGAATTTTCCGGAGGAGATCACTCATTATGACGCAGATAGCGAGATTTCGACTTATACGCTCAATACAAATGCGCTGGCGGTTTCTTTTGATATTCTTTCCGGTGCCGGAGGATATACCGCTATGGTTAGTACTTGGGATTTCATGCCAGACAGAGGGGTCTCCCTTCCGTGTGGGGTGGCCAGTGTTGAGGGGAATACCGTAACGGTAGAGCTGCTGGAAAGCGAGGCCGAGGTCATTGTCTCGGACCGTTCCGGAGCGCAGGCGAAGGTATTTGTCCGAAGCAGCAACAGCGTTTTGCAGTATTTCAAGTGGGACAAATACATCCCTTACGGGGGCCGCGACAGAAGCAGGATCGAGTTCGGGGCGGGCGCACCTTACGAGATTGTGGGGTGTTCGGGCCGGTCTGCGGAAGATGCTTCGCTGGAGGGCTCGACGCTGGAAACCGGTATGCTGATGCCTGGTGCACATTGGTATCTGATCCGGGATTGCCGTGGCACGACCCGCAAGTTCGATGTCCATGTCCGGAATGGATATGATATTGAGGGCGAGAATCTTACCGTGCAAGCGAGAGCCGGAGAGAGGATGTCCTTCCCGTTCCTGTACGGTAAAGGATGGAAGGTTGTCGAGGGTGAAACCGGTCCGGAGACATTTGTCCATAGCGCCAAGAAAGACCCCGAGAATTATCCCCACGATACCTTCTTTGTGATGACGGGAAGTGAAACGGTGTCCTACACCTTTGAGGATGCTGAGGGGCACAGGGCTGTGCTGACGATAGAGATTGAGTAGATCCTTCGCTTCGCTCAGGATGACATAGGCCCGATACGGGCATTGAAAAGAACTGCCGCTTTCTCGGAAGGAGTGTGGCGGCAGTTGATGTGTCTGTTTGTTTCCATCAAGTGATGGAACGATGGAAGTGAGGGAATGATGGAAAAGCTACGATTTCTTGAGGTCAATGAGGTCAAAAAACATGAATCTGGTCTTCAGGGGTAAGGGAAGATCCAGGTTCTCAGCCTCCTGCTCTTCTGAGGAATAGAGGTATCTGAAATCGTTTTTCTCGTAGTAGTGCAGAGGCTTTTCCTCATTCTTGGCATCAACAGCCAGAAATCGGCAATCTGCAAGATTGTCAGGGTCCGTAGAGAATTGCTTGATGGCTGAAAGCATTTCAGAGCCTATGCCCTTGTCTGCGAATTCTTCATTCACGGCAAGCCTGCCTATCAGAATGGCCGGGTAACGGCGCTTCTGTTTTGGATGTGCGATGCGGGAGTTGATTTTCTTTTTACGTGCGTTGGGAAGGTGATCTACGTGTACGCTGTCGCTTGAGAGTGTGAAGGCACAGACGATTGTCGCAGGGTCGGCATCAAGGACGAAACAATAAGACTTCCCGAGCAAGGCTTCGTGATTGGGAACGGCATCTTCCGCATAGAGGCAGAACACCAGGCGCACACAGAGCTTATTGAGGCTCTTCTGGGATTCGAGGTTGGACGGGTCGCGGTACTGAGCCAGCAGCTTGTCATAGAGGACGCCGACGATCTCACCGGCCTGGATGCTGACTTCCAGCTCCTTCTTGATGTGGGCGTTGGTATCATCGACCAGGAAGGAAAGCCGGTGATACTCCTTCTCCAGATCCGCCAGTTGGATGACCTCCGGAGCATCGTTGGGGCGCTCCATATCATAGACCTGGAAAGTCTTGAAGTTTGAGGTGACAATCCAGCGGGGATACTGGGAACCTGGCAGACCAGCCGCATAGCGGCGGGCCTGCTGGTAGGGAGTAAGTTCGGAGCCGTCTGACTGGCGGGACTTTGCCTTCAGATCCACGTGGGAACCTTTCTGCTCGATGAGGACCTTCGTAGCCGGGATATAGGCATCAATGAAATCGGACCCTTTCTCCTTCGTAATCGTCTTGACCGGAAGCTCGAAGACCATCATGGCCATCGGGCTGGTTACACCGAAAACGTCCTGTAGAAGGGATAGCCAGAAACGCTGGGTTTCACCCTTTTCGTAGCCTTTTCCGGTCCATTCCTTCACAAATTCTTTGACGGCCTTGCGCCTTGCTGCATTGTCACTCATAGGGGCTTTACCTTGGTCAATCACACAAAGTTACTGCTTTTTGCGGATAATCATGCGTGAAAATGAAGAAACGGAGCCTCAATCCAAGAGACTCCGTTGTATATGCGATCGGAACCCTTCCGGTCAACATTCCCGTTAAGCAGATCCTGCCAGCCGCCGTGTTGGAGGGCATCCAGAGCCGGACCGGGCTTCGCGCCACTCTCAAACTCTAGGATGCACTCGGCGGCAGCATTTAGGAAGGTCTCCAATCACCGGGGCCGTCAAATTCTCTTGCCGGACCCCTACATCTTATCCTGCTCTTCAGGAGTAAGATGAACTGCGGGCATTCCCGCTTTATTGCGTGAAAACGACGATGAGGAACGTGACGCAAGCGACGAACCAGATACCCAGTAAGATCAGGGAATACTGGATCCAGTCCCACGCCCGTTTGGAAAGCCAGATTCCCTCACCGTATCTCTTCACCCGGTCCATATCGTCTACATGCCGTTTAAATGCTTTCTTCTGGGCTTGAATCCACTGCTTGAACGCCATCATCTGGACCACGATGAAACCGGCCATGATAGCCTTTTCCTCTTCAAGGTGAGCCGTCAGGCGCGTCTTCTCACCTTCAAGGAACCCATTGTACAGAGTCTGTATTTGCTGGATGGCGTTGTCGCTGAGTTGGGCCGTGAATTTCAGCCTCGCATCCTTCGGGGCGTTTTCCACCAGCGAGTCGAGGGCGGGCTGGATCTTGTTAGCACTATTGGTCAAAGATGTCGTTGCTGTTTCTATCTTCGTGGCCACCGCCTCCCAGCCCTTAATGGCTTGCTCGGCTCGCGTGATGGTGCCGTTTACGCTCTCCAGGTACTGGTCCAGTTTCTCCTTCTTCTGCTGCAATTCTTCCGTCTTGCTGATGTTCTCCAGTGTGATATCGATATCATCTAGGCCGGAGGATTTGGGATGTGTATTGTTGCCCATATGCGTGTCGTTTTATCGGTTTATCGATGCATTCCTCTTCTGGGAGGACGTACGTGGAGCTGCTGGGCCCGCTCCAGACAGCGCTTGGCGTAGGCCTTGTCGTTCTCGTCGGGCTTCTTCTTGCCCCAGTCGTCGGTAGCGGAACTGCCCGCACCGCCGCAGTTGTCGGCGATGGTCGTGGCGCCGTCGACGTATCCGGCGAACAGGAGTACGGCGGTCTGGATGATGTTTTCCGGCTTCGAATTGGCCGCATTCTCCGGAACGGCAGCGTTCTGTTGGAAGAACTTGAACACCGCCTCGGGGATCTCGACGGGGTATTCCCTGTACCCGACGGTGATTGTCTGCCGGACCTTGGCCGGAGGGACCGGCTTGCTGGGTTTCTTCTCTTCGGGTTTCGGCTGCGGATACTTCTTCGTCTTTGGTGCGACAGGCTGGGGCGTCTCGGCCAGGCGGACTGACTGCCATTTGAACTCTTTCTCCGGGTGCAGTTCCTTCCAGGTATCCTGGATCCGGGAGGGGGTGAGGTTCCTGTTGTTGCCGAGGATGGAGGACTTGAACCGGGAGTGGCCCCACAGGAGGGTGTAGCCGGTAATCTTGTCGTTGCTGTCACGCCGGAATTCGACGCCGTAGCCGTGGGCCTTTAGGAAGGCATCATACGCCTCCCAGCTGAAGGATTCCATATCTTCCAGCGCGGCCTTGCAGTAGAATGACAGGATCTTGATGTGACCTTCCCGGACCTCTTGGGGCTGTTCCCAGCGCCTTTCCTCGGAGACCCGGAAGGCGGCGATCATGGCCCTCTCGTGGATGCAGTGGTCGTCATTGACGTTCCCTTCCATATCGACCCTGTTGGCGACGATATGGAGGTGCTTGATGCCGCTGTCGCTGTCCTCGTGGAGCATCACGACGTACTGGCTGTTCCGGAGGTTCGTGGACTTCGCGCTTTCCCGCTGGGCCATCCCGGAAAGATCCACTTCGTCGAAGGCCTTGATGAAGTCGTTGGTGAGCTTGACCCAGTCATCCATCTTCCACCCAGCCGACTGTTCTTCGCTGGGGGAGACCTCGATCCGGATGGCGGTGTTCTTCAGGGGACGGTGGGCGTTCAGCTTACCCCGGAATTTGAGCTGGGTAGCCTCCATCAGCTTCCACATGGTCGTGGCTTCCAGGCCCTCCGGGATCTTGTTCAGCTTGACGAGATGGGCCTTCCACTTGTTGACTGAGTACCGTTCCATGTTTCCCCCATGAGATATTGCTCTTGCTTTGGCGATCATATCAGGTGCGTAATCTTGTTATTGTTTCATCTTCTTCAACAGGTTGTCCCAGTATGTCAGGACCGTCGTGACGGCGCGGACCCAGCGCTTCATGAAGTCCACGTCGCCGAAGATTTCCAGCTTCTCTTTCTTGGACTTTCCCCAAAGCGCGTTCTTGATGCCGACGAAATGCTGCCTCATCTCCTGGAGGCTCATGTAGGCATCGATTTCCTTGTCTGTAAGATGCTTCCTGGGACTGTGGCCCAGGGCGCATCTACGCATATAGTCGCTGACCGTAAGGCCGCATTCCTCGGCCTTGCGATGGATGGTTTCGCTCTCTTCCCGAGAGACCCGCGTATCCAGGTGCATGGTGCGGCTGGGGCGGGATTTGGTTACTTTCTTCTTCATGGTTGACAAACTTTGTTGGTCAGCCCCGAATGCGAGCCTGGGAGCATGCAAGCCGCCATTGGAGAACGGCAAGCGGAAGCTTGACCGTACGACATTGGCATTTCTCGCTATGGCGGTGTCGCGATTG
>JAFVGH010000134.1 GCA_017475045.1 Fibrobacter sp. | reverse complement strand
ACCTTCGGACTGCATTTCAAACACGCGGGGAACCTGTCCCCAAATATTCTTCTTGCCTGCAGCACTCCAGTTGTCGGCGTGCTCAGCCATAGGACTAGACGGTGTAATCGGGTAGATAGCCGCAACTTCGCTAACAGCAAACGCTACGCTAGCGGTGGCCTCGTTACCATCACACGCAATCATCTTTTTTGCCATGTGTGTCTCCAATTTTTAGGTTTTTTCGAAAAAATCTGATCATATACACCTCGGGCATGTGGTACCACACCCGTGGCGCAAAAATCCACAGTGAAAAATATAAAGATTGAGCGTGGAAGAACGACTTTTTCCCGAAAAAGTACACAAAATAAGCGCCATGGCCCTCACAGAAAAGATTAAATAAAAATTTACACAAGGCACATAAAGGTTTTCTATATTTCCGCATATAAAATGGAGAAAAAAATGACAGATCCGCGTATTACAAAACTTGCCGAAAATCTCATCAACAATTCCATTGCCCTCAAGCCGGGCGAAAACATCCTTATCGAAACGACAGACACCCCCGACGAAGTCTCTACCGAGCTCATCAAGGCTGTCGAGAAGGCGGGCGGAAACGCCTTCGTGCGCAATTCCAGGAGCCGCGTGCGCCGCCAGATGCTCCTTTCTGCAAGCGAAGCGCAGATGAAACTCGACGCCGAACTTGCGCTTACCGAAATGAAGAAAATGCAGGCCTACATCGCCATCCGCGGAGCCGACAACTTTATGGAAAACTGCGACGTGAGCGACGAGAAGATGCTCATGTACCGCAAGATGACTAAGGAAACGCTCGACTACCGCGTGAACAAGACACGCTGGTGCGTACTCCGCTGGCCGAACCCCTCCATGGCGCAGGGCGCTAAGATGAGTACCGAGGCATTCGAGGACTTCTATTTCAAGGCCTGCCTGGCCGATTACCCCAAGATGGGGAAGGCGGCACAGAGCCTTATCGACCTCATGAACAAGACGGACAAGGTACGCCTTGTCGCCAAGGATACCGACATCACGTTCAGCATC
Organism: Fibrobacter sp.; assembly: GCA_017475045.1. GTDB lineage: Bacteria > Fibrobacterota > Fibrobacteria > Fibrobacterales > Fibrobacteraceae > Fibrobacter. The sequence continues at coordinate 12,577 of JAFVGH010000134.1, read as the reverse complement.
AAGGGAATCCCCGCGGTGCCGTGCTGCGGCAACATGAACATCCCCGACGGCGAAGTCTATACGGCGCCGGTGCAGGGGAGCATCGAGGGCGTTATCCACTACAATACCCCCACGCTCTACGAGGGCAAGCAGTTCAGCAACATCCGCCTCGTGTTCAAGCAGGGCAAGATCGTGGAAGCCACCTGCGAAACAGGCGACAACGCGCAGCTCAACGCCATCCTCGATACCGACGAGGGCGCGCGCTACGTGGGCGAGTTCGCCATCGGTTTCAACCCGTTCGTGAACGCACCGATGTGCGACATCCTCTTCGACGAGAAGATTGCCGGCTCCATCCACTTTACGCCGGGCATGTGCTACGAAGATGCCCCGAACGGCAACAATTCCGCCATCCACTGGGACCTGGTGCTCATCATGCGCCCGGAATACGGCGGCGGCGAAATCTGGTTCGACGACAAGCTCATCCGTAAGGACGGCCTGTTCGTGATTGACGAACTCAAATGCCTGAATCCAGACCAGCTGGGAGTGTGAGAATGAACAAAAGATGGGCTTTAGGGTGTCTGCTGGCGTCATTGATGGCATCCAGCATGTTTTCTGTCGGCTGTGACCTGACGGACTCCGACGACGAATCCTTCCAGGAGAAGCCTGAAGGATACGAAGGTCGAAAATCTTCTGCGAAGGACGACTCGTCCTCTTCAAAGACGAACTCAAGTTCTTCGGCAAAATCCAGTTCCTCGCAAAAGGCGACATCGTCCTCTTCTGGCGTAAACGGGGTATACAACAGGGACGACAATACGATGACTGACCTTCGCACGGGTCACACGTATAAGACCGTCAAGTTGGACGGTAAAATCTGGATGGCGGAAAACATTAACAACGACGGCCTGTGTTACGACGAAGATAAATCGAATTGCAAAAAATACGGCTCGTTTAATTCGTCATGTCCGGACGGGTGGTACGTGCCTTCTGAAAAAGAATGGAGAAGCATGTTCGAGTCCATTGGCGGAATCGACAGCGCGGGCTACTATTTGAAATCAAAGACCGGGTGGAGCGGCGATTCGAACGGCGTGGACAAATATGGATTTGCGGTTCTACCTGCAGGGTACCGTTCTCATCATGGTTATGGAGATTACTATGAAGACAATTTTGTCGGTTTGGGAACGACAACAAAGATAAGGACGTCTTCGACTTCGACGGGATATGCGACAATCTGTGTTGTATTTAATCAGAGAGATTCGGCCAGCTTTACGAGTTTTTCAAAGTATGATTTGTGCTACACCCGTTGTGTCAAGGAGTTCGAACCGGACGATGTGCCGATCAAGTACGGTTCAATGACCGATGAACGTGATGGAAAAACTTATCGGACAGAAGAAGTGGGGGATTTTACACTCATGGCCGAGCCCTTACGCTACACGGGCCCGGATCCGAGCAATCCTGACACTTTACTAAAACCTAGGTGTAATGAAGATTCTACGAGATGCCTGTACAGGTATGAGGTCGCGCTGCAAGGGGACTATACGTCGTACCTGGTGCAAGGGCTGTGCCCCTCCGGCTGGCATATTCCGTCTTTACATGAAAAGGACCTGATGAGGGCCTCTCTGCCGGATATGTTCTCGTCGGAATTTGAAATTGACCACTATCTTTATCCCGATACGGGATCTTACGACTTTTTCTTGTCATCCATTAGATACTATGGCTATCGCGGCCGCAACGACACCCTTCCGTACTTGTTTGGCCGTGTTACAGGCTATTCGCTGAAAAATGGTGATGTTCGCTGCGTCAAGGATAAGCATGTCCAACGTTATGGAGAAGTTGTTGATTCAAGGGATGGCAATGCCTACCGCACAGTGTCCGTCGGTAATACTGAATGGATGGTGGACAACCTGAGATTTGTGGCGGATTCCAGTTTTTGCGCGTATGAGGAATCGTCTGAAATCGTAGTGCAAGGGGATTCCTGCAATGTCTTTGGACGGTTCTATTGTGATGCGCATACCGATGACATCTGCCCCGAAGGATGGCGTCTTCCCAAAGAATCGGACATGGACAATTTAAGCAGAATTTACCCTTCGACGTCCGGTTGGCAGTCTACGCAGTTCTGGTCTTTGGATTCAAGTGGATTTAATAGGAATACAAATTATTCTGGTACAAATGAAACTGGATTAAACCTGCTGCCCACAGGCTATATACAGTTGGATTCAATTGCTGAAAGTGTTTATTATGCAAAGAGGGTTGAATTAAAATTGGATACTGCCGTATATGAAATGTATGCGCATGACTTCAGCACAGCACCAGATACGCTCTATATTCTAAGAGATATGCGGTATATAAAACAAAGGTGCTACCCAATCCGCTGTGTGCGTGACTGATGATGCAAATTAGGTATTGAAAAAGCCGTCCTTTGCGGGACGGCTTTTTCGATGTGCAAATGGATCCTATCAGTCGCGTTCTCGCCCTTGGCTCGAATGCTCCTTCCAGGATGACATTGGGAAGATTACATCTTGAGAAGAATTTCACCGATCTGCACGGCGTTCAAGGCAGCACCCTTGCGGATCTGGTCACCGGTGAGCCACAGCGTGTTGCTGTTCTCGTCGGCGAGGTCCTTGCGGATACGGCCCACGAAGATGTTGTCCTTGCCAGCGCTTTCGAGCGGCATCGGGTACACATAGTTCTGCGGATCGTCCTTGAGGGTCACGCCCGGAGCGTTCTTGAGGGCATTGCGGATTTCTTCGACAGAAACCGGACGTTCCGTTTCGAACCACACGGATTCGGAGTGAGAGCGCAGCGAGCTCACGCGCACGCAGGTGGCGCTCGTACGGACGTCGGAGTGCATGATCTTGCGCGTTTCGTTGAACATCTTCATTTCTTCCTTCGTGTAGTCGTTTTCCGTCATCTTGTCGATCTGCGGAATCACGTTGTACGCGAGCTGGAAGGGGAACTTGTTGATGTGCGTGGTAGTACCGGTCTCGAGGATGTCCTTGTACTGCTGCTTGAGTTCTTCCATGGCCACGGCACCTGCACCGCTAGCGCTCTGGTAAGAGGAGATGTGGATCTTCTTGATGTGGGAAATCTTTTCGATCGGGTTCAGCACCACAACCATCATGATGGTCGTGCAGTTCGGGTTAGCGATAATGCCCTTGTGGAGCTTGATGTCTTCGGCGTTCACTTCCGGAACGACGAGCGGAACGTTCGGGTCCATACGGAAGTGGCTGGTGTTGTCCACGACCACGGCACCGTTCTCGACGGCGATCGGGGCGAATTCTTTGGAGATTGCCGCGCCGGCGGAGCTGAGCACCAGGTCGATACCCTTGAAGGAATCCTTGTTCAGGACTTCGCACTTGAGCGTTTCGCCCTTGAACTTGAATTCCTTGCCAGCGCTACGTTCGGAGGCGAGGAGCTTCAGGCTCTGCAGCGGGAAATTGCGCTCTTCGAGGATGGAGAGGATTTCTTGGCCTACGGCGCCAGTGGCACCCATGATGGCTACGTTGCGAATCATAGTTTAACCTTTAATTTGCTTCTTGTTGAGGTTGATAGTTTGTTTTCAAATTTTCGATATCGTTCCAGAAACGAGCCAGGAAGTTCTTGGCCTGGGCAATCTGGTTTCTGCACTGCGAGTACTGCTTGACCTGTTCGCCAGCATCCTCCTGCAGCGTGTATGTATAAAGCGAATATGCAGCCAGTCTAAGGCTCTCTGTCGCCTGAATAATTTCAGAATGGGCCTCGCTCGATTCGTGCGGGTGGAAAAGCCCGAGGGTCTTCTTGTTGAGCGCCGTCGCCTTGTTGTTAATGGCAAGCGCCTGCTGACTCTTCTCCTCACGAGCCGATTCGTCGATGTTCGCAGGGAGCAAGTCGAAATTCTCGATGTTTGCAATGATCGCGTTCATGCGTTCAATAACCTTGTTGCATTCATCGATGTATTTTTCGAGACGCGCCAACGAAGCTTCAGACAGGGGGTTCTTCGGAGCCCGGTTATCGCCCTGGCTTGCAGCATCCTTACGGACAACCTTGGGCGATTCGACCCACTTACCGCCGTCTCCGTTCTGGAACGAGGCGATGTAGTCCTGGTACTTCGCGTTCTGGGCAGCAATCTCGGCAGGCGAGTATTCGCTTGCGACCAGCAGGGTAGGCCTTTCCCAGTACGCAATCCCGATGAATGCGGCAAGCATGAACACGGTAAACAGGGTGTTCGCGACCTTTGCCGGGATGTCTTCGCTACGGATGGTATAAAGGACACCAAAAAGCGCAAGACTCGCAAATGCAAGGAGAAGCCCTCCATCGGCATTGTAGCTGATGAAGGAATTCTTGGTAAAGTAGAACAGGCAATCCATCACGATGATGAAGAACGAGAGGATTGCACCTGCAATCTTATGCGTATTGCGTTCGGCTGCCGCAGACTGGAGAATAGTTATAAACGTAATCCCGAGCGGGAGCACGAACATCAATGCAATATTGGCTACGTCCTGGTTCATAGGACAGTACTATTAGAACGGCAGGTCGTCGCCGTCACCATCCATCGGGGCGTCGTAGACGGGAGCCGAGTTCTGGGCGGGGGCGTAGCTGTTCGACTGGTTGTAGGAACCCTGACCAGCGCTGGGAGCGCCGCCCTGGCCACGCGGGGTCAGGAGCTGGAAGGTATCCATGTTGACTTCAGTGGCGTAACGCTTCTGGCCGTTCTGGTCAGTCCAGCTGCGGTTGGTGAGGGAACCTTCCACGTAGAGGCTCATGCCCTTGCGGATGCCGAGCTGTTCAACGATATCGGCAATCTTGCCCCAACCGACAATGTTGTGCCAGTCAGTCTGTTCCTTCTGTTCGCCGTTGTTGTCGCGGTAGCGGCGGCTTGTTGCGAGGGAGAAGGAGACGCGCTTGCGTCCACCGGTCTGGCTCATGCGAACTTCGGGGTCCTTACCAATATTGCCAATGAGCATCACTTTGTTTAAATAAGCCATAATTAGTCCTTGTTTTGTTACGGCAACAAAGATACAAAACTAAAATGTCACTTTACTGACATTTTTTCAAAAAGGTGCTTTTTTTGCAAAAATGTTTGTCACCCGCAACAAAGGGGTTCGCCGCACCCCCCTTTTTTTATATTATTTGGGTATTATGGTTTCACTAGCACTTTCACGTTTTGAAAAAGTTTTCCCGGCAAATCTTAAAGGCAAGCGCCTCGGCGCGGTCCTTCACCCGGCATCCGTCCTCCCGGACCTGCACTATACCCTCGACCTACTCAAGGAATACGACGGGAAGCTCTTCAAGCTTTCTGCGCTTTTTGGCCCACAGCACGGCATCAAGGGCCACACCCAGGACAACATGATCGAGTGGGAAGGCTACACCGACCCCGAACTGGGAATTCCCGTCTATAGCCTGTACGGCGAACACCGTGAACCCACCCCCGAAATGCTCAGCCACGTGGACATGATGCTCGTAGACCTGCAGGATGTCGGTGCACGCTACTACACGTTTATCTGGACACTTTTCCTGTGCATGAAGGCCTGCGAGAAGGCCGGAATCCCCGTCATCGTGGTGGACCGCCCGAACCCCATCAACTGTATCGACGAGGAAGGCCCGGTCTTGGACCTGAACTACACGAGTTTCGTGGGGCTCCACAGCATCCGCACGCGCCACGCGAAGACCATCGGCGAACTCGCGGTGCAGTTCAAGGAAGAACGGTTCCCCAAGTGCGAACTCTACGTGCTGGGCATGGAAGGCTACGACAAAAAGATGTGGTACGACCAGACGGGACTCCCGTGGATTCTGCCGAGCCCGAACATGCCGACCCTGGATACCGCCATCGTTTACCCCGGCATGTGCCTGTTCGAGGCCACCAACGTGAGCGAAGGCCGCGGTACTACGCGCCCGTTCGAAATTTTTGGTGCGCCGTTCATTGATGCGGTCAAGCTCTGCAAGTACATGAACGGGCTCAAGCTCCCCGGAGTTTACTTCCGCGAGAATTACTTCCAGCCCACGTTCCACAAGGGCGCGGGGCAGATTTGCGGGGGCGCGCAGATTCACGTGCTCGACCGCGACAAGTTCCGCAGTTTCGACATGGCGGTGAAGTTGCTGCAGTACATCTTCAACGAGTACCCGAACGATTTTGCCTGGAAGCAGCCGCCTTACGAATATGAGTTCAAGAAGTTGCCAATCGACATCCTGCTTGGCAACGGAACGTTTAGAAAGGAATTTATTGAAAGTTGCATTTAGAATCGAGATGGCGGATCAAGCCCGCCATGACGTCATTCCGGCCTCCGAGCCGGAATCTACAAACAAAGTCCTTTTCACTAGCGGCACAGCCGCCCAACCACGAGGTTCCCATGACTGAACAGAAAAACGGAAAATTTGAAATGCCCGCCCTCCCGTATGCAGCGGCGGACCTGGCCCCGGCCCTCAGCGCCGAAACCATCGAGTTCCACTACGGAAAGCACCTGCAGACCTACCTCAATAACCTTAACGCGGCCCTCCCGGGCAGCGCCTTCGAAGGCAAGTCCCTCGAAGACATCGTGAAGACGGCCGAAGGCGGCGTGTTCAATAACGCAGGCCAGTTCCTGAACCACTCCATGTACTTTATGCAGTTTGCCGCCCCCAAGGCCGGCAACGCCCCGACGGGCAAGATCGCGGAAGCCATCGCGCGCGACTTCGGCTCCTTCGAAAAGTTCCAGGAAGAATTCCAGGCGAAAGGTGCCGGCCTCTTCGGTTCCGGCTGGGTCTGGCTCTCCGCCGATGTGCAGGGCAAACTCGTGATTACACAGGAAGGCAATGCCCAGAACCCGCTCACCAAGGGCTTAAAGCCGCTCCTCACGTTCGACGTGTGGGAACATGCCTACTACATCGACTACCGCAACCGCCGTCCGGACTACCTCAAGGCGCTGTGGAGCATCGTCAACTGGGACGAAGTCAACAAGCGCCTCGGCTAGTTTGTTCTAGCAGAGACTAGTTTATCCAATATTCCTGGCAGGTACGCTGTATTTGCCGGGATTTTTTGTTTATTTATGCTGGTGCATCGAAAGGTACTGGCGGATAACATCCATCTGTTGCGGCGTAAATGTCGAATATTCCCAGTCCAGCGATTCCTTCGGGAACATGAGGTAATGGCGGTCCGGGCACTTGTTCATGCGCTGTTCACTATTCCGCAAGTCCGGGCATTCCGGAGTATCGTCCAGATTGTCGAATGCGTAACCGCCAAATTCCGTGGTGTGGCTGAGTCCAAAGAAATGGCCCAGTTCATGAATGGCCGTGTTCGCAACTCCCGTGCTGGAGAGGTCTTCATTCCACCGTCCATTTTTTATATGTGAGGAAATGACAATAATGTCGGCAAAGCTATCGGAATCTCCGTTATAAATTGCTCCAGGAGAAGCCGAGAAACCGGCAACCGCACCGTCTTCGTCCGAATCGTCCTGTACATAGTACCCCAGGACGAAACTTATCTCGCCTTCGTGACCGGGCCATTTGGCAAGTAAGTCTAGGGCATCCAAGGATACATCCCTATCGACGACAAACGATTCTGATTCGGGGAAGGCGTCCGCTGCAAGTGGGTGGTCCTTGGCATAGAGGATATTGAGTTCCTTCACATTCACGCCGCCCGGGTTGAGCGCCTTGTTCAGGCGATCCCTAATCTTTTCGACAAGTTCCTCCAGGGATGCTCCATCGCTTGTGCCCATATACTTGCCGGCAAGAATGATGTTTGCACTGAATTCCAGCGAGTAGGTTTCCTGTTTACTGTCGACTACCAGCACGTTGTCTACCGTATCCCGATAAGGCGTTCCGTCCCTGTTGTACAGGCGAATGCGCGAAAAGACAAAGCTAGTGTCCAGAATGCTGGATTCTATCGGGTAAAATAGGCGGCCCTCATATTCTATAGGTTCTATCAGGGCCGTTATTTCCATCATAGGTTCTTCCTCTGCATAGTAATCGGCCGTAGGTGCGAGCAGGGGAGGCTCCCCGTCAACCTTATCCATGCTAAGCATGTAGCGTGTAACACCGTCTTCACTGCCGATGAAGAAGCCTCCATAAACCTTACTGCTAGTCTCATTCAGTTCAATGAGCCACCAACCATCATCCGGAATAGGGATGATATTCTCTTCGGGTGGGGGGAGGTATTTTACGGAATCGAAAAATTCGGCGTGGAAATATTCAGGAAGAGTCCATTCCGAAAATACCCAGTCGACATCGGTGTAGTAGAAACCGTCGTCATCGAGTTCACCTTTGACAGGGTTAGAGACAACCTGCGAACAGCCTGCGGCAAGCAGGCTCAAGGAAAGCAAGAAGAACAAATTGGGCAACAGATTCGGTTTCATGGGAACCACCTATTTTGAATATACGTTATTCGGGCTGTTTTTCATAAAATTCATCCGGTAAAAAGGCCTGTCTTTGTGCGTACGCTCATATTTTTTTATAATTAGACAGTTGGACGAACTGCGTTTCATCTATGGACTTTTTACCTAAGGGGTGCACATGGACAACGAACTGACTCTTTTGATAGGGAAGGATGAAAAGATCCTTTATGCCGGCAAGCCGGACAAGACGTGCTTCATCTTTGAATGCGTCTTCAATCCGCTGCTCCCGTTCGCGATCGTCTGGGGACTTTTTGACATGTTCTTTATCGGGGCTGCATTTTCGTCTGACAAGTCTGAAAACATGGCCTTCTTCATGGTGCCCTTCATGCTGCTCCACCTGATGCCGGTCTGGCTCTATCTGGGCGGGGCTCTGCTCTCGTTCCGGCGGTACCACAATACGGCCTACATCGTCACAGACAAGGCCATCTATGCCTCCGGCGGCATTTTCGCCAGGACATACAAGTCAAAGCCGTTCGCGGAACTTTCGCACGTGGACCTGCACCGCGGCATTATTGACCAGTGGTTTGGCGTGGGCGACATCATCACGACCTCTGCGCAGGCCAATCCCGCAACGATGAACGGACGTAGGACTTCTACCAATGCGGGTATTTCTATCGACAGTGTTGCCGATTACGCAGAAGTGTACAAGCTCGTGAAGCAACTGCAGGAGGACATCTACACCGACGTGATGTACCCTAACGACCTCCGCCCCAAGGAAAACCACGGGTATAAGTCAAAGTATATGGGGTAGGGGGAAAGGCTCGTTACGGCATAAATAAGCTAAAGAGGGGGCCTAATGGCGCATTGAGTAGGAATTGGACGTATGGCTTTTCTGTATTGAACAAATATCCGAATTCAATATAGACGATACTCAATAATCCTATCCGTGCTGACCCTCCGTAGTCAAAACCGGTATCTTCCTTCCATCCTATTTCTGGCCCTAACGCCAAATCGAGGATGAAGATTTTTAATAAGTAGTGCACGTTTGGCTGTAAGAAAATACACGATTGTTCTTCATCAGAATCGTAAAAGTAGCGTGTCCTGACTGCCCACCAAAAATCGTGTGTTATCAACTCGTCATTGGTGCGTTTGATGATTCGGGAATATGAGGTTGTCCAGTCGAATGCTACGGATAGCATGTCCGAACCGGCTCCACCGGAAATGCCATGGGGATACACAAAGAAGTCCGACGCAAACGTTTTTGCGGGAATCATCAAAAGGCCGAGGGCAAGGATTATGTGCGCAAGTCTTTGCATGGTTATAATATAAAAAAGAAATGTCCGGACGCTATGGCAGAATGTTTATCGGCGTGCCGTCCTTGACGGCGGCGTAGATTTCTTCGATTTCGTCGTTCGTGACGGCGATGCAGCCGGCGGTCCAGTCCTTCCACCTGTGCCAAAATTTAAAGAGAAACGCGGGAACCTTGTTCGGGTAGCCGTGGATCATGATGTCACCGCCGGGTTCGTAATTGCCTTCTTTCGCGGCCTTGATTTGCTCCGCATTCGGGTACGAAACCTTCAGCGACAAATGAAAAATGCTTTTGGGGTTGTGCAGTTCGATGGTGTAATTGCCTTCGGGCGTCTTGTTGTCACCGGACTTGACCTTCGCTCCCACGGGATTCTTGCCAAGCGAAAACCTGTACGTTTTGACAACGTTCTCGCCGTTGCGCAAGTGCATTTGGCGCTTCGCCTTTTCTACGAGAATGTTGTCAATGGGAGAGGAGAGCATGGGTTTCTGAATCCTATTCGCCCTAGAACTTGGAGTAATTCCGACCGACCTCTTTTTTTTGTAGATGCCGTTATCGAATTAATAAAATGATGTTTCTTCGGTTGTACAGAATTCGAGCAACTGTTATTGTTTTAGAGTTTTCGTCAACCCAATAGAAAACGGAATAGTTCTGTACGACCATTTTCTGAAGTCGTGTTTTAGTGGCTTTATGGGGGTGTAGGCTGGCTGTGAATATGGAAAATCGGCTAATGAGTCAATGTCGTCAACGATGCGCTTGATAAGCTCCGTTGCGGCTTTGGGCATCCCGAGTTCGTTAGAAATGTGTGCGATTGCACTCTTCAAATCGGACAGGGCTAAGGGTAGATATTCTACTCTGTAGTTCATACAGCGGTAAGTTGTCCGATTTCTTTTAGGATTTCTTCAGAAGTATATCTTTTGGTGGATTCCCGTGCCTGCAGTTCGGCCTCGTGTAACTTGGCGTAGATTTCATTTTCAATTTGAAAATGGGCGAACGCTTCCATGCTCATAAGAACCATGTCGCCATAGCCGTCTTTAGTCAAGAACACAGGCTGTCCAGATTCGTGGACGGTCTTGGAAATGTCTTCGAGACAATCTTGCAGGTCTGAAACGGGTCTTATGGCATTCATATAAACCTCACCGGTATAAGCATAATATATAAAATTTTGTGAGAAAGGGTAGGGGAATGTTTCTCCTTCGTCTAGTGCACCGCCTTAAAACCCGATGGCATCCTGCTTCTTTTTAGTATGCGAGGTCCGCGGGCGCAGCTCGCACGAAAAAAAGGACCGTCGGTCGCGACTTCACTGTGTTTGCGCTACCCTCCGGATTTTTTTCTTAGCGCCTGTGCCCGCTCCCCTCGGAATATGATAAAAAAAATGCTGTACTTGCTCCGGTCACTGCGTTCCCTCCGCAAACCGAGATGCTAAAATGAATTTAGGGTTGAATTACAATTCGTAAATTTCGTCACAGACTTCTTTGAGTTTGTGGGACAAATTTTTTGTGGCAATTGCAACAATTGTTAAACCTAAATCTCGTAATTCCTTAAGAACCTCAGCGTATCCTCCGTCACATGATGCGATGCATATGGTATTGATCCAACTATGGTCAAGGATGACTTTTTTCATGTCTTTGATAATTTTTTTATCAACCTTGTTTTTCTCGGGCTTTCCACAAAGGCGAATGTCTTTTATTTCTTTTTTCGAGGCTTTTTCTGTCCATTTTTTTGTACATTCGTCCTTTTGTAGTCCGTATACTTTCGCTACAGCAATTGTTCCGATGTCGTTTGCTATTTCTAAAATTTGTTCAGCATACTTACTACTTATGTTTTCTCCATCAATGAATAACGCTATATCGCCGTGAAATTCATCAATGAAGAAAGTTGTTTCGCCATCTTTATGTTCTAAACCCTCGATAAGGGCCCATTCTTCATAGGTTGCACCAGTCGCCATGGCGTCAAGCAACTCTTGTCCTTCAAGACCCCACAAAAAATCCCAATCGCTCATTTTTTTCCCTGTTTAAAGATTTATCAATACAGATTATTTCATCCTTAAATAAAAAGCAGCTCCGACGATGATAGCAACGATAATCCACCATTTTATATTGCTTGGTTCGCTGGTGATGGCGTTGCCTACGGATTCAGTCAGGTTTGATTGAGCGAGTCCAATGGAAAAAAAAGAAAGTATAGAGAAACAAATTTTTGACATAAAAGCTTACCTCACTTGAGTAATAATAAAAAAAACGCCCAGGGTTTTAACCTGGACGCTTTTCAAATGTGACTAGATCCTTCGACTACGCAACTTGCGTTGCTTCGCTCAGGATGACACTTTGTTAGACGAAAGAACGCTTCGCTATAGACGATAGAATCGTAAAGAAATTCTATCGTCTATCGTCTTTAGTCTTTCGTCTACTTAAGGAACTGCATATACGGCAGCTTAGCAGCGAGTTCCTGCACCTTGTCGGCGTTGGCCATGAGGGCGGAGCGTGCGTGCCAGGAGCCGTCGAGGAACTGACCGCGGGGGCCGTCGGCGAGCGTGAGCTCGATGGTTTCGTTACCCATCTTGAGCGTGCGGCTTTCGGTGCTGGTGACGAGTTCTTCGCTCGGGTGTGCTTCGATCCAGGCGAGAATCTTGTCGGCCACTTCGTGGCTTACCTTGTAGCAAGGCACGCCGATAGCGACGCAGTTACCGAAGAAGATTTCGGAGTAGCTTTCGGCGATGATGGCGCGGATGCCCCAGCGCTTCAGGGCCTGCGGAGCGTGTTCACGGCTGGAACCACAACCGAAGTTCTGGTTCGAAACGAGAATGGAACCGTTCTTGTAGGCCGGATCGCGGAACGGGTGGACCTTGCCCTGAGCGGCGAGGCCAGCGATATCGTCGGCAAAGGCGTTGTCGCCGAGGCCTTCGAACGTGACGCACTTGAGGAAGCGTGCCGGGATGATACGGTCAGTGTCGATGTCGTTGCCGCGTACAGGAACGCCGGAACCTTTAACAATGTCGATAGAATTCATTTTT
>JAFVGH010000133.1 GCA_017475045.1 Fibrobacter sp. | reverse complement strand
TGCTCCGGTCACGAGGTCGAAGGAATCGGCAATCGCTTCGTCCACGATGATGCGCGTGTCGTGAGAATTAATCGGAGATGCAAAGCCCGGAACCATGCCGCAAGCCTTGATGAGGCTGTCTTCGGCCGGGTAAAGTTCCTTCGCCTTCAGGAGGTTGTGCAGCTTGATTTCGGAAACATCGAGGTTGCCAGGAACAACGACCGTAATGAGCTTGCCTTCGAAGTCGAAGAACACACACTTGGCGGTGGATTCGGCAGGGACGTTCAGGAACTTGGTGAGTTCTTCGATGGTTCCGCTGTTCGGCGTGGCGACCTTTTCGAGGGCCGCATTTTCGTCGCCCTTGAACGGCACGCGCTGGAACTTGGCGATTTCGCGGTTGGCCTGGTAGCCGCACTTCTTACAAAGAATCAAGTAGTCTTCGCCGTTCGGAGTGTCGAGCATGAATTCGTGAGCAACCTTACCGCCCATAATACCCGTATCACTCTGTACGACCACCGGTTCAATGCCTACGCGACGGTAAATGCGCAGGTAGGCGTCGTATTCTTCCTGGTAGTGACGGTCCAGGTCTTCCTGGCTGGTGTGGAAGCTGTAGGCATCCTTCATCAGGAATTCGCGGACGCGGATAAGACCGCCGCGGGCACGGGCTTCATCACGGTACTTGGTCTTGAACTGGTAGAGCATCACCGGCAGCTGCTTGTAGCTGTTGAGCACGTAGCGCACCAGGTCGGTCATGGCTTCTTCGTGGGTCATGGCGAGCACCATGTTGTGGTTGTTGCGGTCCTTGAAGCGGAGCAGTTCTTCGCCGATAGCCTGGTAACGGCCCGATTCACTCCAGAGTTCGGCAGTCTGCACCACCGGCAGGTCCACTTCGATACCGCCAATCTTGTTCATTTCTTCGCGGATGATGTTTACAATCTTCTGGATCACGCGGAAGCCCATGGGCATCATGGAGTAGATACCGGTAGAAACAGGCTTGATGTAGCCGCCGCGCATCAGGAAGATGTGGCTGGGCATGGTGGCATCGCTCGGCGTTTCGCGGAGCGTCACGTAAAAATACTTGGAGAGTTTCATGGTCTTTCCCTTGTAGACAAATTCTATGGGGATTTTTAAAATCCCTGTCGTGGGCGTAAAAATAGTAAATGGGTGGCCTGTTTACTAGTTTTTTGCTAAATTTGACGACAAGAAAATGGCGTTTTGCCACTTTTAGTTTTAACTAGAGGTCTAAAGAATGAAGTCTAAATTTTTTGCTTTGGGTGCCTGCGCTTTGGCTCTGACTGCCTGCGATATGCAGGGTGGTCCCAAGCAGGTCACTATCGGTCCCAATTCCACGGACGAACAGAAATTCGCCTATATGCTGGGTGCCCAGTTTGGTGGCCAGAACTTTACCATGATTCCCCGCCAGGTTGGTGCTGAACTTTACGAAGACGAAGTGGTCCAGGGTATTTACGATAACATCAAGGCCGAAAAGGATACCACGTTCAAGATGCAGGTGCCGGCCGATTCTATGCAGGCTGTTGGCGCCCGTTTTTCCGCAAAGGCCCGTGAACGCATGGAAAAGATGAAACCCGATAGCGCCGCTATCGCAAACATCAATGGCGACCACTTGAAGATGCAGGCTTACATGGATTCCATGTCCAAGGTAATGCCTGTTGAGGCCGCTCCTGCTCCTACCAAGGCACCCGTGACTCTCGGTGAAGCGGCCAGCGACATCCAGAAGTTCTCTTATATGATCGGTGTGCAGTTCGGTGCTCAGTTCCAGTCTATCGGAAATCAGTTCAATACGGAATTCGATGCCGACTATTTTGTGCTGGGCGTTCGTGAGTCAGCCGCCAAGGTCCGCGACACCACCAAGACTCTGACCTTGCCCGAAGATTCCCTGAAGGCTGTGGGTGAGCGCTTTAACGAAAAGATGAAGGTCATCCGCGAAGAGGCTATCAAGAAACAGCAAGAAGAACAGAAAAAGCTGGAAGCCGAAGTTGCTGAACTGAAGGGTGAAACGCTTCCCAACGGCATGCCTGCAAAGATCAACTTCAAGGTAAAGACCACGGGCATTTCTACCAAGGCCGAAAACCTGGAAGCCTACGCCGGCAAGCCACTGCTGATGTTCTACTTCTCCGCTACCTGCGGACACTGCGCCCATGCCGCACCCCAGCTGGTGGAAATCGCCAAGGAATTTAATCCCAAGGGTCTGACCTCCGTGGCTATCGCCAGCGGTGGAAACAACAAGTCCGGCATCCGTCGTTTCTCCGACGAAGCCAAGTTCGAAGGTGCCTTTGACGTGCTGTGGGACGAATCCCGCCAGTTTGGTGAACTTTACAGCGATGGCTACGTTCCCAAGGTCTATCTGGTGAACCCCGACGGATCTTACAAGCTTTACGCCGCCTTCGAACGCGAGAAGGAAGACCTGAAGAAGGAAATCGCCGAACTTTTGAACGGCAAGCCCGTGGAATGGAAGGTGGAAGCCCCCGCCGTTGACACGGCCAAGGTGGAAGCTCCGGCATCTTCTGCAGCCACTGCACCCGCTTCTTCTGCCGCCACTAAGTAAATGACCTCTTTTGATGTCGTTGTCGTCGGTGGCGGTCATGCCGGCATCGAGGCGACCCATGCTGCCTGGAAGCTTGGCGTCAAGACCGCCATGCTCACGATGGATATAAACGCCATCGGACGCATGAGCTGTAACCCGGCCGTAGGCGGGGTGGCCAAAGGGCAGATTGTCCGCGACATCGACGCTTTAGGCGGCCTGATGGGACTCCTGACCGACAAGGCGGGAATCCAGTTCCGTATGCTGAACATGAGCAAGGGCCCTGCTGTATGGGGTCCCCGTGCCCAGTGCGACATGAAGTACTATAGTGAAGTTGCGCGGGAAGTGATTACGGGCCTTCCGGGGCTTACTGTAATCCAGGGCGAGCTTGCCGCCTTTGACCGCATGCCTGACGGGCGACTGGAACTTACCCTTTTGAATGGGGAACGCTACGAGACCCGTGCCTTGGTGATTACCAGTGGTACATTCCTGGCCTCCCGCATGTTCACTGGTCTTGATACCAGCGTAGGTGGGCGAGTGGGGGAGCCCAGCGCCGACAAGCTTTCGGAATGCCTCGCCCAGAACGGAATCCGCCTCCGCAGGCTCAAAACCGGCACGCCTAGCCGCCTGGATCCGGATACCATCGACTTTGATGAATGCGAAGTTCAACACGGAGACGAAAAGCCGTGGCCTATGAGCGACAGGCACTACAATCCTGTCCGCAACGACTGCGTCTGTTGGATTACCCGCACGAACCTCAAGACTCATGACATTTTACGGAGCGGCTTCAAGGACAGCCCCATGTTCAGTGGTCGCATCCACGGAAAGGGACCGCGCTACTGCCCGAGCATTGAAGACAAGATAAACCGCTTCGGTGACCGTGACGGACACCAGCTTTTCCTTGAACCGGAACAGGCCGACATAGGTCGGGTCTATATCAACGGATTCAGTTCCAGCTTGCCTGCCGATATTCAGCTGGCAGCCATCCACACTATACCGGGGCTTACCCGCGCCCGCGTTTTGCAAATTGGTTATGCGGTGGAATACGACTCCGTAGATGCCACCCAGCTTTACCCCACGCTAGAATGCAAGAACGTGCCGGGCCTTTATTTTGCGGGTCAGGTCTGCGGAACCAGTGGCTACGAGGAGGCTGCCGGACAGGGCCTTATGGCGGGTATCAACGCTGCCCTCAAGGTGAAGAACGAACCGCCCTTCATTTTGGGCCGTTCGGACAGTTACTTGGGCGTAATGCTCAATGACCTGGTGACCTCCCTGCTGGATGAACCCTACCGCATGTTCACTAGCCGCGCCGAATACCGTCTGTTCCTCCGCAGCGACAATGCTGAGACCCGTCTCAAGGAACGGGCCCACCAGATAGGCATGCTTTCTGATGAGGATTACGCCGACTGGCAAAACCGCCTCAAGGCGATGGGCGAGGTCCGTTCCTTTTTGGAAACAGAATCCGCCACTCCGGAGCAGGCTAACCTGATCCTTGCAGAGGGTGGACAGGCTTTGGCGAATACACGCACCCGTTGGATAAACGTGCTCCGCCGTCCAGGAATAGACCCCGAGCGCCTGTTCGCGGTCGCCCTTCCGGACCGTTCCATTTCTCGCCGTGACCAGTGGTTCATGTATGCCGAAGAAATTTATGCCGGGTTCCTGGATAGGCAGTCCCGTGAAATTGAAGAGCAGAAGAAGATGGAGTCGGTCCGCCTTCCGGCCGATCTTGACTTTATGCATGTGTCGGTCATCAGCATTGAGAGCCGCCAGAGGTTGAACGCAGTAAAGCCCATGACCCTAGGTCAGGCGTCTAGGGTCCCTGGCGTGCGTCCGGCAGACATTACCATGCTTTATCATTGGTTGGAGAATAGGGGCTAGCGGTATAGGCGGCACTTGCATTTTCTCCAGAAAATTCTATCTTTGGGCGCGTCTATTAATCATTTTTCCAAGAGGTATATTATGGCAGAAGAAACCGAAGTTAAAACCGCAGAAGAGTCCAAACCTCAGGAAACAAAATCCCAAGAAAAATCTCAGGCCAAGAAGGCTCCTGTTGCCAAGGCTGCTGGTGCCAAGAAGAAGCGCCCCGCCGATGCCCGCCGCAAGGGTGGTGTAACTCCTGCTAAAAAGCCTGCTGCATTCAGCGATTCTCTGGAAGAACGTTTCCCCGCTCTCGCCGCCAAGCTCAAGAAGTCTATCGAGGACGGCATCAAGCAGAAGATCAAGGAAGCCCAGAACGACCCCAAGGTCAAGGCCGCTTCTAAGAAGTTCGCTTCCAAGTAATCTGGATTCCTGAATTTGTTCAAAAAGAAAAACTCCCGCATGGGAGTTTTTTTTGTTCTTAAATACAGGATGGTTATACGATTTCGTTCTTGCCGTTTACGTGAATTACAGTAGGCTTCCACGTCTTGGCTTCGGCTTCGCTCATGCTGGCGTAGGCCACGATAATCACCAGGTCACCCGGCTGCACAAGCCTGGCCGCAGCGCCGTTCAGGCAGATGACTCCGGAACCTGCGGGGCCTTCGATGACGTAAGTGTCTAGTCTGTTCCCGTTATTCACGTCTAGTACCCCCACCTTTTCGTAAGGGAGGATATGGGCGGCGTCCATCAAATCACGGGCAATAGTGATAGATCCCTCATAGTTGAGGTTTGCGTCGGTGACGGTCGCACGATGAATTTTGCTTTTGA
Source organism: Fibrobacter sp. (assembly GCA_017475045.1). Lineage (GTDB taxonomy): Bacteria > Fibrobacterota > Fibrobacteria > Fibrobacterales > Fibrobacteraceae > Fibrobacter. Next base: position 75,421 of record JAFVGH010000133.1, on the reverse strand, counting down.
GTAATTCCAGCTGCATGATGGCGCGCTTAGAACTTCATCAAGAGGGCTCCGGCCACGCCCTTGTCCGGTGTGGGGAGAATGCCGAAACTGAACCTGTTGGCATCAGGGTTGCTGTCCCACTGGGTGTCAAAGAACGCATCGGCAAAGGACCAGATGTGCGCTCCGACTACCGGGAGCAAGAAGTAGAACCAGTTGGAGCTGCCGTCTACGGCCATGTAGATCGTGGCACCAACGCCGCCGACCCAAAGGGCATTCATCCAGATGGCCTTCATGGTCTTGTCGGTCTTCCACTGGTAGAAGCTGGGGAGGAACAGAGACACGTAGGCGTAGGCCTGGTCTCCGGAACGGTTACGATAAGAACGGTCAATGTCGGCGTCTTCCATGCCTGCGGAGCGTTCGTCCAGCCATTGATCTTCGCTGACACCGAGCTTTTCCCAGGGGCGCTGCAGGTATTCGGAAAGGCGCACGCCCAGTTCAACCAGGTGTGTCAGCTTTTCACGGGAGATACCTTCTTCTTTTGCTTGCTGGAATTCCCATTGAGTAAGGCCCAGTTCTTCGTACTTGAAACCTTCCCATTGGTCACCACTCGCGGTGGCGCTTCCGACGGAATCGTCGGATTCTTCATCTGCAGAGTAGCTGGATTCGTCGCTGGCATCGCTGGATTCGTCATCGTCAAACTGAGCGAAGGCCATAGAGCCCGCTATCAGTATCATCGACACAACTTTCCACCACTTTGCCATTCTGACCTCTTAATTCCATTCCTTTTATGCCGGGGGAGGGAATCGAACCCTCACACTCTCGCGAGTACCGGATTTTGAGTCCGGCGCGTCTACCAATTTCACCACCCCGGCGAGGGTGTTAGCCCAAATATAGAACACTTTGGGGTGTTTTGTAAGGGAATTTCGTAAAAAATCGCGATATTTGAGGAAAATCACTTTTTCTGTACGGCCTGAAAATCCATCTTCAGGGGGGCCAGTTTTTGCGCCCCGAAATCGAGGGCCGCTTCTTTGGACGGGAATTTTCCCGTCTGGACCAGGAATAGCGTGCGGGACTCGCCGATTCTTGTCTCGATGCGGCTCTCGAGTCCCTGCTTTTGCATGTTTTCTGCTAGGAGTTTTGCGTTCGCTTCTACGCCGAAGGCTCCCAACTGCAGGGTCCAGTAGGGCGTGTTGTCCTGAACTTTCGCTTCGGGCTTTGTTACGGGCTTGGGAGCAGGCTTTGGTTCCGGCTGTGGCGCAGGCTTAGGTTCGGGCTTTACGACCGGTTTGGCTTCTGCCTGTTGGACCGGTTTGGGTGTCGGGGTAGGCTCGACCACGGGGGCAGGTGCGACCGCTTGGGAAGCAACCTTTTCGCCTTGGCGGTAGAAACTGGAGTCCTTGACGGTCTTGCATTTCGCGTCTAGTTCCTGGTGTGGAGCGCGGGAAAGTACAGCGGAGCAAACTTTTTGCAGGACTACGGCCTGTTCCAGCTTGGAATTGTCGATGGCCTGAATCAGGATTTCGGCGGCTCTGGCGTTCTTGCCCATATAGAGCATGAACTGTGCCTTGGTCAGGAGCATCTCTGAGTAGACGGGTCTTTCGGGAGGGGTGGTGTTGATAAGACTGTCTAGGCGATGTCCGGCCACCTTGAACAGCTTGGTGGTCCCGGTCTGCGAAAGGGCCAGGATATCCCACAGGTAGCATTCGGCGCGCAGGGAATCGGGTTCGCCCGGGCAGGCGACTTCGTAGGCGGTTGCGGCTTCTTGCCAGTTTCCTGCGACATAGGCTTTATGGGCGTCAGCGAGAGTCTGCGCAAACGAATTTGTGCTTAAAAATGCGGATAAGATAATCGCAGCCGTACAGGCCTTCTTAAGTTTCATTTTTAAATCCACATTCCACATTTAGACTAATGTTCCTCGAATCGTCCAGCCTCTAATATCATCTAATTTAACTTTCACGTAGTCGCCTGGCTTTACGATACGGCCGTCTTCGGGCTTGAAAACCACCTTCTTGAAGTTGTCGGTGCGGCCCCGCAGTTCTGTTTCGTCACGGACGGAGTTCTTTTCTACCAACAGTTCCTCGGTGCGGCCCAGCATCATCTGGTTTCGCTTGAGGGTAATGGCGTTCTGCAGTTCCACCAGGCGGGTGTGGCGTTCGAGCTTTTCCTGCTCGGTAAGCGTCTCCGCTTCCTTGTACGATTCCGTGCCCTTGCGGGGGCTGTAGATGAACATGAAGGCGCTGTCGAACTGGCACTGTTCAAATGCCTTGAGGGTGGCCTCGAAATCTTCTTCGGTTTCGCCCACGAATCCGCAAATCACGTCCGTCGAAATGCCGTAGAATGGATCCTTGCTGCGCAACTGCTCGATAATCGAGAGGTACTGCTCCATGTTGTGCTGACGGCGCATCTTCTTGAGCATGGCGTCGGAGCCGCTCTGGATAGGGATGTGGGCGTAGTGGCAGACCTTCGGGTTGTTGAGCAATACGTCGATGAGTTCGTTGGTGTAATGCCTCGGGTGCGGGCTCGTAAAGCGGATACGGCGGATGCCGTCGATTTCGGAAACCTTCGTGAGGAGGTCGGCAAAGTTGCCGCCTTCTGTCTTGTAGGCGTTCACCGTCTGGCCCAGCAGCGTCACTTCAGTAATACCCTTGTCGGCGGCCTTGCGGACTTCGGCGAGAACGTCGTCCATGTTGCGGTATTTTTCTGGCCCGCGCAGGTATGGCACAATACAGTAGCTGCAGCGCTTGTTGCACCCGCGTTGTATGGCGATAAAGGTGCTGAAGTCGTTCTGGAGTTTTGCGTATTCACCCAGGTAGTTCTCGCTCAGGTCCTCGTCGATGAACATCTTGTGGTGGGTCTGGTGCAGCGGACTTTTGGCATCGCCCAGCAACAGCTCCGGAATTTTCTTGTACTGGTCCGGGCCCACGATGTAGTTTACGTGCTTGAGGCTTTTCAGAAGTTCTGGCCCGCGGTTCTTGGCCATGCAGCCGCATACCACGATTTTTACGTCGGGATTAATCCTGAGCAGGTACTTGAGCTTGCTGATGTTGGCAATAGCTGTTTCCTCGGCCTTTTCTCGGACGCTGCAGGTATTCACGATGATGAAGTCGGCATCTTCCTGGTTGCTTGTCTCGACGCAACCGCACATGTCGAGCTCCTGAGCGATCATCGCCGAGTCGTACTCGTTCATCTGGCAGCCGTATGTGGCCAAGTGGTATTTTTTCATGGGGGTAAAGATAGAAAAATATTTTTGCTATACTTAAGTTATTGCAAAACTTTTTTCTCGGTTTAAAATTTGTATGGCTCGCTTTACTTGTTTTTTATTATTGTGCCTTAGTTTGGGATTGGTTGGCTGTCTTGAGCCAGAAGAAACCTACTGCGATACGCACGAATGCTTGCCTTATACGGAAATCCGTCACCGTCCAACATCGTTCGCCGTAGAATTGCATGCGGATGATTCATTGCGCGTGGCGTGGCTTTATACGGTCGATTGTGCCTACCTTCCCGACGAAGATGTTACGGAATTCAGCACCCTTTGTGTCGATAGTATCAAGTATGGTGACGACGAGGCGCTTCATCACCTGCCTCAAAAAAGCAAGCATGAGGAACCGTCGAATTTAAAGGTTTATGAAAGTGGGGCTGTTCTAGGTTACCATGCCGAAATACCTCTCGGTAAAGACGACCACCTGCGCTTTGCTCTTGTGGATCGGGAATACAAGGAAAAGTCCTTTGATATAAATCTTTCTGCCTTTGTCAACATGTACGAACTTCACGGGGATTCCTTTATCTTTAACTTTCCTCCCAATACATCCTTGACCGCCTATAGTCACGATACCACATTTGATAAAGCCAAGTTACCGAAGGCTTTTGTTGTGGCTAAGGATGAAAGTTGTCTCTTTTGTTCATTTCCTCAAACTGACACCGTATTCAATTGCTTTGATACTCTAGGACATTTTCAACAGATGACAGATTCTAGCTTATGCCCAACGCATATGGTGGAGCGGGGTATAAGCAGAAAGCTGGATGCTTACGTGATTCAAAGGCCTTGCTATAAAATTGAGTATGGCCATACAGAAGGCAAACTGACTCTTTCAAATTTGTATTCGCTTCCTCAGTGGAGGGAATTTGTAAAGGATTCCATCTCACAGGAGGACTATGAATTGGCCAATTTCAGACAAATTCGTCATCCTTGGCATACGATAAACTATCTAGATAAGCAAGGCCCAGATGGTGAGGACGATTTCACCATTTACGTGGTCTATCGCGGATATGATGAGTAAGTAAAAAAGTGAAAAACGGGATGTGTTCCTTTAGTTAAACTTTTAGCAAAAAAAATGATTGAAAAAGTATGGCGAGGTTCTTACGCAAATGCCTTGGAAAGATTGTCCTGATGGCCGCAGCGGCGCTGTGGGCCGGTTGTGACGATTCCGAAAGGAATGATGGTTCTGCCAAACAGGATAATCCTAAATTTGTTCACCCCTGGGACACTAAAAAGTTTTTTGACGAAAAACCCGATGGCAATCTCTTTGAGAAAAGGGAAAAACGGAGATTAGATTCCCTAAGGGATACCGGTAGACTGATTGACTCTGGAGTGACGGCTCTTTACGGAGTCTACGTGGCGGATTCTATGGTGTTCGCCAATGAGTCTGCCAAAGCACCCCCTAATTCGAGGGGTCTTGCCGAATTTCCGGATAGGGAAAAAATACAAGTGGCCGAAGAAAGTCCGCTTGACAAAGAATCAGTTTTTAATGTCTTGGCTTCTTTCACTCCAGGGTTACGACATATATACAGTATCAGGTATTTATTGAAAAATCCTGATAAACATTTTGAAGGTGAAATTGTTTTCAGGTTGACAATTGTTGCAGATGGTTCGATTAAAGACATTCAGATTATTTCTTCAACAACAGATTACACTGAATTTAACGAAGAAATCAAGAAGGCTGTCAGCCGTTGGAAATTTCCGAAAGTGAAATCTGGCGAGACTGTTGTGACTTTTCCGGTTAGGTTTTACGAGAATACGGAGAAGTCTTCTTCGTCACAGTCCAAATAAAGAAGGGGTGGGCTATGCATCAAGATTCAAAATTTTTAGTAGTATTCGCCTTTTTTGCATGCATCTGCCTTGCTGGTTGTGGCGATGATGGGAGCAGTTCTGGCCCGGAAGGCGGCGAAAGCAGCGGGGCGGAAGAATCAAGTTCGTCGGTAGAAGTTTTATCTAGTGGTGGAAACGGTGATTCCGGCTCAGGGGCCGGAATGACATCTTCAAATAGTGTCGACTCATCTGCCACAGTCAAAGCCGACACCACAAAAATCACCTACGCGCTCAAGCGTTTCGATGGGCCGCTTTCCAACCCGCACAAGGGTTTCACGGTACCGACCGGTGGCGCATGGACTTTTGTTCCGGAATTTGAATATGGCCCTTACGGTTCCCTGAACAACAGGGCGTGGGACTTAGTCTCATACGGTTCCGGTTATCAGCAGTGGAACAAGTTGAACCCAGCAAAAGGTGTTTATGACTGGACGGAACTGGAAAAACTGCTGAACGCTCTTGCCGAGCACAACATGACTTACGCCTTGCGCGTGCTGCCGTACACGCCTTCGTTTATCAAGAGCGACTTCCCGCCCCAAGAGGATTACGACTGGACTCCGCCCTTTGTCTATGAGATGGGCGCGAAGAAAATCCAGATTGACTTGCGCGGAACGGAATACCATGCGTACGCTCCCGTCTGGGATGACCCGATTTATTTGCAAGCGGCGAAGGATTTCGCGAAGGCCCTGGCCGAAAAATACGATGGCGATCCGCGCATAGAATACATTGATATCCGTACCTTTGGCGAATGGGGCGAATGGCACACATCTCACATATTGGGGAGCGAAATGCCAGCCAATTCGGTGTTGTTCGACATGCTGGAATATTACGCATCCCTATTCAAGAAAACCCAGCTAGTTCTGCCATCTAACGGTTTTGGCGATGTTTATACGCATGCACTTGAGCTCGGCATTACCAAGCGCGACGACGGGTTCATTGGCATTCCCGGCAGGCCCGATACCTTGCTGCGGGCGTACAATGCGAACCTCCCGACCATCGCCGAGAACATCGCCGGTTACAGGACGATGCTGACTTACGACGACCTGATTCCCGGAGGCAGCCAGAAGTGGACTGCGGAACGCTGGGTGGATGCGATTACTACGGCGCACTTGACCTACTACGTGTTGGACCAGGACAACGACTGCGGTTACTATTTCTACAAGGATAACAAGGCGCTGGCCGATTCCATGAGCAAGGTCATCGGGTACAACTTTACCGTGACGCAGGCGGAATTGCTGACGGTTGCAAGCGCCAAGGATACCACGAGTACGCTGAACATTACCGTTAAGAACACTGGCGTAGCGCCCAGCTTCTTTGATGTCTACATGGTTGCGGAATTCGTGGACTCTGAGGGCAAGGCCCTCGCAAAAATCGGAGAGACAGCCCGCATTCCTAAGGGAACCTTTAAGGATAAGAGTTCAAAGGATTTCTCCTTTAAGGCAGCGGGGCAGGCGAGTGTCGTGGCCCAATCGGGCGCCACCGTGGCCCTTTCCCTCTACGAAAGCGAAGATGCTTACAAGAGCGGCAAGAACCCAACGGTACGCTTCGATAACGATGGACTCCAGGAAAACAATAAATTGCTGTTGAAATCCCGATAACGCAAAATTTCATGTCCCTTCTGCTAGCCTTAATCTTCTTGGCGCTTTTTATCAGTGCGATTGTCCGCGGGCAGTTCTCGTATGGCAAGGCGGATTATAGTTTCCGGGAGCATCCGGTGCAGTTCGTAATCGTGCTGGTGTTTATCTTGGGTGTGTCGGCGCTTTGCTTTTACCGTTTTCTCGTTGAAATGGAATTCTTGCGGTAAATTTCTACATTTGGGCGCGCTATGCTCCAAAAGAAATCCCTCATCGTGTTTGATCTGGACGGCACGCTGTTCAATACCCTCGGCGACCTTGCCGTGGCGGTGAACTATGCGCTCTCCCATTTCGGCTTGCCGGAACATGACGAACAGCGTGTGAGGACCTTTATCGGGAACGGCTCTATGAAACTGATTGAACGGAGCATGGGGGAGGCGGCGCTCCCTGAAAACGTGGCCCGTACGGGCGTTACCATTGAAATGGTCCATAAGGTCTATTCGGATTTTTACTGGGAGCATTGTACCGAACGTACGCTCCCGAATCCGGGAGTGGTTGAGTTTTTGCGCGAAAGCAAAGCCCGTGTGGCCATGCTTACGAACAAGCCTCTCCGCCCTACAGAAAAGATTCTGGAGCATTTCGGCCTTCGCGATCGTTTTGAATTTTTTCTTTGCGGTGATACCACGCCCGAACGCAAGCCGAGCCCCGCGGGTCTGTTGAAAATCATGGAATCCGCAGGTGTCTCTCCCGCCGAAACCGTGATGGTGGGTGATGACCAGCCCGACATTCTGGCCGCCCGCAACGCCGGAGTCGACTGCATTACGCTCCTCTGCGGGTTCGGAAAGCCGGTGAACTTGATCCCGCTAAAGCCAGAAAACATTGTCCAGAGCTACGAAGAACTCTGGATACTTCTGAAAAATCTTGTTGAACTCGGCTAGGATTATTCCAGGTCCAGTTCGTTCTGTATGGCGTTTTCCATACAAAGTAGTTTACGTTTCAGGTCTGTGCCGAGGGCGTAGCCTCCGATTCCCTTGTGGCTGCTCACGACCCGATGGCAAGGAACAACCACCTGCAGAGGGTTCCCGTGGAGGGCGTTCCCGACGGAGCGTTCTGCATGGGGGTGTCCGATGGCTTCGGCGATTTCCTTGTAGGTTCGCGTCTCCCCGTAGGGAATTGCCCGTGTGGCTTCCAATACCTTCGTCTGGAATTCCGTGCCGTAAATCTTTACGGGAATGGTGAATTTCTTGATTTTGCCTGCCAGGTACAGGTTCAGTTCCCGCCGGGCCTGCTGATAGACCTGGGCGTTTCTGCCCCGGACTTTCCCCTCGGCCTCGGGTTCGGCGTAGGCGCAGGCTTTGAGACTGCTGGCCGTTTTTCCGCCCTGGAATCTGAGGCCGCAGAGCTTGATTCCGTCAAAGACAAAAGTCCACTCCCCCCACACGTTGCGGTGGTGGACCTGAATAAATCTGGAATCGTCGAAGTTCACCCCATAAATATATATCCTTGCCGCCTGAGTGCGAAATGGGTGGCCCCTGAATCAGTGAAATTGCTATATTATGCCCGTTAAAATCTTTAACAAGGATAGATAATGCGTTCTTTTAAGTTGATTTCTCGTGGTATGGCCGCAGTCCTGCTTATGGCTGCCGTGGCCTCTGCCCAGTTGATGAATGGCAAGAGCTTTGACGTGATTCGCGTGGAAAAGGTGGGCATTTCGGGTGGCAAGATCGATAGCCTTGCCCAGATGCTGGGTGCCCAGCAGTTCCGGGGCAAGAAACTCACCGACGAGATGATGACCCAGCTGCGCTATGCGGTAATCGACAACCTGGTTGGCCAGGAACTGGTCAAGCTGGAATGCAAGAAGCAGGGAATTAAGGTCTCTGCCGCCAAGGTGGACAGTGTTTCTGCCCTTTTCAAGGCCCAGTTTCCTAGCGATGCCGCCTTCCAGGCCGAACTGAAAAAGTCCAACACCACCATGGCCCAGTTCAAAGAAAAAATCGAAGACCAGCTGAAGAGCGAAGTCTTGCTTGAAAAGAAGGTGCCTTACCCGGCAGAACCCACCGAAAAGCAGCGCCAGGCTTTCTGGGAACTGAACAAGTCCAAGGCCTCCATTAACGATACCGTGAGCGGTGCCCGCATCTTTATAAGCACCAAGGGCAAGAAGGCCCAGGAAATCAGCGATGCCAAGGATATGCTGAAGGGACTTGCCGCCCAGGTCCGTAGCAAAAAGGCTACTTTTGCTCAGTTGGCCGCCATTTACAGCGACGACCCCGAAGCCAAGAAGACCGGTGGCGTCATGAACAAGTTTATTGCCAAGTCCAAGGGAGACGCCTACGTGAAGGCCATCGCCAAGATGAACGTGGGTGACATTTCCGATATCATTAACGAAAAAGACGGTATCAGCATTTTCATGCTGACCGAAAAGAACGACGGCAAGTACGAAAGCTACAAGCACCAGATTGACTACATTCTGCGAGTGCAGGCCGAACAGGACCGCCAGATGCAGCTGAAGGCCTATCTGGACGGACTTGGAAAGGTTTACAAGGTCCAGTACCTGGATAAGAAGTACACTCCTCCCGAGGCCATCGGAGCGAAGTAGAGTCTAGAAATTAGAGACTAGGATCTAGTGATGAAAGTCGCACACGCTTTGCGTCTATATCGGATGGCGAAGCCATGATGCTTGCCTCTAGCCCCTAGCCTCTAGATCCTAACCACTAAAGTTTAATGTCTATGTTCCAAACTACACACACCGGGCTTATTGAACTGCGCTCCCGCATAGACAAGCTCTGGGGGTATCTTTGACTTAGAGGCAAAGACCGAAGAGCTTTATGTGCTGGAAAAGGATTCCAGCGACCCGAACCTCTGGAACGACCAGGAAAAAGCACAGTCCATGATGAAAAAAATAGGAAACCTGCGTTCCCTGTTGGACGGCTGGAAAGAAGTTTCCCAGACCTGCGACGACCTGGCCGAACTTTACGAAATGTCCAAGGACGAAAACTCCGCCGAGCTTACGGCTAGCATCGAGGCGGACGTTGCCGCCCTGAAGGCCCGCATAGAGGAAATGGAATTCAAGAAGATGCTGAACGGGCCCGACGACGCCTGCAGCTGCCTCATGTCTATACATCCTGGCGCAGGCGGTACCGAGTCGCAAGACTGGGCCTTGATGCTGTTCCGCATGTACACCCACTTCTTTGAGCGGGAAAAGATGGACTTCAAGGTGGTGGACTTTCAGGAGGCCGAAGACGCGGGCCTCAAGAGTGCCACCATCGAGGTGACCTGCGAAAACGCTTACGGACTGTTGCGTTCTGAAATTGGCGTGCACCGCCTGGTGCGAATCAGTCCCTTCGACGCCAATGCCCGACGCCACACCAGCTTTACCGCCGTGTACCTTTACCCTGAACACGAAGACGTGGACTTTGATTTGGACATGTCGGATGTGCGTGTGGACACCTACCGCAGTAGCGGTGCCGGAGGCCAGTACATCAACAAGACGGACTCCGCCGTGCGCATGACCCACTTGCCTACGGGCATTATGGCCAGCTGCCAGACGGAACGCAGCCAGATCCAGAACCGTGAGACCTGCTACAAGATGCTCAAGACCATGGTGGCCGAACACTACCGCCTTGAAGAAGAAGCCAAGCGGGATGCCCGCATGGCCGAAAAGAAAAAGGTGGAGTGGGGAAGCCAGATCAGGAGTTACGTGCTGCAGCCTTACCAGTTGGTGAAGGACCTCCGCACCGGAGTGGAAACGTCGGATACCGCCGGCGTGCTGGACGGAAAGATCAAGCCTTTCATCAACGCCTACCTGCTCAGCACCAGCGAGACGCAAGGGTCTTAGGGGGTAATAAAAAAGGCTCGTATTAACGAGCCTTTTTTTGTCATTAATCATCGTCTTCAGCGGGGCGTTTGGACAGCTGCTTGCGGCGGATGGGGTCCAGCTCGGTCTTGCGAAGGCGGAGCACTTCGGGCGTGACTTCGATGCATTCGTCTTCGTTGATGAAGGTGACGCATTCTTCCAGGGTCATGCGGCGGTAAGGAGTCAGCTGGATCATGTCGTCAGCGGACTTGGAGCGCATGTTGGTGAGGTGCTTGCCCTTGGTGACGTTCACGGTAATGTCCACGTCGCGGTTGTGTTCGCCTACGATCATGCCCGGATAAACTTCGGCGCCCGGTCCGATGATGAGGTAGCCGCGGTCTTCCAGGTTGGAAAGCGCGTAGCTGGCGGCTTCGCCCGGTTCTTTGGCGATAAGCACACCGTTGATGCGGGTGGGAATTTCTCCCTTGTAGGGCTGGTATTCTTTGAAGAAGGACTGGGTCACGGCGTAACCCTTGGAAAGTGACAGGAGCTTCGGGCGGATACCGATAAGGCCGCGGCTCGGCACGATGAATTCCAGGGACACGCGGTCGTTGTCGTCGGTGACCATGTTCACCATTTCGCCCTTGCGCTGCTGGATTTCCTGGATGCAGGCGCCGCTGAATTCGCTGGGCACTTCTACCTTGAAGTCTTCCACCGGTTCCAGGAGCTTGCCGTTTTCGTCGTTGTGGAAAATCACCTGGGGGGATCCGATGGTGAATTCGTACAGTTCACGACGCATGTTTTCCACGAGGATGGTAAGGTGCAAAATGCCACGGCCCGAAACCTTGAAGGTAGAGGCGCCGTCCACCTTTTCGACGAGGAGGGCGGGGTCTGCCATGTGGGCACGTTCCAGGCGTTCCTGGAGCTGGTTACCCGTCATGAACTTGCCGCCGTACTTGCCTGCGAGAGGCGAGGTGTTCACGGTAAAAATCATGGAGATGGTGGGCGGGTCGATATGGATGCGGGGCAGGTGCTTCGGATTGTTCGCAGCGCTGATGGTATCGCCGATGTCGAAGGTGTCAAGCCCTGCAATGAGCACGATTTCGCCCGGACCTGCTTCGTCCACCGGCTTCGGGGTGAGGCCCTCGTAGCGCAGGATTTTCTGGGGGCGGATGGTCTTCACGGTGCCGTCGGTAAAGGCCTGTGCGTAGGTCTGGTTCGGCTTGAGCACGCCCTGCTGCACACGGCCCACGGCCAAGCGGCCGAGGAAGGTGGAGTATTCGAGGGATGCAATCTGCAGGAGCGGTTCGGCGGCGGGGTCGCCCTTCGGGGCCGGGATGCGCTCGATAATCTTGTCCATGAGGATGCTGAAGTCGCCATCCGGATCTTCCATTTCGGCCTTGCAGATGCCCTTACGGCCAGAGCCGAATACCTTGTCGAAGTCCAGCTGTTCTTCGTTGGCGTCCAGTTCGCAGAACAGGTCAAACACCTTGTCCAGAGCGCCGTGGGGGTTACAACCGTCGCGGTCGATCTTGTTCACCACCACGATGGGAATAAGGCCGAGTTCAAGAGCCTTCTGGGTCACGAAACGGGTCTGGGCCATGGGGCCTTCGAAGGCGTCCACCACCAGCAACACACCGTCCACGGTACCCAGCACGCGTTCCACCTGGCCGCCAAAGTCGGCGTGCCCCGGGGTATCTACGATGTTCACGCGGTAGCCCTTGTACATGACGCTGGTGTTTTTGGAAAGGATGGTGATGCCGCGTTCCCGTTCCAGGTTGTCGCTGTCCATCACGCGTTCGTTGACTTCTTCACCTTCGTGGAAGGTTCCGCACTGCTTGAGGAGCTGGTCCACCAGGGTAGTTTTACCGTGGTCAACGTGGGCGATAATGGCGACGTTTCTGATTTTAGATTGATCCATAGAGGGCTCTTTTGATTCTTGTTTATTTTGGGCCCAAATTTAGAAAAACGTGCTGCAATTTGCAACACGCTAAAATACGCTTGAAGGCTTTTGCAGACCCCTAGTCGTGTATGGAATTCTTGAGGCTTTCGATAAGGCGGGCGAAGCTCGGGTCAGAGGCCATTTCTTTCTTTACGGAATTGATGGCATGGACCACGGTGGAGTGGTCTTTTCCGCCAAAGCGGGAACCGATGCTCTGGAGGCTGATGGGGGAGAGTTCGCGCATCAGGTACATGGCTACCTGACGGGCCTTGGAAACTTCCTTGGTGCCACGTCCGGATTCCACCAGCTTTGCCTCGGGAACCTCGTAGTGAGCAGACACCGTATGGAGTACGGAGTCCAGGCTCACACGGCGGCGAAGCGTGGGGGCGATTTCGGTCACCACACGCTGGGCGATGCTCATGTCGATATCGTGATTCAACAGGCTGGACTGAAGTGTCAGCTTGATGATGGCGCTTTCCAGGCAACGGACGTTGCTTGCGATATTTTCGGCCAGGTAATGCAAAACTTCGTCGCTGATTTCAAGATGGCGCTCTTCGGCCTTCTTGTGCAAGATGGCTTCGCGAGTTTCCACCTCGGGGGGCTGAATGTCCACAGTGAGGCCCCAGGCGAATCGGCTTACCAGACGGTCGGAAAGGTTCTTGACTTCGGCGGCGGGAGCGTCTGATGTCAGCACGATCTGCTTGCCTGCCTGATGCAAGGCGTTGAATATCAAGAAGAACTCGTTCTGGGTTTCGTACTTGCCGGTCCAGTTCTGGATGTCATCGATGAGCAGTATATCTACTTCGTTGCGGTAGAAGTCGCTCATCTCGGTGACACGACCTTCACGCAGGCTCTTCATGTACTGCTGGGAGAAATCTTCAGAGGTCAGGTAGCACACCCGCTTTGCCGGATTCTCTTCCAGTATGTAGTTACCGATGGCCTGCAGCAAGTGGGTCTTGCCCAGTCCAGAAGAACCGTAGATGAACAGCGGGTTGTACTGGGTGCCGTTAGGGTTGCGGGCTACGGCCAGTGCTGCGTTGAAGGCCAACTGGGCCTTGTCACCGGGCACAAAGTTTTCGAAGCGGTAGCTGCTGGAAAGAGGAACGCTAGGCTTGATGAAATCCTTGAAGGATTCGTTCTCGCTCTTGGCAGCCTGGGGAACAATTTCTTGTGGCTGGAATTCGAATTCCATGGCCACGTCGTCATGGTTGGTTTCTTTCCAGGCCAGGCGGATGAGTTCCTTGTAGGCCGAATAGACAGAAGTGTCCAGTCCGGGAGGAATGGAAATAGTGGCGTGTCCTGTGGTCTGGCTAATCAGCTTAGTCTGAGCGAAATAGGTTTTGAACACGGAATCAGAAAGCATTCCGCGGAGGTAGTTCAAACTTCTTTCCCATTCAATTGCCATACGTCTATCCTTGACCGGTGGACCGGGTTCACAAATCTATCAACAGGTAGGCCTTATAATCTAGAAAAATAGCCTTGATTGTTGATAAGTTCAAGGGGGAGGGCCCCAAAAAAGGGGCAAAAATGACCCCGGACCGGCATCGTAAGTCCTTGATTGGCAAAAGATTAAAAATGTTTTTGTTAGTTTGTTTGTAATATGAGGCCGCTTAAAAGCCCTCGAATAAGTGGCGGAATTCTTTAAATTTCGCCAAAATAACTACATTTGGCCTAGTATGCAGTTTCTCGCTCGTCTCGATTACGTGTTCTGGATTCCCCTGGTTTTATGGGTTCCTCTGTTTTTCTGGTTTATGCGCTGTTCGTACCCACTCTTTTTCAAGAAGATGGTGAAGAAAGGAAAAAAATGGGCTTTCATGCCCGAAAAATTCGGCAGTAACTCTCCCAGGTTTGCGGTGACCCGTGCCCTGAACCTGCTCTTTTCGCTGGTGCTGGCGTCGGGGTGTTCTGTCAGTGTGGCCTGGGCGTTGAACAAGTTTACCCAGGTTCCTGCAGTTTATGGCTTTGCGTCGGTAGCTGTTTTCTTGGTACTTGTCATTGTCCTGTACCGATTGGCAGTGGGCAAGGTGGCTGTGATTTTTCAGTCGGCCTATTTTCTGGAATACCGTCGCGCCCATTACGAATCCGATGTGAAGGGCAAGATGCAGAGCGAGGCGGATATCCATAACCGTGCCATCTGGAGTTTTACGAAGAAGCTTAGAAATGCGGAATCTCACGGGCGGCTGTGGAAGTATGTGAACGCCATGGCCAAGACCAAGAAGATTCCCCCTGATATCCTTGCGGAAGTTTACTAGCCATGTCCAATATTTTAGATTCCATAGGTGTAGGTGAGAACGTCCTGGATGGGCGTGCGGCTTGGAAGTACGCCGAGGATATCCTGCTGAAGGTTTCTAGGACGTTTGCGCTGAACATTAACGTGCTCAAGGGTCGCTTGCACAAGAGTATCTTGCTTGCCTACCTGTACCTGCGCATTGCCGATACTGTAGAAGACGACCCCGAGATGACGGCCACCCGCAAGAACATTGTGCTGGGACTGTTTTCGGCCATCTTTAAGTCGCCCGACCTGTCTGACGAGGCGATTGCGGCTTTCGAGAAGGCCTTGCCTGAAAGTTGGCACCGTTCGGATCACCCTTATATGGATCTGTGCCTCCATACTCACGTGGTGGTGCCCTTGCTGAAGGAACTTCCGGAAAAGTTTGCTGCTCCGGTGCGGGCGGTGACTGTGGAAATGTGCCAGGGCATGGCCAAGTTTGCCCTTAGGCAAGAGGCTGCCCTTAGCTCCGGCTGGTTTACGCTGGAACGGGTTCAGGATCTGGACGAGTACTGCTACTATGTGGCGGGAATTGTGGGCAAGCTGCTCACCAATCTTTTTGCCGCCGACACGAAACTGATTAGCGATGCCCGCAAGGCGGAACTGCAGAAGCTGGACGTGAGCTTTGGGCTTGCACTCCAGGTGGCGAACATCGTGAAGGACTGCGTAGAGGATTCGACCCGTCGGGTGTGCTTTGTGCCCGAAGAAATCTGCCGCCGTCATGGGTTCAGCCATTCTTACGAGATGTTTGGACCGCCCATGGGCGACATGGAAGACTATAACAAACGCCGCGCCCAGGTCATGGAAGAACTGGTGAGAAAGGCTTGGAGTCACTTGGACGACGCTATCGCCTACACCAAGCTCTTGCCTAACGTGAAAATGCGGACCCGCCTGTTCTGTCTGTGGCCCCTGTTCATGGCGGCAGAGAACATGAAGATTATCGGCGACGGTTCCAGTATTTTCGCATCGGACCAGAAGGTGAAAATCACCCGGGATACGGTGAAGCGGATTATCAAGTCTACCATGGTGCATTTCTATTCCGACAAGTGGATTGACAAGACCTACGCGAAATTGAAGAAGGAAGCAGGAATTTGAAA
Organism: Fibrobacter sp.; assembly: GCA_017475045.1. Lineage (GTDB taxonomy): Bacteria > Fibrobacterota > Fibrobacteria > Fibrobacterales > Fibrobacteraceae > Fibrobacter. The sequence continues at coordinate 59,684 of JAFVGH010000133.1, read as the reverse complement.
TTAGTTGATATCGTGAATAAGTGGCAGTTCCACCTGGGCGTCATCGTTTTTAGCATTGTCTCTGACCAATTGACCAAATTGTGGGCGTTGGTGCGCTTTACCAACGAGACCGGTGCGCCAAACCATGACGTGATTAACGTGATTGGGGAATGGATCCGGTTCCAGCTGGTGTTCAACAAGGGTGCCGCTTTCAGTAGCCGCCCTCAAGACCTGATGCCGTTCCTGCCTCCCTGGCTTTTCTTTTTGCTGATCTCTATTGTAGCGACAATCGTATTGCTCTGGTTCTACAGGTCTATCGATAAGCGGGACTGGATGAGCCGACTGGGCGTGGTGATGATTCTCGGTGGAGCCGTTGGAAACTTTATCGACCGTATGCGGCTCTCTATGGTGGTGGACTTTATCGACTGCGACTTGCCCGACTTTATCATGACGCGGTTCCCGACCTTTAACGTGGCAGATTCTTTTGTGACCGTGGGCGTGGCCATCGTGGTTCTTTCGCCGGTGATTTTGAAAAAAGTGCACAAAGAAATTAAGGCTGAAAAAGAGACTGAAAAACAAATGACGAGTGTGAAATGACAAATATTAAACCACACATTTCACACCTCACACTTCACACCTCGTACTTTTTATGAACTACATCGTCCAAGAGCAGCATTCCGGTGAGCGTATCGACAAGTTTCTTGTGGGTGTCATGGACAATGTGTCCCGAACAGACATCCAGAAACTGATTGCCGCCGGCGAAGTCAAGGTGGGCGGGGCCCCAGCATCCAAGAATTTCCGCGTAGAGGCGGGCATGGTTGTGGTGGTGGAGAAAGTTCCTGAGAAGGAATCCAGCACCCTGGAACCCGAAGACATTCCGCTGGACATTGTCTACGAAGACGACGATATCGTAGTGCTGAACAAGCCCCGCAACCTGGTGGTGCACCCGGGCAATGGCGTACAGAACGGAACCTTGGCGGCAGGACTTTTGTATCATTTCAAGGAAAACCTTTCGGCGGTAAACGGACCGCTTCGCCCGGGCATTGTACACAGGTTGGACAAGGATACGCCGGGGCTTATGGTGGTGGCAAAGAACGATGCCGCCCACAGGCACTTGGCCCACCAACTTGAAACTCGGACGCTCCACCGTACCTATAACGCCCTCGTGTGGGGTCATGTCCGTGACTTGGAAGGGACTATCGACGCTCCCATCGGCAGGAACCCCAAGAACCGCCTGAAGATGGCGGTGGTGAAGGATGGCAAGCCTAGCCGTACCCATTATGTGGCGAAGAAATTCTTTGCCTTTGCCACCTTGCTGGAACTGCAGCTGGAATCGGGACGTACCCACCAGATTCGCGTACATAGCCGCTACATGGGCCACCCCGTGGTAGGGGACCCGCTTTATGACGGTCGTGACGGCTGCCTGAATCGCGTGTCGCCCCTGATGAAGGAGTTCGCGGCTAAGGTTTTGGAAATTGCGCCGGCCCAGCTCTTGCAGGCGGTAAAGATTGAACTGATCCACCCCACCACGGGCAAGAAGATGAAGTTCAAGGTGCCGCTGGAAAAGCCTTTCGAGCAGGTGCTGAAGCTTTTGAAGAAGGAATGCCCTGCCGACGCTCCAACCTTCGATGAAGATGAAGGATTCCACGACTTTGATGCGGATATCCGCTTTGACGAAGGCTATGAAGATGAAATTGACGAAGGAATGTTGGACAAGTTCGATGAATGTGTTTTCCCGGAACTGAAAGAAAGGAAGACCCGTGCCCAACGCCACGCCGAAAAGGCGGCTAACGCTGCGAACCGTAGGGCCAAGGCCGCTGAGCGCAAGCGTATCAAGCAAGAGAAGGCCGCCCGCCGTCGCGGGGTCGCTCCCGAAGATTTTGTTCAGCCCGGTTATGAACCAACCATAGATCCGGACTTACTTTAAATGCAAGTTTTAAAATCAAACAAAGGATAGAATCATGCGTGATCAATTCGAAAGCCCGCTTATCAAGCGTTACGCCAGCAAGGAAATGAGTTTCATCTTCAGCCCGCAGTACAAGTTCCAGACTTGGCGCAAGCTCTGGATTTACCTCGCCGAATCTGAAATGGAACTCGGCCTCCCCATTACGCAAGAACAGGTGGACGAACTGAAGGCCCACGAAAAGGACATCAACTTCGAAGTCGCCGAAGAAGAAGAAAAGCGTCGCCGTCACGATGTGATGAGCCACGTCTACGCTTACGGCGTGCAGTGCCCGAAGGCCAAGGGCATCATCCACCTGGGTGCAACGTCTGCCTTCGTGGGTGACAACACCGACCTTATCCAGATGCAGCAGGCCATGATTCTCGTGCGCAAGCGCCTTTGCCGCGTGATGGACAAGCTTTCCAAGTTTGCCATGGAATACAAGGACATGGCCCAGCTCGGTGCCACGCATTTCCAGGCGGCCCAGCTTACGACTGTGGGTAAGCGCGCTTGCCTCTGGCTCCAGGACATGCTCATCGACCTCGAAGAATTGAACTTCCTCATCGAAGTGCTTCCGTTCCGCGGCGTGAAGGGCACGACCGGTACGCAGGCTAGCTTCATGGACCTGTTCAACGGCGACGAAGAAAAGATTATGGAACTGGACCGCCGCGTGACCGCCAAGGCTGGCTTCAAGCGCGTGCTCACCATCACCGGTCAGACCTACACCCGTAAGTGGGATAACCGCGTGAACCAGGTGCTCAGCTCCATCGCTCAGTCTCTGCACAAGTTTGCTACCGACATGCGCCTCATGCAGGGTGTCAAGGAAGTGGAAGAACCCTTCGAAAAGACACAGATCGGCTCCAGCGCCATGGCTTACAAGCGTAACCCGATGCGCAGCGAACGCATTTGCTCCCTCGCTCGTTTCGTGATGGCCCAGGTGAACAGCACCGCCTTCACGCAGGCCACGCAGTGGTTCGAACGTACTCTCGACGATAGCGCCAACAAGCGCCTCGCTATTCCGGAAGCCTTCCTCGCCATGGATGCCATGCTCATCATCGCCGAGAACGTCACTAACGGCCTCGTCGTTTATCCGAAGGTTATCGAAAAGCGTATCATGGCCGAACTCCCGTTCATGGCTACCGAAAACATCATCATGGAAGGCGTCAAGAACGGCGGCGACCGTCAGGAACTCCACGAAGAAATCCGCGTGATGTCCATGGAAGCGGGCAAGGTCGTGAAGGAACAGGGCAAGGACAATGACTTGCTCGAACGCGTGCTGAAGAACGAGAAGTTCCAGAAGCTCGGTATTACTGAAGCCAAGCTCAAGGAAATCCTCGACCTCCGCAAGTTCGTGGGCCGCGCTCCGGGCCAGGTCGTGAAGTTTGTGACCGAAGAAGTCCGCCCGGCTATCGAAAAGGTTCCGGATTGGAGCAATATTGATGCTGGAGAGCTCAAGGTCTAATTTGCCTCTAAGCCGAATTATCTAGGATGTCACCCCGGACTTGATCCGGGGTCTCTTTTTACCTACGCATTTTCTATTTTCATCCCATGTTTTTTTCGAAGAAGAATTTTGCTTTCTTGCCCCTTGCTCTGGCGACGCTTTCTTTTGCCCTTCCGCAGACGGGAACATTCCGCGATGCTCGCGACGGACACACCTACAGGACGGTTGTTATTGGGACCCGCGTTTGGATGGCCGAAAACCTTGCGTTTAACGTGAAAGGGAGCGCCTGCTACGACAACAATCCAGAAAATTGCGCAAAGTACGGCCGCCTCTATAATTTCGAGATGGCTAAGCAGGCGTGCCCCGCTGGTTGGCACCTGCCGGAAAACGACGAATGGAAACGTTTCCGCACGGTCATCGAAGACAGTGACGGCAAGGAGGCCGCCTGGGTGAGCCTCAAGTCAAGGGACAAGTGGGACGGTTCTGACCGCTACGGCTTTGATGTGGTGCCTGCGGGCAAGGCAACCGACGAATTTGTGGAACTAGGAGTGTCCGCCCATTTCTGGAGCTCCACCAGCGAAGACGGTGACGCCTACGGTTGGCATTTGACACCTCCGGGCGACTTTTCCATGGAATTCGATTACAGCGGAAACATGTACTCTGTCCGCTGTCTTAAAGATTATTGATACGGGAAGCACGGCTTATTTGCCGACTTAAATCAGTTATACTCCACGTGGAATAGGAAGCGGTCTTTAGATACATACCAGTTGCTGCCATCGCAAGTTTTCACGTATAGGTGTAATTTGCGGTGGTTGACGGTTTTTGTGTATTCATGTTTAGGACCACAATCACCCTGGTTGCCTTCGTCTGAATCGTATTTCCAGCCCATGTCTTCAATGGCCTGGTAAAATTCCTGATATTTTTCATAGTAGAAGTAGCATTCCATCCGCCAAAAGGGGCCTGAGTACGAATATTCACCGGGCTTCATGCGTTCGGTGACGTCGGTGGTGACATGTTCTTCGGAATAGCAATCCTCGGGAATGGGGTTTCCCTTGAACTGCATGATGGGGGTCATGTCCCTGAGTTCTTCAGCGGAAAAGTCTTCCGGCTCGGGGTCAGTAGAACAGGCCACAAGCCCACAGAGTGCTATCGCAAAGGGAAAAAATTTTAAACAGGCAAACTTCATGTTGCCGAATAACTTAGAAAAATTCTCGCCTTGCTGGCTATCTCAACACGATGTCGCCGTTGGCGACGAGCTTGTCACGCAGCTTGTTGTGGGCCTTGTTGACTTCGTCGTCGGTAAGCGTGCGGTCCATGGCCTGGTAGGTGAGGCTGTAGACCATGTTCTTTTTGCCCGCTTCGATCTTGTCGCCTTCGTAGATGCTCTTGAGGGTAATCTTCGCGAGGTTCTTCGGGTTCAGTCCCTTGATTCGGGCGACGATGTCTTCGTGGGTCATGGACTTTGCCACTTCCAGCGAGATGTCGCGGGTAGAAGGCACCTGGCGGCTGAAGGCTTCGAACACGATCTTCTTGTGGGTGGCGTGTTCCATCTTGTCCATGTCCAGCTCCATCACGTAGGTGGTGTAGCTGATGTCATTGGCGGCCATCACGGAGGGGTGGAGTTCGCCCATGGTGCCGAGCACCACGCCGTCAGCGAGGATTTCGGTCTGCTTGCCCGGGTGCAGGAAGATTTCTGCCTTGGCCGGCACGCGGAATTCCACAACGAGGCCGACGCGCTTGAGGAAGCTCTGCACGAATCCCTTGAAGGAGGCAAAGTCAATCTGGGCGGGCTTGTCGTTGAGCGGGTTTGTATCGAAGTTGCCTGCAATGGTGAGGGCGACCAGGTTCGATTCGTCGAAGCCCGGATCGCGGACGTCCTTGCGGTCGCGCTTGAACTGGCCCTTGGCCACTTCGAACAGGCGCACGGAACCCGGACGGTTCTTCTCGTTCTCGACAACGCTCTTGAGGAGGTTGGGGAGGAGGCTGGTCGGGACTGCGCCCAGCTCTTCGGAAAGCGGGTTCAGAAGCAGTGCGGGCTTGCTGCGGCGGTCGTCGCTTTCGGGGCCAAAGAGGGCCTCGGTGCGTGCCTTGCTCGTGAAACGGAGGGAGAGGCATTCGTGCAGGCCCATGGCGGAGAGGGTCTTGCGGATCTTGCGGTTCAAGACTTCAATGGGCGGGAGCTCGTTGGGCTGCATCTTGAAGGACGGCAGCGTGTACGGGATGTTGTCGAACCCGATGAGGCGGGCGACTTCTTCGATGAGGTCCACTTCGCGTTCCAGGTCGGGGCGGAAGCTTGGAATCTTGAACGTGATGGAGTCCGCTGTTTTGGAAACGACTTCGAGGGCGATGCCCGTGAGGAACTTTTCGACCTGGGCCATGTCGAGCTTCATGCCGATAACGCGTTCGGCCTGGGCGATGCGGAGCGTGACCACGTTGCATTCCTTCTTGTGGTCGTCGCCGGTGTATTCGACGCTGCCCTTGAGAATGCGGCCACCCGCGACTTCCTGGATGAGGGCGCAAGCGTACTTGCTGTATTCGTCCTGGGTGGCGAAGTCGATTTCGCGTTCAAAGCGGTAGCTCGAGTCGGTGGAGATGCAGAGGCGCTTGGCCTGCTTGCGGACCACCGTCGGGTTGAACCAGGCGCTCTCGAGGAACACGTTCTTGGTGGCATCGACGATTTCGGATTCCACGCCGCCCATCACGCCGGCAACGCAGGCCGGACGGTCGCCGTCGCAAATCACGAGGTCGCTTTCCAGCAGTTCGTGAGCGGTGTGGTCGATGGTTTCAATCTTTTCGCCCTTCACGGCGCGGCGCACCTTGATCTTGTTGCCGTGCAGCTGGTCCATGTCAAAGCTGTGGAGCGGCTGACCCACGTCCATCAAGATGAAGTTCGTGATGTCGACGACATTGTTGATGCTGTTCATGCCCACGGCGTGGAGGAGCTTCGCGAGCCAGGCGGGGGACTTTTCGACCTTCACGTCCTTGATGACGCGGCCCACGTAGCGGGAGCAGCCGCAACCGGTCACCACTTCGAGGCTGATGGCAGAACTGGCGGCTTCGGAATCTTCCTTGAGCTCGTAGGCGAGGGGCTTGAGCGGACGGCCGAACTTGGCGGCGAGTTCGCGGGCGACACCGCGGTGGCTCAGGGCGTCCGGACGGTTCGGGGTCACGTTCAGCTCGAAGCAGACGTCGTAGAGGCCGAGGCTCACGAACGGGGTGCCAGCCGGAATGCTGTCGTCGAGAACCATGATGCCCGCATGGTCGTCGGAAAGGCCGATTTCGTCTTCGGCGCAAATCATGCCGAAACTTTCCACGCCGCGGATCTTGGACTTCTTCATCTTGAGCGTGCCGCCGTCGGGGAGCGGGAGTTCAGCGCCAATGGGGGCGAGAACCACGGTCTGGCCTGCGGCTACGTTCGGGGCGCCGCACACGACCTGGAGCGTTTCCTTGCCGTCGTTCACGGTGGTGATGTGCAGGTGGTCGCTGTCCGGGTGGGGGTCGCAGGTGAGGACCTTCGCCACCACGAGCTTCTCGTAGACCTTGCCCGGTTCCTCGGTGCCTTCGACTTCGAGACCGATGGAGGTGAGGGCCTTTGCAACTTCTTCCGCATTTTCCGGAAGATCAACGTGACGTCTGAGCCAATTCAAAGAAACTTTCATCTTAATACGCCTTTTTAAATTTTTCGGCGAAAAATATAGAAAAATGCTTTGTTTTCAAGGTGTTCATCACGATATTGATCCTTATTATAACGCACCTGTTTCTGCTGACGTATAGGGCTTGGATTTATAAGATTTTTTAAATTTGTGCACGGAATGAATTGAAGGGGATTTTGAATGCTTTTTAGGAAATTTTCACTTTATTTTAGCTTGGCTGTTTTTGCTCTTTTTGCTTTTTCCGCCTGTGGTGGTGATAGTTCCAGCGGTGACGATGCTCATGCGAAGGTGGCCATTGTTTCGACCTTCGAAAAACTGCCGGATTGTACGGATGACTTCGAGGGCGACACGGTCTTTGTAAAGGACGTTAAGTCGGACTATATCTGTGTAGATGGCGAGTGGACGAATGTGGATTCCCTGAGGATTATTACCGGATCCAGCAGTTCCGCCGCAGCAGATAATAAAACCGGAGATGACGCTAGTTCGTCATCGGTCACTCCGACAGACAGGACCATCAAGGGCGTGACTCAGAAGGGACCTTTTGTCAAAGGCTCCAAGGTGACGGTCTTGGAACTGAAGAGTGGTCGCAGTCTCGACCAGACAGGTAGCACCTTTATATCCACCATTCAGGAAAACGACGGTAAATTTACGCTGAACGCCCGCTCCATGGTAAGCCAGTACATTGAACTACAGGCGGAGGGCTTTTATCGAAATGAAGTAACGGGTAAAAAGTCCAATGCGTCGCTGACCCTTTATGCGCTGACCGACGTGATGATGCGTGAAGGTGGGGTGGTGAATATCAATTTGCTGACTCACCTGGAATATTATCGCGTTCGCTACCTTGTCAAACACGATAATATGAGAATGGACGAGGCCAAGGAAAAGGCTAAGAATGAAATTCTAACGGCCTTTGGAATTAAGGGCGATTTTGCTAGTTCCGAAGACCTTGATATTTTCAGCACTGGAGACGGCAATGCTGCCCTGCTGGCAATAAGCGTTCTTATGCAGCACGACTTTGAAGAAGTGGCAGACCTTACGGAGTTGTTGACTGCCTTTGCCTCCGATATTGAGGAGGATGGTAAGTGGGACGAAGCTGAGTCCGCAAAATACAAGGCTGAAATTGCCGACTGGGCAAGTGCTCAGGACATTTCTGGTGGCCTTGCCAAGATTCGGACTAATATTGAAAAATGGAACTTGGGGAAGGTTCCTGAGTTTGAGAAGTATGTGCGGAACTTCTGGTATATAAATTATGGTTTGGGAGAATGTACAAAAAATAAGTATGGCAATGTTCTTGCTATAAATAACGAGCTTAGTGCAAATTCTGGTAAGAAAATCCGCTTTATCTGCAAAGACGGAGCGTGGGTCGAAGCATCGGATATAGAAAAGGACACCTATCAGTGGGCCGATGGGCACGATGGGGACGTAAAGTACGGCTCCGTTAATAAGGAAGCCTGTTATGTCTATGAAGGTGAATCTTGGATTCCGGCTGATGGCAAAAGCTGCCTTCTGGAATTGCAGGGCTGCACGGAGCAGAAGCAGGGCCATGTAGAGCGGGTTAGCGAGACTGTTTATTACACCTGCGACAATAAAAGTTGGCGTGAAGCAAATGACCTTGAAAAAGATACGTATCAGTGGGCGGATGGCACAGATGGCGAAATCAAAAAGGGAACTTTTACCGCTAAAAATTACAAGTACGATGAACTTCAAGGAACGTGGATATCTGCAGATGAGTATGATGTTTCCCTCAACTTGCTTGGATGTACTAAGAAACGTTTGGGAACTATTGAAAAAAGTCCAATAGATAATGATTATTACGTGTGTAAGAATATGAAATGGTCTAAAGCCACCGAAGAGGATTACGATACCCAGGGAAATCTTTGTGGTGATGATAATATAGGTGCTGTTATATTGGGTAAGGAACTGACCAACAAGTATTATTGTACATCAAAAGGCTGGGTCCTTGTTCCCTCGGGATGGAGTTGGAATGTGCCGAAGGAAGCTCGTTTCAATTTGAGTATACCATATGGTAATTTGACGGATGACCGCGATAAGAAAGTCTACAAGACGGTGGTCATCGGTACTCAAACATGGCTGGCGGAAAACATGAACTATGAAACGGATGAAGGGAGTTGGTGCTACAAAAAAGACCCTCAGTGTAATATAACGGGGCGCTTCTATGACTGGACTGGTGCAAATGAAGCTTGCCCGAGCGGTTGGCATTTGCCGACAATAGCAGAATGGGCAACGTTGACCAAATTCGTCTATGGAAGTGACTGTGTTACCGACGATTACTGCGAAGGAGGCGGCGCCCCGCTCATGTCACAAACGGGCTGGGAAGATGATGAATATTATCATAGAGCCGACGCAACGGATGAATATGGCTTTACATTACTTCCTGGAGGAATTAGAGAACCGTCAGGGGATTATTCATATGATGATGCCAGTGGTCATGAAGGGTTTTACTATGCGTATTTATGGAGTGCTACAGAAGACGATGGCTATGTAAAAGGTGCAGCCTTCACGTTTTATGGATATATAGCCTCTGCTAATTTGGACAAAACATACGGTTATCCTGTTCGTTGTGTAAAGGATTAAGTTCAAAAAAAAGAGGCCTGTTTAGGCCTCTTTTTTTTACATTGATAGGTGCTCGCGTATGCGCGAGGCAAGCTGTGCTTGCCGAAGATTAATCGTTATTTACCGCAGCGGGAATTCCCTGTAGTCTTTCACACCGAATTCTTGGCGTAGGTAGTCCCAGCGTACCAGGCGGTTTTTCCAGTAGTATTTGCGGTACAAGCGGCGGGCCACACGGCTAGTGAATTCGTAGGGAATGGTGTGGTGGTCGTCGGCCACGCTTTCCATAGAAATGCGGTGGTCCAGTTCGCCGTTCACCACGTCGACGGTTTCGCCAACCTGAACATCGGGAATGTGGCTCACGTCCACCATAGTGGCGTCCATGCACACGCGGCCGAGAATCGGGCAGAGCTGCCCACGGATAAACAGGAACCCCTTGTTGTAGCCACCGCGGAGGTAGCCGTCACCGTAACCGATGGCCACGGTGGCGATACGGGTGGGCTGCTGAGCCATCCAGTAACCGCCATAGCTTACTGTCTCACCGGGCTTCACGTCGTGAATGTGGCGGATGGTAGACTTGATACGCATTACGGGCTTAATGGGCCACGGTGAAGGGGCGGCTCCCATGCAGTTGTAACCGTAAAGGGCCAGACCCGGGCGCACCATGTCAAAGTGGCTCTCGGGGCGGGTCAGGGTGCCTGCGGAACTGCTGCAATGGCAGATGGCAGGGCGGAGACCTTCCGCTTCCAGCACATCTACAAGTCGGGTAAAGCGTTGGATCTGGATGTCGGTCTTGGGGTTCCCCGGCATATCGGCGGTGGCCAGGTGGGTGAACATCCCTTCAAAATACAAATTCTTGAGGGAGAGGGCCGCACGAATGTTGTTGAAGTCCTCGGCGTCAAAACCGTAACGGTTCATGCCCGTATCAACGGCCAGGTGGGCCTTGCAAGTCGTGCCCGTCTCTTTCAGGAATTGGTCAAAAGCCATGGCGGTACGGATATCCGTGATGGCCGCCGTCAGCTGGAATTCTACGAAGTAGGCAAAGTCAGAGGGGGTACAGGGGCCAAGCACCAAGATGGGCAGGTCCATGCCATACTGACGGAGTAACATGCCTTCGCTGATGTGGGCCACTCCCAGGTAGTCTGCACCGCCGAACTTGGCGGCAAAGGAGCAGGCGAGGCTGCCATGCCCGTAGGAGTCGGCCTTTACGGGTAAGAGAATCTTGGTGTTTGCGGGAATCTGGCTGCGGATGAACTTGATGTTGTTGCAGAGGGCATCCAGGTTGATTTCAATCCAATTGGGCCTTGCAATCTTGTTCAGGTCCGGCGGATTTTTTAGAAGTTTCGGTTGTTCGCTCATGCTTGCTGTCGCCATAAAAAAAGGTGCAAGACAATCTAGCAAATTATTCTATAGAAGAAATCCCCTTCAGGCTTTCTTCCAAGCATTCGCCCAGTAGTTTGGACAGGGCTTCCGCCGTAACTCTCGGTTCCCTGCTAGTGGTGGACCTACTTTTGTCGCATTTGCCCTCCCACAAGATAGCGCTCGACTGGACGTTCTTGAATGTGAGGCCAATAGTCAGGTGTGCTGACTGGGAACTGCCTTCGTCAACCTCCTCGATTGCCCCGACGTGGCCAGAGAGTTCGTAATCCGGCATGATGCCGCCTGCCGCAATAACAGACTCGAACAATTTGCTCTTTTCAACATATTCCGTGACGACCCGTGTAATCATGTGTTCCGGACGGCTTGCCCAGAGGTCTAAATCATAGAACATGAAGTCGTAGGCGGATTCCCGATAGACAATATTTGAACGCTGGTAGGCGGGGTCGATGGTAAATTTCTTTACGGCTACGCTCTTGCCTGCAAAAGTTCCGCTTGCCTTGGGTGCAGAAATGTTTTCTACGGCGAGAGTGTAGTAGCGGGTGGGCTCAGAGGTCCCGCCGCCAAAGCAGCCTGTCAGGGTAAGGGAAAGCAAAAAAAGCGCCGCTAGATTCCGGGTCGCAGCCCAGAATGACGTGTATCGAATCATTTGCGTCTCTCCTTGGCTTCTGAATGGATAAGTGCCGAGGGATTGTTCTTGATCTTTTGAGAGAATTCTTCCATGTTGGAAAGTACCGCGTTTAGTTCGGTAATGACATTTTCTACTTGGTCCTGATTCTTATAGACGGTCTGGTCCAGGCGGGCGGTCAACTGCCTTACGGATTCTAGCGTCTGTTGCAGGTTGTCGTTCATGGTCCTGGTATCGATGGCTTCCAGTTTCTCCTTGATCAGGTCCAGATCGGTTCCCGCCTTTGCCGCGATTTTGGCTTCCTCGATTTCTCCCAGAATGGTTTTCATGGAATTGGCTGCAGCAGAGAAATTCTCGATAGGGGAAGATATGTTCTGTGTCAACTGGTCCAAATTCCTGGTCGCACTTTCCAGGTTTTTCAGGGCGCTGCTTATGTTGTTTATGTTTTCCTTGGAAAAAATGCGGTTCAGGTTTCCGACCAGGGCATCTACATTTCCAACGATGTCGCCGGCCTGGTTTGCGAACTTGTCAAATGAATTTTCTGCTGCGGGGACATAACCATTCCTTTCCACATTGGGTTCGTCAAACCGTCCGCCAGAAAGGACTATTTGCTTTTCGCCAGTAAGGGAAATCCCATGGGTCATACTTGCCCTGGTTCCCTGCTTGATTGGAGTACCCCTGTTTACTCGGAATATTACCACAACCTGGTTCAAGTCCGTGGAGTCGATTTGAATCCTTACCACATTGCCCACATCAATTCCGTTGAGTTTGACCTGGGCTTCGTTATACAGGCCAATGACAGAATCGCTGAATATGGTGTAGTAGTAGTCATATTCCTTGTTCAAGTAGCGGGACAGGACATAGCCCAGGAATACCAGGATGAGTATTCCGCAAAAGAGCATGAAAGCGCCAATCTTTATTCTTTCGGAGCGTGTGGTTTCCATCTTTCGCTCTTTAGTCTAGAAAATCGAAATGGTAATATTCATTGTTGTCTTTTTCAGGGGGGCATTCCCGGCGGAAAAAATTCCAGAGGGTAGGGTTCTCGCTATCTAGTCCTTGTTGCAGTGTTCCGTCCATGAGTACGTATCCGTCCTGCAAATATACGAACCTGTCGCATATAATCTTGATGCTTTCTAGCTCGTGAGATACAATAACCATGGAAACTCCAAGGGTGTCCCTAAGTTCCAGCAGGAGTTCGTCCAAAGAGCGGGCGGTAACCGGGTCCAGTCCAGTGGACGGTTCGTCGCAGAACAGCAGTTCTGGCTTGAGGGCGATGGCACGGGCGAGGGCAGCCCGCTTTTTCATGCCCCCAGACAATTCCGAAGGATACTTGTGGAACGCGTCCAGCAGGTGGACTTTTTCCAACCTGTCGGCAACGATGGCTTCCATCTGGCTTTTGGGCATGTAGGGCATGCTGCGAATCAGGGGGAGCATGGCGTTTTCTGCTACGGTCAGGTCCGAAAGCAGGGCTCCGTTTTGGAAAAGAACGCCGGTACGCATGCGGGTCTCGCTGTCCAGTCCTTCTTTGGCTCCGAAGGTTTTTCCGAAATAGGTGATGGTTCCGCTTTGGGATTTAATCAGTTTTAGGATGTTGTTCAGCAGAGTCGATTTTCCGCAGCCGGAGCTCCCCAGAATCATACGGATCTCGCCTTTTTTCACATCGAAAGAAATGTCGTTTAAAACGGTTTTGCCACCGTAACCTGCTTTCAGGTGATCTACCCGGAGAATTGTATTTTTTGATTGAACTTCCATTTTGTCCTCAGTAGAATATGAAGCCGAAGCAGGTGTCGGCAACGATGATTGCAGAAATGGAAGTTACCACGCTGGAAGTTGTGGCGAGGCCAACCGCCTCGGCACCGCCGGTGGCGTTCAACCCCTTGTTGCAAGATATAAGGGTGACCAACCATCCGAAAACAAGGGCCTTGATGGAACTCTTTAAGAAAAGAATCGGCTCGATGCCTTCGCGGATAGAATTGAAATAGTTGGTAAAGGTGATGTCAAAGAAAAAGAAGGCTATCAGGAATCCGGCGAAGCATCCGCAGATTGATGCGCAGAAAGAAAGGATTGGCGTGCAAATGCTCATGGCGATAAAGCGGGGCACTACCAGGTATTGAACAGGCGGAATGGCCATGGTCTTGATGGCCTTGACTTCTTCGCATACGGACATATTGGCGATTTCTGCCGCAATGGAACTGCCGGAGCGGCCCGCCAGAATGATAGTGGTCAGAAGCGGTCCGATTTCTGCAAAAATCAGGAATCCGAGACCGGAGGCCAGGTAGGAGCCGCCGCCTACGGCCTTAAGCATAAAGGAACTTTGCAGGGCCATGGTAAAGCAAATCAGGGCCACCATCAGAAAACAGATGCCCATGGCTTCGCTGCCCAGTGCAAAAATTTGTTTGGCAGTCCCGCGAAACTTGATTTTTCCCTTGTCGAATGGCCCCAGCAGGCTCCAGTAGATGGACATGTTCAGCAGCACGAAAACTTCGGCAGTGCCCTTGGCTGCCCTTATCCCTTTTTCTCCAAGAATTTCAAGAAAATGCCGCTTGGTTTTTTCCCTTGCCGGGACTTTTTGTCTTTTTAGGTTTTTTAGGTGAGTCTTTATGTCGTCACAGAAATGGGCGAGGGTTAGCTTGTGCCCCGTTTTTTCGGACAGGTCGGCTAGCAGGGAAAAAAAAGCGTCACCGCTATAGTCCATCTGGGCAAGCATTGTCCCGTCAAGGCAGAGGTCGCCCCTGCGGAGGCAATTCTTGCATTTGTGCAGAAGATTCCTGCTGTTGGCTGCGGTCAGCCGAGAGGGGAGTCTTATGGTTTCTGCAATCGAGGTCATTTGGAAAATCTTGCCTGGTGGAACAACTAGAAATTGTCATCCCGGTCGAACATGTGGGTCACGAATTCCACGACCAGTTTCTCGTAGGCTTCGTCGCTAAAGATAGTCTTTTGCATGAGGTCTATCGCCTCTTTGGACAGTTTGCCTGTCTTTGCGAGTTCCGCACCGCCCTGCCAGTACCGTTTGCGCAAGATGTTTAGTCTGCGTTCCCCACCCCGGTGGTGCAGGGCACGCATCTGGGGGCAGGCCACAAGCTGGTAGCCCTTGTGCCCTAGGATAATGTCGAACTGTTTTACGATGGGCTCGTAAACCACGTCCAGATCGCACCAGGCGCAGCTAGACAGCAAGATGATTTTCTGGCCTTCTTTTTGGAACTGAAGCCCATGAAGGTTGGAATTGGATGCGTTTGCGCCTTCTTGAAGTTTTTGGCCCATGTAGGGGTGGACCATTCCCACGATACGATCCATCAACACCTTCATCTGCCCGGGAATGCTGAACAGGAACAGCGGGAAACTCCAGATGACAATGTCGGCGTTGGTTAACTTTTCACGTATGGCGGGGACGTCGTCGTCCTTGATGAAACAACTGCCATCGGGCCGGCCCCAGCAACTGAGGCAACCACGACAGGGCTTGATGTTCATCTTGTCGATGAAGATATATTCAGTTTCAAAATTTCCGTTTTCTTCAAGGCCCTGGACAAAGGCCTTGGTAGGAATCAGAGTGCCGCTCCGTTCGTTCTTGGGGCTTGCTACCATTACGAGGATTTTCTTTGTTTCTGCCATTCGACGGTCCTAATTCCACTAAGTTAGATTTCCAGGAATGCCTTCAGGTCTTCCATACGCTGTTTTGCCATCTCGACGCCGTGCTCATAGGATTCGTTCATCTTATCCATGTCGGTATCGAACTGGTCGCAAAGGTCAATAAGTGGGCGAATCAAGAACAGTTTCCCTTTTTTTTCCAGGGATTCCATCTGGCTAAACTTCTTTTCGTACCGTTTGAGCCGTACCATCAATGCCCGAAAGAGGTTGGGGTACTTGTTTTTGTACAGCGGGTTCAAGATGGCCCGGTACTTGCGAAAATCCGTCACCGCTTCGCCCGGATAGTGGGTGGATATGGCCACAACCTTGTCGCATCCTTTTTCGAAGGCCCGTTCGTATGGAATGGGCTCGGTAATGCACCCGTCGGCGTAATGCCTGTCATCTAGCTTTGCCATAGGGAACAGCATGGGCAGGGCGCAACTGGCGCTAATCAGGTCCAGAAGCCGCTTCTTGTCTTGCTTTTCGGATTTGAATTCGGCACGACCCGTTTCACAGCAGGTGAGTCCGATTTCGCATTCGACTCTGGAATTTGCGTAGGCTTCAAAGTCCAAGGGCATTTCGCCGTCGGCAGACAGGTAGTTCAGGGCGTGAAATTCCTTCTGGATGCCGATGTACTTGCTTGCCCATTTCTTCCCCTTTTGGAGTCGGGTGGGCAAGACGATAAAGCGGAGACGCCCCTGTTGGCGGGTAATGTAGTTGATGGCCGCGTGTGCCCCGGCAGAAACGCCCGCGATGTAGTCGAAGGGAATATTTTCGTCCATAAAGGTGTCCAGCACGCCTGCGCTGAACATGGTCTGGCGAGAGCCTCCTTCTAGTACAAGGCCCGTTTTCATGCCAGTACCTCTTCTGGGGTCTCTGCGGCAACGGGCAAAACCTTTGGGTCTGCTATGCCAAGGGCCTGCTGCTTGAGCTGCCAGATTTTCTGCCTGAAATATTCGCTCCGTTCTGCCAAGTGCTTAGAAGAGGTGATTCCCTTCACCCGTTCAATTTTTTCGGCATCTCCTACCACGATACGGGTACGGTGTCCAAATTTGTAGATTCCGTCAAGCCCCACGGAAAGAACCGGCGCTCCGGTACTGCGCGCAAGGAAAGCAAATCCGGTCTTGAATTCGTTCAGCAGCCCGTCGTAACGGCACTTGCCTTCGGGGAAAATGATGACGTTGTTCCCCTTTTCCAGTTCCCGCCTGGCAAGCAGAGCCCATTCGGTGTCCATGTTGAAACGGTCACAGGGAATCACGCACTTGGCGCGGGTGAGGGCCCAACGGAAATGGGGATCTTCAATCTGGTCCTTGGCCACCACGATGCTCTTGTGTGAAAAAAATACGGCAAGCATCATGATCGGGTCGAGCATGCTGGTATGGTTGGCGATAATCACCGATGGAGTTCTAAGATGAGTGGACTTGACCGATTCACCTGTAAAGACGACCTTCGGGCGGAACCAGGCAAACATAAAGACGCGCACCGTGTATATCACCACGATGACAACGAGATGCATGATGCATTCCACCAGCGGGTTTTTCTTTGAGTTCCTAGCCACTAACCACTAACCACTGACCACGGATTTCTATTTCCCTAAGGATTCCTTTGGAATGCTTGTAAAGGTGAGAGCTCCCTTCGCGTGGATATTGCCGTTCACTTTCACAATGCAGTCAAAGCCCACCAGTACGCCGCCTTCCTTGGTCTTCTTGACAGAAATTTCAAGCTGGTCGCCGGGGATTACCGGCTTCACGAACTTGAATCCGTCAATTTTCAAAAGAACATACAGGTTCTTTTCCAGGTCTTCGGCGGGCTTTTCTATCACTAGGGAACAAAGCTGGGCGCAACTTTCCACAATGAGCACGCCCGGCATAATCGGAGTGCCGGGGAAATGCCCCATAAAGTAGGGCTCATTCACGCTTACGTTCTTGATGCCCACGGCAGATTCGTTGGGTACAAGTTCCGTGACGCGTTCGACCATCTGGAACGGCGGACGCTGTGCAATCTTTTCGCTGATTTCGTAGATGTTCATCATAGGGAAAGTCCTCCGTCCAGCACGAACACCTGGCCGGTCACATAGGCGAACTGGTCAGAGGCCAATGCAGACACGATGTTTGCCACTTCGTCGGCAGAGCCGAAACGTTTTAAGGGTATCTTTTCGAGGTAGCCCTTGCGGGTTTCTTCGGGAATGGCCTCGATCATCTCGGTAGCGATAAAGCCCGGAGCCACGGCGTTCACGCGAATGCCAAAACCGCCCAGTTCCTTGGCTAGGGTCTGGGTAAGGGAATTTACCGCCCCCTTGGTGGCGCTGTATACGGCCTGACCCGCCAATGCGAATTTCGAAGACACGGAACTCATGTTGATAATCACGCCGGATTTCTGCTTGTACATTTTCACGGCCACCTGCTGGGCGCAGTAGAAGTAGCCCTTCACGTTCAGGTCGAAACACTTGTCCAAGGTTGCGGGGTTCATCATCATCAGGTATTCGTCGCGAACGATGCCTGCGTTGTTCACCAGCACGTCAATGCGCCCGTAGGTCTTGAAAACCTCGCGAACCATGACTTTGACTTCGTCTAGCTTGGAAACGTCGGCCTTGTAAACCATGCCGTCACCACCTTCGGCCTTGATCTGGTCGAGCGTGGCGTTTGCTGCCTCATCGGAACTGGAGTAGTTCACTACGACGGTATAACCGTCGCGGGCAAGGCGCAAGGCGCAGGCCTTGCCGATACCTTTCGAAGCTCCTGTTACTAAAGCTACTTTCATTTTCAAGCTCCTTTTTCCTAAACTCTATTTCCCGAACACGACGGCGCTGTAAGATCCACCCGCCGCATATGAAATGACCAGAATTTTCTTGAGTTTTGCTGATTCTGTCTTTTTTGCCGAAACTGAACCATCTGCCGCCACAAAGTAAGCGTTGTCGTTGACCAGTTCGCCACTCAGGAGCAGTGCTGCTTCGGCGGCGGCCAGGGCGGCAGACCCCGCACGGCCTTCACCGGTACGTTCCTTGACTTCAAAGAGCGGCAACGACCCCAGTTTTTCGCCAAACATGCGTTTGAGTGAACCCTTTTCGATGTCGTCAATCCGCTTGCAACCGTTGGCGAACCCGCAAACCGCATCGATGTCATTTACAGAAACACCTGCATCGGTCAGGGCTTCTGCAATGGCCTTGTCGAGGGCTTCTTCGGAACCGGCAAGTTTTCCGAACTTCACGTTCTTGCGGCCGTGGCCGAAGCCCAGCGCATAGCAGTAAACCCTGGCACCCCGGGACTTGGCATAAGAATCGTCTTCGAGCATGATAGACACGGAGCCGTCTCCCACCACAAAGCCGTCATTTTCGGCATAGGGTGCGACCACGTTGTTTGCCGCTACGCCCAGTTTTTGGGCGAATTCCGTAATAATCGGCAAGTTTTCGTCCGTACCGGTGGCCATCATTGCCTTTTCCTGACCGTCGTGAATCACGTTCATGGAGTAGCCGATACTGTCGAGTCCCGAAAGGGGGCCCGTGGTTATGGTGACGCCGTAGCCTTTGATGCCGGAACAAATGGAGAGGTAGCCGCCCGCAGCGTTATAGACCGTATGGGGGAACTTGAAGGCCGAACCCTGAGAGTTGCCTTCCCGTGCAATCAGCTCCTCGAAATCGTAGGTGGCGCCGAGACCGCCTTCGCTGGTACCCACGATGATGCCGATTTCCTTGGCGTTGTCGTCGGTCACCGTAAAATTTGCATCCTGGAGGGCCCGCATGCCGGACACCGTCTGGAGTTGCCCCAGGTTATCCAGTTTGCGGTAGAAGGCCATCTTGACCCCGAGTTCCTTGTAGTCTTCCAGGGCGATTGTGGAATGGACCGAAGCGGATTCTGGTTTCTTGTCGGCTTTGACCGCTTCCAGGTAGGCAGCCTTGCTGTTCCCTAGCGGAGAGACAATTCCAAGACCCGTCACGGCAATCTTTTTGCCTGCGGCAGACTGGGCGGAAACTTCGCCCGGAATTTTCGAGAATACGATGGCTGCATTGGTGCCGCCGAAGGCCACGTTGTTGCTCAAGACGCACTTGAGTTTCTTGTGGCGTGCCTTGTTCTGCACAAAATCCAGTTTTCCGACTTTTTCCTTGAGGGCGGCGGACTGTTCTTCGGTGTAGGGGAAGGTCGGGAGCACCGTATCGGTCGTAAGCGCCTTGATGCTGAATACGGCTTCGATAGCGCCGGCCGCTCCAAGGCAGTGCCCTGTGAGAACCTTTGTGGAGCTCACGGAGATATTGGCATTGTCTTCACCGAAGAAATTTTTGAAGGCGGTAATTTCGGCATTGTCGTTTTTGCCTGTTCCTGTGCCGTGGGCGTTCACGTAGCCGATATCGGATTTGTCGATGCCGGAATTCTTGACGGCGCGGCTGATGGCTTCCATCAGGCACACTCCATCTTCTCTAGGGGCGGTGATGTGGTTTGCGTCACTGGTAACGCCTGAGCCCAGTATTTCGCAGTACTGCCTTGCGGAACGCTTCTGGGCATGTTCGTAGGATTCCACGATGACGATACCCGCACCCTCGCCTAGGGTAATGCCGTTACAGCGGTTGAAGGGGGAGCAGCCGTTTTCGTCCAGGGCGTGGAGCGAAAGGAATCCGGAATAGGGAACTGCTGCAAAGGAATCGGCTCCGCCTGCGATGACCACGTCTGCCTTGCCAGCACGAATCAGGTCACAGGCGACGGCAATGGAAATAGTGCCCGCCGCACAGGCGTTGGCCACGTTGGTAACGATTCCGCCTGCTCCGCAGGTTTCGGCTACCTGGGAGGCGATTGCCGCAATGGGCATCTTGGCAATCTCAGAAACATCGCGACCGTGTTGGTGGTATTGTTCAATAGAGAGGACCCCGCCTACGCAACTGCCGATAACCACGCTTACGCGCTGGTCGTCGTTAAAGTTTGTAAGGCCGGCATCGGCCAGTGCGTCTTTTGTGGCCTTGATACAAAGTTTGGAAACTCGGTCTTTTTCTTTTGGTGCGTCGATTTCGTCTAGGGTGTCGCACTTGACTTCGGCAGCCAAGTCCGCATAACATTTATTGGTATCCACCGAGGTGGTCTTGTGGATTCCCGAAACAGAATTCAGGGCGCTTTTCCAGGTTTCTTCAACATTGTTACCGACGGCGCAAATAACGCCAAGGCCAGTAACTACACAGCGGCGTTCGTCAGGAGTCATAAGATGTAGATTAGGTTATGCTTTGTGAGCTTCGATGTAGGCGGCAATCGTGTTGATGGACTGGAAATGTTCCTTGCCGACGCCGGTCATGGACACGTTGAAGTTGCTGTCCACGAAGGAGATGATTTCCAGGGAATCCACGGAATCCAGGCCGATTTCTTCGCCGAAAAGCTCGGTGTCGTACTGGAGAACGTCGCCATCTACGCCAAGATCCGACATGAAAAACGCTTTCAGTTTGCTTTTGACTTCTTCTTGATCCATTTTTTACCTCGAAAATATTAGATATATAATAGAGTAAAAATAGAAAAATATCGGATTTTCTCGTTAAAAAGCCTGTTTTTCCCGATATACCGCCCGATATGCAGGACGAAAAGAGCGTAAAAATGTTTAATCCGGGAATATTTTTTTGACTTGCTTGGGCAGTTCTCGCGTGGGCTGTCCGTTTTTCAGGAAACAGTGCACGGATGAGCCTGTAGAGCAGAGCGCTCCATCGACAAAAACCTTGTAGTCGAATACGAAGTGGAGCGACCCTTTGCGGGTCAGGGTGGTTTCGATATCCACAAATTCCCCATAGTGGGTGGGGCGCTTGTATTGGACTTCTAGCTTGAGAACCGGGCTTACAAACCCCTCTTTTTCTATTTCCACGTAGCTAGCGCCCAGGGAGCGGAAATAATCGGTACGGGCCAGTTCGAACCATACGGGGTAAACTGCATGGTGAACAACCCCCATCTGGTCGGTTTCGGCGTAGCGGACTTCGATTCGGGTGGTGTGTATGTGATTGTTGGTTTGCATAGTAAAGTGACTAGTGGTTTCAAATGTTAAAACGCTTGGCGGACATAGAACGAAAGTCCCAGGTGGTCGAAATCTACCCACGAGAAATCTGCGCGGGCAAACAGGTTTTCTTTCAGGTTCAGGCCGAGCAGTGCGCCAATCCCGACGGACTTGTGCCATTCGTTGCGGACCAGATCGCTGAAATAGCTACCGGACTTGCCTCCTTCGAAAAAGACATGACTCCCGAAACGCCAGAACAAAAAGCGCCGGATTTCGGCCTGAAGGATGACCGCCTGGTTGTCGCCAAAATAGAGACTTTCCACTCCACGGAAACGGCATATTCCGTCTGGGCCCGCCAGCATGTCGAAGGGGACGTCGCCGTCGGAACGCATCCAGAGAAAACCGAGAGCCAGGGAAGTTTGCAGGGGTGTTTCGGTATAGCCCCGTAAGTCCAGGGATTCCGTATCGAAGGTGTAGTCGCCGAGCCTATCGCTGTAAAACAGCTGTTTCCACTCCATAAGAAAACCGTGGCGGGTCCAGTTGGTGTTGTCCCGCGTGTCGAGCCCAAACAGGTAACCGGCGCCGTTTCGCCAGCCCGAATGGGTATCTGGGGTCTTGATGGTCTCGCTTTCCTCAAAGTCTATGTCCGAACGCTCTACGTGGATTTCGATGCCGTACTTGAGGCTCTGGGGCAGTCCTATCCTGGATTCGACTCTTGTGCCCAGCTGTATTTTTTTTCGGTCGTAGTTGACGAATTTGTCTATGTCCGGGTCGTTGCCTCTCCCGAAATAGCTGGCGACCCAGTCCTGGTACTTGACCAGACTCCAGAGGGTAACCTGGTCGTGGAAAAAATAGAAGTAGGGTTCCAGCACCAGCTGCAGCTGCTCCCGTGTAGAGCCGTAGGCCGTGAGGCCGATTTCTGGAACCTTGCCGCCTGCAAAATCCGGTTTCAGAAAGAACAGGGCCATAGCCCCAATCTGGAACTCCGTCTCTTCGGTGTAGCCGAGTACGGGTACTAAGGAATAGCGCTGAAAGGACTCCCCGTCGGAGTTGTTCGTGTTTCCGAAAGCGGCAGACATCAAGACAAGAAAAGCCGCGGCAACCACTCTGGAGATGTTCATCTGAAACATTGAACTGGTCGCCGGTCTTTAGAAAATGCCCTTGATTGTTTAAGCCTGGTTCGCCTTTTCAAGCTCTCGGGCGTTGATGATCAACATCTGCAGGCGGTTTTCGATGTTAGCAAAACTGGTGTCCGGGTCATAGTCCAGACTGAGAATCTGAATATGAGGGCAACGTTCCTTTACGGCCTTGGTAAGTCCACGTCCGGAGATGTGGTTGGCCAGGCAGGCGAAGGGCTGCAAGATGATGTGGCTGTTGATGCCATGCTGGGAGTTGTACAGAATTTCGCCCGGAATCAGCCAACCCTCGCCGGTATTGTAGGTGGGGTCGATGATGTCGGATACGTAGTCCTTCAGTTCCACGCAGTCTGCATGGTGTTCGTACAGCTTGAACTTGTGCATGGCCTTGCGGGCGGTCTCTACGGCGTGGGTATAGACCTTGGCTGTGACGCCGCCTTCGATGCGGTCCTTCAGCGGGTTGGCGGAGAAGCCGCGCTTCAGCTTTTCGGCGCGGACCACCTCGTCTACGCGGAAGAAGTCCGTCATGCCGGGCAGGTACACTTCCATGCCGTTGTTCATCAGGTAATTTTCGATGAAGCCGTTGGCGCTGGGGTGGTAATTCATCAGGATTTCGCCAAGCACGGCCACGCGGGGCTTGCGGATTCCCTTCTTGCGGTCTTCGGTAATCTCGATGGAGTTGAAGGCCTCGATACACTGGTCGAACACTTCCAGAAGCTTGGAGGGTCGCACCAGCTGTGCGGTGGTCAGGTTGCCTGCCACGCCGATTACCTTGGGCATCCATTCGTCGTAAATCTTCTGGGTGTCGCCTTCGTGAACTTCGTAGGGCCGCACGGCGCGGTACATGATCTCGATGGCGTCCATGGTCACAAGGCCCCACAGCATGTGGAGGCGGAAATCCAGACCCAGCTGGAATCCGGGGTGCATTCCCTTGTAGTCTACGCCGGTGGTAATGATGGTCACGTCCTTGAAACCGGCCTCGTCCAGGGCCTTGCGGGCTAGTACCGCATACTGCACGGCGCGGCAGTTCTCGCAGTTCTTGGCAAGGCACATGGAAACCTGGTTCTGGGGAACCTCGGGGTGGTTGACGAGCCACTTGAGGGCCTCGCCGATGTTCACCTGGCAGGGGAAGCAGATGTCGTTATGTACTTCTTGCCAAGCTCGATGGCTTCCTTGTCGGCCACCGGCAGGTATTCGGCGGTGTAGCCTTCACGTTTCATGTAGACGCTGGCCAGCACCGTAAATGCGGGAGACAGGTTCGGCGTCAGAATGCGGCGGCGCTGCTTGTCTTCGGGCATGAAGGGCGTGTGGAACAGCGGTTCGTGACTTTCGGGTTTGTCGGGCAGGTTTGCCGCACGGCGGGCCTTCACGGTCTCGATAAAGCTCTTGATGCGGATTCCCACGGGGCCACGGGCGTCGCCTTCGTCCAGCTTGAGCATCAGCATTTCCTTGTTGGAATCCTGGTGCATCATGCGCATCATTTCGTCGGTCAGAATGGAGTCGTGACCGCAGCCGAAAGAAACGATCTGGGCCAGTTCCACGTTGGGGTCCTTGGCCGCAATCATGGTGGCGCCGATCATGCGCAGGTGGAAGGTGTTCTTGATTTCGATACGGGTGTGGCTGGGCACATCCTGGTCGTACACGCCCGGGAGCGATTCGGTGGTGAGCACCGGGATTCCCATGGCGGTAAAATGGCTTGCGATGTTGTGGTTGATGAGCATGTCCGCATGGTAGGGGCGGCCAGCAATCACCACGGCAAAGCTGTTCTTGGCCCGCACGTCGTCCAGCACCTTCTGACCCTCTTCCAGGAGGGTGGCGCGGTAGCTTTGGAGGGCCTTTTCGCCTTCGTCTACGGCCTTGTTCAAAAGCTTCTTGTCCAGTTTCCAGTTCTCGTGGAACCATTCCACGGTCTGGTTACGACGGAGCTTGGCGTTGAACCAGTGGAAAATGGGCTGGTCCATGGGGATGCCGTAGTTCTTCTCGGGCTCGTCGGTGTTCTTGCAGACGTTGGGGTAGGCCTGCACCACGGGGCACACGGAAGTGGCGGTAAATTTGGTATGGTCGCTGGGCACAGCCACCATCATGGGGAAGAAGATACGGTCCACCTTCTTCTCGATAAGGCTGAGCACGTGGCCGTGGACCAGCTTGGCGGGGAAGCACACGGTGTCGGAGGGCACGCTGTGGAGGCCTTCCTCGAACATCTTGTAGTCGCTCTGGCGACTCACCACCACGGTGTAGCCCAGGCTGGTGAAGAATGCCTTCCAGAAGGGGAGGCTTGCCCAGAATTCCAGCACGCGGGGGATACCGATGGTCTTGCCGTTGTTCTCCACAAGCTTTGCGGGAGCGTAGTCCTTCACAAGGAGCTGGTTCGTGCGCTTGATCATGTCGGGCACGGACAGCATCTTCTTGTTGATTTCGGCAATGAGGGCCTTGGTCTTCGGGTCGTTGGGGTCGGCGGTCACTTCGCCGCGCTCGCAGCGGTTGCCCGTCACAAAGCTCTGGCCGTCGCTAAAGGTCACGATGGTACGGGAGCAATGGTTGGTGCAGTACTGGCAGAGCTGGCCCGGCTGGTTGTGCCAGCTGAAGGTCTTCATGGCGTCAAGGCCGATAAAGCGGCTCTTGAGTTCCGGTTCGGTCTTCCGCTTCTCTTCCATGAACTTCTTGGTGAGGAGCGCGATACCGATAGCGCCCATTTCGCCCGGACGTTCAGGACGGATGGGCTTAAGGCCGGTGTACTGCTCGAAAGCGCGAAGAACGGCGTTGTTCTTGAAGGTACCTCCCTGCACCACCACCTTCTGACCCAGGGTGTTCAGGTTGCGGATACGGATCACCTTCGTAAAGACGTTGTTGATGATGGAGCGGCAGATGCCCGCGATAATGTCTTCGGGCTGCTTGCCGTCGCGCTGTTCCGTAATAATGGAACTGTTCATGAACACGGTGCAGCGGCTACCCAGCTGGGAAGGGCTCTTGGCGTTGAATGCCATCTCGGCAATCTTTTCCATGGGAATGCCCAGGCTGCGGGCGTAAGTCTCGATAAAGGAGCCGCAACCCGAGGAGCAGGCCTCGTTCAAGATGATACCTGTGACCACGCCGTCCTGCACGGAGATGGCCTTCATGTCCTGACCACCGATGTCCAAGATGAAGCTTACGTCGGGGCAGATCTTCTGGGCGGCGTTGGCATGGGCCACCGTTTCCACCGTATGGTAGTCGGCGTGGACTGCCTTGGCGAACAACTGCTCGCCATAGCCTGTGGTACCCACACCCAGAATGTTCAGGGTGCAACCGTATTCCTCGTAGCGGTCCGAAAGTTCGTTCAGGGCATTCTTCAGCACCTGCAGGGGTTCGCCGTTGTTGCTGGCGTAAAAGCCGTCCACCACGTTTTCCTGCTCGTCCATGAGCACGAACTTCGTGGTGGTAGAACCCGCGTCGATACCTAGGTACACGTTCAGGGTAGAGCCCGACGCCGGCTGGGGGTAGTTGTTGCCCGCCATCTTGTGCTCTTCCAGGAACATCTTGTATTCCATGTCGTTCTTGAAGAAAAGATCGGCTGCGGCTTTGGCCTTGTTTTCGGCCTGGCGGGTCTCGTTAAAGTGGACAAGGGCGTCCAGGGAGCCTTCCATGCGGTACTGGCATTCCTGCTCGGCGAACATGGAGCCCAACGAAAGGGCCGCACCCATGGCCACCAGCACCTCGGAATGTTCCGGCACAATGGCCTGTTCGTCGCTAATGCCCAGGCGTTCCTTGAAGGCGCGCACCAGGGTCGGGTTAAAGGTCAGGGGGCCACCCTCGAAAATCACAGGGGGCTTGATTTCCATGCCCTGGGCAAGACCGCCGATGGTCTGCTTGGCGATGGCGTGGAAACTGGAAAGGGCGATGTCTTCCTTGGCAACGCCGTTGTTCAGCATGGGCTGGATGTCGGTCTTGGCGAAAACGCCGCAACGGCCCGAGATCTCGTAGACCTTCTGGCCACGCTTCGCGTAACCCTCGAAAGCCTCGGTCTTGATACGCAGAAGTTCGGCCACCTGGTCGATAAAGGCACCCGTACCGCCGGCACACACGCCGTTCATGCGCATGTCAGAGGCGATAAGCTTGCCCGTGGTGCGGTCCTTCTCGAAGAACACCACCTTGGCGTCCTGGCCGCCCAATTCGATAGCCACTCGGGTATCGGGGTAGGTGGCACGTACCGCAAGGGCGTTGGCTACGACTTCTTGAACGAAAAACGCGCGGGTGGCGTCTGCGAAGGGCTGACCGCCGCTACCGCAAAAGGCGACCCTGAAATTCTTTCCCGGGAACAGCCCGTGGGCCTCCCGCAGCACCTCGAAGACCTTCTGGGCCTGCATGGCGTTGTGGCGCTGGTAGGTGTAGTGCAAAAGCTTGGAAGTAGCGGGATCGACGACTGCGATTTTCACCGTGGTAGAACCCACGTCCACGCCGACCCATAAATCGTTCACAGAATTGTTCATAGTGGGCGAAAAGATAGAAAAATGGGCCAAAAGCCATGAACTTTTGGCCAGGAAAAACGACGGGACAGCCTAAAAACAGGACTAGGTGTCACTAAAATGGTGGGGGAGGCCTCCCCCTCGCTTCTGCTGCATGTCGTCCTCACGACCTTTCTCGTCATCCTCACGAAGGCGAGGATCCACTATCATCTTGGCGAGGGCCTTCATGCATCATCCGCTACCCCCTCTCCCTTTTCACCCCTTCGTGCTTTCGCTTACCTTCTCAATGACCTCCTCGGGTGTCACGAAATTCAGCACGCTGTATGCCGTCATCTCGTTTCCCATGTCCTTGAAACTTGCACCAAAGTGATACACGGTGTCATCGATGAGCAAGAACCGGTCGTGGACCGTGCGCATGGTCTTCAGTTCCAGTCCGGGATACTGCTTTTTGTGTAAGTCTGCAGCGGCTTTGAATTCGGGCGTGATTCGTGAAGAGTAAATTGAAGTATGTCAAGAAAATTTTCTTAATAGGTGCAGCCGGTTTAACTTTCTTCGCGTTTTCCGCCTGTGATGATTCTTCGTCGGCGGGTGACGATGACAATAACGTCATTCTGAGCGGCGATAGCCGCGAAGAATCCAGTGATTCTCGTTCCAACGATAAGGACGAAGCAATCTCCAGCAGCGGCAAGGTCACTGATAAGGATAGCGACGCCAAGTCCAGCGACAGCAAGGATAGCCCTTCTTCGGCAGGAACGTCGACCAAATCCAGCGCTTCCAAAGAGCCGGACTCCAGCGGCTCCGAAGGCGTGGAAGGCTCTTCCGCAAGCGTCCCCGGCGGCGGCAGCGACGCCAGCGTTTATGACGCCGACAAGAACACCCTGAAGGACCTGCGCGACGGTCAGGTTTACAAGACCACCACCATTGACATCCCGTCAAAGAACTATTCCGAGGTGTGGATGGCCGAGAATCTGAACTTTGAGACGGAAAACAGCTGGTGCTACGGCGACAACCCTGCCAACTGTGCCAAGTACGGTCGTCTTTATACCTGGGCTGCTGCAGTGGGCAGGGCGGAGGACGAGTGTGGTATTGATCATGCATGCAACCTTGGTGAGGGAGATATTCGTGGTGCATGCCCCAAGGGCTGGCATTTGCCCAGTCAAAGCGAATGGGAAGCCCTGATTGTGGCCGTTGACGGTTCCATTACGGAATATACGTCTTCAAATACGGCGGGTACCAAGCTCAAGTCCGCGACTGGCTGGACGTCGTACAGCGGCATCACCAACGAGGATGCCTTCGGGTTCTCGGCGCTTCCTGCCGGCACCAGGTACTACCCCATTGGGAATTACGGCTACAAGGGCTATGGCACGTACTTCTGGAGTTCTACTGAGGAAACCATCTCCTACGACGCGTACGTCATGGGTTTGGACTACCGCAACGACTATGCGGGCAAGTACGTCAACGATAAGGTCTACGGGCACTCCGTTCGTTGTCTCAAGGACTCGGACTAAATCTCAAAAGGTTTTGCTATGAAAAACACATTCGCGAAAAAGTTCACGGTCTGCGCCCTTGCGGGGGTGCTCGGTTTCGCCCTTTCCGCCTGCGATGACTCGTCGTCGGCGGGGGGTGATAATGGTAGCGGCAGCAATCGTGGTGGAATTCCTGACACCGTCGAGACATTCATGGAACTGTCGGATTACGACTGCGGCAAGAGTCAGAAGTGCGTTGCCACCTACCTGACGGAATACCATGACATGGCTGTTTGCGATGGCGACAACGGCTGGGTCATCGGAACTCTCATCGAGAAGATGGACTGCGACTTCTCTACAGAATCCAACGACTCCCGCAATGACGACGATTATTCCTCCGACAGCAAGAATGGCTATTCATTCAGTTCCTCGGGAACGACGCCAAACAGTTGGCCAGAGGGGGTGAAACCATCCGGCTACTATGCAAAAAACTGCCCTGCGGATCAGATCTGCAAGGATGCGACCTCGTCGCTTGAATACCTGAATCAGGAGATGCTTGCAGCTGGCAAATATGGCGAAATGCTAGACACCCGTGACGGCCAGGTATACAAGACCATCGAAATGGTTAATGGTCGAATTTGGATGGCACAGAACCTGAACTACGATCCGGGTGATGTGTCCAGTATGGGAAACTATGCATGGAGTGGCTGCTACAACGACGAAGCTGACTCCTGTGCCAAGTATGGTCGCCTGTACACTTGGGAAGTTGCCATGAATAATGCGAAATGTGGCTACGGCAATACCTGCAGCCCTACCGGTGTGCAGCAGGGTATTTGCCCGGAGGGCTGGCACCTGCCCAGCGAAACGGAATGGCGATGGTTTACCGGGGGCATTGAAACGGCAGGTGGATGGGGCAATGAAACGACAGGTCAATGGCTCAAGTCTACGACAGGCTGGACGGATTATCCAAATAAGGATGGCTACGGGTTTTCCGCCTTGCCTGCTGGCGAAAGAAGCATCTTTATGGGTGAATCCAGTTTCGCCTTTGCTGGCTTCTACACCTTATTCTGGTCTACACTGGAGGATGATAGCAAAAACGCTTACAGCATGGAATTGCGTAACGACTCCCACCGCGGCAACGAAAGACTTAGGTTCAAGAGAGAGGCTTTTTCCGTCCGTTGCGTCAAGGACTCTGACTAAATCCCCAAAGGTTTCTCTATGAAAAACACATTCGCGAAAAAGTTTACGGTCTGCGCCCTTGCGGGGGTGCTTGGTTTCGCGTTTTCCGCCTGTGACGACTCTTCGTCGGCGGGTGGTGATAATAACGAAACAAGTGCCCTGAGCTGCAGTGCCGAAATGTCATCGTCATCTCGTCATTGCGAGG
Source organism: Fibrobacter sp. (assembly GCA_017475045.1). GTDB lineage: Bacteria > Fibrobacterota > Fibrobacteria > Fibrobacterales > Fibrobacteraceae > Fibrobacter. Next base: position 30,092 of record JAFVGH010000133.1, on the reverse strand, counting down.
ACTGTAAGGACGAAGCAATCTCCAGCGATAGCAAGTCCAACGATCCCGCCGAAGTGACCGACGACTCCAGCGACAGCAAGGGCAAACCTTCTTCGGCAGGAACATCGACCAAATCCAGCAATTCGAATACATCTGGAAATGACGCAAAGTCAAGCAACAGTTCTGCGAGCAAGGTTGAATCTTCTTCAAGTTCAGACGAAGTTCCGAAAAGTTACGCCGAAGCAAAGGTCATGCCGTCGGGAACATACGATTGCACGAAGTATAAGTGCGTTACGACAGAATACCTGAACCAGGAATTCCTTGAAGCGGGTAAGTATGGAGAAATTCTCGATGAGAGAGATGGTCAGGTTTATAAGACCATTTCCATTGGCGTTCCTGCTAAGGACTATTCCGAGGTATGGATGGCGCAGAACTTGAACTATCAGACGGAAAACAGCTGGTGTGGTGGGGGAATCCACGGAACAAGGACGGCGGGCGACTGCTCCGTGTATGGTCGTCTCTATACCTGGGTCGCCGCCATAGGCGAGTCCGAAGACGAGTGCGGCTATGGCTATAACTGTACCAACCCGGACACGGGGCCTTTTCCGAGCGTAAGCGTTCAGGGCATATGCCCCGACGGCTGGCACGTTCCCATATACCACGAATTGATAGACCTCGCCGCTGCTGTGGGCGGGGATTTCATGGCGGGTCAGAAACTCAAGACTCAGGCTGGCTGGGCAGCCTATAGCGGCGGCGTCATTATCAACGAGGATGCCTACGGTTTCTCTGCACTCCCTGCTGGCTACAGGCACAGTGGTGGACTCTTCTATGGTGTTGGCTACAGCGCCTCTTTCTGGAGTGCCTCATGGAACGATAACTACTATGCCTACGATGAAAGCCTGGACTTCAGCAGCGACGATGCGAATCTGAATTTCCCCGCCAAAAACAATGCCTACTCCGTCCGTTGCGTCAAGGACTCTGAGTAATTTCCAAAAGGTTTCCCTATGAAAAACACATTCGCGAAAAAGTTCACGGTCTGCGCTCTTGCGGGGGTGCTCGGTTTCGCCCTGACCGCCTGTGATGACTCTTCGTCGGCGGGTGGCGATGAAACCGAAACAAGCGCCCTGAGCTGCGCTGAAGAGTACGGAAGTTCTAGTTCTTTTCGTCATTGCGAGGACTGTAAGGACGAAGCAATCTCCAGTAGCGATAGCAAGTCCAACGATCCCGCCGAAGTGACCGACGACTCCAGCGACAGCAAGGACAATCCTTCTTCGGCAGGAACATCGACCAAGTCCAGCAATTCGAATACATCTGGAAATGACGCAAAGTCAAGCAACAGTTCTGCGAAGTCCTCGAGTTCTGTATATGGAAGTGGACAGTGTGAAGTTGAAACAGACGAGAACTGCTTTAAAGACGCTCGTGATGGTCAGACATACAAGATGGTGAAAATCGGAGACCAAGTGTGGATGGCTCAGAATTTAAATTACCAGACGGAGAAAAGTTGGTGCGGTGGCGGAAGACACCAAACGATGGAGGAAGGCGATTGCGCCATCTACGGGCGGCTCTACACCTGGGCCGCCGCCATGGGCAAGTCCGAGGACGAGTGCGGCTGCTACCACGATTGTTCCACCCTGGGTACGGGCAACGTGCAGGGCGTGTGCCCCAACGGCTGGCATGTTCCCGCGCAGAGTGAATGGGAGGAACTGTTTGGTGCAGTGGGTGGAACAACTTGGGCCACGGCGGGCTTGAAACTCAAGACCAAGACGGGCTGGATAGGTGAAGAAAGTAACGGCACGGATGACTACGGTTTTTCTGCGCTTCCTGCAGGCATCGCGTACTACGAGGGCTCCTTTGCCCGTGTCGGCCGCAATGCCTATTTCTGGAGTGCCTCGCAGTTCAGTAAAGACTACGCCTACTATGCGTACCTTTACTTCCTCAAATCTGCGTGGCTATATCACGATTACAGCAAGGACCATGGTTTCTCCGTCCGTTGTCTCAAGGACTCCGATTAACCCGCCGATAAACAATCATTCCACACCCCACACTTCACATTTCACACTGGAATCACGTTAGGGGGCGTCGCACCTTTGTGGCGAGACGCGCAAGCGACTCGATGAGCCGAGCGTGCTCGGCGAGCAGCACCCGACCCGGCCCCGTGCCGGGGAACGCCCAATGCTTTCCTGTCATGAAATCTTGGAAAATTCCTATATGTCTCAGATTGAGTCATATAGAAATTTTTTGACGGAAAATCTAAAAAAAAATTTTTTTATTGCACGAAAATCTCTTTTTTGGAACAAATTTTTCCTATATTGTCCCGTCAGGAAAACAGTGTCGTTTTTCTGGAAATTTTCCATCAGGAGGATAATATCATGAAAAAATTTGCTGCACTTCTTCTCTGTGCAGTCTCACTTTCTCTCATCGGTTGCGGGGGCAAGGCCGGTCTCAAGAACATCGACCCAAGTTGGACTGAGCCGGCAACGGCAGTGACCGTCTTCTACACCGAACCTGTCGTCAAGAACCAGGACGACGTTGCCGACGACCTTCCGGACTTCTCCAGCAACTTCTCCGGCTGGTTCACCCAGCAGATGGGCAGCGAACTGAAGAGCCAGGCCGACATCGCCGCCAACTTCTCCGCTAAGGAAGTGACCGACTACACCATGACCCCGGCCAAGTTCGGCAAGAAGGACTATCTCGTTCCCTCCCCGAAGTTTGACGCTCTCGACGGCGTTTCTGGTCTCATCATCTCTATGAGCAACCTCGAAGTTTCCCGCCTCTCCGAAACCAAGATGAACCCGCTCACCATGAGTGCCGAAACCAAGAGCTACCTCCAGTTCTCCGGCGAATACTCCATTGCCAACGCCGACAGCAAGACCGTTGTGGCGAGCGGCACGCTCAAGGCTCGCGTCCATCTCGGCTTCACCATGGGCAAGGGCGACTGGGAAGAAAACATGAAGAACCTGGTCGAGGAAATCCTGAAGGATACTCCGCTCCAGAAGAAGTAATCTAAAAGAATTATTCCTTAAGAACGACGAAAGCCCCGTGCAATTCTGCACGGGGTTTTCTAGTGTCATCTACCCGTAAGTCTCGTACTTGGCGTCGCGTTCGACGGGGGTGAGGCCTTCGCCCAAAATCAGTTCCCGCATGCGTGAAGGGCTCATTCTCACGGGGACTTTCGCTCCGGCGGCGTGGGTGATCTTTTCTTCCATGATGGTGCCGTCCAAGTCGGAGGCGCCTGCGTGTAAGGCCTTCATGGCGGTGTTGATTCCCATCTGTATCCAGTAGGCCTTGATATGGGGGAAATTGTCCAGAAACAGGCGCGCTACGGCCACCGTACGCAAGATGTCTTCTTCGCTGGTGATGTTCGGGACAATCTTGTGGAGCGCGTTGTGTTCGGGGTGGTAAACCAGCGGGATGAAGGCGAAGAATCCGGGGGCTTCGTCTTGCAGGTCACGGAGCATTTTCATGTGGGCGATACGGTCTTCGGGCTTTTCGATATGCCCGAAAAGCATGGTGGCGTTGGTGGGAATGCCAAGCCTATGGGCCGCCCTGTGAACGTCCAGCCATTCCTCGCCGGTTTCCTTGCCGGGGCAGATCTGGTCCCGCACGCTCTGCACCAAAATTTCAGCGCCCCCGCCGGGGAGGGCGTCCAGGCCCGCATTTTTCAGCGTGGCCATGATCTGCTCAGGGCTCTGTCCCGAAATTTTTGAGAAGTGGCAGATCTCTACGGCGGTAAAGGCCTTCAGGTTCACCTTCGGGAATTCTGCCCGGAGTTTTGCGAGCATGTCGATGTAGTAATCGAAAGGGTGGTCGGGGTGGAGCCCGCCTACAATATGGAGTTCCCGCGCCCCGCTGGCGATGGCTTCTGCGGCCTTTGCCCTGATGGTATCATAGTTCCAGTCATAGGCGGTGGGGCTGTCCTTCTTGATTTTGGAGAAGGCACAGAATTTGCAATGCAGAACGCAGACGTTGGTGTAGTTAATTTGTCTGTTGTTGACCCAGTAGACGTTCTTTCCGTGGCGGCGTTCTTTTTCGGCGCAGGCCATGGCGCACAGCTCCTTCAGGGGAGCGTTCTTGAACAGGTCCAGGGCTTCGGCTTCTGTAATGCGGGACATTTTTGATTCTGATTAAAGGTACTTGAGGGCTTCGGGGATAAGGGCTGCCGCGTCGGCACTGTCGCCCAGGTTTTCGTAGGCCTTGGCCACCGCCTTTTCTGCAGCCGGGGCTTTTACTCCCAGGGTGTGCAGAGCCAGCACCGCTTCCATCTTGGCGCCGGTAAGCACTCCCATGCCCGTGACGCCGGAACCTTCTACGTTTCCGAGAGCCTGCAGCATGGTGGCCGCACGGTCCTTGAGGGTGAGCACCATCTGCTCGGTGGTCTTCTTGCCCAGTCCCTTGATTTTCCCTAGGGCGGACTTGTTGTCGCTGGCAATCATGTTCAAGAGGTCGGCAGGGGCAACCCCGCTCAGAATCCGCTGGGCCATCTTGGGGCCCACACCGTTCACGTCCAGGAGCATCAGGAACAAATCCTTTTCGGCCTGGTCCGCAAATCCGAAGAGGGTCATGGAATCTTCACGGACCACCAGGTTCGTGTATAGGAGCACCTCAGCGTTCTCTTCGGGTAGCATTCCGCCCGTGCGTGCGGAGATGTTCACCCCGTAGCCGATGCCCGATACGTCCACCACCGCGAAGGTGGGGCTTTTCTGAATCAACTTTCCACGAATCTGCTCAATCATGCCTTGTCCTTTAATTCTGCCTGCTGGTCCAAAAGTCTCTGGGGGTATTCAGGGTCCAGTTCTCTGCGTTCTTCCAGGCGGCGCTGCATCTCTTTGGTGAGGGCCGCCACCTGTGCGCCCTGGTGGCCTTCCAGGTAGGGCTCTACGGAAATGGTTTCCAGCACGTCCAGGTAGAAATGGTACTGTTCTCTGGGGTGGTAGCTTACCAGCTTGTCGTGCTTGCGAAGCCCGATAATCTCGTTTCCGCCAAAGTAGATGGGCACGATGTCCCGCTTGCATCCGATGGCGAACCTGGCCGCTCCCTTCTTGAAAAACCAGGGCTTGCCCGGTTCGGAGCGGGTGCCCTCGGGGAATATGATGAGGTTGTTGCCCTGGTCTGTGGTGCGTTTCACTTCCATCATCTGTTGGTCGAAGGATTCAGAATTGAGAATGTAGATGGAGTTCACGATTCCGGAGACAAAGCGGTTCTTGCCGAGAGCCCCCTTCACGATGCAGTCGGCGTTGGGGATGATGGAAAACAGCAACACCACGTCTAGCAGGGAAGGGTGGTTTGCGATAATGATCTTGGAGCGGAGTCCCTTGAGGCGTTCACGGTGCTCCACCTTGAATTTGGAACCCCTGAGGGTCACCAGCTGCCAGATGAGAATCTTGAGCCCGATGTGGATGGCGTAGCGTGCCATGCGGCTGAAACGCTTTCTCGAAAAACCGGAAAAAAGGAACAGGGTCGGAAACACCACGGAGGCCTGGATAAGACTACCCAATCCGAAAAAGAAGAAGGTCTGTAACTTTACGTAGGTTCGCCAGGCGTAGGCTATTCGTTGGAAAAAAGTCATGTCTCTCACGATGTAGTGTTTCTATTCGGAAAGATAAAAAAAATTGGGTAAACAAGCTATATTTGAGCCATATGAAACTGTTTTTGGCAATGTTCCTCTGTCTTGCGCTGGCATCTACGGCCTTTGCCGATGTCTTTGCAAGTCCCCTGACGGCCGAGGGCTCCAAGGACCTGACCCAGGTGCTTTCGGCCATGCAGTCCCAGAAGTATGTGCGGGGCAAGTTCAAGCAGGTGCGCACCGTCAAGAAAATCAATCGTGACTTTGTCTCTACTGGTGCCTTTACCATAGCGGACACTCTGGGCATTCTCTGGAACATGGAAAAGCCTTTCCCGAACCTTACCGCCATTGCCCGCGACAAGATGCTCCAGAAAAATGCCTCCGGAGCGGTTTCCAAGATGGACATGAAGGACAACGTGGTGTTCAGCCAGGTATCTCAGACCATCCAGGGGATCTTCTCGGGAAACAAGCAGATGCTGGAAGAGCGATTCCAGATTTTCTTCGAGATGGGCAAGGGTGGCATCTGGACCATAGGCCTTGTGCCCAAGGAAAACGTCATCAAGAAGCAGATTTCATCGGTGGTGCTCTCGGGTCACAAGTGGCTCGAGAAGGTGACCCTTACCGATGGCGACGGGAACCCTATCCTCTACGAGTTTTCGGAGGTGGCGGGCGGTATCACCCTCACTCCCGAAGAATCCGCCCTGTTGCGTTGACGGGAGTTTCACAAACCCATGGATAAGCCCGAAAAAAAACGGATGAACAAGTGGGGAATTCTCCTCTGGGGAATTCTACATGTTGTTATCATCGCGCTAGGCTTAAGTGCGGCCCCCTGGAATATCGATTCCAACCTGTTCTCCGTTTTGCCGCCTTCGCAGATGTCGGCGGGGCTGAGTGATGCCGATGCCGAGCTTTCCCGCAGGACCATGGGCCAGATGACGGTGCTTATTGGCCACAGCGATTTCGAGAAGGCCAAGGCGGCTGCAGACTCGTTCCACAGGGCCTTGCAGGAACACCCCCAGCTTGAAAAGATTGGCTACTTGGTGTCGGACAGTTCCATGGACGAGGCCCGCGCCTTTGCAAAGGAATACCGCTATGCCTTACAGAGCGAGTCCTTCATGGACCGGGTCCGCAATGGGGGCGGGGCATTCCTGAAGCAGAACGCCCTTGAAAAGATTTATGGCGGATTCTCCATGGCAAGCCTCGAAAACTTGGACGAGGACCCGTTCCTGCTTTCGGCCCAGGCTTTCGATGATGTTCTCGGGAATCTCTCCTTTATGAGCCGAAACGTGGAGCTTCGGGACGAACGTCTCGTGTTGCGGGACTCCCTAAGAACCTACGTCATGTGGACCGCAAGCCTTGCACCGGGCGCTTCTACCTTCGGTGAGAACGGTAGCGCCCTCTGGACTATGGAGCAAAAAGTTTCGGAACTGAAAGGGTTGGATTCCGGCCTGGTGATTGCCTCTACGGGAGTGCCTTTCCACAGTTACGAAAGTTCTTCTCGGGCGCAACTGGAAGTGGCCGTCATTTCGGGCGTGTCCATTGTGCTGCTTCTGCTGCTGATTCTTTCGACTTACAGGTCGGCGGTTCCTCTGCTTTTGACGCTTTTTTCCATCGGTGTCGCCATCGTCTCGGCCCTGTCGGTCTCTTGGACGCTTTTCGGTTCTATCCATATTTTCACCTTCGTGTTCGGTACCAGCGTTATCGGTGTGAGTATCGACTACGCCATCCACTTCTTTACGGGCTGGAAGGTCCGTGAAGAACGGCTAGACGGCAGGGGAGTCCGGGGCCTGATTCTGAAGGGCCTTGCTCTCGGATTTATGACCACGGAGCTTTCGTACCTGGCGTTGACCTTTGCACCGTTCCCGCTGCTCCGCCAGATGGCGGTTTTCTCCATGGCGGGGCTTGCAAGTTCCTTCTTGACCATTACGCTTCTGTTTGCTGCCCTGCCTGTTACGAAGTCTCGCGCCAAGGCTGAATTGGCCATGGCTTCTATTTCCAAGGTTCTGGACGGTTACGGAAAGTTCTTTGCGGTTCTCCGGGCAAAGAAGTGGGCGTTGCTTGCGGTTGTCTTTGTTTTGGTGGCGTTTGTTGCTATAGGAATTTCTCGTGCCCAGTGGGGTACGGACCTTCGTTCACTTTATACAGTGTCGGCAAAAAGGCTTGCCTCTGAAAAACTTTCCATGGAACTTCTGGATTTCGGTTCTTCGGGCAGTTATTTCTTGATCAAGGGGCATTCGGTCCAGCAGGTGCTGGAGCGGGAGGCCGCTTTCTGTAAGCGCTTGGAGCAGGAACGCACCGATGGCGTTTTGCAGAATTACCTGGCGATTAGTCGTTTTATTCCGCCACGTTCAATCCAGCAGGAAAATTTCGAGGCCCTCTCGGCAGCCATGGATTCGTCCACAGTTGCGGAGATGTTCAAGGAACTGGGTTTGCCGTCTGATTCGGCATTCCGGGCCTCTCTTCTGACGGACCAGAAGATTCTTGACCCCGAAAGCAAGTTGCCAGCCAACTTCGAGAAGCTTCTGAATTCCCTCTGGATTGGTAAGGTGGGGGATTCCTACTACAGTGCGGTGATGCCGCTCCATGTGCGCAAGGGTGCTGACCTTTCCCGCGTGGCAGGCGACGGCGTCTACTTTATGGACAAGATCAACCAGATTAACGAGAACCTGACAAGGCTTTCTTTGACGGCCCTTGTGCTTGTAGGGTTTGCCTTTGCGCTGGTGTTTGCGGTGCTGCTGTTTATTTACGGATTTTCCGGTGCGGTTTCTATTATGCGGATTCCTGTTTTCGCTTCCCTGCTGGTGGTGGCTGTGTTTGGCTTTTTGGGTATTCCCTTCAATTTCTTTGCCACGGTGGGAATCATCTTGACTCTTGGTATAGGCATTGACTATTCCTTGTTCTTTAGGGAAGGCCGTGGGAGTGCCGTGACGGTGTTGGCCATTGCCCTTTCTGCCTTGACGACAATTCTCTCTTTTGGGAGCCTTTCCTTCAGTAGTTTTGCGCCGGTATCCACTTTCGGGCTTTCCGTTTTCCTAGGAATCCTTTTTAATTTCCTTTTTTCCCCTTTTGCTGGTCAAAAAAGGGAAATAGGTCAGTCCGATTTTTTCTATATATGTGCCGTTAAATTTGAAAATGCTTAGGAGTGTCCATGAGCGATAAGAAGCAGGTTCTTGTGACCGGAGCTAGTGGCGGGATTGGGTCTGCCATAGCTGAAGCCGTTGCCCTGGCAGGATATGCCGTGGTTGCCAACTACAACAGGGGTAAGGCCAAGGCCGATGAACTGGTGCAGAGGGTACAGGCTGCCGGTGGTGAAATCCGCACGCTTCAGTTCGACATTACCGATCGTGAACAGTGCAAGGAAGTCCTGACCAAGGATATCGAGGAGAACGGAACCTATTACGGTGTGGTCCTCAATGCGGGTGTCTGTGCCGACATGACCTTTGCGGGCATGAGCGGTGACTCCTGGGACAAGGTGGTCAATACGAACCTGGGTGGCTTCTACAACGTGGTGCAGCCCCTGGTGATGCCCATGTGCCGCAAGCGTATGGGCCGCATTATCACCATCTCCTCGGTTTCCGGCGTTATCGGGAACCGCGGCCAGGTGAACTACAGTGCTTCCAAGTCCGGCATTATCGGGGCCACCAAGGCTCTGGCCACCGAACTAGCCAGCCGTAACATCACGGTGAACAGCATTGCGCCGGGAGTTATCGAGACCGAAATGATCAAGGACGCTCCTTTGGATATTATTCTGCAGGCTGTTCCCATGAAGCGCGTGGGTAAACCCTCTGAAGTGGCCGCCACCGCGGTGTTCCTGCTTTCGGAAGGAGCCGCCTACATTACCCGCCAGGTGATTTCTGTAAACGGAGGTCTCGCATGACCCGTAGGGTTGTTGTTACCGGAGGTTCCTGCATTTCGGCCCTCGGTTCCGAGATGGACGAGATTTTTGAGAACCTGAAGAAGAAAGAGAACAAGGTTGTCCGCATGGACGAGTGGGACAAGTACGTTCAGATGAACACCCGCTTGGCCGTTCCCGTGAACTACCAGTTCCCTGACATGCCCCGCCGTAAGGTTCGCGGTATGGGCCGTGTGGCCCTGCTTGCAACGGTGGGCGCCCAGAAGGCCCTGGAATGCTCTGGTCTCTTGGAAGACCAGGAATTCTTGCATTCCGGCCGTGTCGGCGTGGCCTACGGATCTTCTATGGGTTCCGTGATGCCTCTGGTGGATTTCTTCTCCATGATCGTCACCAACGACAGCTCGAAAATTACGGCTACCACCTACATCAAGTCCATGCCCCAGACCTGTGCCGTGAACATCGGCGTGACCTTCGGACTTACAGGCCGCATGATTACCACTAACACGGCCTGTACTTCAGGTAGCCTTGCCATCGGCAACGCCTACGAGGCCATCAAGTACGGCAAGCAGGACGCCATGGTGGCAGGTGGCGCCGACGAGCTGGATCCTACGGAATCCGCCGTCTTCGATACGCTTTTTGCAACTTCCGTCAAGAACGACACGCCTAAGCTCACTCCCGCCAGCTACGATAAGGACCGCGACGGTCTGGTCATCGGCGAAGGTAGCGGCACGCTGATTCTTGAGGAATACGAACACGCTCGCGCCCGCGGTGCCAAGATTTATGCGGAACTGGTGGGTTTCGGCAACAATACCGACGGTGACCACCTGACCCAGCCCAAGCAGGAAACCATGCAGCAGGCGCTGGAACTGGCCCTTGAAGACGCGGGAATCAGTCCCGATGCCATCGGCTACGTGAACGGTCACGGAACCGCCACCAAGCACGGCGACCGGGCCGAAAGTTGGGCCACCTACAACGCCCTGAAGGGCCGTAGCGCCCCCATCAGCAGCCTTAAGAGCTACATCGGCCATACCCTGGGTGCCTGTGGCGGTATCGAGGCCTGGACGTCTATCCACATGATGAACCGCGGCTGGTTCAGCCCCAACCTGAACCTGAAAAACGTGGACCCCGAATGCGCTCCGCTGGACTACATCGTCGGCGACGGTCGGGAGATGGATGTGGAATACGTGATGAGCAACAACTTCGCCTTTGGCGGAATCAATACGTCGCTCATCTTCAAGAAGGTGTAGGTCGCGCGTTTTAGGCTCGCCTTAGTACAGTTCTTTTAATAATTCCGGGACAAGCTTACTTAAGAGGGTAGCCTTGTCCCTTTTTTCTTGTAGGCTCTTGCGGTTTTTCCAGAGGGTGCCGACTAGGTCAGGGTGCGCTAAAATGAACCGTGCGGTCTTGATTCCCAGAGACTTGGAAAGGGCACAGCCGATGTGGGGGAGAGCTTCCTTGTTCTCGCTGGAAAAGTCCATCGGGTGCCCCTGCAGTTCGGCCACCAGGTACGGCACCGAAAAGCACCGCCCCCCGGCGTGGAGCATCCTTAAGGCGTAGTCGAGAATCTGCGCGGGTATGGACAGGCTTGTGTCGAAGGCCCCGGTCCGCTGTACGATCCGCCTAGAAAAGACGGCGATTTCGGGTCTAGGGCTTGCCACGTACCTAAGGGGAGCATCCTCTTCGATAGGCTCGATACCTTTGGACTTGTGGAGCTTGAACCCGCCGATGAATTTTGCGGACTTCTTGCCTTCGCTTTCCTCGATGGTATACCTAAGTCTTGGAGCAAAGGCGTCCACCATGGGAAACGCAGAAATGTTCTCGGCTAGGCTGTTCAGGAATTCCCTGTCGATTTTCACGGAGCGGTATGCAAAGACGATCCATTCCGCATCGCTTTCGTTCAGCTTGTCGTTGAAGTTGTTTGTGAAGAACCAGCCTAGGGCCTGGTCGGTGAAAGGGGGCTGTCGGTCGGCATCGCTAAACTCTTGCGGTTCACCCCAGACAAAGACGTCGAACTGCCGCATAGCCGATTCGCCTTAGAAGTTCAGCCGAAGTCCCACACGGTGCTCGTTCCCGAGCCCCTGGGCCAAGTAGGAGAAGCTGTAGTCCAGTCCGAACATTCCCATGTTGTAGCCAAGGCCTAGGCTTAGGAACCGGGCTTCGTTGGACTCGTCGGGCCTGCTTCTGTCCTGGATAAGCTCCAGAGCGTCACGCTTCAGGTCGAGCCAGGTCCTGGTGAAACCGCCCCGGATGGCAAAGTACTTGCCCAGCAGGTATTCCATGCCGATATTCAGGCGGGGTTCTGCATAGCGCGGGAAGTTGGTCTCACCGAAAACCGTCAGACGCGGAAGGCTCTTCAAGCGCATATATCCCGAAAGAGCGATTGTTTGAGACATGGGATAATGTTCATCATCGCCGTCATCTACGTAATCCCTAAGCAGACAACCGAAATCACGGGCTACAAGTGCCAGTCCCCACAATTTGTTGACAGATTGCCAGGATACACCCCAGTCAAAGGCTGCCCCGAAGGCGGCCCGGTCCCCATCTTCATAGGCGAGCCTGTCGCTTGCGAACTTCAGGGTGGCGCCGAATTGGAAATGCTTCATGGGGAAGGCCACTGTAGCGGTGACCAACTGACTTATTGGGTTGTAGTCGTTTCCTGTTTCATTGCCGTATTCGTCGTATCCTTCGATGGTTCCGTAATCTATCCAGTTGTACGAAAATTGGTACAGAAAACGGTTGAAATTTCGGGTGTAATACAGGGAACCTTGATTCTCTGCAAATTCACCGGTCTGCCAGTGCATCCCGACGGTACGTTCCTTGCCATCGGGCATGCGGAGGGCGGCGGGGTTCAGCAGTGCGATACTGGGATCGGTAGAAGGAGCCGCTGCCGCTGACTTTTCAAGTGCTGCGTTTCGGGGGCTGTCGAAGGTGGACATGAATGAGAAAACTTCCTGGCCTGCATCGCCTTGCGAAAAATAGGCCTGTGCCTGGAAAGCGGCAACAAGCAGGAGCGTGGCGGCTACTTGGAAGTTTATCCTCTTGAGCATAGGGTAAATTTACAAAATTTGCCTTTACAAAAAGGCAAAAGTTTCTATATTTGGGTCGCTCGGGCTACTAGCTCAGTTGGTAGAGCAACGCCCTTTTAAGGCGTGGGTCGAAGGTTCGAGCCCTTCGTAGCTCAGTGAAAAGCCGGTTTCGATTTCGGAACCGGTTTTTCTTTTTTTTCAGACCCAGTATTCACCATGGCGATTCCGGGTCAAGCCCGGAATGACGTTTAATTGCAATAGCTAATGTCGTGGCGGACTTGAGCCGCCATCTAGCATACCGTTTCCTTTGCTTTTTATTTATATTCTGACTATTAAGCAAGGAGGGAGAAATGGATTGTCGCGTACTGGTTCGGTTTATAGGCGAAGAGGCGGACCTTGCTCTTTTGTGGCAGGCCTTTATGGAAAAATTCCCGGAAGCGGAGCTGCCCGGCGAGGACTCGGGAGACTGGTATTCTGTAGACCCTATCGTGTCCGACGAATACGAGTGCCGGTTCGAGGAACTGCCCGAGACGGAACTCCTGGCGATGGACGGCAACATGCTGATCGAAGAGGAACCTCCTGAAGAAATTCTGGACGGCCTGCTGGAGATGTTCCCGAAGGTGTTTGCCGTATTCAAGTGGTCCACGATGGAGGTAGGCGTGGGCTGCGGTGTCAGCGAAGGCTGGGGCGAGTTCATTCCCGACCGCGTAGACGATTACTCTGACGAGGCCAACGAAATTTCGGAAGCGGTACTAGGGTTTTAACCCAAATTCAAAAAAGCCTGTTTCAGTTCCCGGGCCGCAGTTTCTGGGTCTGCGGCTTTCATGATGGCAGAGACGGCGCATATACCGGCGATGCCTGAGCCCTTTAGCACAAAGATATTGTCTTTGTTCAGCCCTCCGATGGCGTTCACCGGAATGGGTACTGCTTTCACCACATCCTTCAGCGTTTCTACCGGGGTGATGACTGTTTTCACATGGGTTGTTGTGGGGTAGATGGCTCCACAGCCCAGATAATCTGCACCTTGTTCGTAAGCCTCTAGAGCCTGGGGTATGGTCTTGGTGGTGGCACCCACGATCTTGCTGTTGCCCATGAGCGAGCGGGCGAGCCTAACCGGCATGTCGGATTGTCCCACATGAACACCTTCGGCACCGATGGCCAGGGCCACGTCTACTCGGTCGTCGATAATCAGCGGAATCCCGTAGCGGGCGGTAATCTCGTGAACGTCCTTGGCCAGGTCCATGTATTCCCGAGTGGTCCTGTCCTTTTCCCGCAACTGGACGATGGTGGCCCCGCCTTTGCAGGCGGCTTCGACTACGGGCAAAAACCTTTCCGGCGGCACGCTGGTGCTGTCGGTAATGAAATAGAGGGTGGTGTCAAGCTGCTTCATGTATACGGAGAAAGATAAAAAATGTTCCGTATCCAGCATGATATATTTCAATTTGGACTATCGGTGATTCTCTTTTTTTTGTTAAAAAATGAAAAAAAGCCTTTTTTTATATATATTAGTTGTATAAAGAGTGTTTTTGGTGTTTTGCTAGTTAAAGAGGTGTAGGTTTGATGAACGCAAAAAACAACAAGCAGGGATTTACCCTTATTGAGGTCATGATAGTCATTGCTATCATGGGGATTCTTGCTACTATTGCCGTTCCGAACACCATTGGCGTAATTGAAAGGGTTCGGGAGAATATCGATAAGCTAAAGCTCTTCTACCTGAGAGAGGCGTTGAACAGGACCTTGATAGAAACTGAAACGGCGTTATTCGATAGTCCTTACTTGTCTCAAGGCAATGCCGATGAACAAAAAAAGAATAGGGATAACCTAACAAAGTTTTTGAAGGCTCCTTCTGGCGTGAACATATTCGTTCTTGAGCTGAAGCCGGGGCAGCCAGCCAATATTCAGGGTTCACATGGGCAGGCCAACAACAACTCCAACATGACCCAATTGGTTGAACACGGGGGCACCTGGTATTATGCCTTGAAGGAGGCTGGTTTTGAAGGCGTTGCTGACATTGTTGCTCTCAGGTGGGACGCCGAGGAAACATACTCTAAAACATCCGTTAAAAATGGAAAGGAAGTACAGGAAGATGTAAAGATAGGGTTGGATTCTCTTTTTAAAAGAGATGGGAAAAATGGAAAAGTAAAAGAGTATGACAACTTCAGTGCTACAAAGGACGGCAGTAACTGGCGAACATACCCCAAGACCCCCGTGTTTATCAGCAGAGAGTTGAATTACGGAAAGATGGCGGGCTTGGCGGCGATATCGTCACAGGGTTCTAATAGAACCAATTATCGTTTGACACTGAGTGTTCAGTATACAAACCGAGATCCGAATAGCCGCTCTGTAGAGGTGGCGCTAATCCCCAATGGGGCGAAAATGAACGACGGTGGACATGGAGGCGCACTTCGCACAGACCATGGCGTCTGCTTTTCCACCTATGGCGACGCTGGTTGCGCCGATTACAAGTACTAACCGTTGCTAAGCTCAGTCCAGAGGCTCCAGATTTGTTTATATTTACCTAGCAACTCTGGATTAATGATGCGTTTTAAGAATAAAAAAGGCTTTACCCTTATCGAGGTCATGATAGTCATCGTGATCATGGGGGTGCTTGCGGGAATTGCCGTCCCGAATATCATGGGGGTCATTGAACGGTCTAGAGAGAACATTGACCGCACTAAGTTATATTACTTGAGAGAAGCATTGAACAGGGCCTTGGTGGAAAATGAAGATGCCCTGTACAATAATGCTTTTGTAACTTCTGGGAAGGACGCCGACAAGAACCTCTCGTCATTGAAAACAAAACTGGCAAGCGAGAAGGGAGTGGACTTGTTTGTTATAGAAATGCGCCCAGACCTTCCGACCAATGTCCAGAATAACCACCCCAGCATCAATAGTGGCTCGGAGATGAGCAAGTTGGTTGGAAGTAGTGGAACGTGGTATGACGCTTTGAAGGAATCTGGATTTCATGGAGTTGCGGACATTCTTAATGCAAGAAATACTCCCGGATCTGATTTGACTAAAGACGGCGATACCTATTATGCATTTTCTTATAAATCGGGTAGTTCGACATATTACCGTACCTATCCCAAGGAACCCATGTTCATCAGCAGAGAGTTGAATAATGGAAAATCCTCTGGTTTGGATGGCATAACGTCACAGGGTTCTAATAAGACAAACTACCGTTTGACCATGAGTTTCCAATGGACTGATCGAAATCCCAATGGCCGCTCCGTAGAAGTTGCGTTGCTTCCGGCTGGTGCAAAAATGATGACAGCAGGCGGAAGAGGTGGTGCACTCCTCACAGAACATGGTGTTTGCTTTTCGACCTATGGGCCAAAAGGCTGTGCCGACTACAACTACTAGCCGTTACACGTACAGATAATCATTCAGTACGGGCTGCAAACCTTCACCCGAGATGTCGCTGTACATGGCCTCGAAGCTCCGTCCGTCGTTAATCTCAAACTGTTCGTCGCCGCCTTCACCGTCGTCGTGACCACTATACTTGCTTTCGTGGTCGCCGATTCCAGTAGAAACTCCTGCCGATACCTTGGTGGCGGCAATCTTCACGATACCGTTGCGGAATTCCTTGCTTTCACGGCTGGAGACGGTGATGCCCACGAAGGGCAAGAAGATGCGGTAGGCGCAGAGCACTTGGCAAAGTTCCTTCTCGTGCACGTCTAGCGGGTCAATCTTGTCGTTGTTGATGATGGGGCGGAGTCTCGGACAGCTGAGACTCATTTCGGCATGGGGGTACTTCTTCTGCAGGTAGTACACGTGGAGCGCACTTGCTAGGGCGTCGCGCCTGAAGTCCGAAAGACCAAGTAGTGCTGAGAATGCCACTCCACGCATGCCTGCCATCAGGGCCCGTTCCTGGGAATCGAAACGGTAGGGGAATACACGCTTGTGGCCCAGCAGGTGGAGCTTCTCGTAGCGCTCACGATCGTAGGTTTCCTGGAAAACGGTCACGTAGTCTACGCCGCATTCATGCAGGTAGCGGTACTCGTCGGTATTCACCGGGTAGACTTCTACGCCTACCATGCGGAAATACTTGCGGGCCAGCTTGCAGGCCTCGCCGATGTATTCCACGCTGCTCTTGGCTCGGCTCTCGCCTGTGAGTAGCAGAATCTCTTCCATGCCGCTGTCGGCGATAACCTTCATCTCGTGTTCAATCTGCTCCATATTCAGCTGCATGCGCTTGATATGGTTGTAGCAGTTGAATCCGCAGTAGACGCAATAGTTTTCGCAGTAGTTGGCGATGTAGATGGGCGTAAAGAAATAGACGTTGTTGCCGAAGTGCTTGCTGGTCTCGATTTTCGCCTTGGCGGCCATCTGTTCCAGGTAGGGGGCTGCTGCGGGGGAGAGCAGTGCCTTGAAATCTTTTAGGGTGCAGGTCTCGTGTTCCAGTGCCCGCTTTACATCTTTGCCGGTGTACTTGCTGTAGTCAAAGTTGTCGGCTTCGTTTAGTACCTTGTCGCGGATGTCCGACTGGATAACTTCCATGCCGGGCAGGTAGTCCATGATGTTGGTACGGGCTGTTGGATCGTTTTCGATGCGGTGCTTTTTTGCGAGAGCGCCTTCCGAGAGGTTCCCGGAATCGAACAGGTAATTATTGTCTTTTCTTTCGCTTTCCATTATTCCGTTATTTCGAAAATGTTGTGTGTGACTACTTGCACGTTGTCAAAAGAACCTTGGGCAAACATTTCGTCGCTGATGGACCCCATGCAGCAGGAACTCTTGTAACCTAGGACGAATACGTTGTCGTAGTCTCCGCGAGAAGATGGTTCGTAGTGTCCGTAGTAAGTGTCTTTTTGGGCTATCAACTCCCCGTTTAAAAACAGAGCTATAACGCCGTTTGCCTCGTTCCATTCGGCGGTAATGCGGATCCATTCGTTTTTTAGGTCAACTTCGGCTGAAAGGAATATTGGGTTGTTGGGGATGTTTTTGTAAAAATAAAGGACTCCGTTATAAATGAATACGGACATGCGTGCCCCATCGTTCCCTGCAAGGGCTGTTGTTTTATTGTTAGAGGAAAGTAATTTTGCATTTGGCTTGAAGAAGAAATCCAGTGATCCGTTCTTAATTTCCTTGTCTAGCCGCCAAGGGAGCACTGTGTATTGATTGTTCCCAATGTCGATGGACCGTCCGCTACCGCCGTATGCAGATTCTCCTGAGTTGTAAGAGTTAATAGTACCGTTTTCAAAGTCAAAGCTTTCGAAATCTTCAAAACATTTGGCGTTAACGCAGTCGCTTGTAATGTTGATAGTTAGGCGGCTCTGGTGTAAGTCGCCCGTTCCATAGTATGTATAGGTATAGGGTGAGGTGTTTACTTCGCTAGTGCTTGAACTTGGTTTTATAGAACCATTGCTGCTGGAGCTATCGTACACGTAAATACATGCGGATTCGGTTTCTGATTCGTAACAGACGAGTTTGCCACCGGAACTTGAATGTGGTGGTTGTGTAAAGGAACTAGAACTTTCTTCAACGGGAACATGGCTGCTAGAACTACCGTCTTCGGGGCTAGGAGATGCCTTTCTGTAGTAGGTTGCGAAATCTTCCTCGTTACAAAGACAGTCATCGAGAGACCATTCGCTTAATCCCGCTACCCATGCCTTAAAATCCCCGTCGCTTCCGATTTTGTATTTACACCCATAAACTTCGGCCCATATATGCTTATAACCGCCTTCTGTGATGATGTCCATGTCAATGCGGTTGATTGATTTGTTGTAGCTGGCTGAAGTGCACCTTGCATAAAACGAGAACATGATGCTCATGTGTTGCGATATTTGGTCGCAAACGTAATCAGTGATATAACTGCTGTCGGAAATGTCTTTAGTCCAACCATTGTCTTTCGTAAAGCCGTATTCCTCATGGCAGTACGCTGAATTGTCGTGCGAGGAACTTGACTCGTCTTGAACCTCTGATGAATTTGAATTCTCGGAACAAGCGGCGAGAAAGAGTACAAATAAGGTAAATAACCAGATTTTCTTCATTCTTTTCCCTCAATTTGTTTTTTTTCTACCAATGCACTAATATAGAAATCCCAGCAGTGCAATCTTTTCCCCGGCCTTGCGGGTGTAGAACAGGATGGCGGAATTCTTGCCCTTGGGCTTTAGGCGCTTGATTTCGGCGTCGGGGTCCAGGTGGACTCCCCGGAGTTTTAGCGTCAGCTTTCCGATGTCGTGTTCCTTGAGCATGGAGCGTACTGCCCCGGTGGAGATTTCCGAATGGGCGACAATCTCGTAGCAGGTAAATCCAGGTGTAGGGAGCGGCAAGTCGCTGGCTACGTAGGCGATGCCTTCAGATATGAGGTGAGCCTCTGGGTCTTGGGTCTGTGCAGCTATATTGAACAGGTGGCTTCGAATGAGAATGGGCGCGGGTTCAGAAATGTATTTTGCAATGTCGCCGATGGACAGGTCGTTTCGGCTGGTAGCGGTACGGTAGGTGCGGTCTTTGCCTTCCAGAGAGTCGTTTCGGTCCAGCTTTTCTTGAAATTCGTTGTCCAGGGTTTCTTGGGAGCGGTCCCGAGGGCGGCACCACTGCGCAAGGGCGTTCCCGGCCTTGTCTACCATGACCGCCCGGACGGTATCGGGGTGCTTTGCCAGCGTGCCGAACAGCACCAGGCATTCCCTGCAGTCGCTGTGTCCGCCCAGGTACAGGATTTCCGTGCCATCGGGAATTTCGGCGGGCGGGTATCCCGGGGGTAGCTTGACCATGCCGCCTTGGTAGTGTTTGCTTATTTCGATGACCTCTTCAAGGGTGGGGGTGAGGTTTCGCAAGTCCCGCTGGTTTTCGCCCTCCTGGGCTCGGCGGGCCGGGTCGATGGTGAAAAAGGTGGCTCCAGCCACTTCTCGCACATCGGCCCGTAGCGTAGAGGCTGGTTTGCCTAGAACCTCCATGTTGTGGCTGTACATGGCGAGGCGGTTCTCGTCCAGGTCGACCCCTACGATTTTGAAAGAGGCTGGTATAAAGAAACTGTCACCGCCCATGCCGCAACAGAGGTCGTGGACGGTTACGTTGCCCTCGGTACCAGTTGGCCATAGGTTCGCCTTCCAGCGCCCAATGTCCTGGGCGGTACTCTGTTCTAGGGCCAGCTTGTCGCACAGGAGTTCTCCAGAACCGAACTTATCCATGATTTTCGGGACTAGTGCCATGTAGTCCATGATGGCGGCCCGGTCTTCGTTGCTGTAGCCTGCCTTGCTCAAGGCTGTAGAAATTTGCAATGCATCTAGCTTGCGCTTGAAGGCATCGCGTATAAATTCCTGGACTTTGGCAGATGTGAGCAGACTTGCGGAGAACATGGCTATTTCCGTTTCAGTTCCAGCACGTAGTCGGCGGCGTTTACAAAGTCTTGGGCATGCTCGATGGCGATGACGGTGTGGCCCGCTTCGGTAAGTCCGCGGATCAGTTCAAGCAGGTGCCGAATGTCGTTCTGGTGCAGCCCACGCGCCGGCTCATCAAAAAGGAATAGCGTGCCCAGCGCCTTCGCACGGGCAAGGGCAATGGAGAGCCGGAGCCTTGCCCGTTCCCCACCTGAAAGGTGGGCTGTGGTCTGCCCCAGCTTCAGGTAATCCAGACCCGTATCTACCAGAGGCTTCAGCTTGTCGGCGAAGGGCTTTAGGTTGGTGAACAGCTTGTAGGCTTCACCAATTTCTAAGTCGTAGATGTCGGCGATGGAAAGAGTCTTGAATCGGACTTCCAGAACCTCATCCTTGAAACGCCTGCCAAGGCATACGGGACATTCCGATTCCTCGTAGCCGGCCGGGTCGAAGATGACGCCTTCGCCCTTGCAGTTCTCGCAGCGGCCCCCGGGGGCATGGGTGGCGAACTTGGATGCCGTATAACCCCGGACCTTGCTTTCGGGAAGCTTTGCGAACAGGTCTTTGAGCAGCGTGTTTAGTCCGATGGCCGAGGCTACGGTGCTTCGGCGGCTACCATGAAAGTCTCCCGTAGAAAGTACGGATAGGGCCTGGATGCCGAGCTTCTGGAATTCGCCGGATTCGGCGCGAGGAGCGAGATTCTTGAAGAACAGCGTAGATTTACCGCTACCGCTCTGGCCCGTGATGACGCTGAACTTTTGTATCGGAAATTGCGCCGTTACAGGAGCCATGTCGAACATGGCGAAGTTCTCGACGGTGATAGCTTGGACGTTTTTCTTTAGATCCTTCGACTTCGGCGCGTTGCACCTCCGCTCAGGATGACAGTTTGAAAGTTCCCTAATCCAGCATCCTGAGGGCGATTTCGGATTCTCCAGAACTTCTTTCGCAGGTCCTTGGAACAGAACCTCTCCGCCTTTTTCGCCGGCGCCGGGCCCCATTTCAATAATCCAGTCCGCCTTCTGGATGAGGGCCGGGTTGTGGTCGATGAGCACCAGGGTGTTTCCCCGGTCCCGAATCTGCTTCAGCACAGTCCAGAGTTTTTGTACGTCGTCGGTGTGCAGGCCGCTGGCAGGTTCGTCTAGGCAGATTAAAAGCCCGTTCAGAAGCCCCGTAGAGAGGCTGGAAAGCCTTAACCGCTGGATTTCGCCGCCCGAAAGCGTTGCACCGGAGCGTCCCGGCGTCAGGTAGCCCAGACCTAGCTGGTTGATGGCGTCAATCCGTTCCAGCAGGGCGTTCAAAAGGCTTTCCCTGCTCTTTGGAATCTTGCCACCCAGGGTGTCGCGGAGAAGGTCGCCCAGATTTTGGAAGGTTGTCTCCAAAATTTGTTTCCAGGACACGAACTTGCCGGACTTTGTGCTCCCAGATACTGTGCCGACCACGATTCCCGAATTCAGCAGGAACTTCTGGAGCCGTAGTCCTCCACATTCATTGCAAGCCTCGCCAGATTCGTCCAGGCCCGAGCCCTTGCAGTGGGGACACGCCCCTTCGCGGGAGTACGGGGAGAACATTCCTTCGACAAGGACTGGGGCTTCAACGTTTTCTTTTTCGTCTTTGCAGTGGGGGATGGTGCTGTATTCCAGAGTCCCGCTTTCGGTAAGGAGCGTAACCTTGTGGTGGGTCAGCTTCAAGGTGGCGTCCACTGCCTCGGCGATTCTTGTGCGGGAATTCTCCTTGACGATGATGCGGTCCACCACGATCTGGAAGGATTTCGGCTTGGCCTTTTTTTGCTCCTCGGTCAGATCCCCTAGGGAAACTGTGGTTCCATCGGCTATGGCCCGCGTGTAGCCCTGGGATAGGAAAAGGGCCGAAAGCTTATCCAGGTTCTGCCGGTCTGTATCCATGGTGGCAAGAAACTGGATTTTGGATCCTACGGGCAACTGGGCCACATTCTGAATAATCTGTTCCCGAGAGGTCATCTCCATGGGCTTTCCGCAGATGGGACAGGCGGGAGTAGCCAGCGGGGCAAACAGGGTGCGCAGCGGTGCGTCACATTCCGAAAGGGAGAGGGCGTACGACTTGGTGGTGGTTTCCCCGTGACAGGCCTCGATGGCTATACTTGCCGGAAGATTTTCCGCCGATTCCAGGGGGATCACCCTGCAGCCGCCCAACAGGTCCGCTGCAAAGGGGGAGAGGGTTTCCAGGTAGCGCCTCTTGGATTCCCCGTGGAGGGTGTCCAGCACCAGGGTGGATTTTCCGCAACCCGAAGGCCCGCAAACGACGGTCACGCTACCCAGCGGGAACTGGGCGTCCACGTTTTTCAGGTTGTGCAACCTGCAACCGCGTACAGAAATGAAGCTAGGTTTGCCCATTTTCGCTGCCCGACTGCTTTCCGTTATGGACTTCTTCCAGCGTAGCCTTCCAGTTCCAGGTCTTCTGACCGGCTTCGGGCCAGTGGCAGATGGTCCACACTAGGCTGTTGCCGCAAAGGATAATGGACCAGACGCCAAAAATCAGGAACAGCATCAAGGGCAAGAATGCCAGCGACCCGTAGAAAATGGACATGCGGGTCACCATGGCGGTCTGGATGAGCATCAGGATCTTCACGTAGATGTTGATAGCCACCCAGGAAACAGCCGTAGATAAAAGCGAGGCGAGCAAAAGCTGGCTACGGGAGTAGGGTCTCACACCCTTGGGTCTGGAGGGCAGGGCGTAGAGCATCAGAAAAATCAGCAGCATGGTGGCGCCGTGGAAGGCCGCATACCAGAAGGCGGTAATGAGCACCTTCAGCACTTCGGGCGAGAAATGGAAACCATCCACCACGATCATGTTCAGCACATCTTGCACGTGGTTCACGAACCCCGCGAACATGCCGATGAAACCAGCAAAAATTACCAGGAAGGGCGTATAAACCTCGATCTGACGGATCAGCGTCCTGGAAATCTTGTTTTCCCAGACCACGTTGAAGTTGGTCTCCAGGCTGCCAAAGGCAAGAATGAAGGTGACGAACAGACCCAGGGCGCCGATAAAGCCGAGCCTTCCGATGGGAACGTGCTCAGCGTTTTTCACAAGAGCCATAATGGGTTCCGTGGGCCAGTCCAGGTTCAGGATATCCAGCAGGATAGGCAGGTAGTCCGACATGAAGTTCGCAAGCCCGACGGCGAGCGTGATAGACGTCAAAAGGATAAGCAGGGGAACCACTGCCACCAGGGTGGTGTAGGTGAGGCTCGCCGCACGGGTCATGCCGTGGTAGTACAGAAAGGACTTTCCTGTAACGACGATGATTTTCACGAAAGTGGGGGACCGATCGGCAATGGCGTCGAAAAGTCTTTCCCACGAGAAATTTTTCCACCAATTGGGCATTCCGCCTCAAAATGTAGAAAAATATGCGGCTGCACAGGGATGGCAGGCGCTGTTCGGGGTCAACTCTAATGTTGTCCAGAGACAACAAAAAAGCATGTCTGGACTACCTTTTTGTGCCATTTAGAGATAAATTTTCAAAAAATGGGAAAAATAGCGTGTAAAAATGTTTTAACGCCTTGACAATTTGTCAATGGAAAGGTTTTGCCAAAAACACGGAAAATCCCCTTTTTGTCTATATTCATATTGGGGAGATATGTTGGATATGAAGATGAAGTTGAAATTTTTCTCTGGAATGCTGTCGCTGACGGTGTGTCTCCTTTTTGCCCCTATTTTTTCCGTCGAAGCTTCTGCCGCCACCCGCCAGATGGAAAAGCTTTCCCGTGGTCTTGCTGTTTCGAACGTGGGAACGGGGGTGTTGGTCAGTTGGCGCTTGCTGGGAACCGAAAGCCCCGATACGGAATTCAACCTGTATCGCGACGGTACAAAGATTGCTTCCATTTCCAAGAATGCTGGAACGAACTACCTGGATGCCGCTGGCACGACAGCGTCCAAGTATGAGGTTGCAGCCGTTGTCTCGGGCAAGGAAGGTTCCAAATCCACGGCGGAAATTGTTTTTGACAAGAATTACAAGGACGGCACCAGCAAGGTCACCTTCCCTTACCGGACGTACAATCTTTCGGCTCCTGCTGGTGGAACGACTCCTTCTGGAACGGATTACGTTTATTCTGCAAACGATATGAGCGTAGGCGACTTGGATGGCGATGGCCGTTATGAACTTGTCGTAAAATGGGATCCGAATAATTCCAGGGATAATTCGGAAGCGAAGGAGGGCTATTATACAGGCAATGTGATAATCGATGCCTATAAGATTGAAGCGAACGCGGAAAGAGCCGAGTTGCTTTGGCGTATTGACCTCGGCAAGAACATCCGCGCTGGCGCCCATTACACCCAGTTTATGGTCTATGATTTGGATGGCGACGGTATCGCCGAAATTGTCATGAAGACCAGCGACGGTACGGTAGATGGCAAGGGGAAGGTCATTGGTGACGGTTCCAAGGATTACCGGACCACCTTGGGAACCATCATGTCGGGTCCCGAGTTCCTGACAGTGTTCAGTGGCAAGACCGGCGAGGCTATCCACACCATTGATTATTGGCCCGCCCGCGGAAAAATCAAGGGCGATTCTTACGGCAACCGCGATAACCGCATGCTTGCAGGAATTGCCTATCTCGATGGTGTTCACCCTAGTGTCTTTATGAGTCGCGGTTATTACACGGAATTTTTTGTGGCTGCCTATGACTTTGACGGAAAAGAACTGAAACAGCGCTGGCTCCACAGTTCCGACAAGGCTGATCAGGGACTTTATGGCGAAGGAAACCACAATCTCTCTGTAGGCGATTTAGATGGCGACGGCTTTGACGAGATTGTCATGGGCTCTGCGGCGCTCAAGCATGACGGAACCCTTCTTTATCGCACCGGCTTTGGTCATGGCGATGCCATGCACCTTTCCGACATGGACCCGGACAAACCGGGATTGGAAGTTTACGACGTTCACGAAGAAACTGACAACAAGTATAGCGAAGAATTTCGCGACAAAGATGGCAATGTGGTGTGGGGAACGCTCCAGTCTTCTTTGACCTGTAAAGATAAAAACGGCAATACGCATTCTGGTTGCGACAATGGTCGTGGCCTTGCTGCGGATATCGATTCCACGAACCGCGGTTTTGAAATGTGGTCTGGCACCAGCGGCGGGATCCGCACGGTGAGTGGAACGACCCTTTCGACTACGTCTCCTTCGGTAAATTTCCGCATTTATTTCGACGGCGATCTGCAAGACGAACTTCTTGACGCATCTGGCTCACCGAAGGCGGGAACGTACGCCTACAATGTGGGCGGGAAATTGGAGAAATGGAATTCTTCGAACAAGACGGTAGACCGCTATTTTAGTTTTTACAATGTTGAAGGGTCTTCCTTGAACAATTATACCAAGGCGAATCCCTGCTTGGTGGCAGATATCTTTGGCGATTGGCGGGAGGAATTTATTACCCGTGCCGGCGACGACCAGAATAAAATCATCGTGTTCTCGACTCCGGTAACTAGCCCCCACAGGCTCTACACGCTGATGCATGACCCGCAATACCGCGTGAGTGTGGCCTGGCAGAATGTGGCCTACAACCAGCCGCCCCATGTGAGCTATTACCTGCCCGACATGGTGAAAAAACTGACCAAACCGGATATCTATATGGTCGGGGAAGATCCCGACATTTCAAACGTTGATTCCGGGACGCAAAAACAGACGGACGGTACGACAAATAATCCTTCGAACTCGTCATCAAATGATTCTTTGGGGAATGACGAGGATAAGACGCCTGACAAGACTCCATCTTCCATATCTAAGGCAAAGCTTCCTACGGTTGCATCTTTCCATTACGCTTCGGGAACATTGTTTACTTCTCGTGGGGGATTTGCCGAGGTCTATTTCTACGATTTAGAAGGTAATGTCCGAGTAGGATTTTCTCGGAGTGTAACGCCTGGCCATACCGATATCGTTTCCGATTATAGCATTTTGCCCAGCAGTGTGTACGTTGTAAAGGTTAAACTCGATGGCAAGTTGATGCAAAAGGGAATGTTTAGAAAGTGATAAAGTTGTTTGACAAAATACTTCATTCTGTCATTATTGCTTCGCTGGTTGGAGTTACCTTTGTTTGGTCGCAAGTCACGATATACATGTTGGGTGATTCCACCATGCAGGATTACGACGAGGGCTATTATCCAAGGCAGGGGCAGGGCCAGGATTTCCAATTCTGGTTCGATCCCTCCAAGGTGACCGTAGTGAACCGGGGCCAAGGCGGCATGTCCCTTGGTGGTGGCGGTAAAGACAAGAATGGCAATACGGCAGTCGGGTATTACGACATGTTCTGGAAAAGCGGGTGTTCTGCGGGAAACTGTATTGCGGACAAAGTCAAAAGTGGCGATTATGTGGTGATACAATTTGGTATTAATGATATAAAATACAGCACTGAGGAATTTTTTGCGTCGAACATGACCAAGCTTGTGAACGAGACTCGCGCAAAGGGAGCGTACCCGATTATTATGAGCCCGATTCGCCGCTTGTATTATGATTCGCCGACACAGATTCACAATAGCTATCGAGGCTATCCGGCTCTTAACAAGTCTCTTTCGGAATCTTTAGAAGTCCCGTTTATCGATATGAGCGAGATGGTAGCGAATTACATGATTTCTGTGGGAGAACAGTATGCAACACAGTTCATTTTTAATTACGCGACAACCTCGGAGTATTCCAATCTGGGTAAGGATGTGACCGATCAGGTGCATTTACAGATGAACGGTGCCAATGCCTTTGGGCGTATTATTACCGAACAGATGCGTGCTCATTCAGATCCAGTCGTAAAAAAGCTAGGCGACTACATGGCGCCCATGTATCAGATTGATGTAAAAGTGAGTCCGGAAGGTGCCGCCGAAGCGACTTCGATAAATGCGTATTACCCGCAGGGTATGACTGTTATGCTCAAGACCATTCCCAAGTCGGGCAACAAGTTTTTGGGCTGGTATGACGGTAACGGCAATAAAGTGGGAGCACCCAGCAGGTCAAATGTAAAATCCCCTTATATCTATACATTCGTTATGGGTAAAGCTTCTACGCAATATACCGCTGTTTACGAAGGGGGTTCTGCCCAAAAATATACAGGCGATGGTAAGGCCTTGACAGCGTTTCCTACAACGACTCCCAAAAGTCTTGACGATGTAACCTTTGTTCCTTTTACGCCGATGGAAGGAACGGAGCAGATAGAGGATAAGGTGGATAAGGAGATCAAGAAGTTCTTTGATGCGTACAAACCTGATTCCGGTCTTGGTTATTCGGAAAATGACCACACTGGATTTATGGGGGAGGGCTTTTGGAATTTTGCAAACGAGATGAATTCTTACGGCGTGTACCGTATGTCCTTTCCTGCTGCGGGCAGGGTGACTTTAGGCTTTATTTATTCCAATGGCGGAAACTCAGATCGATTCTTTAATGCCTACCTTGATCACGATTACTATGTTAGCGCTCCTCCTACGGCAGATTTTGATACTTGGGATACGGCCTATGTTGTACTGGATGTTCCAGGTGGTGAAGCCGATTTACGCCTTGTTTCGCTTACGGCAGATGGTGGACCCAACATAGATGCCTTTGGTTTTAGTCTTGATGGTGTATGCCGTGTAAGTGAAGGCTGCCCGGAGATAAAGAATACGGCTGAAAATGAATCCGTAGAAAAAAAGCTCGATTCTTTGAAGACGGATACTCTGGCAAAGGACCTTTCTAACAAGACCGATGCCTTGCAGGTTACTGTCCATGGGGATGTTCTGCACTTTGTTTCCGCGGGTCAATTCCATGTGAGTATTTACGACATGACTGGCCGTCTTGTTGCAGCCAAGATAGTGGCAAATGTTTCCCAAATGACCCTTTCATCTATGGTAAAGCATGCGGGAATTTATCGGGTCGTGGTGAAACAGGGGAATGTGAAATCCGGTACTACTTGGGCCAAGGTGAAATAGAGAATGAAATCCCTACTAAAATTTTTCGCCCTTGCGATGGCAATTCTATTGATGGCCATGGGCGATTCGCCTAAGCTTACGATCTTCGTTGTAGGTGATTCAACGGTAATGACCTACAAGGATAACGTTTACCCGCAAACGGGTTGGGGACAGGTTCTTGAGTTCTTCTTTGATGCATCTCGCGTAAAGGTGAGTAACCATGCGCTTGGGGGCAGAAGCTCCAAGACTTTCCTTGAGGAGGGAAGGCTGGATGCCGTTATGAATGCCGCTCAGGAGGGTGATTATCTTTTTGTGCAGTTTGGACATAACGATCGTGATTATT
The DNA here is from genome assembly GCA_017475045.1 of Fibrobacter sp. GTDB lineage: Bacteria > Fibrobacterota > Fibrobacteria > Fibrobacterales > Fibrobacteraceae > Fibrobacter. The sequence goes on along the minus strand of JAFVGH010000133.1, from coordinate 2,116 downwards.
CCAAGCCAGAGCGGTATGTGGATCCAAAGGATTTTCCGGGCTATATCCAGCAATTTGTGGATGCGGGTAAGGCGAAGGGGATGAACGTGGTTCTGATTTCGCCCATGAATCTGAACGGCTCGCGAAACATTTTTTCAACGGGTAAAAACAACTACGATGCTCGCGGTATGATGCAGACCGTTGCCTATAACAACAAGATTCCCTTTGTGGACTTGAACATGAAATCGTACAATACGTACAATACGACTTACAAGAACATTCCGGATTATGTGACGCGTTACCTGTACAAGTCCCTGCAGAAGGGCGAATACCCGAATTACCCTGACGGCGTGAATGATGGGACTACGCATTTCCAGGAAATGGGCTCTATGGGCCATGCCCAAATGATTTGCGAAGAACTGGAAGAGAACCTTCGGTCCAATACGAATCTTTCTGCCGATGCGAAAGCGGCCCTTACGATGCTTGTTTCGGCCATCAAGAAACGCTATACCATCAAGGTTCAGACGAACCTATCTAGCTACAACGGCCTTATTACCCAGACTCAGTATTTCCCGGCTGGGGCTCCCATGACGCTTCGTGTGACGCCCAATGGCCAGACTTTTGAAAAGTGGGTGGATGACGATTGTAATGAAGTCTCCAAGAACATGATTTATTATGGCTTCAAGACGAAGGCCCGCGACATTACCTATACCGCCATGTTCCAGGGTGGTTCCGAATGCAAGAAGATTGCCCATGGCGCTGAGGATCAGTATGATGAGAATCCGACGTCTTCCAGCTCGGGTACTCCGACATCTTCGGCTTCCATAGATGCCAAGCTTTGCATGGAAGGCTCCGATACAGGGGCTTGGCCGTCTCCCATAGACATGTCGCGCCCAGAAGAGGGGGAGGGAACCACCGATACGGACCATGAAGGCTATACGGGCCAGGGATTTTTCAACATTGCCAATAACGCAACCAGTACGGCCACCTACAACATCACTTCGGAACAGTCGGCCTCCAACGCACGTGTGATGGTGCGGTATTCCTTTGATGGAACGGAAAATCGCGATATGAAGTTCAAGATAGATTACGGAACCTATGACGTAGCTTTTCCGCCGACAGGTTCCTGGACTAAGTGGGATACGGTCTACATTGATGATGTCTGGCTGGATGCCCTGGATTTCAAGCTGAAAATTGAATCGACAATGGAAAAGGGTGGCCCCAACATTGATATGATTGCGTTCAATATTAAAGGGGTTTATCGTACGGGATGTGGAGTTCCTTCGAAATCCAATTCTGTTGATGGGGAGGATTCGTCAAAGAAGACTGAGCCTGCGGATTCCGTGAAAAAGGAACCCCGTGCAGATTCTTTGAGTACTTCTATCGGACATAAAGGGACGGTTGGACAGATAAGTGTACCCTCTGCAAAATTCAATGCTCTTGGCCAAAAGGTTCGTTGCGAAAACTCTCGGCGTCATGATGTGAACCGAAAGACGTTCCTTAGGCGTAAATCTGTAAGTCGTTGAGCATCAAATACTTCTCTTTGAACCTTGCTTACGTCATTCTCGTCCCGCATCAAGTGCGGGATAAACTCCAGCGAGAATCTAGATGATTCTGTTATCATCACTAGCTCCTAGCCCCTAGTTTCTAGGCTCTATTTTACTACATTTGCGCCGTACAACTTAAGGAGCTATAATGCTTAAATCTACACTGCAACAGACCGATCCGGAAATCTATAACATCATTCAGGAAGAAGCCGAACGCCAGGAATATGGCATCGAGCTCATCGCTTCCGAAAACTACACCTCCAAGGCCGTCATGGAAGCTATGGGTTCCGTGCTGACCAACAAGTACAGTGAAGGCTATGTGGGCAAGCGCTACTACGGTGGTAACGAAGTGATCGACAAGATGGAAGCTCTTGCCATCGAACGTTGCAAGAAGCTCTTTGGTTGCGACCACGTGAACATCCAGCCGCTGTCCGGTTCTCCGGCCAACGCTGCCGTGTACTTCGCCGTCCTCAAACCGGGCGACAAGGTCCTCGGCCTCAAGCTCGACCACGGTGGACACCTTTCTCACGGCCATCCGGTGAACTTCTCCGGTATGCTCTACAACTTCGTGCAGTACGAAGTCGATAAGG
>JAFVGH010000132.1 GCA_017475045.1 Fibrobacter sp. | reverse complement strand
GTTATCGTCACCGGTACTCGCAAACTCTTCGGAGAAGTTTTCGAAGTCCGAGTGTTCCACACTGAAATCGCGAACCACGATATCCAACTGAGCATCCGCCGCAAAGGCAGAACCTGCCAAACAGGCACAAGCGGCAATCCATTTTTTAGCGTTCATAGGCACCCTCCATCTTCAGTGAATATATATAAAAAAGGAGCCCCCGGCGCATAGCCGAGGGCTTTCCTTTGTATGATGTGGGGCAAATGACTAGCTCAAGCGGCTAATCATATACCCAGCGCAAACTGCGGTACCGATCACACCGGCCACGTTGGGGCCCATGGCGTGCATCAGCAAGAAGTTCTGCGGGTCATACTTGGCACCTTCCACCTGAGACACGCGAGCTGCCATCGGCACGGCGGACACGCCAGCAGAACCGATAAGCGGGTTCACGGGGTTCTTCGGAGAGCACCAGTTCATGATCTTCGCGAGGAACAGGCCAGCAGCGGTCGAGAAACCGAAGGCCACAACGCCCATGGCGATAATCATAAGAGTCTGCGGCTTCAGGAAGATGTCGGCAGACATGGTGAGACCCACGGAAGTACCGAGGAAGATAGTCACGATGTTCATGAGTTCGTTGGAAGAGGTCTTCACCAAGCGTTCCACAACGCCGGCTTCCTTGAAGATGTTGCCGAGCATGAGCATGATGATAAGGGCAGAAGCATCGGGCACCACCAAGATGCACACGATCATCACCATCACGGCGAACACGATACGTTCAGCCTTAGACACCTGGCGCAGAGCCTTCATACGGATCTTGCGTTCCTTGTCGTTGGTCATCAGGCGCATAATAGGCGGCTGGATCAGCGGAACCAGAGCCATGTAGGTGTAAGCCGCCACGGCGATAGGTCCGATGAGGTGCTTTGCTAGTTTGTTTGCAGTGAAGATGGAGGTCGGACCGTCGGCACCACCAATGATACCGATAGAGGCCGCTTCACCGAGAGTAAAGCCACCGAAAGCCACGGCGCAGAACATGGTCGCGAACACGCCGAACTGGGCGCCACCGCCGAGAAGCAGCGTACGCGGGTTAGCGATAAGCGGTCCAAAGTCCGTCATGGCGCCCACGCCCAAGAAGATGATGGGCGGGAACAGTTCCAGGTGGATACCCTGGCTGATGTAGTAATAGAGGCCGGCCGTCGGGGTAAACATACCCTCGATGCTCCAGCCACCATCGTAGAATCCCGCGCTGGGGATGTTCACCGCCAAAGCGCCGAGAGAAATCGGCAGCAACAAAAGCGGCTCGTACTTTTTGACAATCGCCAAGTACATCAGGACGAAACTCACAATCCACATGATCACCATGGGTCCGGTGACGTATGTGAATCCGGTGTCGCCTGCGAACTCAACGACCGATTGCAGGAGTGAACTCATTTAACTGTACCTCTTAGGCAATGGTCATGAGGGTCTGACCGTCAACAACGGTATCGGTTTCCTTGACGGAGATGGAGTTCACGGTACCAGCGCAAGGAGCCACCACCGGGTTTTCCATCTTGAGGGCTTCGATGATAGCCACTTCCTGGTTGGCTTCAACCTTATCGCCAACCTTGACCTTCAGCTTGAACACGGAACCGGCCAGCGGGCACTTCACTTCGGTACCACCGGCAGCGGCGGGAGCAGCGGCAGGAGCGGCTGCGGGGGCTGCGGCAACCGGGGCGGCAGCAGGAGCTGCAGCGGCGGCGGAATCAAGAACTTCTACTTCGACGTCGTAGGTCTTGCCTTCGAAACTGATACGGACTGTTTTCTTCATTTTGATTTTTCCTGGCTTTAAGCCTGTTGAGTTTTAAAAGTTTACCTTACTTGACAATCGTCCAAGCAGGGGAGTTAATGTTTCTGTAGGCGGTCACGCGGCAGGGCTGACCGATAGCCTGGGTCGCAGCGGCGGTCACCAGGGCAAGGAACTGATCGTTGGTCATGCCGGGGTGTTCTTCCAGGGCGGCCACGGCGGCAATGCCGAGGAAAGCCTGGAGCTGCTTGTTGGTGAAGCCGGGGTGGACGCTCTTGGCATTCGGATCCCAGTCGCAGTGGGCAGGGCCGATAGCGGCAGGAGCAGCGGCAGCAGCCGGGGCAGCCTTGACTGCAGGTGCCGGAGCCTTGGTCTTGTTCAGGCCAAGCTTCGCCATGATAAAGTTCATCGCATAGCAGAGCACCGTAAGGCCAATGATAACGCACATCACCACGATAAGGCCGGTAGCCTGGAATTCATCCAGGGAACCAATGCCGAAGGTGTCGGATTCGCCCTTGCAGCCCTGTTCGGTGGAATATTCGCCCTTGCAGTAGGTAGAACCCAGCTTCGCCTTGGCGATGGGGAGCACCTTGTGGCCGGCCGCATTCTCGATAGAATCACGGACGTCGCGGGCGAGCACTGCCTGTTCATAAGTCTTGTAGAGTACGGCATGGTTGCCGGCATGGGTTTCCACAATCTTGTAGACCATGGAGTCGTCCATGTGGGGCATGGAGAGCTGGGCCTGCACCTGGGCAGCATCGGAAGCCTGCATAAGCGCGATCTGTTCGTCGAACTTACCCTTCTGTACCGCCGGGCTGGCAACGAGCGCCGGTTGTTCAGCCGCCTCGACTGCAGCCGCAATCGCCGCATTCTGGGATGCGGAGTCCACGGCCTGGGCAGAAGAATCAGCTGTGATTTGTTCTGTTTCGTTCATTAGGATTTAGTCCATTTTTAGGTTGTTAATCAACGGGGCAGAATTTAGAAAAAAACGCCCTTCCGCATAGACAAATAACAAAGAAAACGGCCTTATTTCCCAGCCAGACCTGCCGCAGGGCCCTTGTAAAGTATGGCCAGCATGGTCAGGTCATCGCTCTGCTCGGCGCCGCACACAAAGCCGGCTACCGCCTGGCTCATGGTGTCCAAAAGCTGCTTGGGCGCCTCAAAAGCTCCCACCGCCTTGATGGCATCCACAATCCGTTGCTGGCCGAACAGTTCCTGTGCGGAGTTCATGGCCTCCGTAAGGCCGTCGGTGTAGAGCATAACCATGTCACCGGGGGCAATTTCCGTCTCAAAATCCCGGTAGGTGGCATTTTCCATGATGCCAATGGGGAACCCGGGCTTAAATTCCAGCTGGCGCAAGGCTCCACCCGAAATCACGAAGGGCCTGTCGTGGCCACCGCTACTGTACTGCAAACGTCCAGTAGCAAGGTCCAGCACCCCCACAAAGATGGTAGAGAACATCCCGGTGCTGTTGCCCTGGCTGGCAATGACATTCATATCCTGCAGAATACGGGCAGGAGAATTCTCCTTAGAAGCCACTGAGCGAAACACCGCCTGGGTCATGGACATCACCAGTGCCGCCGGAATTCCCTTGCCACACACATCACCGATGTTGAAGAAAAGCTTGCCACCCCGAACAAAAAAGTCGTAGAAATCGCCACCCACCTGCTTTGCAGGCACCTGGCTTCCGGCAATATCGACAAAGTCCTTTACATCCAGTGCCCCGCCAGCCTCATCCGCAAACTCATGAATCTGCGACGAATCCGGCAGCATGGCCGTCTGGATACTGTTGGCAATATCAAGCTCCTTGTTGATCAGATCCTTCTCGGCGCTAACCTCACTCAGGCGACGCACACTGCGGATACTGCGGAACATAATGAACCCCAACAACAACAGCCCTAGCAGCTGGAGCCCAATAACCGGCAACAGGGAGTGGTTCATGTTTTCGTACAGCTTGACCGTCATGGCAGAAAGCTCGTGCATGGGCACGTCGGCCCCAAGTATCGCCACAACCTCACCCTTGTCGTTCCGCACCGGGTAAGCAAAGGTGGACATCAAAATCACGTAATAGCGGCTCATGTAAGGCTCGGTCCAGAACCCATTATGCTTGAGCCCTTCGCGATACCAGGAACGCTCCGTGTAGTCAAACCCGATGATGGTATCCTGGATACCGCCGGTTTCTTCATTCCTGAAAGTAAAATAGCCGTCCCGCTTGCCGTCATCCCCTACCTTGCAGGCAAAGTCAACACCCACAAGTTCCGAATGTTCCCTCACAATCTGTTGCAGCACCCTGTACAGGGAATCCCTATCTCCCTGGGCAAACAACCTCTCCACCTCGGGCACCGCATGATGAAGGGCATTCTCCGCAATCTTCTTTACCTCGGCCACACGGTTAATAGTACTCACGTCCCGCTGGGCCATCTCCATGATTACCGAGACCACAGAGCTCCGCGTCGAATAGTACTGTACCGCGGTGGTAACCTCTAAGATAAGCGCCGCCACAATAAGGACAGCGATACTACGGATTCTCGTGTGTCGGGAAGTATTCATGTAAGACAAACTAGAAACTTTCTAACAAACTATTCCAAAGTCAGGATATTGCTGAAGCCCGTAACCGTAAAAATGTCCTTAATATCGGCATTAGCGTTACGGACAATCATCTTTCCCTGCTTGTTCATGATCTTCTGGGCCATAAACAAAATGCGGAGCCCTGCCGAAGAAACGTAGGCCAGGTTCTGGAAGTCAAAAATGAGCGTCTTTACACCATCCAGCTTTCCGTTGACTTCCGCCTCCAGCTGCGGAGCGGTCAGGGTGTCGAGGCGTCCTTCGAGAGAAAGTGTCAAGTTGTCGTTTTCAACAGTCTTTGTGATCTGCATGAGAGAATCCTCTTTTCTAATCTAAAATTTTTACAGGTTCTTGGTAATGGCCAGTTCGTTCTTGTCGCCATTCCTGCGGTAACACACGCTGTCCATGGTCTTCTTCACAATGAATATCCCGAGGCCTCCGATTTCGCGTTCCTCAATGGGCAGCGTCACGTCGGGGTCGGCCTGCTTAATGGGGTCGTAGGGCTTGCCGTTGTCAATAAAGGTGAGCCTTGCCGAAAGGGTCGCCTTACGAACTTCCACAATCAAAGTCACCTCGGTTGCCCCCGAGAACTTGACAATGTTGCTGTAAATTTCGTCGATAGCGATGTTGATCTGCATCTGCGACTTCATGGAGCCTTCCATAGGCGCCAGGATTCCTTCCACAAAGGCCGTCAGAATATCCTGGTTTTCAGGAATCACGTCCACAATCTTTTCGTAACGCTCCCAAGCGTCTTGCATCTGCATCTTCTTGGCGCCATCCATAGGCGTAAGGATATCCTGGACAAAAGACTTCAGGTCACCCTTGTCGTTTTCGGCAACGTTGATGGTCTTCTCGTAGCGTTCCCATACCGGTTCGTCAATCCCGTTGAACTTGACTGCCAGCATGGTAATGTCGTCGAACTGCGGAACGGCGCGCACAAAGTCGTCGATTTCCTTCTTGACCTGGGCACAGGTATCGGCGGTATTCTGGTTGCCGCCCTTCTTCAGTGCATCAAGAAGCCTGTCGTTACCGAACAGTTCATCCTTGTCATTGGTGGCCTCGGTCACGCCATCGGTATAGAGGAACAAGGTGTCGCCCTTCTTCAGGTCATACGTCTGCTGGGTATAGACAGTATCATCCATAGCCGCCATCACCAGTTCCGACCTGCTGGGGATAAAATCCACCGAGCCGTCGCTATGGCGCACAGCAGGCGGGTTGTGGCCGGCAGAGGCAAATTCGATATGGCCTGTACGCAGGTCGATAATGCCCGCCCATACAGTCACGAACATCATCAGGTCGTTGCGCTTGGCCAAGGCATAGTTCGTCTTGTTGAAGGCCTCGACGATGGACTTCAAGTTCTTCGACATGGTGCGCAAAAGGATTCGGGACACCATCATGAACAGTGCCGCCGGCACGCCCTTTCCAGACACATCCCCGATTACAACGCACAAGTGGTCATTGTCAATCTTGAAGAAGTCGTAGAAGTCGCCACCCACTTCCTTGGCAGGGAGCAGGAACGGAGCCAGTTCGTGGCGGTCGTCCTCGGAGTTCTCGTCACGCTCTGCACCAGGCAGCATGGAGCGCTGGATATTGCGGGCCAGGTCAAGTTCCCGCTCAATACGCTTCATGTCCTTCTGCTTTTCCAGATGTTCCACCAGCGAAGAGCGCATGTTGGAGAATGCCAATGCAAATTCCGCCACCTCGTCACGGCCAGAAACCTTCGGAATATCCACATCGAAATTTCCACCGCCAAGTTTCTTTGCCGCAAAAACGAGCTCCTTGAGAGGCTTTGCCACTCTGAAAGAAATCAGCAAGATGATGACAAGAATAACACCATAACCACCCAGGGCAAGTATCAAGAAAAGCTTGCGGGTGTCTCTCTGGTCTTGCAAAAACTTCTGGACGGGCCACACCACCATAAAGGTCCAATTGTTGGAGTTGATTTTGGTGTAGTAAACGGCCGATTCTTCTCCGCCGGCCACCGTTCCCATAAACAGCCCGCTCGAATCCCTATTTTTTCTGTCAAAGTCAATGGTACTGTTGCCACGGATTTCCTTGACCACAATCTCCTTGTTCCTTTTCCCCTGGGCAATACTCTTGGGGTAGGCAACAGCCACATTATTTTCCGAAGTAATTAGGGCATAGCCCCCGTTGGAAACGGGAATAGTCGCGATTTCGTCTTTAAGGAACTCAATAGACATATCAACGGCCAAAACACCCGCCAAAACGTCATCGCCATTTTTATCCTTCTGGAAAATAGGGACGGTATAGACGGCAATAGGTTCCGGCACGAACTCCCCTATAAAAGGTTCCTGCCAACGACTAGTCTTAGCATCTCTAGTACTGTAATACCATTCCTTATCCTGGTAATTCGCCCCTGAAATCAGCTTGCTTTCGTTCTCCTTAAAGTAGGCAAGGCGCATAAACTCGCCCTTGGGCGTTTCCGGCCCCATCCCAGGCTCGTAGGCCAGCACCACTGCCACAATCTGGGGAATCAGGTTACGGGCGTTGGTAAGGGAGTGCAACAAGAAGGTATCCAAATCCGCCTTGGACATTCTCCTTTTACCTAGGGTTTCCGCAATGTCATCGCCCACAAGTTTCCCTGAATTGAACAGCTTGTCAATGTAGTTCACATTGGCCCGGCTGGTTTCCTCACCGTTTTCGATGGTAATCTTGTTCAGTATGTCCTGAGTCTTTTGGCCCATGATGGCAAAGATTATGCCAAAAACGATGGTGATCGCCGCCAGAATCATCAACGACTGCTTAAACGCCAGTCCCCGCCAGTTAAAACCCATAAAACACCTGCCTATTGTCTATAGGAAGAAATGTACTAATTAAAAATCCAGCCAGCCCGTTTCCAGCGCCGTCACAGGCACAATCCGCCTCTTCCTGGGTGAAACGGCCACCGCCATGCCGGTCAAGAAGTTCATCCAACGCTGGGGTGTAAATTTCAGACCGCAAAAATGGGTCAGGCAGGGTACCACCCAGGCGTCGTGGGTCACAAACACGTTAACGCGGGCATGCCCCTTTTCAAGCATCATGGAAAGCATCTCCTCGGAGCGTTCCGCCAGGGGGTAAAAAGGAGCATCTGCGTCTTGCGTTTCCGTCACTTCAGCATCGCGGGAATTGGCGGCTAGCCACTGGCAGATTCCCTCGTAAAAGCCAGCACGCAGCACAGCCTCATAGGCGGCGTAATTTTGAACAAAGTATTCCGCCAGGCAGTCCAGTTTTTCCACCTCGGGAGCCTCGACACCGCATCCCTTGCCGATATATTCGGCCGTTTCCACACAACGCCCCACCGGGCTTGAGAAAAAGCACACTTCAGCGGAGGTTTCACCGCAAGAAGGCGCGCCCTCTTCAACAGGAATGGCTCGCCCCAAGGAGAAAGCCTGTTCCCGCCCACGTTCCGTAAGCCCTACATGGGCCCCGTAATCCGGATCATTTGGAGTGATATGTCCGCGCTCACCGTGTCGCACCAACAGGTAGACACGCTCGTCGGGAGCGAGGGATTCAAAGAAGTCCTGGGCGCTTACAAAATCGTTTGTCATCGGCTTAGAAAATCATTATCCACAGCAGGTGCCCCAGCACAAAGCTCACGATTCCAAGCACAAAGCCGCACAAAATGTCGGTGAGCCAGTGCACCCCAAAGTACACCCGCAACAGCCCCCAGGTCAAGGGCAAAATCAGCATGATCCAGCCGTACCGGGGCACGCCGTAAAAGACGGCAGAGGCCACCGCCAAGTTGTTCATGGTATGGCCCGACGGAAAACTGTACTTGTCCAGCGGCGGGACTTCGGCCTTGATTTCGGGGTTCGCGGCAAAGGGGCGGGGCCGCTTGGTATTCAGCTTTACCACCTCGTAAATAATCAGGCTCACCGCCAGGGCCATCAGTGCCTGCCACAAGATGGGCAAAAAGGCCTCCCACCCCACCATCGCCAGCACAAACAGGGCAAACACCCCCCAGATATAGCCGTCCCCCAGCCGCACGTAAAAGCGAAGCCGGTCGTTTACCTTGGGCGAAAAATGGCGGTTGGTCCAGTAGACCGACACCCGGTTGTCAAACTCTGCGATTCTCTTGAACATTACCTTAAATGTAGATTTTTCCTTTCACTCAAGGGGGGAAGCCTCCCCCTCGCAAAAGCCCCCGAAACGGTCTTTTGCTACCCCCTCTGCGGGGATTCCCCGCAACGCCCCTTTCTGAAATTCCTATAATTCAAGCGCAAATAAAAAAGGAAGCTACTATGCGCGTACTCGTTCTTAACTGCGGCAGCTCTTCGGTGAAGTTCGCTGTCATCGACACCCAGACCAAGGAATCCATCTCTAGCGGCCTCGTCGAAAATATCGGCGTGAATGGCCACGTAAAGGCCAAGGGCCCGGTCGGCAACATCGACTTCAACTTCGACTGCCCCACCCACGCCGAAGCCGTCGCCGAGGTACAGAAGTTCCTCGCCGAACAGAAGCTCACCGACACGATTGAAGCCATCGGCCACCGTGTGGTGCACGGCGGCAAGTACGTCAAGAGCGAGAAGGTAACGCAAGAAGTCATCGATTACATCCGTAGCATTACCCTGTTTGCCCCGCTCCACGAACCCGCCCACGCCACCGGCATGGAATGCGCAACCAAGTTCTTCCCGGGCCTCCCGCAAGTCGCCGTGTTCGACACCGCCTTCCACCAGACCATGCCCCGCAAGGCATTCCTCTACGGCATCCCCTACAAGTTCTACGAAGAAGACAAGATCCGCCGCTACGGCGCCCACGGCACAAGCCACCGCTTCGTGACCGGCGAAGCCGCCAAGATCTTGGGCAAGAAGCCGGAAGACTGCTGCTTCATCACCGCTCACCTCGGTAACGGTTCCAGCTGCTCCGCCATTTTGAACGGCCAGTGCGTTGACACCACCATGGGCTTCACCCCGCTGGAAGGCCTCATCATGGGCACCCGCTCCGGAAGCATTGACCCGGCCATCCTCTTCTTCATCAGCAAAAAATACGGCTACGATATCGACCGCCTCGACAAGCTCGTGAACAAGGAATCGGGCCTGCTCGGCCTCTCCGGCCTCAGCAACGACATGCGTACCCTGACCCAGGCCGCAAGCGAAGGCCATGTGGGCGCACAGATTGCCCTCGAAACGTTCGCCTACAGGCTCACCCGCGAAATCGGCGGCATCGCCATGGCACTTCCGCGCATCGACGCGCTCGTGTTCACCGGCGGCATCGGCGAGAACAGCAAGCTCGTCCGCAAGATGGCGATGGACAACCTCAAGATTCTCGGCTACCAGATTGACGACGCCCGCAACGAGGACAACGGCAAGAACTCCGGCCACATCATCAGCAAGGACGGCACACCCACCGCCATGGTTGTCGCCACCAACGAAGAACTCCTCATCGCCCTCGACACCGAAGCTCTGGTGAAGTAAAACTCACCCTAAAGCATCCAACTCTTCAAATCTTTCATAGGCCCTTTCCAGGGCCTTTTCTCTTTCTGCAATTTCGCCCTGCAGCTCCACAATGCGGGCCGCGTTAGTGTACACTTCCGGCTTGGAAAGCTCCACCTGGCGTTCGGCGATTTCCGCCTCCAGCTTCTCGATTTTTTCGGGCAGGGCGGCGTATTCCCGCTCCTCGTTATAACTGCGCTTTTTCTTCTTGGTCGCAGCCGTAAGGGCCGAGGCTTGTGCCGACCCAGACTGAGCCTTTGCGACCGACGATGCCGCATTTGACTTTTCTTCGGCAGCGCGGGCCTTTTCCCGCATCTTGCGGTTAGCCTCGTAGTCGCTATACCCGCCTACCGCCTCAAAGACATTCCCGTTTTCTTCGATGGCCAAAATTTCCGTAGCCACAGAATCCAAGAAGGCTCGGTCGTGACTTACCGTCAGCACCGTCCCCTTGTAGTCGGCAATCAGTTCGGCCAACAGGTCCAGGGTTTCCATGTCCAGGTCATTGGTAGGCTCGTCCAGCACCAGCACGTTACTCGGATGGCTAAACAGGCAAGCCAACAGCAAGCGGTTCCGTTCACCACCCGACAAAGCACTGATAGGCCCACGGGCCCTATCCGCCGAGAACAAGAAGTCTTGCAAATAGCTCAGCACATGGCGTTTCACACCGTTTAGGGTAATGTATGCCTGTCCATCGCCGATATTTTCCACCAGGGACTTGTCTTCGCGCAGGCGGGTCCGCATCTGGTCAAAGTAGGCCACCTGCAAGTTCGTTCCCAACCGCACGTTTCCGCTTTCCGGAGTGAGTTCTCCAAGAATCAGGCGCAAAAGGGTGGTCTTTCCAGAACCGTTGGGGCCAACAATGCCTATACGGTCCCCTCGGAAAATCTCCGTAGTCAAATGACTAATCAGAGGCGAACCATCGTAAGTGTAATTCACATCCGTAAGCCTTGCCACCAGGCGGCCAGACTTTTCGGCCTCGGTAATCTGCATGTTCACGTTACCCACCCGGGTACGCCTGGCCGCACGTTCCTCGCGCATTTTGATAAGCGCTCTTACGCGGCCCTCGTTACGGGTGCGGCGGGCCTGGATTCCCTTGCGAATCCAGACTTCTTCTTCGGCCAGCTTTTTATCGAAAAGGGCGTTGGCCTTTTCCTCTTCGGCCAGGGCCTGATCCCTGAACTGTACGAACTTATCGTAAGGGAAATCCCAGCAGCGTACGCGGCCCCGGTCCAAGTCAAAAATACGGCTGGCCACACGCCTTACAAAAGCCCGGTCATGGCTTACAAAAAGCAAGGCACAATTTAGGCGGGTCACGATTCCCTCAAGCCATTGTATAGCGGGAATGTCCAGATGGTTCGTGGGTTCGTCCAGCAGAAGCAGGTCTGGGTCTTCTGCGAGGGCCCGTGCGAACAGCACGCGACGCTTTTGCCCACCGGAAAGACTGTCAAATAAAGCGTCGGCATCAATGCCCGTCTTGCCGAGCACCGCCTCGGCGTGGGCATTGTGCAGGCCCTCGCCCGTGCGGTCCGTGACCGAGCTTAAAAGCGGTTCCATCACCACGTCCCGCACGGTACCTTCTATGTGGGCGGGAATCTCCTGAATCATACGGGCAATCCGCAGCCCGGACTTCTTGATAATCTCGCCGGACTGCACCTCCATCTCGGCCGTGAGCACCTTCAACAAGGTGCTCTTGCCGCAACCATTGCGGCCGACCAGACAAATCCGGTCGCCGGCCTCGATATCGAAGCACACGTTATCAAGCAGGGGGGCGTTCGCCCCGATGCGCAAAAGCAGGTTCTTTGCAGAAAGAATGGGCATGCCTATCTCTTGATACTCTTTTTCAGTTCCAGAATCCGACGCACGCTTTCGTCTATGCGGGATTCCTTGATTTCGCCCTTTTCCACCGCCGCCATCACGGCATCAAAAGCCTTTACAAAGTCAAGGGGGCAAAGCACAATGTCGATTCCCGCCTGAATCGCCTTCACGGCGGATTCCTCTACGCCAAATTCCTGCACGATGGCGCCCATGTCCATGGCGTCGGCCACGATGATGCCCTTGAAACCCAGTTCACCCCGCAATTTCTCCTGCAAAATCACCGGCGAAAGGGTGGAGGGCAGGTTGTTTCCCGTCACCTTCGGGGCGGCAATATGGGCAGTCATGATCATCTGGGCTCCGGCATCGATTCCCGCCTTGAAAGGAACCATCTCGCAGGTCTTCATTTCCTCCCAGGTCTTCTGGGTAGCCACGTAACCCGTGTGGGTATCCGCCTTCACGTCACCGTGACCAGGGAAATGCTTAAGGGTCCCCACCACCTTTGCAGAGTCAAGCCCCTGCAAATAGGCCTGCACCATGTCGGCCACCACTTCCGGGGTGTCCGAAAAAGCACGGGGGCCAATCACGATGTTTTCCGGGTTGGTGTTCACGTCGGCCACCGGCGCAAAGTCAATGTCAAAGCCATACTCCCGAACATAGGAACCGATGGTAAAGGCCATCTTATAGACTTCGCTTGGGTCCCCGGCCTCGGCAACGGCAGCCATGCTTTCGTACTTGGGCACATCGAATGTTCCGTTGTTGGCAATGCGGGCCACCCGACCGCCTTCTTCGTCAATGGCAAGCAGGGGCAAGCCTTTCAGTTTCCGGATATCTTCGATAAAGGTGGCCAGCTGGGACTCGTCCTTTATATTGTGGGCAAAGAGAATCATGCCACCGATGGGGTAATCCTCGTTTACCGCAAGCATGGTCCGGTTTACCTCCTGCAAGCTGTAATCCGGGAGTTCCGTATAGCTTTTCCAGTGGATGCTCGTGTCCAGGGCCTCCGGCCGCACCAAAAACATCTGGCCCACCTTTTCCCGGAGGGACAGGTTCTCTATAGCAAAGGGGTCCTTACAACAATCTTCCGACACACTGGTAGAGGAATCCGAGTTAGAACAGGAGTCTAACAAAAAAAGTAACATGCCGAAGGCGACCCAACGGGCGACAAAAAGTCTCTTCATATTGGCTCCAGTTGGATAATTTGAGCGTTTTTCAGAATTTTCGCAAAATTTATATTTTTTTTGCAACCATCCCCCACCCCCGCACATCCAAATAGCAGAATGAACGAAAGAGGTGTCCTGAACGGCTTGAAAAGCGGCAGCCGCGAAGCTCTTGCCATACTCTGGCAAGAACATAGCGGTCATGTGCTGAATCTCGCCTTCCGGATGCTCAAGGACCGGGACCAGGCCGAAGACATCCTAATGGATGTTTTTGTACAGGTTCCCTCCGCCGTTCAGAAATTCCGTGGCGATAGCGCCCTGGGCACTTGGCTCTATAGGCTCACCGTCAACGCCTGCCTCATGAAACTCCGGGCAGAGCGCCGGCATGCCGAGCTAGAGGAGCAAAACTGGGAAACTATCGTCAAAGAAGCTTTGGGAGCTAACGAAAAAGAACAGGAGTTTGACACAGAACTTTTAACCCTTGGGCTAAACCAGCTGCCCGCCGAAACGCGAAGCATGCTCTGGCTCAAAGACGCCGAGGGGTTAGACATCAAGGATCTCTCAGAGATATACCACATGCCCGACGGTACCATCAAGGCAAGGCTCAGCAGGGCGAGGCACTTTATAAAGGACTTTTTGACAAGGAAACAGGAAAATGCGTGATTCCATCGACTTTTCCAAAATGGAACGGATTACGCCTAGGGAAGATTCCTGGGACAAGGTCTGTGCACGGCTCGACAAGGCCGAAAAAGAGCGCACCCTCAAGTTCAGCTTCTTCTCCGCCATTCCCATCGCCGCAAGTTTCCTGCTGGTGGGTTTCAGCCTGTTCCTCAGGTCTATCGACGCCCAGGAAACCGCTCCGGCCGTCAAGAACCAGGTCGCCGCATCTGACATGGCTTCAGCCGACGTCGCCGCATCTCAAGCCGACAGCGCCGTCATTCTGAGCAACTGGTACAGCAACCTCGGGCAGGGCGTCTCCGACCAGGAAACTTTAGACGAACTTCAATTCATCAGTTATCTCTTAAAAAAGGAGGATAAGTAATGAAAAACTCCGTTAAAATATTCGTGGCAAGCCTCATCGTGCTTGCCTGCGCCGTAGGGTTCTTCCTCGGCACTTGCTGCAGCGTGCACTGTTGCCACAAGCATTCTTGCGACCGCATGGACGCTCCCGAAAAGATGGCCGCAGCACCACACGAAGGCCATTTCAAGAAAGGCCACGAAGGCATGGGTTTCCAGAAAAACTGGCCCCACCCGGCCATGTTCGATTCCCTGCTGCAGGTGACTCCGGAGCAAAAAACCGCCCTGGACAAACACCGCGAAGAGACCGGCAAGGCCTTCAAGGAACTCTATGGACAAAAGATGTCTGCCGAAAAGGAACTGAAAGAGGCCCTGGACAGCGGTGACGAGGCTCAAATCGAAGCGGCCAAGGTCAAAATACTCGACGCCCAAAAAGCCCTGCTGGACAACCGCATCGAAGGCGTCAAGAGCATCAACAAGATTCTCACCAAGGAACAGCAAGAAAAGTTCCGCCAGGTCTTGAAAGAAAACATCGAAAAGTTTAAAAAAGGCCATCATGGCAAGCGGGGCCCCCAAGAGAGCGGGCCTACACCTCCCCCCGAAAGGGAAGCCCCGCCCCATGAGGCCCCATAAGCAGAACGTATTTCCTTGATACACAACAAGGTCCCGGCAATTTGCCGGGACCTTTCTCTTTTGTGAGGCAGAGCACATTTCCCCAAAGACCGGACTTTTTTTTCGGCCCAGCCGCATTACATTTTACTTATATTTTAATCCAGTAAAAAAAATCAAGGAATCGCAAAATGAAACTAAAATACCTTTTCCTAACAGCAGCTCTTTTCGCCGGCTTGTTCACCGCCTGCGATGACTCCGGCTTGCAATCTCAAGAAGACTATGCCGCCTACGACATGCTTCCCAAGATCTGCGACGAAAGCGACACTATCAGATTGGCCTCTACAGGGGCACTCTTTTACTGCAAAAACGGTTTCTGGCTAGAAGTAGGGGTAATCATTCCCACTGGAAACAGCAGTAGCAGCACCACCACAAAGCCGACAAGCTCCAGCAGCAAGCAAATCGAGAGCTCTGACGACGAAGCGGTGACCGAAAGTTCCGATTCTGAAGGCGAAGAATGCACAGGTCGCAAATGTGGTGATTCCAGCTCCAGCAAGAAGGGCAACAAGCCCAACAGCGAATCTTCGACCAACCCGAACAGTACCGACTCCGATCAAGAGAGCAGTAGCTCTACCCAGAGTCTTGACCCTTACTTCAGTTTCTTAAGCGACTACCTGACATGGGACAAAAACAGCGGTTATCCCATACTGAAAAGCTCCGTTTCTATCGCCGACTTTGAGCAACTTCTTCAGGAAAACAACTTTTCAACTATCGACCTAAGTTCACTGATGGAAGGTCAGGTCAAGTATTTGGCCGGCAGGATTGGGGCCAGCAACGACCTCGGCGACTACGTCTCTTTCTTCGTCTCAAAAGTCCAAGACGGGACAAACACCGTCAGTTACTATATCGCAGGGCCGAAAAGCGACGCCAATGTCTTTGAACTTGGAAAATACGAAGGCGATATCGAAGATGTAATAGCCATAGCAACAGCATACGACCCTTCATGGCCGACCGGCTACAAAAAAGGCTCACTCTGGTCCATAAACAGCGACGCATACCAAGTGCAGGTTCCAGAACGTCAAGCCTGCGACCAGGCCTCCTGGGATGCTGTGGAGGAATATGGGTACTGCTACCAAACCACAGGCGGATGGTGGTGGGCCGCTACAAGCGACAAGGCTGTTCCGGGAACATCGGGTACAATCACCCCATCAACGACTGACGCTAGCGGAAACATCGACTTGATCACCACAGATAATACTACTGGTGAAATCGTTGAAAACGGAAACCTAATCGAAGGCAAAGGCCTCCAGGTGACATTAGCAACTAAAGGCAAATCCCCTGAAGAACCCGGTTATGCAGCAATCGGATTCTATTGGAAAAAGAACGAATCGGCAGTAAACATCAGCGACAATCGTGGATTCTGCATAGCTTATTCCTGGGAAGGAGACAAGCCCTTACAAATGACTCTCGAATGGGACGGGCTAACGTATGGAGACGACCACTTCTACTACAATCTACAACCGGGAATAAAGGTTATTGATATTCCATGGTCCAGCTTCAAACGGGACGGGTGGGACAAAACTAATGTCCCTCACTGGACCGCAACGGAAGCCGCCCAGGTCATCAAGGCATTGACATTCAAACTAATGAATTTCGATACCGACGAGATAAGCGGCACATTCCGCCTTGCCGCCCTGGGCTGGTATGGTGAATGTAACTAGACTAATAAAGATGCCTTTAGGCATCTAGCTAAAAAGGCGCCTTATGGCGCCTTTTTCTTTTTGATTGAAAAGTGAGCTATTCCTCTTCGCCTTCGATATCAGCGGCGCCATTCCCATGCAGGGCCACCAGGCGCACCCCGTTCAGGGTCAGATACGGATCGTAAGTATCAATCACCTTGCTGTGGCCCATGACCATGCGGCCCCAACCACCCGTAGCAAATACAGGGACCTTCTTGCGACCCATCTCAGCCTTGATTTTCGCCACCAGGGTCTCCAGCTCCGCCATAAAGCCGTATAGCAGGCCCGCGCGGATAGCGTCATCGGTGTTGTTGGCAATCACATGCTCCGGCCATTCGATGCTCACGGGCAAAAGCCTTGCCGCCTTCTCGGTCAAAACATCCAGGCTGGCGCTGATACCGGGGATAATGATACCGCCTGCAAAGCCGCCATCCTTCATCACATCAAAGGTCGTAGCTGTTCCCATGTCCACCACGATGGCGTCCTTGTAGCCACGGTCCCGAAGGGCGATGATATTACAGAGACGGTCCGCACCCAGAGAGGCCGGGTTCGGGTAGGCAATCGGGCAACCGAGGCAGTTAGCGGAACTCACCACCTGCACAGGGCGCTTCAACAAAGTCTGCAGGGCCTTGATCCAGGGGCGTTCATGGGCAGGTACCACCGTCGAAAGGCCCACGTGGGTAATGGTCGACGGCTTGATTTCAGAAAAACGGATAAGACCACCGATGCGGTTCATCACCTCGTCGCTGGTGGTTTCCTTGCGGGTGGTGAGCCTCCAGTGGTCCACCACCTTATCGCCCTTGAAAATACCAAGTACCGTGTGGGAGTTGCCCACATCCACAACGAAAGAATAAGTCTCTTTTTTCTGTTTCATTAGATTCGCATCGAAATATCGAGAGCCTTCACACTATGAGTCAATGCCCCGACCGAGATATAGTCAAGACCGAGGGTGGCAATTTCCTTGGCGCGTTCCAGCGTCATGTTGCCAGAGCCCTCTACCAGGCACTTGTCACCGCTTTCCTTGATGATCTTCAGGGCTTCGGCCATCATCTCGTTGCTCATGTTGTCGAGCATGATCACGTCTACGCCCTTGTTCAACAGGGCACGCAGCTGGTCGAAGTTTTCCACTTCCATTTCCACCATCAGGCCCTGCTTGTTGTTCTTCTTAACAACTTCAAGAGCCTCTAGCACACCGCCGGCAGCGGCAATATGGTTGTCTTTCACCAGCACCATGTCAAAAAGTCCCATACGGTGGTTGGAGCCGCCACCTACACGCACGGCGTACTTCTGCAGCGTACGGAAACCGGGCACCGTCTTGCGGGTGTCCAACACCTTGGTCTTGCCGGCCTTCAGGGCTTCCTGGAAGGTGTGTGCAACAGTCGCCACGCCGGAGAGCTGCTGTATAAAGTTCAATAGCGTACGTTCGCCGGTCAAGAGTTCGTGAGTAGTGCCGTCCATTTCGGCAATCAGGTCGCCCTTCTTCACCACGTCGCCATCTTTCTTGTGGAGCGTCACCTTCACGTTTGCCTTAAGTTCCTTAAAGACAAGTTCTATCACCGGGAGCCCGGCAAGCACACCGTCTTCCTTGGCAATCAGGCGGGCATGCTGTTTCTGGTCGGCAGGGATCGTCCATTCGCTAGTCACATCGCCAGTACGCACGTCCTCGGCAAGGGCCAAGCGGATCATGGTCAGGGCATCTTCTACAGGGAAAATCGGGGTTGAGTTATCGCCGTACATTACTGCGCTCCTTTTCCGGTCAGCACAACGTAGACCGTCCGCACAAGAATCTGGAAATCCAAAAGCAGGCTCATGTTTTCGTAGTAATACATGTCGTACTGCAACTTGATCTGCACATCCTCAATGCTGGTGTCATAATGGTGACGCACCTGGGCCCAGCCGGTAAGCCCGGGCTTCATCTTGAGGCGTCCAATATAGAAAGGTATCTGTTCACGAAGCTTGCCGATAAATACCGCACGTTCGGGGCGGGGCCCCACCATACTCATATCGCCCTTCAATACGCAGAAAAGTTGCGGAAGCTCATCAATACGGGTCTTGCGCAAAAAATGCCCTACCCGGGTAATGCGGGGATCTTTCTTGGTGGCCCACTGGGCGCCAGATTTTTCAGCATCTGTCCGCATAGTACGGAACTTGTATACTGTAAAAGGCTTGCCATACAGGCCTATACGTTCCTGGGAATAGAAGATGGGGCCATGATCATCCAGCTTAATAGCAATGGCCGCCAACAGGCAAATTGGCAGGGAGCAGATCCCGATAAAGCCCGCAATGACAATATCCAGGAAGCGTTTAATCTGAACCTGCCAGGGGGGCATGGCAAAAGCGAACAGTTCCTGCAGTTCAAAGCCATGAACCAGGTTTCCCTTGAATCGCCCATTGACCGCCGGGTAAAGTTCCGGCACAATGTAAATATGCAAGGGCAGTTCGCACACCCAGACCAGCACGCGCATAATCTCCTGGGGCGAGGAACTGTCATGGGCAATGATTATTCCCGAAATTCCAAGCTTCTTGACTAAAGTCGGCAGATCCGAATACTTTCCCAAAACAGGAATATCACAGAACCGATGGTCCATCACCTGATAGCGTTCATCCACGAAGCCCACAACGCGCTGCCCTACCTCGGGAGCATTTTTCAGGGCCTCCATAATGTTCTTTCCCGATTCCGTACAACCTAAGATCAAGACCTTGTTAGCCCCATACCCCCTGCGAAGCAAGGCACGGAGCCCAAGATACAGGAACATACGGAACACCGCTACAAACACCAGCACAAAAATGCCGTAAACGAGAATCCAGGTGAAACGGGAACCGTAGATGTAGTTTCCGCTCAAGGGAACCCCGGCAGCCACCTTGCCCATGAACTCGGAACCAAACAGCCCGATGATAATCAGGACTACACCCACAAAGACCGACCGCAGCACCCGCAAAATCTGCAAGGTCCTGGACTGCAAAAGCCATGTGCGGTAAAGCCCCGTGAAGGTGAACCAGACAAGCCAGCAGATATTCAAGACACACCCGATATGCCAATAGGCATCCAGGGTCTTGGTGGGGTCGAACTTTTCGGCAATCCAACCACTATGGAACTGAATCCAATACGCCAAGACAAAGCAGATTGTCAAGGCGAGGAAATCCGAAAGGAGCAAGAGCACCCTTTCCAATGTGGCGGCACGAATCATACAGTACTAATCTACAAAACAGCCGTCTAGAAAACCACGGACTAGACCAGGAATCGGATAACCTGGCTCTTTTCCACGATTTCGGACAGGGCGTCGATGGCATCCACGGCCTTAGAAGCCCTGCAGTCCTCGGTACGTTCCGTAATGACCACGATGGAAACCTTGCCCGGGTCCTTCACGTTCTTCTGGATGATTGTCTCGATAGAAATACGGTTTTCGGCGAGAATTCCGGTAATCTTGGCCAAAACGCCACGAGCATCCTTGGAGGTGAAGCGGAAGTAGTAGCGAGCGCTGGTCTCGGACACAGGCACCAGGTCTGCGGAGTTGTTCTCGTTGAACCAGCCCATGGGGAGAGCCTTGCGCTTACCCATATCCACGGAGCGGGCCAGGGAGACCAGGTCGGCCACCACGGCAGAAGCCGTCGGCAGGCGTCCAGCACCGGCGCCGGTCTGGATGGTTTCACCCAGGTTGTCGCACTTGAGATAAACCGCATTCAGCACGCCGTTCACGTTAGAGAGCAGATGGTTCTCAGGCACAAAACACGGATGGACACGGGCATCCACGCGGTCACCGTCACGGTGGTAGATACCCAGCAGCTTCACGCAGCAGCCCAGTTCCTTGGCGATGGCGATATCCTGAGCTGTAATCTTGGAAATACCCGTCACATGGATCTTCTCGAAATCCACACGCTTGCCACTGCAGAGGCTGGCCAGCAGGGCCGTCTTGTGGGCGGAGTCAATACCCTCGATATCGAAGGTGGGGTCCGCTTCGGCAAAGCCCAAGCGCTGGGCATCCTTCAACACCACGTCAAAGTCCAGGCCTTCGTCGGCCATGCGGCTAAGGATGTAATTGCAGGTACCGTTGATAATGCAGCTGAGGCTTTCCACCGTAGAGCCAAGCAGGCCTTCCTGCAGGCTACGGATGATAGGAATACCACCGCCAACAGCGGCTTCGAACAGCACATGCAGGCCCTTCTCGGCAGCCAGCGGGAAAATCTCGTGACCGTACTTGGCCAGGAGCGCCTTGTTGGCCGTCACCACATGCTTGCCGGAATTCAGGGCAGCCAGAATCCACTTACGGGGCATGTTGTAGCCACCGGCCAGTTCCACCAGCACATCGATATCGTTGCCGGCAATCATCTCGTCGGCATTGGTAGAAACCTTGTAGCCCTTTTCCTTGTAGGGAGCCACTTCCACTTCGGACTTGGCGCAAATGCAGGCCAGTTCCAGTTCGACTCCCAGCTTTTCCTTGTACTCGGCGATTTTCTGTTCCAGAATCTGGATAACACCGCCACCGACGGTTCCTGTACCAATAAGACCAATACGCAACATAAGGCGTCTCCGTTTTGAATTTTACGGCGGATAATTTAGAAAAATTACTATTTGCTATATTTGGGGTTATGGAACAGGAATCGGTAAATCCAGCCATCGACTCCATATTGACGGAGCAGCGGCTGAAAAACATCGTCTATCCGGCCCGACTTTTCAGGGCACGGCTGAACGAGGAGTTCCTACGGGCGAACCGCACCCGCAAGCCCTTCATCTTTATCCAGATTTACGCCCACCAGTTCGACCTGCTGGGCTGGGCATGGCCAAACCAGACGGTCGAGCAGACCTGGCGTATCAGCCTGCTCACCATGTTTTCCCATCTCAGGTTCATCGACGTCATCGGTTACCTTTCCGACGGTAACGGCATCGGCGTCATCCTGCTGAATTCGGACCTGTCCACCCTGGAAAACATCCGGAAAGAGATTCTCCACAGGTTAAACGACGCGGGCCTTATCCAGAACCTGCGGCACAAGCCCAAGAAGCCCATCTTCAAGGCCTACCTCTATACCGGCCTCCAGGAAAAGGACAACCTGGAACTGGCCGACACCATCAAGGAATTTAACAACACCAACGGGAGTTTCTTCTCGCTCGCTCGTCTGAACCTAGACCACATTTGGCCTCACCCCCACAAGATCCGCTTCAGACATATCATCAAGCGTTGTGTAGACTTTACGGGAGCCCTGCTGGGCCTAATCATTTTATCCCCGGTGCTTCTGTTCTGCGCCCTGGCCGTAAAGATCAGCGACCCCAAGGGGCCCATCATATTCAAGCAAACCCGCGTGGGCAAGAACGGGTCCCTGTTCACCATGTACAAGTTCCGCAGCATGTACGTAGATGCCGAAGAACGCAAAAAGGAACTCATGGCCCTGAACGAAACCGGTGGCAAGACCTTCAAGATGAAGAACGACCCCCGCATCTATCCCTTTGGGCGTATTCTCCGCAAGTTCAGTCTCGACGAACTGCCACAGCTGGTGAACATCATCAACGGGGACATGTCCATCGTAGGGCCGCGTCCGCCTCTGCCCGAAGAAGTGGCCACCTATGAACCCTGGCACCGCATGCGTCTTTCTGTGACTCCTGGACTCACTTGCCTTTGGCAGGTCAGTGGCCGCAGCAACATCTCCTTCGAAGGGCAGATGCGTCTGGACAACGACTACATCCGCCGTGGCGGCAAGCTGGCCGACGACTTCAAGCTGATCCTCAAGACCTTCAAGGTCGTGTTCAAGGGCGAAGGCGCGTATTAGTCAGTGGTTAGTGGTTAGGGGAAAGCCTTCCCCTCGCTTCTGCCACGTCGTCATGGCGGGTCCCACCCCGCCATCTAGCCGTGTCATCCGCTACCCCTTCTAGCGGGGGTTCTCCCCCCGCAACACCCCCGTTTGCCTCACAGCCGTAAACTTTGTATATTATGGGCGAAATGCTAGACAAAGAAGTTCTAAAGACAGTCAGCCGCATTGAGCTTTCCGTACGCGGAACGCTGGACACCGTCATGACCGGCGCCTACCACAGTTCCTTCAAAGGGAACGGCATGGAATTCAGCGAAGTGCGCGAATACATGCCCGGCGACGATGTGCGTACCATCGACTGGAACGTGACAGCCCGCACCGGCTCCCCCTACGTCAAGAAGTTTATCGAAGAGCGCGAGATGACCATGCTCCTCATGGTCGACGCCTCCAGCAGTTCGGAATTCGGCTCCGGCAAGCAGATGAAGGGCGAAGTCATGGCCACCCTCACCGCCCTCCTCGCCTTCGCCGCCATCAAGAACAACGACAAGGTGGGCCTGCTGATTTACACTGACCAGGTGGAACTTTTTATTCCGCCAGAGAAAGGCCGCAAGCACGTGCTGCGGCTTATCCGTGAAATCCTTTACTTCAAGCCGCAGCACCACGGCACCAATACCCAGGTGGCGCTGGAATACGCCGGCAAGATCCTGAACCGCCGTGCCGTGGTCGTGGTGATGAGCGACTTTCTGGATCAGGGTTTCGAGAACGCCTTCAAGATTCTGCGCAAGCGCCACGACGTGCTTGCGGTCTCCGTGGTAGACCCGCGAGAAACGGAGCTGCCGCCTGCAGGCCTTGTGGAACTGGAAGATCCCGAAACCGGAGAGACCCTCCTAATCGATACCGGAGATGCCACCTTCCGCGAGGCTTTTGCCCGGGAGGCAAAGCGCCAGGGCAAGGCCACCAAGGAACTGTTCCAGCGCATGTCCATCGACTTCGTGCGCATCGAGACCCACGACGACTTCAAGGAAACCGTGGCCCCGCTTATCGAGCACTTCCGCCGTCGCGCCAAGATGGCCAGGATGTAACGTTCTGCGTCATTCCGGCCTCCGAGCCGGAATCTCCCTGTAGCCCAGCAATTTCATGCTGTAAAGGGCCGTGCCCTTGCTGATGCTGCGCACGCCTGTGGCGTAGCCAAAAATTTTGCGCAAGGGAATGTCCGCCTTCAAGAAATGGGTCTTTCCATCTCCACCGATTTCTTTAACCTTGCCGTCTCGTGACTGAATGTCACCGGTCACCAGTCCGGCAAAGTTCACGGGGCATTCCACCGAAAGTTCCATGATGGGCTCGTAAAGTTCCACGTCAGCAGGCCTGATCAGTTTTGTGACTGCATCGGCACAGGCCTTCTTGATCATGGGCGGGAGAGCGCCTTCAGTCCAAGTAAACTCGTGAACCTCAAAGCGCACGCCGACCAGAGCCCCCTTCCCGAGAATTCCAATCTCGGCAGACTCCAACAGCGCCGAACGGACCCCGGCCAGAATCTCACGAGGGGCAGTTTCCAGAAACTCGGCCGCAAGCCGTATATCGTGGGCATCGCCTTCTAACGGAGTTGCAGACAGTTTAATAGAAATCTTGTGGGGTCCCAACTGGAAAGAATTCTCCACAGGGCCCACCTCGCGGCACAACCGTTCCTGCCAACGGACCTCGGGGCTACCCGCCTTCACTTCGCAGCCGAATTCCCGCTTGAGGCGCGAAAGCAACACGTCCAGCTGCACCTCGCCCACCGTATGCAGATACCAGAATCCCCCATCGTCCTTCTGTACACGGAAACTGGGGTCCATACGGCCAAGCATATCCAGGCTCTTGTCCACATGCAAGAAATCTTCGGAACCCAGGCACTCCACGCGAGTCTGTAGCAGGGGCTGATACCTGTCGCGAATTGAGGAATGAGGTTGTTCATCCACAATGTCATGCCCCGCTTGACGGGGCATCTCCTCCCCACGCCCGTCTATCCCGATCACTTCCCCCAGTTCCGTCTCGAAGGGGGCCCGCATGGCATAGATATCCCCCGAACGGATTTCGTCCACAGGCACAAGCAAGTTCGCCTTCAGTCTCGAGAACTCAAAACCGGCGGGCCACTCCTTGCGTTCCATGTCGGTGTGACTACGGAAAATGGAAATCTCCCCCACACCCTTGAAATACCTAAGGCGTATAACCTGTCCAAGTTCGCCCTCGCCAAAAGCCGGCACCTCAGGCAAAAAGAAGGTCAGTGCCGTCACAAGGCTCCGCACGCCGAATCCGTCCATGGCAGAACCTGCATAGCACAGGGCGTAATCATCGCTTGCCGCCAAAGCCTTCAGACCCCGCAATAACATCTTCGGCGGCACCGGCTTACCTTCCATGGCAAGCTTCAGAATTTCGTCATCAAAATTGCTGGCAAACTCCACCGCCTCGGCGTAGTGCTTTTTCAAGTCGTGAGCCTGGTCCCAACCGTCTTCCACGTTCCAGCCGTCATCCACCACCTCTTCGCCCGACTCGGAATGCTCCAGGCGGCTCTTGCTCAGCACGTCCAACACACCCGTCATCTTGCCCTCCCGATACTCGGGCAGGGTCATCAGTACCGGACGCACTCCCAACACTTCTTCAATGTTGATCAGCGTCTCGTCCAGAGAATAATCAGGGTTGTCCAACTTGTTCACGAACAGGATTGTCCGCACACCGGCTTCCCGCAGTTTCTTGAAAGCGGCTACCGTCTGAGTCTCCACGCCGCTGGCAGCACTCACCACCAGAATGGCGCCTTCCACGGCCGTCAAGGCCGTATCTACCTCGGCACCAAAGTCCACGTGTCCCGGCGTGTCGATAAAATTGAACCAAGTGTCTTTCCACTCAAAATGGGCGACGCCACTCTCAATGGTAATACCCCTGTCCTTCTCTTCGGGCAGGTAGTCCATAGTGGCAAGGCCCTCTTCCACACGCCCCGGGCGACGCACCTCCCCAGCCGTGAACAGAATCCGTTCCGACAGGGTAGTCTTGCCCGCATCCACGTGGGCAAGGATGGCGATATTGCGGACAGGCTGCGACACCTTGGCGCCTACCTTTTCAGTTGCGATTCCAGAAATTCCACACGGGCGGCCAGGTCCGCGTAAAGCTTTTCCAGGGCCTCCAAACGAATATCGTGCTCGCGGTCCTTGATGGACTGGCGATGCAGTTCCGAATCCTGCTCCTCGTTCTTTGAGTCCACGGAATTCAAGCGGAAATCGTGTTCCGCATCCTTAGCCACCTGGGCCTTCAACTTGAATTCCTGCTCCCTTTCCTTGCTGTAGAGGGAATCGATACGCAGGTCGTGTTCATAGTCCTTCTCGGCCTGTGCATCCAGACGGGCATCGTGCTCCTGGTCCTTCTTCACAAGTTCGGATATGCGTTCATCACGTTCTGCATCTTGCATAAGACCCCCTTGGTAGTAGTGGGGAAATGTAGTAATTATAAACAAACACCCGGGGTTCAGTGAACCTCGGGTGTTTGTTTGTCATGCCGTACATAATACGGCTTCTAGCTTATGCCAGTCTTAGTCCTTGATGCAGCGCACATTGCGTTCAGCCACGGCAGTAACAGCAAAATCCCTAATGGTGAGCGCTTCGTCTCCACCTACTATTACATAGTAATAATAACTTCCTGAAATGTCAGACAGCCAAAACATCGCTGTCAAACCTTCAGACGAATATTCCCCTTCCGAATTCGTATATCCCGCAGGCACCAAGGAAAAACCATAAATATCGGTTCCGTCGCCAGAAGTCCAGCCTTTCTGAGTTTTCAGCTTTTTTCCTGCGGTATTGTTTGTTGAAAAACTTGAGACTCCATCAACCTTAGCTACCAACGTTTTAACCTCTTTTACGCTCGGCAAATGCCAGCCACTAGGACAAATTGGAGTAGTCGTGCTTAGCGCAACAGCCTTTGTGTAAAAGCGACCATATTCGCATCCAGAAACCTTCGTTCCACGGCATATACTACCGCTTCCCGTCACATAGTTCAAATTCTCGGCCATCCAAGTCTGGGTGCCGATAGTGACTTTCTTATAAACAGTGCCTGATCCACGGGTATCACAGAATTGCGTCTTAGTGCTATACTGTTTCGTCCCGCAAGTGGCGGTTTTGGGGGCTACATTCAATTCAACCGGGGTAACAAAGACATAGCCTTGATTGTTCATGACAATATTCAAGGTTACAGTTTTTGTTCCTGTTGCAAGGGCTTCCTTGTTAGTAACTGAAATCTTCAGTCCACCAGTTCCATTATCGACAGAAGTATAGCCAACATAGCTTTCGTCTTGAGCCTTTAGAGCTACTGTTGCAGAGAAGACCTTGTTGATTTCTACAATCAAAGTCTCTCCAATCTCAACGACATCAGCTGATTTTGTAATGACATAACTTTTAACAGCGTTTCCTTCGCAATACTCCTTTAGGACATTATAAGATTTTGTACCGCATTTATCAAAGACATGTTCATCAGCGTAGCAGAACCGATCTTCGGGGTTATAAGTGGTTTCACCACACTTGGACAAATCCATAGGAGTAGTGCCATCCTTGCAATACTGGGTCTTGGGGTCATAACCGCTTTCACCGCACTTGGAAAGGACCTGGTTGCCTTCGCCGCAAACCTGGGTTTCGGGATCGTAGCCACTTTTTCCACACTTGGGGAGCACCTTGTCGCCATCACCACAAACCTGGGTCTTGGGGTCGTAGGTCACATCTCCGCATTTCTTTACGGTTTCTTCGCCGGAACCTGAACCGCCTTCGCCGGAACCGCTGCCGGAATCATCCTTGTCCTTGTTCTTCTTTTTCTTGGAACTGCTGGAGGGTTCTTCCTCTTCGGAAGACGAGCTAGAATCTTCTTCGTCGTCAGAACCTTCAACTTCGCTTTGAGCGCTAGAAGAAGTAGGCTTCGGGGTGTTGTTGGCCGGCTTTACAAGCAGAGTTTCAAGTTCTTCGAGTTTGGCCTTGATTTCCTCTTCGTCCAGGCCTTCCTTGAGCTGTTCGACAGTGGCACTGTCCGTCACCTCTACCCACTTGTTCTCAAAGCAGGCGTAGTAGGCAGTGTCCACCTTGGCCACTTCCATGGAGCAGGTATCCGGGAGCGTCGTATCGCTCTTGTACGTAGGAATCTCGTAGGAGCTGCTGGATGTATCATCGCAGGCGGTAAGGCATGCCACGGCGGCAAGCGCCATAGCCGATGTCCACAATAATTTTTTCATTGATTTCTCCTTTTTGGGGTGTGGCAGGCCCCTTATTAATTGGTCGCAAAATATAGAAAAACCCGGGGTTCAGTGAACCTCGGGTAATTTTCTATGTACATGGAAGACTTAGTAGATGAACAGCATCTCGCGGTACTTGGGCAGGGGCCAGCAGTCGTCGGGCACGACCTTTTCCAGGCCGTCCACCACCTTGCGGAGCTCAGCCATGGCATCCAAGATGTCCTCGTGATCCTTTTCCAGGCACACTTCCATCTTGGCGATAGCGCTGGACAGGCTTTCGCAGCCTTCGCCCAGAGACTTGGCGTAACTATCCAAGCCAGGGAATCCCTGGTTCAAGGCCATCTCGTTAGTCTTGAGAGCCTTGGAGTAGGCATCCACTACCTTGGGCAGAATTACGTTCTTCGCCAGGTCACGAGCAATCTCGCCTTCGATATGCACGCGCTTGTGGTAATCCTCCACGTTCACCTCGTAACGGGATTCCAGCTCGCGACGGTTCATCACGCCGTACTTCTCGAACAGGGCGATATTCTCTTCCTTCACCAAGGCCTTCAAAGCCTCCATGGAGGTACGAATATTAGGCAACCCACGACGCTCCGCCTCGGCAATCCATTCGTCGGTATAGCCGTTGCCGTTGAAGACCACCTTCTTGTGTTCCTTCACAATCTTCTGCAGAATCTTCTGCAGGCCCGCGTGGAAATTCTTCTCGTCCAGCTTTTCCAACTGTTCGGCAATCATGTCAAAGGCTTCGGCCACGATGGTGTTCAACACCACGTTGGGTTCAGAGCAGCTCTGGCTGGAACCCGGAGCGCGGAATTCGAACTTGTTGCCTGTAAAGGCAAAAGTGCTGGTACGGTTACGGTCAGTGGCATCGCGGGGCAGCGGTGGCAGCATGTCGGCACCGATACGCATGGCCCCTGCCTGCTTGCTGGACTTGGGCACGCCTTGTTCCAACTGTTCAATCACATCCATCAGCTGGTCGCCCAGGTACATGGACACAATGGCCGGAGGCGCCTCGTTGGCACCCAGACGATGGTCGTTACCGGCACCCGCCACCGTCATACGGAGCAAGTCGGCGTGGGTATCCACCGCATAGATCACGGCGCACAGGGTTGTCAAGAAAACGGCATTCTGGTGCGGGTCCTTGCCGGGGTTCAGCAGGTTTCCATGACCATAGGTAATGCTCCAGTTGTTGTGCTTGCCCGAGCCGTTCACGCCGGCAAAGGGCTTCTCGTGCAGCAGGCACACCAGGCCGTGACGGTCCGCCACCTGACGGAGCACTTCCATAATCTGCATGTTGTGGTCACAGGCCAGGTTCACCTCTTCAAAGATGGGCGCCAGCTCGAACTGGGCAGGAGCCACCTCGTTATGGCGCGTCTTGGCCGGAATACCCAGCTTCCACAGTTCCACTTCCACGTCGTTCATAAAATTCAAGATACGGGTGGGAATGCTGCCGAAGTAGTGGTCATCCATCTGCTGATGCTTGGCAGGGGTTGCCCCGAAGATGGTGCGACCCGCCTGGTACAGGTCAGGCCTTTGCAGGTAGAAACGCTTGTCGATCAAGAAATATTCCTGCTCGGCACCCAAGGTCACCGTGGTCTTCTTGGGGGCCGCCTTGAAACAGGTCATGAGCCTCTGTGTAGACTTGGAAAGGGCTTGCAAACTGCGGAGCAGCGGGGTCTTCTTATCCAAAGCCTCGCCGGTGTAGCTGCAGAAGGCCGTAGGGATGCAAAGCGTGGCACCGTTGCCGTGACGCTTGATAAAGGCAGGGCTTGTGGGGTCCCAGGCCGTATAGCCGCGGGCCTCAAAAGTAGAACGCAGGCCACCACTGGGGAAGCTGGAGGCATCGGGTTCGCCCACGATCAGGTTCTTGCCGCTAAAGACCATGATGGGCTTGCCATCTTCCAGTTCCAAGAAGGAGTCGTGTTTCTCAGCGGTGGAACCCGTAAGAGGCTGGAACCAGTGGGTAAAATGCGTAGCACCGCGATCCAGGGCCCAACGCTTCATGGCGTGAGCCACCTCGCCTGCAATGTTTGCATCCAGGGGAGCACCTTCGTCGATTGTGGCCAGCAGCTTTTTGCAGGTTTCCTTGGAAAGGTAGTTGCGCATGGCCTGTGCGTTGAACACGTCCTCGCCGAAGTAGTCGATGTTTGCCGGGGCGGCTGCCTTGATGGTCGATGCGGTTGCCGAGGCGATGTCGTTGACTGTAGTCTTACGGGTGCTGATCATGGTGATTCCCCTAAAAAATGTTATGACTGAATAATAGAAAGGGCGAAAAGGACTTTGCAGGCGAAATATGGTGTTTTTCCGGCTATTTTCTTTACATTTTTGTAAAAATCCTTTATTTTATTACACTTTTGTAAAGTAAATGCGCAAGAACCGACAAAACAAAGCTATATTCTCACCATGGAGAGCGCCATCCTACAGCAACAAACCCTACGCCAGGTCACCGACGCCTTGCACCATTCCCGATCCAAAGAGGGGCTGGAACGCAGGCTGCAAGAAATCCTCAGCGAGAACTTTGCCGCCCTGGACAAGGTCTACGAGCAGAAGTTCCAGGAGCTCCGCAACATCGTCAGCGGCACCCCCAGCGAACTCATCGGCAATACCCGGGCCATGCAAGAAGTGGAACGTCAAATTCGGCAAATCGCGGGTTCCGAAGCCGTGGTCCTGATCCGCGGGGCGGCAGGCACCGGCAAGGAACACACTGCCCGGACAATCCACACCCAGTCCGAAAGGAACGGCAAGCCCTTCGTCATTTTGAACTGCGATTCACTAAACGCAGGCGAAGGAATCAACTCCCTGGACAGCGAACTGTTCGGCTACGAGCGTGGAGCCTTCACGGGCGCTACGGCGAGACACCTGGGCAAGGCGGAACAGGCAAGCGGCGGCACCCTCTTTATCGACGAAGTGGCGGACCTCCCCCTCCCCGCCCAGACCAAGCTCCTGCAGTTTTTGCAAGACCGCAAGTTCACCCGCCTGGGGAGCAACATCGTCCAGAACGCCAACGTGCGCATTGTGGCAAGCACAGGCAAAGACCTGGAAAAGCTCATGCAGCAGGGGCTTTTCCGCGAAGACCTGTACTACCGCCTGAACATCTTCCAGATCAAGCTGCCCGAACTGTCCCAACGCAAGACGGACATCCTTCTTCTGGCGGACCACTTTATCGGAAAGATGAACCTGAAATACGGCAAGCACATTCTGCGCCTGAGCACTCCCGCCATCGACATGCTCATGAGCTACCACTGGCCAGGCAACGTGCGGGAGCTGGAAAACTGCATCGAGCACGCCTGCCTTGCCACCACAGACGTAAGCATCAACGCCTACGACCTGCCGCCTACGTTACAGACCGATGTTACCTCGGGCACATCGCTTGTTCCCGAAGGTCCGGCGGCACTCGCCACGCTGCTCCGCTCGTACGAGCGTGAGATTTTGATGGAGGCTTTACGGCGGAACAGCGGCAACCTGAGCGCCGCCGGCCGCGACCTGCAGGTAAGCCCCCGCATGATGCACTACAAGGTCAAGAAATTCGGCCTGGAGGCTCACGAAAAATGAACGACCAGACCCATAGTCACGCCAAAGAAGTCCAGTCTAATCAGGAAGGCCCCTTCAAGGACCTGGAAAAGCTGGTCCGCAAGTATGCCTGCACGCCATACTTGCGCCCCATCGCCGACCACACACGCTTAGCTTTCGCCGACGCGGAACAGTTCATCGCGGACTTCTATTCCAAAGGGCAAGCCCAGTCCGCCCCCCACCCCGTCATCCTGGATTCCGGATGCGGCACCGGCGAAAGCACGTTCCACCTGGCGCAACAATTTCCCGACTATCCCGTCATCGGCATCGACAAGTCCGCCGTACGTCTCAACAAGGCAAATAAAAATGGCGACCTTCCGCAACCCATGCCGCAAAATGCGTTCTACGTACGAGCCGAACTTATCGATTTCTGGCGGCTGGCCCTAGAGAAGGCAACAACAGGCCAGTGGACCATTCCCTACCACGCCCTCTACTACCCCAATCCCTGGCCCAAGCAGAGCGAGGCTGGTCGGCGTTTCCACCTGCACCCCATATTCCCGACGCTCATGCAGATCTCTCAGACAACGGAACTCCGCACCAACTGGGAAATATATGCCCAGGAATTCGCCCTGGCGGTGCGCATTTTGCAGAAAACTCCGGTTAGAGATTGCTTCCCCTCTTCGAGGGTCGCAATGACAATTAATTGTGAAGCGTTCGAACCTGAGCAGCCCATCACCGCCTTCGAGCGTAAATACAAAAATGCCCGCCAGCAACTGTGGCGGGTCATCATCCATCATTGATCAGAAAAACTAGTTCCGTTCTTCCAGCCACTTTACAAAGGTGGGCACATTCCTGGTAAACTGCACCCGGACATGGGAACCCTCGAGAATCAAGAATTCCGTAAGGCCGTACTTCTTGCCGTCGGCACCCCAGTCGTAAGTATAGCCCAGCCTGGTCCAAGGGTAGCCCGTCTTCTTGTCATAGGCCTTTGCGCGATTCTCATCGAACCAACGCTTGAAAGAAAGCTTAAACTCCTTGTCGGAGCTATAGTCGTCAAAACTTTCATCGAACTTCAAGGTCATGGAATCCAACTTGACATCGGTCTGGTATGCCGGACGCACCAAATCAATAGGCTTTACCCACAAAGCCGAGAAATGGGTGTACTTTGCACTTGCACGGATTCCGAACAATTGCTTGAATCGGACATCCCAATCCTTCACACCTGTCTTGTTCGCCTTGTACCAAGAATACAGTTCCTTTTCCGAAACCACCCAAACTTCCTGAGACATCACCAACGTGTCCGTATCATAAATGTCAGGCCTGTCGTGGAAGGTAATCACCAGCACATGGGTAGAATCCCTGTCCCAGGTAACCCCTTCAGACTCAAGGGTGACAGTCACCAACGGGTAAATTTCTTCTTGCTTTATCTCAGCGGCATCGGTAATGGCCGCCTCGTATTTCACCTGAAGCAGGGAATCTGAATCCATGCCCGTAGAAACCCTATTCCCCTTGGGAGTCACCACTTCGCAGTAGGGAATCTTGTAGAAACTAGAAGCCACCTTGTGCTTTTCAAAGAATTCAATAAGCAGGTCATCATTCTGAGAGAACAGCCTGTCCCCTTCCACAAAAGACACGACGGTCTTGCAGAATCCGGACTCCGGGACAACGATTCCCGAAGAACCGTTCTTGCGGGTGGTGTCCAGCACAAACTTATGCTTGTCTTCGCCACAGGCATACTCGTAATATTTCAACGTCGCCACACCGGAGCCTAATTCCGACACAAACAGGTTATCCTGATCTTCACTCCAGGCGGGTTTCACCAGCACCGTAGAATCTCCCAGTTGCATATACTGGGCGCTGGCCTCGCTGCAATAGAACGCCGGCTGCCTGAACACGCCGATAACACCTGTCTTGGCCTTGAAAAATTCCGGGTCATCTACCCTGGGGCCATTCGTGCATCCACAAAAAACAAGAGCAACCGCTCCAAACAAAGCGCAAAAAGAATTCTTTTTCATTTCGTGCATAAAATAGAAAAAACGGGGCTACGCGACAAAACGAACAACCCTATCGGCAACAGACTTCAAGATCCACGCAGCAACAAAAATCACCGCAAAAGTCAAAGTTAGGAGAACAACGCTGCTCCAACAAGAAAGCGGCCACTGCGCCCACTCAAAAATCTTGACAAATAAAGTCCTAGTCCAGATAATGGCAACATGCTGCACCAAAAAGACGCAATACGAAAGCAGGGCCAATCTTTGAACCGGTGCACTCACCGCCCTGTAACGGAGCAACCACGGGGCAGCATAGAACACAACAGCAAAGAGAGAAAGCGCCGCAATTGAACCTAGGCAATCCGTATTAAGACGGCCTGGAATATTGACAAAAGTCAGTCCCAAGAACACCACTATCGCAGGCACCGCCACGCGCAGATTCCTTAGGCGCTCCAAATTTCCGACAAGGAAAAATCCTAGGCAAAATTTTAAAGCAATCGTCACAGGCAATATGCTGAAGACATCATCGTGTTCGGCAGGAATCAGGTACTGCAATCCGTAAAGCACGGCAAGCGCAAGTAGGGTCACCAAAGGGCATTTCCGGTAACACCAGGCAAGTAGAGGGAACAAAAGGTAAAGCAAAACTATCGCTCCCACAAACCAGTCGCCACAGAATACATAAGTCTTTATCCCGAACATCTGAACGTATCCATCAAAGCCGACAACCGTAAGCAACAATTTGAAAGGATTCCCCATAAAGAACGGCGAATCCCCGGCAAGTAAATGGCGAATCATGCTCAGGGGAATATAGAGGCTCAAAATCCAAAATGGCGGGTATATGGCCTTGACCCGTTTTAAATAGAATTCCTTAAGCGACTCCCTATTTGACAATACTCCGTCAACAGTTCCGTATTTGCGGTAAAGCAGCCCGCCAGAAAGGACGATAAACAGCGTGACGGCGACATTTCCAAAATCATAGTTTGCAGTAGTACAGAAAAAATTGAAAAAAGGGATCCCCGCCGCTGCGTACTCACAACCGAAATGGTACGTGACCACAAACAGCATCGCAAGCACGCGCAAGACATCAAGTTCCTGAATCCGTCTTTCCATATTGGTAAAATTACAAAAAGTAGCGATGGTCATAAAAAAAATCCCGTGGTTTTACCCACGGGACTTTTTAATTGCGAAAAAGTGAATTAGGCTTCTTCGGCAGGCTTTTCAGCAGCGTCTTCAGCCGGCTTTTCAGCCTTCTTCTTGGTGGTCTTCTTCTTGGGGGCAGCGGCTTCACCGATGGTGGTGCCAGATTCGCCCGGCTTGTGAGAGTCCATCCAAGCCTTGAGCTCAGCGGATTCACGGTTCTTGAAGTAGTCAACCACAGAGAGGAAGATCTTACGGTTGTTCTGATCGATTTCGGTCACAACGGCCGGAACT
>JAFVGH010000131.1 GCA_017475045.1 Fibrobacter sp. | reverse complement strand
TTCATCTTTGAGACC
Organism: Fibrobacter sp.; assembly: GCA_017475045.1. Taxonomy (GTDB): domain Bacteria; phylum Fibrobacterota; class Fibrobacteria; order Fibrobacterales; family Fibrobacteraceae; genus Fibrobacter. Next base: position 6,053 of record JAFVGH010000131.1, on the reverse strand, counting down.
AATACCATCGGCATTTCGGACGAAAGCGTGAATGTCGACGATATCGTGGAGACGACCAACCACTTCCGATGCATCGACCTGATCATCGACCGGGCCGATGAAAAACTGTCCGAGAACCTGATTAAGGAATTGCACCGGATCCTGAAATCCGGCACGTCGGGCAGCCGGAAAACCTGGTTCAACGTGGGCGATTACAAGAAACTGCCGAACGAGGTGGGAGGAATGGACACCTGCCCGCCGGAGGAAGTCCATCGGCGGATAAAGGATTTTCTGTCCGCCTACCATGCCAAAAAGGAGAAAACGCTGGAAGACCTCATCGACTTTCACCAGAAGTTCGAGCGGATCCATCCGTTCCAGGACGGAAATGGCCGTGTGGGGCGACTGATCCTGTTCAAGGAATGCCTGGCGAACGGCATCGTCCCGTTCATCATCACGGATGACTTGAAACTGTTTTACTACCGCGGTCTTCGCGAATGGGGCCATATCAACGGCTATCTCACCGACACCTGCCTCACAGCGCAAGACAACTACAAAGCGCTGCTCGACTACTTCAAGATTAAGTACTAGTAGCCTGTATACCAAGCAGATACATCCTTTCTATATCTTCCAGAAAAGTTAGATATAAGTTAACGCCCCCCGTACACGCGAATGAGCCCGGCCTTGACGGCCGGGTTTTCGCGTCTGGAGACGGGTTCAGAGAGGTCGGCACGGTGCAATGCATTTTCGGCCATTTTTGCTTGTACCTGTCCACGGTTGGGACCTATACAAGCACTCTGATTCTGCTTGGATTGTTTGATAAGTCGATTTCTGGGAGAATTCCGAAGCAAAACCCCGGCAATCATCCAAGACTGCCGGGGCCTGTATCTGTCTGTCAGTTAAGACTACTTCCTTCCTAAAAGAACAGCCGATCCGCTGAGGGCCATCCACTTGGCCTCCCAGGGAGACATGAATCGGCCGTTGTCCGTGGGGATGAGTTCCGCATGTTCATAGCCGAGGTCCTTGAGTTTCTTCACGAAGGACTGCATGTCGCCGTACTTATCCTTGGAGAAGATGTCGTGGATGGCGAAGGTCCCTCCCTTTTTCAGGACGCGCAGGGTCTCCAGCAGGATGGCCTGGCGGTCACGACTGGGTATGTTGTGATATACGTAGTTGGACGTGACGGCGTCAAAGATCCCGTCCGGGAAATCGAGTTTCTGTGCATCTCCCCGGGCGAAGCGGGTCCTCCCGGCCACGCCTTCTGCCTTGGCGTTATCCTCACAGAGCCTCTTGCTGAAGGAGGCGTACTCCGCGCCCCAGCGATCGATGCCGGTCACCGTGCCCTGCGGGTTCCGCTTGGACACGGCGATGGTAAGTGCACCGCTACCACAGCCCACGTCCAGGCATTGTCCTCCCTCCGGTAACTTGACATACTCCGCCACGCCGTCGATGATCTGGCGGGACATCTGCCGCTTCCCGTCATAGGAGAAGGCCCGGTACATCAGCACCGTCCAGACGGTCACCCCTGCCAAGACAAGGGTCAGGATGAGCAAGAGGATTCTCAACCAGTTGGCACCGACAATCAGAGTCAGCGCCAGCGCCACGGCGGCCCCTGCCGCGAAACTCCAGATCATGCCTTTCGGCATCCAGTTTTTATAGTTCGGTTTCATATTCGATGTTGCTTAGATACTCTTGGTACGCTCCCAAACCTCTCCCTTGCGGTGTCTCACGAAGCGGAAGTCGCAGCAGTCGCCGCCCTGGCAGAGGGTCCGGGTGCGGATGAAATCAATGTTGTGAAGATTTCCGTAGTTGATGATGTCGCTGCGGCAGAACATCGGCCCGAATCGATCCAGCACCCCGTGCTTGGAAAACTCATACCGATACAGGCACTCCAGCGTCTCAAAGCGGTAGAAGTCCTTCGGATCCTCCGGGTGCCAGACGTACTTCCAGCCCTTTCCGGAGCCGTACTTGAAACCCAGCGGGATGATCTTCCTCATCACCGGGAGGAAGAAAGGAATCCGGGACAACCTTTGAAAAGTGGCGGGCGTCAATGCCGCCCACATATGGGTGGAGATGAGTTCGAAGGCTTCCTCAGGCGACTTCCCATTCCGTTGCAGAACTTCATCAATGGCGATGGTCGGGAGGATGTTGCAGAAATGGCCGTAGTTTCCTTTGTCCTCGTAATCCCTCTCTTCCTCAATGAGTTCTGCCATTCTGGCAAGGATCTCCCGTTGGATGGACGGGGTGAGTTTTCCATAGAGAACGGCGTAGCGGCCGTTCATGACCATGTTCAGGGGTTCGTATGTTTTCTTCATTTTACCGCCGTTACGCAAAGCCAGTGCTTGGTTTCGTTCCGATGGACGGTTATGTCCCTGAACCCTGCCGCCGCGAGATGGCGCTCCAGTTCATCGGGCGTATAGGTGTGCATCCCCTCGATCATCTTCTCCCATTTCTCGTTGTTGCCGGACAGACCGTCGTCCTCGTTGACGATGAGGAATCTTCCTCCGGGAGAGAGGACGCGCCGTACCTCCGCAAAACTCTTCTCGATGTCCGGCCAGAAATAGACCGTCTCGAAGGCGGTGGCCATTCCGAACGTGTTTTCCTTGAAAGGAAGGTTCGAAACGCTCGCCTCCAGCACTTTGCAGCGGCCTTTGGCGATCGCGTCGGCATTGACCTTGCGGGATTTCTCCACGGAGACGGGAGAATAGTCCACGCCTGTTACATTGGCACGGAGGCTCCGGTCCATCAAGCGGGCGAGGTTGGCTCCGCCACCGCATCCGATGTCGATGATCTCCCCTTCTGCGGGGACATTGGCAAGATCCAGACCCCAGGATGCCATCACCGCATGGGAACCGCCGTTCATCCCGGCCACCATCATGCGGCCCCAGAAGCCTTCCGGCTTGCGGGTGTTGCTGAAAATCTTGGAAAGAAGGCCCATAGTTACAAGTTTTGACAGTCTCGCATTACACGACTGCAAAATTACGGAGCTTTCCTTTCGCACGAAATCCCCATTTATGGTGATTTATCGATTATGATCTCATCTTTGCCCGACAAACCAATCAAATACAACTTCTCCAAGTCACACAGAAAAGTTAGATATGTATCTAACGGTTATTGTTTCATCTTGCTTGCATGTCCTTCCGCAAAAAAGTTTAACTTTGTGATTGTCCTTACAGGCAGAAGAAACGACCATGATTATTCACACTTTAAACTAATAATCACATGAAAGAGCAAGTATTGAAAGCCATGCGCGAATTCGGCGCGCCCGTGAACGCCGGCAAGATTGCAGAAATCACCGGCCTTGACCGCAAGGATGTCGACAAAGCCTTTGCCGAACTGAAAAAGGAAGGCGCCATCGTCTCTCCCGTCCGTTGCAAGTGGGAACCCGCAAAATAAGCCGACGATGGAAATCAAAGCCGTAAAATTCAGGAAAGACGGTTTCTACTCCCAGCCTTTCGCCTTCGGGGGCGAGGAAGGGATGGACAAGTTCGACAAGAACGTCCGTTATCGCGGCAGCCTGCAGAATTATCTGATCGATACCGGCAGCGAGGTAATCCTTATCGATACCGGACTTCCTGCCGGGACGCCCGAGGAAGTGCCCGACGAGAACAGCCCGGCCTACACCGGCAAGGATATCTGCAGTTATATGGAAGCGCTGGCGGCCCTTGGCTACAAACCCGAGCAGGTGACGAAGATCCTCCTCACCCACCGCCACGCCGACCACAGCGGCGAGTTGAAGAGTTTCCCCTCTTCAAAGGTCTATGTCAACCAGAACGAGATGGATGCCGCTGAACTCCAGGGGCTTTCAAACCTTGTCCCGGTGAGTTTCAGCGACGGGGCGTACTACAATTTCCCGGAAAGCCAGAAGATCGCTGATGGCATCTACCTCATCAAAGCAACGGGCCATACCAAGGGCAACAGCATTGTGATTGCTGAGATGGAGTGTTTGTTCTATATGTTTCACGGAGACATCACCTATGTGGATGAAGCCTTGTATGAAGACAAACTGTCCGTCGTCTATGATAACCTTCCTGCCGCCCGTGAAACCCAGAACCGTATCCGGGAGTTCATCCGCAATCACCCCACCGTCTATTGTGGCACCCATACCCCGCAGGGCTATGAGAACCTGGAGGCCAAACGCGTGATGGATTTGGACAATCCCGTACCGACAGTCTTGGCGGAGGTGGACTTTTCCAAGCAGGAGGCTTCCGGCAAATATGTCTGCTCTATCTGCGGCTATGTATATGATCCTGCTGAACACGATGGGGTAGCCTTTGAAGACCTCCCGGACGACTGGCGCTGCCCGCGCTGCAAACAGCCCAAGACGAAGTTCAATAAGGCTTAGGCTATTTTAACTCAATTCTATTCAGGGCAGGCGTTGATCGGAACGCCTGTCCTGAATTCATCATGTCGAAAACTGAAAAACAGCGATTTATCGGTCTGGCTCCGCTGCCTGGATGTCCGTAAACCGGGTGCTTCCACAAATGATAGCCGTGAGGATGTCCATCGCAATCCGCAAAACATCGTTTTTGACGAAACAAACATACGGATTCTACGGCAGAATAGCAAAACGGTGTCTTTTCCTTGCAAAATTCAATAATTTCTTTTTGATTTTCGATAAGTATCGTTATCTTTGTTTAAACCAGAAATGAAGATAGTATCGACTGTTACCATGAGAAGGAAAACCCTATTGACACTTATCTCCGCCTTAGCCCTATCATTCCCGGCCAAGGCACAGTTATTCTGGCAGATTTCCGGAAAGGATATGCCCGATCCTTCTTACCTGCTGGGTTCATTCCACCTTGAAAGGGATACGTTCTGTGACAGCATTGTGGGATTCAATGAGGCGCTACAGAACGTGAAACAAACCTATTTCGAGTATTCTATCTTTGATGAGACCTCCCATCAATCGAACCAAATCATGATGATGCCCGAAGGACGTACCTTCGAAAGCCTGTTTTCAGAGGAAGAACTGTCCGACGTCCTGGATTTGGTCGCCAAGATTACCGGAATCCGATACAGTAAAGTACAATTCTCCCCCCAAGGGCTTTCTCAATTCCTTTCCCAAGAACTGATGCGGAAAACTTTTCCCGAGTTATTCCAATCAGACGAAGAACCTATGGATTTCGGCTTGCAAAGGCGGGCAAAGTCGATGGGGAAACTGGTATTTGGGCTTGAGACGCTCGATTATCAACTGAGCCTGATCTACGGGCAGAAACACAGCCTCGAAGAACAGGCGAAAAATCTTCTGGAATGGGCTCGGTCGCCTGAATCCGATCCGGAAGTTTTCAAATCGAAGATGACGGCTCTGCACCAAGCGTATCAATTGCAGGACTTTCAAGCCATTGAAAAGGAGATGGCAGCCGTGTCCTCCACTCCAGCCGGCAGGGAACTCGTCCTGGACAGGAATCAAACTTGGATGCCTGTCCTCTGTAATGCCATCCGCTCCAACCCTACTCTGATCGTAGTCGGAGCGGGGCACCTTACAGGAGAAAAAGGGCTTGTTTCACTCCTGCGCAAACAAGGCTTCACGCTTTTACCGATATCGAAGACACCATAACCGGATAAGGTTCGATATAAGTCGACCTGAATTTGCAACCGATAGAATGAAGACAAATGATGAAACACTTACTATTTTGCCAGAGTTGCGGGATGCCGCTCACCGATGAGATCCTCGGCACGAATGCCGATGGCAGTAAGAATGAAGATTACTGCATGTATTGCTACAGGGATGGGAAATTCTTGCAGGACTGCACGATGGAAGAGATGATCGAGCATTGTGCGCAGTTTGTCGGTGCAGTAAACGAGGGGTTGGAGAAACCCATCACCAAAGAGGAGTATATCGGCCAGATGAAAACGTATTTCCCTCAACTGAAGCGTTGGCGCCAGACGTTGAATGTCAGCGACGATGAAGTCATGATTGTCAACCCTGCTTTGGCAGGCGTTAAAGAACTCATTGCCCAGATGGCCGACAAACAGCCCATCGCTTACATCTCATCAGTCGACCAGGACGGTTTTCCCTGGACCAAGGCTATGTTGAAGCCACGTAAGCGTGAGGGTATCAAAACCTTCTACTT
>JAFVGH010000130.1 GCA_017475045.1 Fibrobacter sp. | reverse complement strand
GCGGGTAACATCGTCATCGCGAGCGATACCGCCACTATTCGTAAGCATATGCAGAGTAACGATGCGGTGACAATCCTTGTGCCCGAAGGTACTTACGACTTCAGAAAGTTCGTAGATGCGGCCACATCTGCCGCCAATTCGGGATGGACTTGGTGCAAGTCTTCCTGTGGCAACACTGTCAATTCTAACAACACCTTTTACCGTATCAGCTTTACGCAGAACAGCTGTTCCGGCCTTAGCGAACAGACCACGAAGGTGTCTGCGGGTGAAATCAAGAGTTGGAGCAACTGGATTACGACCAAGGGCAACAAGAGCCTCGTGGGTATGGGTCGTGGCGCAAATATGCGCGGTGTTTCGTGGTCAAACCGTTCCTACGAAGGTGCCAAGAACAACATTTATCGCAACTTGGCCCTTTACGATGTGAACCCGCACCTTATCGAGGGGGGCGATGGTCTCGAAGTGAGCGGCAGCGGCGGCAAGGAAGTTGAAAATATGTGGTTCGACCACATCAGCTACAAGTGGATTAGCGACGGCATGGACTTGGAATATGTCAAGGGCATCACCGTTTCGTATTTAGACTATGATGGCAGCAACGAGTACAACTGCTACTATTACGATCCGTATATGCACCTGGTTGAAACGGCGCAGCTGACTTTTGCGAATGTCTATTGGCACAATTCTTTCGGACGCGTTCCCAAGGTAACGAGCGAGGCGGATGGTTCCTACGCTTCGATGGTCCACATCTACAATTCCTATGTGGATTACAACCACTGGCATGTGATTGATGCCTCCGGGAAAAGCGACAAGAAGACGCAAGTCCTTTACGAAAACAACTATGTGAAAAATCCGCAAATTCAGGTGGCCGGAAAGGATGCCTATTCCTTGATCAAGTTCAAGAATACGACGGTCACCGGAGCAAAGAACTCTACCCCCTATAACAACAATGGAACATCTCAGGCGTCGGCGTTCAACGACAATGTCTTTACGCCTTCTTATTCTTACGAACTACGCAGCAATTCAAGCCTTCCTACCGACCTCCCGAAACTTGTGGGCGTGGGTGGCCGCTACGGCAAGATGCCCGAATACAACCAGGCTTTTGGCCAGAGTAACAAGGCGGCGACGGTCTCGATGACCGCCCCTGCGTCGGGTGCGAAGTTCGAAGTGGGTGCGACGGTGACCTTGAAGGCCGATGCGAAGGACAACGACGGTTCCGTAAAGAGCGTCGCCTTCTATGTGGGCAATACTTTGGTCGGCTCTGCGACAAGCGCTCCCTACCAGGTCAACGCGAGTGGGCTTGAGCCGGGCATGTATTCCGCAGTTGCAGTCGTGACGGACAATTCGGGTCTTTCGCAGATGTCCGCGTTCGTGACCTTCTCTGTCGAAGGGACTGCCTACCCTGAGGTTGTAAAGTGCGGTGGGGGTTCCAGCAGCCAGAGCATCAATCTGGGCGAACCGATTGTAGATTTCTGCTACACCTGGAGTGGTGCCGAGACGGTCGTGCCCGAGGGCTTCCCGACGGGCGTTACGACTAGCATCGATAAGGCAAACCGCAAGATATCCATCAGCGGGACTCCTGCAGAAGCGGGCGAGTTCGCCTTCAAGGTGTGGGCGACCAACAACGATTCGACCTTTGTCAAGAGCGGCCGCATCGTGGTGACAGACCCGAACGCTCCCGCGTCGTCTTCGAGTGTTGAACCGGAATCCTCTTCGGGCGAAATCGTGGAATCAAGCAGTGGAACGACCCTGTTTGCGCAACGTATGAACTGGGCGACCGAGGCGGAAGCGGACTACTACCGTATATTCGACATGCAGGGTAGGCCGCTCTATTCCGGCGACAGAATGCCCTCGCATATGCCTGCCATCCGCGTCATCGTCGTAGAATATTCTCAAAAGGGTACGGTAATGCGTCGTTATGTACAATAAATCCTTCCATTTTTCTTGATTCTTATTTATATTGGTATTGATGAGATCCTGTAAGAACATCCTGGCTATGTTGGCGGCGGCTGCCGCCTTTTCGGGGTGTTCTTCTGCCGATAAGGTGGCGGGTAACAGTGCTGAGACTGGTTCTCCGGAACTTGCGGGAATTTTGGTGCTAAATGACGGCAAGCTAGCTGCCCATGCGCGTGTACAATGTGTGCCTGAAGGCTACGATGCTACGTCCGATAAGGCGTTGCCGACCGCTTTTTTAACCGAGACAGATGAGAACGGCTATTACAGCTTAGATTCTGTGCCCGATGGAACGTATGCACTAGAAGCTTTCCACGAGAAATCGGGCAAGCGTCTCTTGGTGCAGGGAATTAAGGTGACAGAAGATGATTCTGTGGCCGTAAGCGATACGCTGCGTACGCCGGGGGTGGTGAAGATTAAGGGGCCTGGTAGTCTTGAAGAGGGCGCAACGGGTGTTGCGACGGTACTCGGGACGACCATTCATAGGGCGGTGAAGGTTTCCCATTCCGTGATTGTGGTGGATAGCCTGCCGGCAGGTTCACTTAATTTGCGGGTAATCTTTGGTCGTGAGCAGCTTAGCCCGCTGACTTTTGAGAAGGTTAAAGTTGTAGCTGGTGATACGGAGACCGTTGTATTGCCGAGTGTGATTGAGCCGGATGCCGGGATTTCTTGGGATTCTGTTTCCTTTAACTTTGTAGCCCCGCTTGCACTTCCCAAGGGTACGGATACGCTGACATCTTTCGTGAGCAATATTCCGATTGCCATTCGCCTGACGGCAGACAATTTTCCCTTCGATTCGATTGCGAATATGAACGGCCGTTGGGAGGCCGTGCGCATATCGAAAAATGGAAACCGTAGCAAGAAACTCCCGATTTCGTACCCCGATTTTGATAAGCGTGCAAAAGAGGCTGTGCTCTGGGTGAACGTAGATTCGCTGAACGTGGGTGATTCACTGGAACTTTCATATGATGGCTTGCAGTATTCCGCCTACGCACGGGATGTTTTTCCGACGAACCGAAGCTACTCTCTGGTGTGGCATTTTGGCAATGCCCTCTCTCCTGTGACTGATGCTTCCGAGTATGGTTATTTTGATGGAAGTGCACTTAGTTCTGTTTATTCAGATGCGTTCGTCGATGGTGCTGTGGGCGGCGGTATAAAATTTGATTCGGCTTATTACTTCTATGTTGACAATTCTGCGAAGCCCGACAGCGCACGTAAGGTGAACTTGAACTTTGATGGTAGTGGATACTTCTGTTTTTCGGTGTGGGTAAAGCTTGATGCAGTTGACAAGGAGCAAACCATTTTTGAAAAGGCCAAGGAATACGCGTTGCGTTTTGATCCGGCCAAGGGCTTTGTCGTAGAACTATGGGTTCCTGGTGCGGATTCTGATTCTGTAAAATACGCTTGGGCGTCCGGTAAATCGAGTGTTAAGGCCGGCGAATGGACCTACATTGCATTTAGCCATCATACAAATTCTCAAACAAACTTCTACGTAAACGACCTTAAGGCTGAATCAGACCCAGAAGAAACGGCCTGGACGGATGCTCGTAATTTGACTGACTTTAAGGTCGGTGGCTTTGCCGGCGTAATTGACGAACTTATGCTCGGCGGGTGCTTCCGCGATGATTCCTGGACTCGCCTTACTTATTTGAACCAACGTCCCGATAATTACTGGCCTGTGGTTACGCCTAGATAGGCTTATAAGAACTGTATTTGGCTTTAATCCATTCAGGGCTACGTGCCCTCGTTTCTACGATTACATTGCCGATTGCACCGTTCCAGGTCTCAGTCTCGATTTCGTTACCGCCTATGCGGAAAGGTACACTGCGGTTCAGCTTGTTGGGAACGAATTCCATTGAGAATTCGGTGCCGTTGGTACCCGTAATCGGGACGGGCTCGCCGTTCACGTACATGCTCACCAGGTGGTTCCTAGAAACGAGTGTCAAGAAAATCCATTCACCGACAGGAATAGAGGCCGAATCCCCGAAGTACACTGCTTCGGGTACGCCGGGCATGCTCTTCATCACAGCAAAAGACTTACTGTTCATCTCGTAGTGCCATTGGAATCGCGATGTGGAATCGCTCCAGTAAGCTCGCTGACAGAAAAGCACCTGGTGTTCATCGTTGGGGCCGTTCCATTTGGTCCACAGCGAAAGCGTAAAATCGCCATTGGTTGGGTTGAGCGTGTCAAGGTCAATATACTGGCCCTTGTCTAGCATCACGGCACGGCCACCAATACCTTCGATGTATTTTACGTTATCAGCCAGCTTACCGTCGTGATTGAATACCTCTTCATCGCCATTCATTTCGATGTTCACCGTAGTCCATCTCGCGTCAGTGTTGAGAACTTGATCGGTATTGTAAAAAGTGAACCCGTATTCATCGCCAAGCAGGTCAAGGTCTGGGCTCCATAGGAATCCATTATGGTTTTCTAACTGCGGAATGATTAGCGTGTCGCCTTTATCCTGTATTGAGAATTGGATATGGCCTAGCACTGAATCACTTTCGGAATAGATCAGCGCCGCATGCATTCCGGGTGGGATAGAGTCAAAGCTAAACGAGCCGTCTTCTTTCACGTTGGCCACGAGATGTGTTCCGCTAATACGGACTTTGCCTGATGTTGCTCCGGAAATGCTCCCGCGGGCAACTTTGCGCGCACCGATGTGAATTTCGGTATCAACGTTTTCTGACGCAAGAGCGAGGCCTGAAAGTGAATCTGATTTTGCGAACAAATAGAATCCGGAGATCCCTTCTACGCTACTCTGAGCAGAATCTGCAATAATGGGCTTATGAGGTATCTTGAATTCGAACTGACCCTTTGAATCGGCAATAGCTTCGCTAGAATCAACAATGGCAACGCCGTTGTCCCTATACAGGGCGAGTCGTGCGGCAGGTGCTATTTTACCTTGCATATTGACAACCGTTCCGCGGACTCGTATCGTGTCGGTTTCTTGGGCGACTGTATTCCCGATATCGGTCACGCCGCCGGCGACATCTTCGCTGTTAGAGCAGGCAAGTAAAATAAGGGGAGTGGTAAGTGCTAATATCAATCGGTTCATCTTTCAGTCTCCTTCCCAATCTTCTTGCTCATCGGGAACGCCACAAGCATCATCTCGTAGACGCGCTCTACATCTAGATCGTTTGCTGCCCGCGCGATAATCTTTTTGCGGGCCTCTTCTAGTACCTCGACGGCGTACCTATAAGAATTTTCGCTCATTGCAAGCGTGGTGAAGGCGGCAAAGCGTTCATCCTTAGGCATCGATTCTACCGCACCGATGGCGTGCTGTATGTATTCGTGGCGAATCTTTCGGAGGGCGATTGGCGGGATTTCTGCGGCATCGAGCATTTGGGATGTGTGCTTATAGCGTTTGCCCACCTGTTTTAAGAGCCCCCATTCCAGCAGATTCTTTACCGCTTCGCGGGCTTCTTCCGTGGTTATTTGCGGAGTAAGCTGGCGGGCCAGTACGCGAAAGTCGCCGTTCCAGTTTGATTCTACCGCAAGTTCGCGCACTATCGGGTAGTACCATTTGCTAAAGTACGCCTGTTCGCGCGTTGTTACGTGTGTAAATTCAATCTGCTTGCGGATTTGTAAAATCTGTTTCCAAGCCTGATCGCGTTCGTCAACTTGCCTTGCCTGGTTGTACTGCACCAGCGCCTCAAAATACGCCTTTTGCAGGGGCTCAAAATCCATGGCCTTTGAAATCTTCTCGATGGATTTGGGCGTGAGGTTGAATCGCCCACGGATTACGTTTAGGCAGTACGAAGAGCTACTGAATCCTGCCTTTGCCGCAAAAAAACGATGCGAAAATACGGCGCGCATTTTCTTCTGCTCGTCGAAATAATCCTGCATAAACTTGCGGAAATCATCGTAGTCAAATAGATGTTCCAGGGCGATACTCATGCCTTTTAAGATATAAAATTTTTACACAAAAAGCAATATTTTAAGTGAATTTAACGTAGAATTGTTATTTGAAGAAGTTAATTCTTACACGAATTTTGGCAAAAAAAGCCTTTTTTACACGCTTTCAACACGGAATCTTTTCTGTCGGAATCTCTAAACCTAGGATTTTGGGGAGCGAAAAACTATTTCTAGCACTGCACAAATTAGGAGTGTGTTTATGCAGAAAAAGTGTATGGGATGGATTGCCGCGGCAGCACTCGCGGCGGGAATGGCAGGGGTGGCCACAGCAGCAGAGGGTGATGCCTACACATGGCCCGGATATCGTTCTGACTTGGATTACGACACCAAGTCAAATATAGGCGAAATTAAACCGCCGACACAGTTTAACAACAATTGTTCGGGTGTTACTGGCAAAAAGGCCGGCAAGTGGTGGGCATTTTATTGGGGTGCCGATCGCGATAGCCGCATTACCGATGTGACCATTGATTCTATTCTCAAAAAGTACGATACCGATTTTGAGTACCTCTACGATGTGATGGGTTGGGCCCCTGACAAGCAGGCCCAAGAAGGCAAGTACAGCGCTGTGTACTATCTCGGCTCGGGTACGTGCGCAGGCGATGCCGACTACGATGCTAATGTCGGAGAAAAGGTGGGCGGTTTTCAGAGTTGGGTGGCTGGCTACACCGCCGTGGTTGCCGCATTTTATCCGTTGTACAGCTTTAACACAAGCTGCCCCTACCGCGATCGTGTGGCGCAGATGGATGCGATGATCCATGAGGGCATCCACTCGATGACCAATGGATACCCTGGTGCAAAGGATGCTCATTGGTTCCAGGAAGCGGGTAACACTTGGATTCAGCAGGATATGTTCAGTCATCGTGAGGGCGTTTACAATGGCATGGGCTTCTTGAATGCGGCAACAGTCATTGCCCCCTTTATGCCGATTGAAACTTATTCGGGCTGGCTGATTGATGGTACTTTCGGAGGCCCCGGCGGCGGTGCCGATGATGGTGGCGTAACCGGAAAGAATCAACGCTACCTCTTGGGCGGCTCGCAATACAGCAACATTTTCCCGACGTTTATCGGGACATGGATTGGCACGGGTGCGGTTCGTTGGATTTATGGAAATGCTTACGGCAAAACTAAATATCTGCTTGAAACTTACGGCCTTGACAAAGGCCTTGGCGATGCGGGTGTGCGTAGGCTCATTACCGAATTTCGTGCTAGGCTTGCGATGCTCGACATGAAAAAATGGTCCAATGAAATCAAGAACCTGCTGAATAACAATTTCGGAAGTCAAACCTATTGGGAGCAGGATTATTGGGATAATAAGAAATACAGCTACACTTGGACCATGACACCCTACCAGACTGTTACCGAAAATGGTGGGTATCTGGTACCGGATCAGGAAACGACTCCGGGGTGGTCTGGTTCGAATGTGGTGCCATTGAAGGTGCAGAACGGTGCAAATAAAGTGACGGTGAACTTTTATCCGAATGGAACAAATTCCAACAACAAGAATATGAACTTCTTGCTGTGCTACCGTGCTACCGATGGTACGCCTGTTTATAGCGAACCCATTACGGGCGAAGGTTCCGTAACGCTCCGCCTAGACAAGACCCCTTCTTCTACAAACGGAACGCAGATGGTCTTTGCTGTGATTGTGAATACCGATTATCAATACACTGGCAACACGGGCATACGTAAGTTGCATTATGATTATAAGTTGAAACTCGGCACAGGTATTAGCGGAGCAGGGGCTGCGAATGTCAAGTATTACAATGACTTTAAGTTAGATTACGACTGGCCGGAAATCGGGGAGGCTCCGGTAAGCTCGAGCAGTGTGAATCAGTCTTCCTCAAGTAACGTTGTGGCCTCTTCCAGTAGTATTATGGCGTCCTCTAGTAGTGAGAAACCCGCAAGTTCAAGCAGTGTTTCTTCGTCTAGCAGTAAGACGCCCGCAAGTTCGAGTGGTGTTGCGCTGACGACATATAACATCGCAGTGATGCTCCCGATAGACGACAACTATGCCACTGTTTCTGTAAACTTTGACGCCAGTGAAGTGGCGACGAAGCTCGGACTTACTGCGGCAACGCTTTCGCAGGCTACCTTCTTTGCGCAAGAACCGAACGGAAATACAGTCACGCAGTCCACTGCAAATGCTCCCGGACACTGGTTCGGAAAAGAGGGCAATGTCGTAGAGTGGGGTGAGAAAGCCTACATGTTCAGCGAGGCGGATCTAGCCAACGGAACGCTCGCTGTCGGACACTACCCGAACCGTGTTTCTAACGATGACAAGTACAGCTTTACGCAGGGGCTTTCATACAATGGGAAAACAGTTCTCTTTAAGGTGACTGTGTCCATTACGAACGAGCAAGAAAATGGACAGTTTGATATACAGGAAGGTGGCCTGGGTAATGGTCAGGGAAATGTGCCGGAAATCGTGCAAGGTGGCGAACAGAGTAACGAGCAAGGCGCTGGACAAAGTAGTGAGCAAGGTAACAGCCAGATTAACAACGCGCCAAAAACAACCTCAGCACTGATGTATGGCCTGAAAGGTATTCCATCACACATCAGCGTCGCATACCGTCGTGGGCAAATCCAGGTTCAATACATGCTTTCACGGAACGATAATGTTAAGATAAGCCTGTTTACCGGATTTGGTGCGCTTATTGACCAGAAGATTTCGGGAGTGCAGCATGCAGGAACGTACATGCATACCTTCAACTTGGGCAGGTTGCCAGCCGGTACGTATATCGTGAAGGTCTCGACTGGTAGCTACCACGAGGCTCGCCCGATAAACATTCGATAGTTCTTGCCACTAGAAGCCGGCACGTACGCGCAGGACTTTCTGGCGGCTACCCTTGATAACGACGGCGATGTAGTTGCCCTGAGCAACGTTGCCGTCGTTTCCGAATTCTACCAGCGTGTTTCCAGCGCCGTGGCGTGTGGCGATCAGATTGCCCTTCATGTCGTAGAGTCGGGCCTCGAACTTGTCCGTGGCATAGACCATGAGGGCGATGGGAGCGTTTGACATGGGAACTTTTTTGACGTCAAGGTCTTTGCCCTTGGAATCCGTAACCGTGATGGCAGAAGCTTCTTCTGCTTCGGAAGCTACGCGGGCGGTGAGCTTGTATGTTCCTGTCGCCGGGGCCACCCGACCATACGGTACTTTCATTCAGGAGGATCACGTCTTTCGTGACACCGCCATAAATAAGGCCGCCCATGTAGCCGTTGCCTATGGGAAGTGCATCCGTAAAGGAATCGCCAGCATCGCTGCTGTACCACAGCGTGAGCGGGTTTTCGGCCGCAACAGTAACTGCCGCTGCGCATAATAGTGTACCCAATGCCATCCCTAGTGACTTCATACAGACTCCTAAATTTTGCGATTGGTATAAAATTAGTCCCGGAAATGCCGTAAAAACCGCCCCCGCAAGCAAATAACGTTGACTTTTTGTCAACGCAGAATTACCTATATTCGGTGTGGGGTGGTGGAGATCTACATGACAAGAAAATTATGCCTTATTGGCATTTTGGCATTTTTTGCCATACTTGCCAATGCCGCTGTGACTATCACGCCCCAAAATCCAGCTATAATGGATGATGGTTGTTATTTCATTACCGACAGGGAATCCCTGTACGGATTTGCAGCCATAGTAAATGGTACTGGAGATAAGGCGCCAGACCTTTATGCATGTGCTAGGCTTGGGACAAACATCGTGGTAAACGAGGGCGTTTTGACTGTCGATGGATATTTAAAGGAGGCGGACACGGCAAGCTTTGCCATTTGGACTCCTATCAAGAATTTCCGAGGGACATTTGATGGTCAGGGGCATACGATTTCGGGCCTTTATTTTAATGACGATACACAAAGTGGTGTCGGCCTGTTTGGTAGCGTTATTTCGGAAGCTGGTGGCAGTGCTGCCACAATCAAGAATGTGGCCGTCAGCAAGTCTTATCTAAGGGGCGTCGCCAACGTAGGTGCAATCGTGGGATGGTTGAATGGAGGTACGCTGGTGACCGTCTCCAACACTCTCAACAATTCCCGTATCGAGACTGCCGCGACTGTGGCCGGCGGGTTGGTTGGACTTGCCACTGGCTATATCCGGTTGGAACAGTGCGTCAACTGGGGATATGTTGGCGGAAAAAAACAAATAGGCGGTATTGTGGGGGTTATGACCGGCAATGACGTCGCGATTACCAACGCCTATAGCGAGGGCGTCGTGGAATCCACGAGCGAAACGGCAAACGTCACTTTCGCGGGGGGAATTGTCGGGCAAGCCGGTGGAAATGTTGCGTTGAAGAACGTCTACAACCGTGGATATGTTATCGGGGATAACGGAAAAGGGGGAATTGCAGGGAGCCTGTCAGGAAACTCCGTTGTGTTGGTGAATGCCTACAATGCGGGACCGGTGTGGTCTCTGGAAGACGGTGCAGAAAATTCCGGGGCCATCGTCGGTCTTATCCAGGGACGGGAGGAAAATTTCAAGTATGCGAATGTCTACTACGAAATCTCGGATGGCTATGGCGATGCCTATGGTGTCGGACTTCCTAAAGCAAAGATGCAAGACGGCACACTGGCCTACCTGCTGCATAACTACCGTTACGAAGGGCTGGACGCCTCGGTTTGGGGGCAGGATGTGGGAAATAGTTCGTATCCGGATTTTTCCGGGGAAATCTCGGGGGCGACAGGCCTTGATTTGGGAAGCGTAATTCTGCATACGGGTGTGGATGATGAAACTCTGAATTTGATGTATGCACCTGGATATGTTTTCAATCTTCCTGTGCTGGCTTACGAAGGTTATGATTTTCAGGGTTGGTATAAAGATGCCGAATTCGACGGTGAACCAGTAAGGGCCTTTCTTTCGACATCTTCTGACCAGCAGGAGTACTGGGCGAAAATGGGGAAGATTTGGTCTATCTATTACTGGACGGGAACTACCCCTACCTACTTTGGGGAGGAGGTCCCGACTTACGTGGAAGGGGTGGGCGTGACCTTGCCCAAGGCCGTAACCCAGAGCGGTGTTGTCTTTAACGGGTGGTACGACAACAATAATTTTGACGGCGAACGCTATTATGAGATTGGACCCGAGGCTACGGGCGACAAACTGCTATATGCCCGGTGGCTACTGAAAAAGCAACCTGCAAAGGGTGATGATGGTTGCTACGTCATCAGGAATGCTTCAGAACTGTACGGCTTTGCCGCTATTGTAAATGGTACTGACGGATTTGCAATGAACAATTCTGCCTGTGCATATCTGGATAACGACATCGTGGTAAACGAGAATGTGCTCATGACGGATGGCTCCGTTAACGAAAGGGATTCGGCGGACTTTATGAAATGGACTCCCATGGAAGAATTTAGGGGCAAGTTTGATGGAAGGGGACACGCCATTTCGGGCCTGTACTACAACGTGGAAAGCGGCATGGACCTTAACTTGAAAGGCGTAGGCCTGTTCGGCGTTGTCCGGGATGGTACGGAAGATAGTCCGGTAGTCATCAAGAACGTGGGAATCGAAGATTCCTACTTTGGCGGGGTGTTCAACGTGGGCGCCCTGGTCGGTCATATCTACAGAAGGTATAACTACAGAAATATCTATGTCAATATCTCCAATGTCTATAATACTTCAACCGTGATGTCCCACGAAAATGGGGGAGGTCTTGTGGGAACAATCTCCGAATATGGCAATGTGGTTTTCGAGAACTGCTACAATACGGGCTTGGTCTCGGCTATGAGGGGTGATGCGGGTGGTCTGGTGGGTGCCACATGGATGCAAAGCAATGTCGAAGCTCGAAATTCTTACTACTTGAAAGCAACTGGCGATGATGAACCCTATGGGGTGGCTACATCCATGGAACAGTTCGGGTCTGGCTCGGTAGCGTATGCCTTGCACAATGGAGTGAACGGTTCCGTTTGGGGTCAAAATGTGGGCACGGACCCTTTGCCTAACTTCAGTGGCGTTGTCGAGAATTATTTGTCGACTAGTTCGAGCAGTGTGGCTAGTTCCAGTTCAAGCAGTGTGACTGGTTCAAGTTCGAGTACAGAAATTATTTCTAGTTCGAGTAAGGATGTTGCCTCGAGTTCTAGCAATGGGGTCAGCTCATCTAGTGCGTCAGAGCCAAAGTTGAGTGAATCTGCTTCGTGTTCGTCTTCAAGTAAAGAAGCCTCCAGCTCCTCTAAGAGAGGCTTTATCCCTGTTGATTTCAATGTTTCGTGCAGCGGCAAAAATTGCAAGACGGCATTGCCTGCCGTTATGGAACCGCGAGGTGTACACATTGCCATTATTGGCAGGAACCTGCAGTTGTCGGGAGTGGAACTTGGCCGTCCTTATACCCTGTTTGACATGCAGGGCCGGATAATCCTTTCTGGTCGTGCTGGCGCCCCCGGCTTTACAATTTCTGTGCCCCACGCGGGCAATTACCTGTTACAGGTGGGCTATCAGACCACCCGTATTTCGGTGAAGTAGCCCCAAAACGCATTTTTTTTGTATTTTATTTGCCGGTACCGAATGATACCTTTAAAAATGCACAAATTGCACAAAAAGGTGAATATATGCTTGATTTGAACACTGTCGATTGGAAGACGCTCCCCTTCGGTTATTACGATACCGATTACAATGTCCGCTGCTACTACCGCAATGGCAAGTGGGGCAAGGTCGAACTTTCTTCTTCCAAGGACATCAGCATCCACATGGCCGCCACCTGCTTGCACTACGGTCAGGAAGGTTTCGAAGGCCTCAAGGCTTACACGGGCAAGGACGGAAAGGTCCGTATTTTCCGCGTTGACGAGAATGCGAAGCGCATGCAGAACACCGCGAACCGCGTGCTCATGGCCGTGCCGCCTGTTGAACTGTTCCGCGAGATGGTCCACACAGTGGTGAAGGCTAACGCCCGCTTTGTGCCGCCCTACGGCTACGGTGCAACGCTCTACATCCGTCCGCTCCTCATCGGCACAAGCCCGGAAGTCGGCGTGAAGCCCTCCGACGAATACCTGCTGTTGATGTTCGTGACTCCGGTGGGTCCGTACTTCAAGGACGGGTTCAAGCCCGTGGACATGATGATTAGCCGCAACTATGACCGCGCCGCTCCGCAGGGTACGGGTACGGTGAAGGTTGGCGGTAACTACGCTGCCAGCTTGCTTTCCCTCGCCGAAGCCAAGAAGCTGGGCTACTCCAGCACGATTTATCTGGACGCGAAGGAAAAGAAGTACATCGACGAATGCGGTCCGGCAAACTTCTTCGGCATCAAGGGCAAGACCTACGTGACCCCGAAGTCCGAATCCATTCTGCCGTCTATTACCAACAAGAGTCTGCAGCAGCTGGCTGAACACCTGGGTTACACGGTGGAACGCCGCCAGGTTCCCTTCGAAGAACTGGCTGAGTTCAGCGAGACTGCCGAATGCGGTACCGCTGCCGTGATTACCCCGATCAAGAAGATTGTGGATCCGGTGGCCAATAAGACCTTCACCTACGGTGACGGCGTGAACCCGGGTCCGGTCTGCACGGAACTCTTTACCAAGTACACTGCCATCCAGTTCGGTGAAGCCGAAGACCCGTTCGGCTGGACTGAGGTCGTGGACCTGTAGTAGTCAATTAGATGACGTCATTCTCCCGCAGCGCCTGCTGCGGGATTTTCTTTTTTCCTCGAAAAACGCCGTTTTTTACGAACGAACACATTTGGTTGACGAATGTAATTTTTTTTTTTACTTTGAGAAGGTCGGAACATTTCACCCTTTTCTCGGAGGTCTTATGAAAAAGAAAGGTTTGTTCGGTTTAACGGTCGCAGCAGCGGTCCTTTTCGGTGGTTGCGCGCTTATGCAACCCAAAAAGATGCTCGATGATCCAACCCTTTACGACGAATACATGACTCGGTCTTTTGATTATTCTCCTGCCGCATGTTATGATGCTACAAAGAAGACTTTTGCCGACAACGATGTTTCGCTTGCCAAGGATTCTCCGGAAACAGGCAAGATGGTGACCGAGAAATATGCAGTTGCAAGTTTTTCGCAAAGGGATAAGAGCAACCGCAACATGGACAACAAGCAGTATATCAAGTTCTGGATAACCGTGACGGGCGACGACTCTTCTTGTGAAATCAAGGTCACAAAACTTAAGGCATGGATGAACACCCAGGAACTCTCCTATGTGTATCCCGAGATAGGCGGTCCTTCGCTTTGGGATCCGATCTTCAACTCTATCAAGGATCAGCTGGAAGACGACAACGATTAGGGCTTAGCCGATCTAGCCAAGCCTTTCTTTCAGCCTTGTGTACCGCCGGGTGCTGCGGTTGTTGCGTACCGCCTGGTAAAAGGCTCCGGGAGCCGAAAGGATCCACACGTGTCCCTTGGCGCGGGTGATTGCCGTATACAGCAGGTTCCGCTGGAGCATCACGTAGTGGCTTGAATCGAGAATCACGATGACGGCGGGGTATTCGCTACCCTGGCTCTTGTGGATGGTGCTTGCGTAGGCCAACTGCAGGTCTTCGATTTCGTCGCCCTCGTAGTCCACCGTCTTGTCGTCGAAAAAGACCGTCATGGCGGACTTGTCTTTCTTGACGCTGAAGATGATGCCCACGTCGCCGTTGAACACGTTCTTGTCGTAGTTGTTGGTGGTCTGCATCACTCGGTCGCCAACGCCCCATTCGGTTCCGCATATCTTGTATTTCTGGGCAGAGCCGTTCATCAGCTTTTGCAGGAACAGGTTCAGTTCGAAGATGCCGAGAGGCCCCTTGCGCATGGGGGCCAGAATCTGCAGGTCGCTTTTCAGGTCGATGTCCAGCTTGGAACGCACACCTGTGGTGACCAACTGCTGCAATATGCCCAGGGCCTCCTCGGGAGTCTCGTAAGGCACAAAGTGGAAGTTGGGACCTTCGATAGGCGAGGGGGTGATTCCCCGGTTGATTTTTGCGGCTTTGTCGGCGATGTCGTTGCCGCTAGCCTGGCGGAAGATATGCTGTAGACGCACGCTAGGAATTTTCTCGCATTGGAGCAGGTCGTTGAGTACGTTGCCCGGGCCCACGCTTGGCAGCTGGTCGGCATCCCCTACCAAGAGGATCCTTGCACGGAGGCTCACCGCTTCTAGCAGCGACGAGGCGAGCCATGTATCTACCATGCTGAACTCGTCCACAATTAAAAGGTCGCAGTTCAGCTGGTTGCCTATGTTGCGGTTGAACTTCTTGGATACGGGGTCCATCTCTAGCAGGCGGTGGATGGTCTTTGCCGGCGCTCCGCAGAGGCTTTCCATGCGCTTGGCGGCTCTGCCTGTGGGGGCGGCGAGCAATACGGATTCGCCCATCTGGTTGGCGAGATGCAGGATTCCCTTGAGTATGGTGGTCTTGCCGGTACCCGGGCCTCCGGTGACTATAGAGAACTTGTGGGAAAGGGCCATCTGTATGGCCTGCCGCTGCACCGGGTCAAAGCTGAACTCGTGTTCCCTTTCCCAGCTGACCAGGTAGCGTTCGAAACCTTCGGTGGGCAGCGTATTGTGCTGGAGCCTAAGCGCGATGTTTCGGGCGATACCGTCTTCGGCCCGGAATAGGGGCGGGTAAAAGCAGTCGTCGCCCACCCGCGTGATGCGTCCGTGGCCGCATAGTCCCTCGAACTGCTCCATGAGAATCTGCACGGCATCGTCGTCGAAACTGTCAATCCTCAGGTTCTTGAGGGTGCGGTCCAGCAGGGCATCCTTGGGCAGGTACACGTGCCCCTCGTTGAAGGAGGATTCCTGCAGGGAATAGAGCAGGGCCGCCTGGAACCGCTGCGGGCTGTCTTTGGGGAGCCCAAGCTTCATGGCGATTTCGTCGGCGCTTGCAAACCCGATTCCCCACACCTCTTCGCAGAGCAGGTAGGGGTTTTCCTTGATTTTGGGAATGGTGTCTTCGCCGTAGGTGGTCCAGAGTCTCTTTGCCGTGGCCCCTATTATACCGTGCCTGTACAGGAAAAGCATAGTGTCCCGACTAAGGCGGGCCTCTTGCCAGCTAGCCAGGAATTCCGCCAGCTTCTTCTGGGAGAGACCCTTGACTTTGGCCTCGGCAAGTTTTTCGGGGTGGTTGTCCAGAATGTCCAGTAGGCTTTCGCCGAAGGTCTCTACCAGGCGCTCGGCGGTCTTGGGCCCGATGCCCCGGAACAGCCCGCTGGCCAGGTAGTCCTTCAGGTTGCCGTCGCCTGTTTCCAGAAGCTCGAAGCCAGTGGCCTTGAACTGTTCGCCGAACTTGGGGTGGCGCCCCCATTCTCCCTCGAACCGCAGGTTCTCGCCGGGGGTGAGTGCGGGGAAGTTCCCGGTGACCACCGCCACCTTGCCCGTGTCCTTGAGCACCACTTTCAACACGGTGAAACCGTTGGCGGGGTTCTGGTAGGTGACGTTCTTGATGGATCCCTGGATTTGCATTTTGACGGGCTGACCGACTTCTGAGGTTACACAAAAAACGGAGTGTGTTGGCACCCCGTTTTTAGGAAATCACAAAAATGCTAACGGATTAGCGAAGTTTCTTTTTGTGACGGTCACGACGACGGCGCTTTTTGCGCTTGTGGGTCGCAATCTTCCTGCGCTTTCTTTTCTTTCCGCAAGGCATATTGGTTCTCCGTTAAGGGTTAAACATAAAATTCGGTGCCAAAATAGAGAAAAAAATCGGGCTTTTGTCAAGGTTTGGTTCCTTTTGTACACGAAATTTGGCCAAAATCGCCAAAATTTTATTCCATATTTCAATATATTATTGAGGTTGTAAGTAAAAAAGAGGATAAATATGGATAATTTCAACTTCTATAGCCCCACGGAATTTGTATTCGGTCGCGACCGCGAAAATGAATGCGGAGAGCTCGTCAAAAAGTACGGCGGCGCCAAGGTACTCATCCACTACGGCGGAGGCTCTGCCGTACGTTCTGGCTTGATTGACCGGGTGAAGGCATCCTTGGACAAGGCCGGCATCGCCCATGTAGAACTGGGCGGCGTGAAGCCCAACCCGCGGGATACCCTGGTTTACGAGGGCATCAAGATGGTCCGCGAAAACGGCATTGACTTTATCCTTGCAGTGGGAGGCGGCTCCACTATCGACAGTGCCAAGGGCATTGCCATGGGCGTTCCCTACGACGGCGACTTCTGGGATTTTTACGAAGGCAAGGCCACTATTGCAAAGGCTCTCCCCATTGGCGTGGTGCAGACCATTGCCGCCGCCGGTTCCGAGGGTAGCGGCGATTCCGTGGTGACCAAGGAAGACGGCATGCTCAAGCGAGGCACCGGCAGCGACTTGATCCGCCCCAAGTTTGCGGTGCAGAATCCGGCCCTGCTTTGCACGTTGCCGGCTTACCAGACGGCTTGCGGCATTACCGACATTATGGCCCACGTGTTTGAACGCTACTTTACCAACACAAAGGATGTGGAAGTGACCGACCGCCTGTGCGAAGCTGTTTTGCTTACCATGGTGAAGGAAGGGCCCCGCGCCATTGCCGACCCCGCCAACTACCAGGTGCGGGCCAATATCATGTGGGCGGGGACGGTAGCCCACAACGGCGTTGTGGGCTGCGGGCGCAGTCAGGACTGGAACAGCCACGCCATAGAACATGAACTCTCCGCACTTTACGACTGCGCCCATGGCGCGGGTCTCGCGGTAATCATGCCCGCCTGGATGGAATACGTGGTGGACCACGATGTGATGCGTTTTGCCCAGATGGCTACCCGCGTGTTCGGCTGCGAGATGAACTTTGCCGACCCGAAGGCCACCGCCCTGGAAGGTATCAAGGCTTTCCGCCGGTTCCTCCATTCTATCGGCATGC
>JAFVGH010000129.1 GCA_017475045.1 Fibrobacter sp. | reverse complement strand
GCACCTTCTTCGGCAACCACGTAAACCAGGCGCGTGTGCTTCTGGCGCGTGGTGAGTTCCGGCATGGAACCGCTACGCACGGCTTCGAGAGCCGCTTCCACCGGGCAGGTGTACTGCTTGGCATTCTTCACGCCCTTGATGCGGCGGACAGCATCGCTATGGCCCTGGGAAACACCCTTGCCCCAGAACGTGTAGTCCTTGCCTTCCGGGAGGATAGACTGGGCGTACACGCGGTTTAGGCTGAACATGCCCGGGTCCCAACCCACAGAAATCATCGCGATCTTGCCGGCGGCCTTAGCGGCAGCATCAACGGCAGCGAAGTGCTGCGGAATCTTGGCGTGCGTGTCGAAGGAGTCGATCACGTTGAACATGGCGGCGTACTTCGGGGTGAGCACCGGCAGGTCCGTAGCGGAACCGCCACAGATGATGAGCAGGTCCACCTTGTCCTTCCAGGCTTCCATTTTAGAAACGTTCAGCACCGGAACGCCAGCCGTCTGGATCTTGACCGTCGAGGGGTCACGACGTGTGAAAACAGCGACGAGTTCCATATCGGGAGCCTGCTTCACGGCGCATTCCACACCGCGACCCAGGTTACCGTAACCGAGAATAGCAATCTTTGCCATAACAATATCCTTGTTAAAAATTTTTGCGAGAAAAAATATAGGAAATTTATAGGAAAAGGGGGAAGTTTCCCCCTCGCTTCAGCCTTGGCTAGAACCAAGGCTTCCACTACCCTCTCTGCGGGCGCTCGCCGCCCCGCAACGCCCCGGCTCTCTACGACCTTTGTCGCCGTTCCAAACAGTCCTTGTATTCTTGAAGGCGCTTTTCACCCTCTTCTATCGAAACGTTTTCATAGCTGTCAGCACACCGATATCCGACTAGTGAAGAATCCGCCTTTAGGTGTTCTAGCGGGCATACCCACTCTAGAGAATCTACAAATCGCTGTTTCGCATTTGTCGTTTCATACGAACAATCTGCCGGTTTCTCGTCAAGACATATGAATTTATGTTCAGCTCCAGTAATCATCCAATCCGCCGGCTCGGCTATGGAATTTTTGCACGCCCTTGAACCGCTGCACTGAGTCAAATATGTTAACGAATCAGCCAAGGACTGTTCGCATTCGCTATAATCCTTTCCTGAAAATTTTTCGACATCGTACACAGGCTTACAATCCAAAGACGGGTCATAGCAATAATTGTCGTAGGGATTTTCTGTCCCATAAGCGCAAGTAAAAGCCTGCAAAGCAAACGAAGACGCCACAATGCTCGATATTCTAAAGCGGTGGCTCCAAAAAATGGATCCAACCCATAAGAATATTTTGCGAAGAAAATTTCTCATATATGTCAGATCCCCGTGCTTCCGAACCCGCCGCGGTCAGCGGCGTCAAGAGCGCCTTCTTCGAAGGTGAGCGTAGGCTGCTGCTCCATGATGCGGAACTGAGCGATGCGGCTTCCCTTCTCGATTACCACGTCGCGGGTGGCATAGACAGGCATTTTCCACCAGTCGTTCGCGCCGCAGTAGCTGGAATCCACCACGCCCACGGAATTCGCCTGCAAGATGCCGAAATTCTTGAACGTGGAACTGCGCGGGGCGATATGCGCCTCATAACCCTCGGGCAACTTCATTGCAACGCCCAAATGAATCAGGCGGAACTCCCCCGCCTTGAGCGTCACGGTCTCCGCCGCCGCCAGGTCAATCCAGTCGGACTTGCCGCCCACATACGTGAGGCGCGTGATAGAATCGTCGAGGTATTGAATCTTGATGGTCTTCGAGGTCATAGAGCCCTACCGAGTTCCCGGAATGAACATATCAAAGTCGCGCTGAATTCTTTCACCATTTGAATGATAAAAATTCTCACCTAAAAAATAATCGCAAATTATTTCACGCATGCGGGTGAATTCCTTAAGAGAATGTTTACCCCGCTGAGCCTCAATAGTCAAATCAATCAATTCCAATGCGCGAAAAACCGCCCGTTCCGTCTGTTCGCGATTGCCCTTGCCTTTCCAGCGGTTTGCACGCGAAATTTCGCTTCCAATATTCAGCATCTGCAGAGAAAGGGGCATTTCAGCCCATCGTCCTGCAGCCAAACTTTTATGCTGTGCATTCTCTACTTGCATAACGAGTTAACAATCTCCGCAATAGTATTTCGGATAGCAGGATCTTCAACACCACGACTACGATTACCTTGGTTCGGACGGATATTGATAAGGGAATCAAATTCTAAAAAATCTTCGCCATCCATTTCCGGATAAAGGTTGATTCCCCAAAGATTTTCTTGCCGAGAACCTGATTCCAAAAGCATTGTTTCCAAATCTGCATGCATTTCGGCATCAAGGGCGATTTTCTTTTCAGCGACGTCAACAACGCCCTTGACCATATCGCCAAAGTAATGGGTCTGCAAATCCAATAAAATTTTCTTGTCAAAAGGTTCGGAATAGATAACCATAAAAATACCTAGATCCTCGTTCTATAAAATATAAAAAAAGCCCCCGGCTTTTGACCGGAGACCTTTCGAAAAGGGGATCCCCGCCTTCGCGGGGATGACAACTTTGCTTACACCGCACCCTGCCACTTCATGGCATCGGCAACCTTGAGGAAGCCGGCGATGTTTGCACCCATCACGAGGTTGCCCTTCTGGCCGTACTTGACAGCGGCAGAGGAAGCAGCGGCGTAGATGCTCTTCATGATGCCTTCGAGCTTCTTG
>JAFVGH010000128.1 GCA_017475045.1 Fibrobacter sp. | reverse complement strand
TTTTCTTCTTTTTCTTCTTCTTTACGACAGGTTCCTCTTCATCTTCGTCGTAAGATTTTTTCTTCTTTTTCTTCTTCACGACAGGAGCTTCTTCTTCATCTTCGTCGTAAGAACGCTTCTTTTTCTTCTTTACGACAGGCTCTTCTTCGTCCTCATCGTAAGAGCGTTTCTTTTTCTTCTTGACAACCGGAGCCTCTTCCTCGTCGTCTTCAGCAGCGCGCTTCTTGTTCAGCATTGCACGGCGGCGCTTTTCCTTTACGCTCAAGTTGGAACCATCTTCATCCTCTTCATCTTCATCGTAAGAACGCTTCTTCTTTTTCTTCTTTGCAACAGGAGCCTCTTCCTCGTCAGAATAGCTGGACTTCTTGGCGACAGGAGCAGGTTCAGCTGCAGGCTCAGGACGATTGCTCTTCTTCAGGTTAGCCTGAAGCTGTTTTTTGTCCATAGGGACAGCAGAAGCCTTGGTGATGTCCTCTTCATAAGCTCCGCCCCACACAGAACCCAGAGCCGTACCGGCAGAAATGGCATCCTTGAAAATGCCCATTGCCCACTCGTCATTTGCAGGAGGCAAAAGACGGAACTTCACGTTGCGGACCTGGGTAGGTTCGTCTTCCAGGAAAAGCATCATGTCAAACACGCCCACCTGGTATTCCTTGCCATCGGTTCCCACTGCTGCAGAAGGAATGTAAGCAACAACGGAGTAAAGCGTGCCATCGTAAAGGGCACTGTTCAAAAGTTCCGGGTCACCGGCCACCACATGGACTTCACCAATGGCCTGGAATGCCCAAGGAGTAACTTCTACCTTGAGGGAGAACTTCTGCCAGCCACCCTCAGCCGGTTTCAGTTTCAAGAGTGAACTTGCAAAAGCCTGGAATTCAGGCTTCGTATTTCCCTGTGCAAAGCTCAGCACAGCGAGTGCCATAAAAAGCATGCATAGTATTTTTTTCATCATCCTATCCTTTTTTGTTTAAACTCAGACACGTCCTAATTCTTGAAGAACAGAGCCTTGGCAGCCTCGAACATCGGATCCTTTTCATCCGGGTTACGGCATTCCGTGTAGATACGGACCTTGGGTTCGGTACCGGACGGACGGACCAGCATCCAGGAGTCGTCGTCGAAGATTACCTTCACGCCGTCGAGGGTCAGGAGTTGCTTCACAGTCTTTTCGTTGTTGCCGACCATGACCTTAGCACCCGGCTTGGCGATATCGGCGATAGCGTTCACCTTGGCCTTCAGCGGTTCGCCCACCAGGGACTTGTCCACTTCGAAACCGGAACGGGTCGGGTAGAAGCGGCCGTATTCTTCGTACAGGGCATCCAGGTATTCGCCCAGGTTCTTACCCGTAGTGGCCATAATTTCAAGAGCGATGAGGAGGCCGAACTGGGCGTCCTTTTCCAGCGTATTGTTGAGGCCGGAGATTCCGTCAGATTCTTCGAATGCCACCAAAGCCTTCTGCTTGGCGTTGCGAGAAAGCCACGGGCGGAAGTTCTTGAAGCCCACCGGAGTTTCCATCACGGGCACGCCCAGTTTTTCGGCAATGATGTTCACAAAGTTGGAGGTAGCGACGGACTTAGCCACGCAGCCTTGTTCCTTGCGCCAAGTAGCCATGTAGTGGAATGCGATAGCACCGAACTGGTTCATATCGATTTCGCGGGTACCATCGTAGAAGCGGATGCGGTCACCATCCGGGTCAAAAATTGCGCCCAGGCGGAACCAAGACTTGCTTTCATCCAGAACCTTGCGGACCTTTTCGAGGTTCTTGCTGGAGGGTTCGGGAGCGATACCGCCAAACAGGGAATCATCCTCGTTGCGAAGCGTAATGAGGCATTCCGGATTGTCGAGGAGAGCGGCCGGACGGCGGCGGGTAGAACCATGCACGTGGTCGCAGACGAGGGTCAGGCGCCCCTTCTTGATGAATTCCTTGATGCGGTCAAACTTGATGGTGCCCTGCTTGACCAAGAATTCCTTGTAGATCTTGAGGGAGTCGATAATTTCCCAGTCAACCTTGCCCACCGGTTCAAATTTCCAGGTGGCCATCATTTCGTTAGAAAGCTTGGTAATGACGTTGGTGATTTCCGGACCGGCAGGACCGCCGTCGGCCGGGTTGAACTTGATGCCGTTGTAGTGGCTCGGGTTATGGCTCGGGGTCATGTTGATGGAGCAAGCGGCACCGAGCATTTCGATGCAGGCGCTGAATTCCGGAGTGGGCATCTCGCCACCATAGTAGACCTTCACGCCGGCCTTGGCAAACTGGTCAGCCACAGCTTCGCAGAATTCGTGACCGAGCAAGCGGTTGTCGTGACCCACGACCACGCCACGCTTCTGGAGTTCAGCAAAGTCCTTCACGCCGAGAGCTGCAAAAAGTTCAGGAGTTGCTTCTTTGTAGAGACGCACAATAGCGGCACCAACCACCTGCAAGTTGCGGAGCGTAAATTCGGAACCGATTTCACCACGCCAGCCAGAAGTACCAAAGCTCACCTTGGCGGGCTCCTGAGAAGTCAATGCGACCTGCTTCACCTGTTCGACAAGCGCCATGTCGGTAGCCGGGTTGAATTCGGGGGACTGAATCTTTTTCCAAATCTGGGTAATGTTTTCCATAGGGGTTCCTTTTAAGTTTAGCAGACAAAATTTAGTAAAAAAGTTCCATCTATTTGCTATATTCTGCCCCATGGTTTACGTTCTTTTGATTCTCGCCAGCCTTGCAGGTATCGCTATATCCGTTTTTTACCTGCGTAAGAATATTGTACGCATTCGCGAAAAAAACAAGACCGAGCCCAAGGCCTATAAGCGCGGGCTCAACTATGTCATGACCTACCTGTGGTATGGTTACCTGCTGGTATTTTTTGCAGGGCTTACAATCAACAACCTTGGGAACTGGTAGCCTGTTTCCATCGTTCGTAAAGGAACAGCGCTATTAAGTTCTTTCCGTCGATAAACTGACGGGCGGCCTCCTCGTACGGAAGCACCACAGTCTTAATCCATTCTATTTCTTCGGTATATTGCTGATCCTTGCCGTCCATGGCCGCAAGTTGTTCGGGAGTCACATCCCGTTCGATGGCATACAAACGAATCCGTTCGTCCAAAAGGCCACAGCTGGCAGCAAATCCATCGCTTTTCCCCTGGTACCAAAAATCCATCAGGTCAATCAGTTCCGAATCGTCAGCCTTAATCTGGGCTTCTTCTTCCAACTCAGACAGGGCCACCTTTCGATAGTCCCCCGTCCAGTCAAGAATTCCCGCAGGAATTTCCAAAGACGCCGATTCGCTGATAGCGAACCTCGGCTGACGGACCAGAAGCAAATACTTTTTACCCTCACAACGAAGGACAACCAGAATTCCAACGGCATTCCCACGCACAAGGGCAATACCATGAACAGGACGACCGTCAGGAAGTGTCGCCGTGGCTTTCAGCTTGATAAAAAGTGGCTGGCGCCCGTCACGCAAATAATCTACTGATGTAAAATGAATTTTGGCAATCCTAAATTTTTTACTGGTTGCAGAGAGCCAGTCTCTAAAAATGCGACTTTCCAAAATCAAAGGATAGTCCGCCTCGGCAATTTCAGAGGCAAAGGTATATTCGATAGAATTATTCATAAAAGATTAGCGCGTTTTCTTTTTGGCTGTATTCACAGTCGCCCTAGACCAAACGCCTCTCAGCGAATCCATACTGACAGAGTCGGGAACCATGTAACCATAATTCAAATCAAACCAAAACATGTCTTTCTGGGTAGACGGGCCACAGAACGTCTCACTTTCATCTGGCGTGTACAGCTCCCGAACAACAACCATTTCACGCAAAGTCCCATACGCAGAAGACTCAAACACATTTACAGCACCACACTCTGGAATACTTTCAACATAATATAGGTGGGTATGCCATAAGGTGTCGAGCCTTTCTTGGACCAATCCCAAAGCACTGGAATCATTTTCCCATCCTGCTGATTTACAGTAAAACAGAGTGGAATCGGCACACTTTTGCCGCAAAGGAACTAAGGCCGTATCACCCAAGCTCCATACAGAGGGAAACAGCGTATCCGGCACAGTCTCACTGCATTTGTCCATGTAGAACTTGCACGTAGATTTCATGGAGCGCCAATAATAGACCCTCGGAGTCAGGGAATCCAGAACTTTCAGCAGAGACGGAGAGTCCTTGGTCCGCAGAGGTAAAGTCTTTATTGAGTCAAAAAGAGAATCCACATACAACTTGAAAGTATCCCGTTTAAAAGAACCTCGCCGAACGAGAATCGTATCAAGCAGAGAGTCTAAATCATTATAGATGTTTATCTGGGAAATTCCTTCCAAAGAACGCCCATCCACAAGAGATTTGATAACCGTATCCGGTCTGTACATGGGAGCAGCGCAATCTTCTACCTTGGTCTGATACTGAATCTTGGGTCGAAGAACAAGGACCGTATCCTCTTTCTGCGCATCAAAATAAATGCTCGACAAGGCGCAGTTAGAGAAAGACCAGATGCTGTCCATGTGTATGTACAAGGTATCACTTGCCAAATGGATCAGGCGTCCAGAATCAAGATCAGCCTTCAAGAAAAAGCCCTCGCCACCAAAGGTTTCCTTGGAATTGGAAATATCAATGGAGCCATCATCATCCTGCGTGCATGCCACGAACAGCAACACGACAAAGATAAAGAACAGAGATAGCTTTTTCATAAAATTCACAACAACCTCAGGCCTGTCCTACAAGCCTATCTGTTCCTTGAATTTAGAAATTTTGACCGAGTCTATCGGGTGACTTTCAGCAAAGAATTCGTTCCATCGAACGAAATGGCCATTACGCCGAATCGTCAAATAAATCGCAGAACTATCCTTAGGAGCAATACGGCCCACTAGCGTATGCAAATCAACCTTAGAGCCAAGAGTAAACGAAACGGAGTCTTTGTCATAACGGAAAAGACCAGACATTCTGGAAACCACATTATAGCCATGATCTATTTCAACGTAATAGCCCAAGGAATCCTTGCCCTCGCTTAACACTTTTCCCGCCAAAATAGGCCGTACAGGAGCTTCTCCCACGCCACGCAACTTGTCCATGGCAAGCAAGGCCTCTTGGCCACTAAAATCAAAGTCCTCCGATATAGATAGCGAAGACCACCCCAAGGGTTGCTCTGGACAAAGTCCCGGGAACCGGCATCCGGAAGAGGCGTCAATCCACACCATAGAAGAATCCGCCATTGGAATATGCAGATAGACACTGGACACGGAATCTTCGTGTAAAACGAAAACAGCCTTTGAAAAATCTTCTACTGGAGCAACCCAGTGGATGGTAGAAACAGGGCCCTTACGAAGAGACGCCACGTAACGCAGGAAACTATTGGGCAGAGTTCCCATAGAATCCCGGACAAACCAGGAACACTGTCCCAGCCGCCCATCCAGTTCAAAAGCCGTCCCCGAGTATTTTTCGCAAGCAACTTTCCAAGAGGGCTTATCAGAGGTCACTTCCGTTCCCGGCAGAGGCAGCATGTCCACCACCATAGAAAAAAAACCTAAATGGTAAACAATCAAAAGGGCCAGTCCCAAAAGGATTAGCCGCAATAGAGGAAACTTATGGGATCCCGATTTATACTTGCGCTTACAACGGTATTCCGAAAATTCGACGGGCATTCATTACATCAAGATGAACACCGCCAATGCGGCAAAAATCAAAAGAACAACCACAATAACCGGGGCAACTTTGTGAGTCGTAGGTTCTTCCTCGAAAGGATCCTTTATCCCCTGCTTTTCCAGTGCACTTTCCTTATTCCTAATGATGGCATTGAAACTCTTGGTAAAGCGCCTGTTCAAGCCTGTCTTTCGCTCTGTACGCTTGGCTGGCGCTGCTGCGCCACCTACATTCTGCGAGGCAACTGCCGCAACAGTCGGTTCTTCGGGTGCGCTAGCCGCGCTTTCTTCAGGAGAATGGCTATGCAGAGAGAAGGACATCATCTCCGCTTCAAAAGAAAACACCTTCAACTTAGAAGCGAGGCCTGCCTTCATAAGTCCGTCGGCGATGGTCTTGCTATTGGAGAGCAAGGCCAGCATACCGCCCTTGGCGGATAGTTCCTGCTGGAACTGGATAAAGGCATTGTAGGCATCACTATAAACGAAATCGAGACCCATCAGATCCACGGCCACGAATTTGTCATCCGGATTGGCATCGATCAGGGCGCGAGCATCTTTCTTAAACTGTTCTGCGTCGAAGGCCCCAATGGGGTTCAGCGGTGCAGACAAAAGGTCAAAGATTCCGACTTCGCGATAGTTCTTCAAAGAATTCATGGCCAAAATATAACCAAAAATTGACAGAATTAAAGGTTTTCACACTTTTTTATCAAAAAAAACAACTGTCATTCTTCCCAATAGACACCCCCTGCCGGGGCAGTCTCAAGAACTTCTTCTGAGTTCGACTTTACTTCTTCAATAGATTCTTTCTCTGGGACCTTGCTTTCTGGGGCGGGCTGATTCGGTTCTTTCTCAGGAACATCCTGCAAAGGAGGCTCTTGCTCCACCGGCGGCAAAGACGCGGGAGGCGCCGTCTGGACCGTTTTTTCCGGGTGCGAAAACAGGTACGGACTAAAGCTTATGCTCACCCGATGAACCGGAGACAGAACCGGATGAGATTCAAAAGCATAGTCGACCCGCATAAATTTCATAAGGGTAAGACCTGCACCAGCGGTTACACTTCTAAGGGTGGTGAAACTGCTGAGACCTGCCCTGAGGGATAAACCAAAATCGAAGGTAAATTCAACGCCTCCACGACCACCGGACAACCAGTCCACCGGGTCATCCCAAAGGCGACCACCGCTGTCCTCGTCGGTATCAAAATCCAAAGAACGGGCCTCATGATGGAGCCATCCCGCACTCTGCCAATATAAGCCCAGGCTTCCGTATAGGTAAGAGACGGGCAGAGAGTAGCTAGCTGCCAAGTAGAATTCCGGTGAAGAATATTCAACTTCTCCCGATTCCCAAGTAACAGCAGAAGAAGTCCAGCCCTTCAAAAGTCCCGAAACAAACAGCCGATCTACCAAACGGTATCGAACCCCTGCATCTCCACGGAATCCCCAACCGGTCTGGTCCATCTCGCGGTAAAGGCCATGAAAGCCCACACCAATATCCAGGCGGTCCGTAATCCTACGACCAAAAGTCACAGAAAACATCCAGTCCGCATAGGACAAGGTGTTGTAATCACTCCCCTCAGGAACAGGTTCTCCTTCCCGGATATAGGGAATATCATCGGCACCAAAGCGGGCAAAGGAAATGCCAAGACCCTGCCCCTCACCTAGGGGAACTGCCGCTGACGCAAAGTCGTACTGGGTATCCTCAAAATAGGCCGTGTGGGAAAAGCTAGCCCAGCCATACCTGACGCCAGACAATTGATATGGATTGGAAACCAAGCCCAGATAATCCCCGTCTACCGCCATCGTGGCTGAACCAAGAGCCGCAGAACGGGCACCTGGTTCAACATCTAGGGTCGCATTTGCACCCGACACGCGATCCATGGCGAACACCTGAAACGCAGCCACAAGCAACAAGACGACATGCCAGGGACGTAAACGACAGAATCCACAAAAATTTTTCAATGCCATTGACATTTTTACACAATCAAAATAGATTTTTTCATAGTCGCAGATGTAACGGAATGGACCTTCAAAACCACATAACCAATTTTTTGACTTACCTGGAAACCCAACGCCGGTTTTCTCCCAAGACTATTGACACCTATCGCAAGAGTCTGGACAAGTTCCTGGAAATGGTTGGCGAAGGCGCCCTCCTGGAATCTTTTTCGGAGATGCAGGTCAAGACGTTCGTGTGGAACTTGAAAATGCAACAGAAGCTTGCCCCCACAAGCATTTGCGAACACCTGGCCGCCCTAAAAAGTTTCGGGAAATACCTGGTCCGATCTTCCATCCTGGAGACCAATCCGACAGAAAACATTCCCATGCCCAAGCGGCCCAAACGTCTGGTATCGTTCCTCAGCCAAAAGGACCTTTCCGAAGAGAAGTTCCCCGAATTATCTCCCGACGCGACCCTTCCGCAGGTCCGTGCAAGGGTCCTATTGGAGCTCATCTATGGCTCGGGACTCCGTATTTCGGAATGCCAAAGCCTGACCTGGGACCGCCTTCGGGAAAAAGAACGGCTGGTCCGGGTGCTGGGAAAGGGCAACAAGGAAAGAATCGTTCCCATTACCGACGCCTTGGTAGACAAACTAGGACTTTTCAAGGCCAAGCTGACCGAAGTGGGCCACATGCCTACTACCACCGGATACGTTTTCTTAAGTGAAGAGGGTAAGCCCTATGGCATTCGGACCCTCCGAAACGACATCCAGAACCTGCTGCGAGAGATCGGCTGGGAGGGCAAAGCTAGCCCCCACGTGCTTCGCCATAGTTTTGCCACACACCTGCTAGAAAATGGAGCCGAAATTATGAGCGTAAAAGAAATGCTGGGACATTCCAGCATTTCCACTACCCAGATTTATACCCACGTGAATGCGGAACGGCTGAAGCAGGCCTTCAAGAAGACCCACCCCAGAGCATAAATTATTCGCAGTAGTCGGCGCCTTCGACGGTCACGCCATCTTCGCAAGTGGCCTTGGCGGCGCTAAAGGCCAATTCCACACCTACTTCCGTGGACATATGGTAGAAGGAGTACGTTTTTTCCTTGCCATCGATGGTTACAATCAAATCGTCTCCGTTTTCGGCAACGGAATACACGTATTCTGACGGCTCGCCAAAAGCATCAGCACGGGTAAAGTGCCAAGTGGAAACATCTTCCTTGACCATAGCGGCGCACTGTGTCTTGTCGATGCAAGACTTCTTTTTTTCACCACCATTGCCCTCATTTTCAGAACTGGCAGAACTACCCGAATCGCCACAGGCGGCAAAGGTCAAAAGAATAGCCGGAATAGCGGCAAAGCCAAAGAATTTTTTCATAACATCTCCTTGTACGAAAATCCGTAGAACCAGGGTAAAGGTAGTTTATTATATTGTGGCCAAAAATTGAACAGGAGTTTATATGGTCACCGAAGGTGAACACAACAAACATCTCTTTGTTATCGCTACAGGAAGTGCCGGAAAAATCCGGGACTTCGCCCATATCCTCGGAACCGATCATTATGAATTCCAGACTCTGAAAGACATCGGGTTTGATGGTGACATCGTAGAAGACGGCAAGACCTTTGCCGAGAACGCCATCATCAAGTCCAACACCACCGCCCGCTGGCTTATGGAAAGGGGAATCGAAGCCACTGTGCTGGCCGACGACTCCGGACTAGAAGTTTTCGCCCTGAACGGCGAGCCGGGAATCTACAGTGCCCGCTACAGCGGGGGGCATGGCAACGACACCAGCAACAACGACCTTCTCCTGAAAAAGCTGGAAGGCATCGAAGATCGCCAGGCCCGTTACTTCTGTGCCCTCTCCTACCAAACCGTCTCACAAGTTGACGGCAAGTTCAGCATCAGCGAACCCCGAATTTTTGAGGGAGAGTGCCGCGGAACAATCAACCACGCTCCCGTAGGCGACATGGGCTTCGGCTACGACCCGCTTTTTGTACCCGATGGCGAGACCCGCACCTTCGCCCAGATGGAACTTGAAGAAAAGAAGGCCATCAGCCACCGCGGAAACGCCATCCGCGCTCTGAAAGCGGCCCTTGTGCCGACGCGATAAGAGTTACTCGTGAGCAACAAACACCTCGTATTAACGAGGCGTGGTTGCGAGAGTGAGCGCAGTCCGGAGAAGCCGTACCTGAATTTAGCGCGAACGGTCTTACGTGAGCCGGAACAGCCGATATTAATCGGCTGTGAAGGCGAGAGTGAGCGCAGTCCGGAGAAGCCGTACCTGAATTTAGCGCGAACGGTCTTATAAAGGGAATAATGGATAATTCTCTTTCGTGTATGCCCGAGTGTAGGCATTGAAATGCCACCACTCGCTACCCAGCGGAACAAAACCGGCCCGTGTCATAATAGAGCGTAGAATCTTGCGGTTGTTCACCTGCTGCTCTGTTAGGCGACCACTCTGAAGAGCGTCAGCCTCCCCTACCTCGCCGGCACACCGTTCAAAAGAATCGAAGTCGGTTCCCATATCCAGCAGGTTTCCTTCGCTATCGGTGATGCTCAGGTCCAGAGCCAAGCCGTAATTATGCAGTCCTCCGGTCACCCCCGAAGAAACAAAATTGGAATAGGGCGTTCCCGCCACGGTCCGTTTCAGGGCTGACTGGGCATACAACGGCCTGGACGCATCGAAAATCACCAGCACAGACCCAGGCATTTCGCGTTCCATAATCTTGATGGCGCGCTTCAGTTTGGGCAGGGCATCTTTATGGATAAAGGCCCGCTGTACACCGCAATAAAGGTCATGTCCAGTCACGTTGTTGAAAGTCCCGTAACGCAGATCCACACGCAGCCCCTTCAGGTGCGTAATCTCTATCATGTTGGAATCCGTCGTGGCAAATTCAATCCACTTCTTCACCGAAGAACAGAAACGCAGGGGTTTCTCAGGCTTGGGCGGTACAAACACGCTATCCGTCTCATGTGCGAGGGCGAACACTGCTAAAAGTAGAACGCACACCAGAGATGGCCGCACTTTTCTCATCACCCTAGATTCCCAGCTGCACTTCTACGCCGAACTGCACGTAAAGTCCCATGCCTTTCGCCATGAAGGGCACTAGATCGTAACCATCGTTGGAATCGCCGTTCTCATCACGGGTTACCCAAGAACGCTCACGGGCATTCTCGCCTCCCAAGAACTTGAGGGCAGGCACATCCAGCTTGGCAAAGATGTTGTCCACTTCCAGGTAGAAGCGTGCACTCCTGAAGAAATACTTCGAGGTCATCAAATCCAAATTCAAACGCAGGTCGGTGCGGAATAAATCCGTAAATTCGTTCATGTCCTTAAGCCTGCGCTTGCCGTTAGTGCCATCAGCCATGGATGGTTCAATCTGGTAATAGTACAAGGGCCTATGCCACAGGGCATGGTGGGTCAGAATGACCGAAATCAGGGAATCTTTACGAGGGTAATAACGGAAGTGAGAAACGATGTCCAAACGGGAATTCGCTTCCCAAGGCAGTGAACTATCGGTGCCATCCAGCTCGTATTCGCCATAGACAGAACTTATATTGGTAGACATGGAGAAATGGTGTGACGTTTTCCATTCCATCTTGGCACCGCCACCCATAACCCAGGCAAAGTCCACTCCCGTCACATCTTCGTACTGGGCGTAAGCCT
This sequence comes from Fibrobacter sp., assembly GCA_017475045.1. Classification (GTDB taxonomy): domain Bacteria; phylum Fibrobacterota; class Fibrobacteria; order Fibrobacterales; family Fibrobacteraceae; genus Fibrobacter. The sequence goes on along the minus strand of JAFVGH010000128.1, from coordinate 88,617 downwards.
TGAGCATAGGCAGAAGGGGATCCGGGTAGTAACGACCGAAACCGGAAGCCTGTACATCCAGGTACTTGGAACGGTAACCCAGGCCAAGTTTTGCAGAGGTTCCCGATTCCAAACGTCCCGTCAGATCACCCTTGTCGTAGTAGGGTTTCCAGTCACTGCGGTAGGCGGCGTTACCGAACAGCCTCCAGTAAGCCGTATCTGCGCCAGATAGATTCCGTTCCATGTCCAAAGACGCCGTAGGAGCTGCCTTGTGGTCCATAGCGTCAGCCACCGCACCGGCAGAGAGGATGTACTGGTAATAATCCTGCTTCCAATCCAAGCGACCCGTTCCTGAAACCACGCCCGTCTGGTAGTCATCGGACTGCTTTCCGAAATTCACGTAATCACGTTCCACGATGTGCTGTTCGTAAAGGAGCGCTCCGCTAAGCTTGGAGCCCAGAATGTTTCCCTTAAAATTCTTATCCAGACCGCCCGAAATGGTAGTGTGGGTGTAATCGTATCCGTCAATAAAGGAACGCTGCGCCTGGTCCATGTCCACACCCGCGGCCGGAGTCTTGAAACCCGTAGTATCCCGAAGGGTATCGCTTAAGTATTCCCGGACAAAGCCGGCGTGGGCGCTGGTTCCAAAACGAGAGGCGTATTCCGCGCCCAGCACCAAGTAGTTCTGTTCACCCGAGATGATGTTGATGGAATTCACCTCGTCGTACGCCGTAGACGTATCCTGCCGAATCTTGTATTCGTCGGAACTGTACAAGGTACGTATAGCCCAGGTGTTGCCCATGGAATCGGAACCGTTCAGTTGGGCGTAGATATCAAAGGCCGTCAGGTCGAAGGGGTCCGAAGACTTGACCCGGCAATCGCTTACGCAGTCGCCGTCACGTTTGCGGAATTCCGTAAAGAACTTCTCGCCCAGGTTCTTGAGCATCTCGCCGTCCAACCTACGGAAAGCAAAGCGGAAACTGTCCCAGAACAACCAAGGCGCGTCTACCACGACTTCCTGAACAGTCAGGCCAACGGCGCCCTTGAGGCCCCAGTCTCCCTTGGTCTGTTCGGGAATATACTGAATAGATGTGGCAAGGCCCTGGCCGATGGGGCCCGAACCATAATGGTCGTGAACTTCAATCCCGCTCAAAATGTGGGGATTAATTATGGAAAGGTTTCCCGGGAACCCTACGTCCAGGTGCCGCATGTTGGGAATGCGGAGCCTGCCCAGGTGGTAAGCCACATCCCCGGCACGTGAGCCGTCGTAATAGAGGGCGCTGCTGAAATCCTTCTGGCCCGAAATGCCCGGCATCTGGCTCAGGTGTTCCGTCACGTCGAAGCGCATGCCCGCCGCATCTTCCAGTTTGTCCACCGAAACGGTGCGCTCCGGTTCCCACTTGACCGGCTCGCCTCCCCCGACGATAGTGCTTGCACCCAGGTCCCGCAGGTTAGAGGAAAGGGTCACCACCATGTCAAGGACATCGGCAAAGTCCTGAAGTTCCACAAACACGCTGTCGTAGCCGGGCTTCTTGAACACCAGGGCCGCATTACGGGAATCCACCGTGTACTCGAAACGGCCGTCAGAATCCGTGAAGCCCACCTTCTTACCGGAGCGGTAGGTCACCTCCACGTCGGAAATAGGCAGTTCAGACTCCGAATCCACCACCACACCCACGATGGTCGTAGGCGTTGCGGCAAAAGCGTATGCCGCAAGCAGTGCGAGAATCCAAAACCATCTAAACTTCATAAGACGCAATGTAGAAAAAAGCCCTGCTATTTGACCAGAATTTGCCGAACCTTTGTCACATTCCCAACAGAAATGCGAACAAGGTATGCTCCAGAAGCCATTGATTCAAGGCTCACAGAATGGCTAGCTGAACTCTTTTTCAGGTTGCCCATCATATCAAAAACAAAAATCCTGACATCGGAGTCTTTCGAATCGACCACCGTCAACTTGTTATCGGAAACAACAAATTCCATGCCTTCAGCATACTCGGGATACAGGGATTCCGTCTTGGCTGTTGCAGAACTTGACACCATATTTTTCGAGAAACTCGATTCTACAGTTTTGGACGAGCTCGACTCCTCCATTTCGGACGAACTTGATTCCACCGTTTCAGAAGAGCTGGACCCATTTTCCTCAGAACTTGAACTCTCTCCTTCACGCAAACGAATAATGAGATGGAGGGTTGCCTCTTTCTGTATGTTGTAATCCGCCAAGGTATGGCCATCTTCCAGTTCTTTTCCCGCAAAGATTAGTTGCTGCTGATCCGGAGGGATACCCTCCTTGTCTTGAATTTTCGCCCTGACATTATCTATAGAATCACCGGATTCTACTTCCAACGTTATTGTTTTCCCTTCCAGAGTCTTTACGAAAATTTGCATAGCGAAAACATTAGTCGCCACTATGAGAACCAACAATGCCGCAATTCTTTTGTATAAAGGGTTCTTCATTTTCACACTTCCTTTTTCTCGTTACTAAATATAAAAAACACCCCTTGATTCTAGATCCTTCGACTTCGCCTAACGGCTCCGCTCAGGATGACACGTTCATGTCACTTCCTACTATTTACTACATTTCACCCGTATGCAAGTTTATCTCGTACAGATGCAGTCCATTCCGGGCAATAAAGAAAAGAACCTGGAGAAGGCAAGGCAGAGGGTGATCGGCGCAAGCCCCGCACCAGAAAGTTTAATTCTGTTCCCCGAGATGTTTGCCACTGGGTATATTCCAGAACAAGCCGAAGAACTTGCCGAAGATTTCGAAAAGGGTAACGGTCCTACCGCACAAATGCTGAGGCAGCTTGCGCATGAGACAGGCTGTTTCGTCTTGGGTGGCGGCATGCACCGCACGGGCAACGGATTTACCAACCGCACCTGCCTTTACTCCCCTACAAAAGCAACAAGCGAACAGACTTACTACGACAAGGTTCACCCCTTCTTCCCCGAACAAAAAGAATTCATTGCCGGCAAAGAAACTACTTTGTTCAAAACAAAAGATATTGTCGTTGCCACCAGCATCTGTTTCGACTTAAGATTCCCGGAGTTGTTCCGAGAGGCTCGAGCCAAAGGCGCCCAGGCCTTTACAGTACAAGCATCCTGGCCTGCCGTGCGTAACGAGCACTGGGAAACATTACTGCGTGCACGGGCCATTGAAAACCAGGCCTACGTCATTGCAGTAAACAACGTTTCCACCGATGGAACCTACATCGGAAATTCCCAAGTCATCGCCCCCGACGGTGAATGCATTGCAAAGGCGGATGCGGGAAAAGAGCAGGTCATCACTGCAGAGATATCGGCGAACATCGTCGAAAAATATCGGGAAAAATTTCCCCTACCCTAAAGACATGCACCTTTTGCAAGTGATTTAAATCACGGCCTTAATCCAAAGCAAATTATTCCACTTTGGAGGCTTGCTTTATTATCTCATTAACTATCAAGAAGTTGTAGCAACACCCTCATCGGGAATACTACATCTTGTACGATTACAAAAAAATTATTCTGAAGAATTGTCATACTTTTGTCATGAAAATTATCTAAATTAGTGAACAAATGGGAAAGGGAGGTACAAAATGACTAATCTGGACCTGAACAAAATGAACTATGCAAGAGCGCTTATTAGGGCAGGCATTGCAAGGGACCTAATTCTCAAAATCACTTCCATTTCCAATTACCAGTACGCCCAAATCCAGCGGGAACTGCTGGCAGCCTAGCGTGCAGCTGGTATTGGAAATAGAGGCGCAACCGGCCACCCTCGGTGTGGCAAGGCAAGGGGTTTTAGCCTCGTGCCGTAGGGACGGATCCCTCTTCATCGAATCACGGGACGGCATCAAACCCGCCCACTTTACCTTGACCCCTTCCGACAAGTTCCCCTGGAACCAGTTTCTTTCCAAACTACTTATAGCCTGGCAGTTGGGCGACATGGAAGATATCCCCGACGCCTTCCGTCCGCAAAAAAGGCTCCCTGAATTTGTACTGGAAGGATTCGGCAAAGAGCCCCTGGAAAACCAATTGAAAATTTTATCCACCTTGCGTAAGCAAGGATTCTTCCCAAGGCTCCCCACCAAATGACAGACCTTCGGGACATCACCGGAAAGCGGTGGTACATGGGCAAGGGCAGAACGCCATCCCGCACTGAGCAAATCGACGACCTCATCATCGGTGGAACCGCCTTATCCATCGTGTCGCTACAATTCCCGGAAGGGGACTCTGACCTTTACCTGCTCATTGAAAATGAAATTGGTTTTGGGTCCCTATTATACCGTGCCTTCGGGAAAAGCGTAGGCTCCAGGAGTTTCAAAAGCCAAAATGGTATTTTCTCTTTTGTTACCCATCGTCATTTTTTACGTGAAGACCTCGGGTCTTTAAAGCCCATTTCTGCCGAACAGAGCAACTCCTCCTTCGTCGCTCCCGGAAAACTATTCTTCAAGATTTTCAGACGGCTCCAGGCAGGAGCGCACCCCGAAGAAGAAACACTCCGCTTTCTAAGCGACCAAGGTTACCAGGGCACACCTTCCCTACTGGGATCATGCCGCTATACGAATAACGACGGAAAGACCTATGTCCTGGGAATTCTCGAAGGCCTTATCCCGAACACCGAAAACGCCTGGGACGTCTTTAACCAGGAGCCCTCCGCCGAGGCAGCCTTTGAACTGGGCTGCGAGACCGCCCGCATGCACAAGGCCCTTCGCGAAATGGACGGATACGCATCCCCCTCGGAAAAGCCTCCTATCGAGAAGTTGAAAATACTCTTAGCGGAAGGGAGATGCCCGGTCGCTGCCGGGCATGACATCAGTAAGATAAAAGTATCGCTCCCACGTGAGTCCGTCCTTTTCAAACCACAACGGATCCACGGGGATTTTCACCTGGGGCAGGTGCTGATAACTCCCGACAGACATTTCAAGATTATCGATTTCGAAGGGGAACCAACCCGGAGCCTCGAATTTAGGCGGGGTCTTCGCAGCCCGGCGGTAGATATCGCCGGAATGATTAGGAGCTTCGCCTATGCCGAAGCCGTCAGCAAAAGAAACATGGACAGTGTCCGGCATGCGTTTATCCAAGGCTATGCGAAAACGGCAAATGTTCCCGAAGACGCCCTACGCCAAGAGCTAAAGCCCTACATCGTCGCTAAGGCTATTTACGAGGCTTGCTATGAATTGGAATTCAGGCCCGACTGGTTCTGGATTCCGGAGAAGGCGTTAAAGGAGTTCGCCAATCCAGGGGAATAGGTTATCCTGTTTTTCCAGCTTTTCGAGAACGGCTTCGCCGGAACGCTTGCGTCCCGTCATTAAAGCCGATGTGGCCGCCGCATACAAAGAACAGACATTCTTGTAATGTGTGTTCTGACGGAACCTGGCATAGTCCGCGGCGGAATTGTTGTGGATCATGAACGCCCAGTCCGAAGCCTGGAAAAGCACCAGCTCACGGGCGGACTGTTCCAGACAGCGTTTCAGGAATCCTGCAAGAGCCTTGGGAGCATTACGCTGCCGTTTTTTCAGGTCGTCCATCATGCCCCGCATCTTGAAGAACAGCGGATAGGCCCAGCTGACCTCGTCGTTCATCCAGACTTCACCAAAGCCGCCCTCGCCCCAAGAAGAAAAGATGGGGTCATGGACATCGGCATCGGGTGAGCTATGCATGGTCTCTTCTAAAGAGGCCATCTCCACCACGTTGGAACTGGCCGCACGTTCGAACATCTTCTCGATAAACAGGGGGCCTTCGAACCACCAGTGACCAAAGAGTTCAGCGTCGTAGGGGCAAAGGATAGAGACCTTGTTCCCGTCCATCTGGGGCAAGAGCTCGGTGACGGTGGCCTCGCGGTTTGCCACAAACAAGCGGGCATGATCTTCCACCAGGCGGAGCGCATTCCAGGGGCGATAAATCTGCTTGTCCTCGCTACCGGTAATACGGTAATACTTGAGGCCGGTCTCGATGGGGGTCTTGCCCGCCATAAAGTAGGGGCCCAGATATTCAGGATCCCGTTCCTGGGAAATGTCCTTGAAGAACTCGCGATACTCCGGATGGCCCGGGTAACCGGTCTTACGGCTCCAGACCTCCATGGAGCTGCTCTGCTCACGGCCCATGCAATAAAGCCCCGCAGGGGTCTTTATTGGCGCAAATACGCCGTATTTGGGGGCGGGCTTTGCCAAAAGCACGCCATGGGTCTCCAAGAAGAAATACTTAAACCCGAATTCCGCTAAGATAAAGTCCAAACCCTGGAAATAGCCGCATTCCGGAAGCCAGAGCCCCCGAGGTTTGCGGCCGAAGGCCTCTTCAAAAGCACGGACGGTCACACCCAACTGCAGGCGTATGGCAGCCAAGTCCGACTGGTAGGCCGGCAAGAAGGGGTGGGTTCCTACGCAGGTAATGAGGGTCAGCTTGCCCCGTTCCTCCAGCTCCTTAAGCACAGGGACAATCTCCATGTCGCAGGGGCCTTCCCAGGTACTAATCAGGGCCAGCTGACGGCGATAATAGAAGTGCACCACCTCGGACAGGGCCTCGTCACCGCGGGCGCGGGTGCGTTCCTTTTCCAGAAGCTTCAACTGGCGATGCAAATGCTCCGTGAACCGGTCAAGCAAAAGCCTGTCGGTCATCATGGCGATAAGGGACGAGGACACGCTCAGGTTCAATGTACCGGGCACGCCCTTCTCCTGCAGGCGCCAGAGCATCTGTATCAGGGGCAGATAGGTTTCCGCCATAGCCTCGAAGAACCAGTTCTCTTCCAAGAACCGGTCAAACTCGGGCTCACGCACAAAAGGCAGATGAGCGTGGAGCAGCAGGTGTATCTTGCCGGGAGCGGACAAGTTGTCCTCGGGGGCTAGGGCCAGCGCCTACTCGGTGCGCTTTACCACGATGGGAACAATCGTCGTCGGGAAATCGCCATCCTTGTCGGTAGCGAACACCGGGATAATCTTCGTAGAATCGGGCAGGTCCTCTTCAAAGCTGAAGGTGCCGTCCGGGTTCAGCGGGAACGGTTCGCCGCGCACCTGGAGGTGAGCGTCAGGACGGGTTCCGCCGTACACGATCAGGCGGGTCTTGACCCACAGGAAAAAGTCCTTGCCGTAGTTCACAGAATCCTTGGGCAGTTCAAGCTTGTTGCTCTTGAGGGCTGCGCTAGAAAGGGCGCCCGAGAACATGGAGCCCGAAGAGCTGGACAGGCTTTCAAGCCAGTTCTTGGCGGACATGCTGGAAAGTCCGGAGCTGCCGAAGCCGCCGAGGCCGGCACCACCCAGGGAGGCGCGGACAAAGGCGTCGTTCAGGTTCACCTCGGAACCGTCCGTAGAATAAGCCTGGACCGGAGCGGACTCCACCAGGGGCATAAAGTTCTTGCCGGCGGCAAAGCCAAGCACAGCCACCGTCTTTTCGGAAGCCTTGTTCTCCACATACCAGCTGCGGGCATCGGCCGGAACTTCGATATCGTGGAACTTGCGCTTCTTGTTGCGCTTCACGGTCAAGTCACCGGAAATGTTGAACAGGCGAAGCACCAGCTTGCCCTTCCCCTTACGGGCACGCTTGATGCGGTCTTCGGAAACATCCCAGAAGGCCTGCATCCAGTTGGGGTCCTTCTGCATAAGCACCAGGTATTCGGCGTCGAAGGACTGGGCAAGCGCGGCCGTCTTGGTCACAGGCTTTGCAGAAGCCTTTACTGTAGAAACCTTAACCGTCGGCTTAGCGGCCGGCTTCACCGACTTCTTGGCCGTAATGTTCTTGGCCACATCAGTCTGTTCGGATGCCTTGGGCGCGGACTTCGCCACCTTGGCGATGGCCTTTGCGGTCGCCTTTACGGCCTCGGCCACCTTCTTGATGGACTTGGACCTCTTGGTCGCCGTCTCCACAGCAGTTTTCGCCTTGGTCGCCGCAGTCTTTACAGTTTTTTCAACCTTCTTTTCTACAGCTTTTGCAGCAGTCTTAGCAGACGCCTTCGGGGCGGTCTTCTTAGCCACAGCAGTTGTTTTCTTGACAGCCATTTTCAGCCTCCTTTAATAAAATCCTTAGCGGGTCTGACCCCAGCTACCGACGCCCATTAGGCCTATGCGGACTCCGAAAAAGAGTTCATCCCATGCACGGCCAGAATCGGCAAAACGCTTTCCACCCTGGAAAGATAAATCCAGAGTCGTACCCTTGCGACCCAGAGGGAACCCTGCTCCCAGGGAACCACCCAGTTCATAGACATCTTTCACATACCAAGTCTTGTACCAGCCACCCAAACGATAAGTGACTCGGTCCAAGTACGGGTCATAGAACAAGGGACTGCCATCACGCTGGAACCCTAGAGCAACAAGCATGTCTTTCTGGGTCTCGGTCACAGATTCCATATTGAAACTTCCGCCAATATTCTCGATATCCTTGTCCCAACCACGAAGTGCAAGATCCATCATCACGTTGTTCCGTTTCATAAAGCGGAAATTCATACCCGTAGCAAACATGGCCGGCACCTCAATTTCCCTAGACTTCTTGGTCGGAGCCAGGGTATCCAGCTCGCTCATGCGGAAATTGTAGTCCAGCTTGTTCAAAAGGGTATGGGGCGTGGTGTAAGAGAAATAGAAAGAGGACTGATGCCCACGATACTGGACCGCTCCAGTATAATACGCCGGATGGTTCTTGATTTCCCACGTGCCGTCTACGTAATCCGATATTTCGGTGCTGCCGACAGCCCAGGTATCCCCGGCAGAAAGATCTTCTGTATTGGGTCCCATGGAGAGCCTACGTACAGAATTGCCCATCACCACGTGTGCCGAAGCTCCTACAGAAAAGTTTCGTATAACAGGCAAGCGGAATGTATAGCTCGGGACAATCTCGTACACGCTACTCTGGTATTCAATCGTTGTCTCTATAGAATTTTTCCCTACGCTTACCTCTTCATCGATATTAGAAGAATAGCTTTGCCACAGAGCCACACCCATGGCACCATAGCTTCCCATAGGGAACGACAAATTGAACGAGGGCATGGAAATGTTGTTCACGCCAAAGTTGTCGCCATGTTTTTCCAGGGCTACCATTTCCAACAAGAAATTGACATTGAACACCACCTTGGTGTCAAAGGCGTTGCGGGCAGGGTTCAGCACAGAAAGCCCTTCGGCATCACCAGTCTTTGCCCCACCGGCATAACCACGACCTGCCGTAGAAGCCATTCCACCTGCAACCTGTTCTTCGCCAAGGGCGTCAAGGCCTATGACAGAGGCACTACCAAAAACAGTCAAGCCCAGAAGAATGAGGATAACCTTTTTCATTATTTATCCCCCCTTTTATCGGCAAGCCAGAGTTTTAACGTAGACGGCTGTTTCATGGAGGAACTGAAGTCGTAGCGGGCATGATCAAAATGTGAGAAGAACACGTAAGACGTATCCCCTGCAACCTTACGGTCCGTATAAGAGGAATCCTTATCCTGGAGTACGGGATAACCCAGGCGCATCATCATCTTAAAGGTCCGACCATCCCTAGCCCGATTGATAAAGTCCCGAAGGCCGTAAGTCACCTGCAAAGTAAGGGAATCCCCTTCATAGAAAACCATGTTAGGATGCCCCTTGCTTGCAATGAGCGACTTATTCAACTTGTAAGCTTCCATCTGACGAATGCTCTTTCCGGCACTATCCGTGTAAGACCCCACCACAACCTGAATGGGCAAGCCCAGTTCATTCGATCCCTGGCTATCATCCCTAGAAAAAGTCATTTGGGCAAGAATCACCGTCTGCCGGACATCATCGCCCTCCATATACGGAAATTCGTCACCGTAATAGTCAGACAAAGCTTTCATAATGGGAGCGCTTTCGTACTCCACAACCAAGGAATCATATACACCGCCATGAAGCACTAGGCAGTCTGAACATGTTTCCTTATTGGAAATGATATGGGCTGTACGGAACGGGATATACTCGTTATAGCTTTTGGTCTTGGGGAACTGCACCCACAGCGCCGGATAGAAAGCCGATTCAAGTCCGTAAAAGCGGTAGGTTCTTGAAGCTTCCGGAGCAGAAAGCCTAAGTTGCAGGTGACATGCATGGGATAGCCCCTTCATTGCAGCCACAAGTCCCGAAGGAATCCCGACTTTCAGCAGCGTATCCTTAGCCGAAACGGCAACGGAAATGGTCGTATCAGCCGACGAATCCGGAGTCCACTTATTCAGGCTAGAAAGCCAAGTAGAGGCAGCAATATCCCCGACACTGTCCACAAAAGATTTTGAGGGGCCCCGTTCTAGTTTCCAGCTAACTGTCAGTGTCACATCCTCTTTCATAGGAAGTGAATCTGACGGGAATGTCTCGGACAAGTAGAACGGCTTCAGGACGTGTAACGCCAGATAGGCTTCAACAGAATCAGTCTTTTTAAGGTCCGCAAAGAAAACGGAATCATAAAAAGCCACGTCAAAAACCAAGTCGTGGGAAATATTTGCCGCCTTTCCCAAAACAATCCTGTCATTTTCAAGTTTCGGTGTAGAATCCAGAAAAACTTCCGAAGAAAGCGGGGTCAAGCCCTCGACATTCAAAGATTGCACCTTATAACCGCTGGGAACACCTTGATCTGAAAGCCAGCTTGCCATAACGGCCTCATCAGAATCAAAAATGCACGCAGACAGCCCCAGTGCCAACAACGTCAAAAGAACAACAAAAAAACTCTTCACCCAGTTCTCCAGGTCAAATCTTTAAAATTCAGGGAAAAATATAGAAAAATAGGGTTTTGGAAACAATCTAGGGATTGTTTTCTGGAGGTTCACCCTGCAATTTTTCAATTCTTCGCTCCAGCATAGCCTGAACCTCGGGAATCAGTTTGTCTTTGATTCGCTCCAAATACAGACACTGAAGCTGGATCATGCGGTTACGATGCCTGCAGGCATGTTCCTGAATCCAGTGGCTCACGGCCGACTGACGATCTTGAATCTGGTTCTGCAGACTTTGCTGGATATAGGTCCTCTGGACTTCCATGTATCGCTGCATATTGAACGGCAGACGGTAAGTACGAATAAACTGCTTGAGCTTGACCAAGAGGGAAAGATCCTCGCCCTTGTGCTCTTGCAAAAATTTCCGCAATTCATCGAGATGAGCCTTGAAAAAAGGCACGATGGCTTTATCATCTATCTGATAGAGCTCTAACGCATCCTGTTTCTTTGTAGCTTCATCTACAGCCATGGCAATAATTTACGAATTTGTTTTGGAATTTGGGTTAATCTGTTTCACAAAAAAACCAAAATTTACACTATCCAAAGATCGATTTTCCAAGCCTTGTAAAAAAATTCGGCCTTCCGTGCCGGGATTCAGGCGGTCGGCGTCGCCTCCCCTAAAATCCTTCAACGATGAAATTTTACAAAGACTCATTCCCTCCGGCGTCATCAACTCCAAGGAATCATCCATAGTGAAAGGATTTTTTACATTCACCCGGCAAGAACAGGTCTGGGCATCGAAATCCAGAATCTGGGCACAGACGCAGCCACCAGCCGCAGCCACATGGGTGGATTCGTAGTTCTGGGGCAAAGGTCCTTTCAGAAAGCCCGGCATGAATCCTCGTCCGTCAACAAAATCAAGCGCTCGACGGGCCTCATCAGGAACAGTGCCCCGGGCATCTATGGCCATACGGTAGGCTCGAACTACCTGGCTCAAGTAATAAACCGAACGAGTGCGCCCTTCTATCTTGAAAGAATCAAGCCCTGCACGAACCAAATCCGGAACGACCTCCAAGGCGCACAAATCCCGGCTACTCATAAAATACGTTCCCCAGGTATCCTCGTCCAGAGCCACAGGGGGCAGTTCCGGGCGGTCGGTACGCTGCAAGAAGAAATCCCCTTCATGCTCCCTGTAGTCTGCACATTGAGGGCCTTCGTTGGCGTAGAGGCGGTAGGGCATGCGGCAACTGTTGTCACAGGCCCCCTGGTTTGCATCACGACGGGTCACCCAGTTCGAAAGCATACAACGGCCCGACATGGCCATGCATACCGCCCCGTGGACAAAGACTTCCAGTTCAAGATCCGGAACCCTTTCCTTAATTTCCAAAATTTCGGACAGGCGAAGTTCTCGGCTCAAGATGATACGGCTAACGCCCAATTTTTTCCAGAATGAAGCCGTTAAGTAGTTGGTGGTGTTGGCCTGTACCGACAGATGAACTTCGGTCTGGGGAGAAACTTCGCGGAGCCAACCTACAAAACCAGGATCTGCTACAATCAGCGCATCGGGTTTCAGTTCAAGTGCCGCAAGGAGCGCCTTCTGGAACGGCTCCACCTTGGTATTCCGAGGAATCACGTTACTGGTCAGATAAAACTTTTTGCCTTGACAATGAACATAGTCAATACCTTCTGCCAAGTCGTCTAAATTTTTGAAACCATTCTCCCGTGCCCGCAGCGAGAAAGCGGGCTGGCCTGCATACACAGCATCGGCACCATAGGCCAAGGCATATTTCATGCGGGTCAAATCACCCGCCGGCGCCAACAGTTCAGGCGTTTTCACCATTTGAACCCAGCCCTCAAGTAGACCTTGCGATCGTCAAAGAAGGTCACCTCGCCAAGGAAGCTCACGAACTGGCCCTCGTAGCTAAGCGCAGGAGTCAGAGAATACAGCATCTCCGCCCCATCAAGGTACTTCTTGTGAATCTTCATGTGGTTGTACAGAGGCGTGGTGTCATTCACCGCACTGCCATAATCCGTGCCCTTCCAGAACCAGGTGTTGCGGATACCCGCAAAGATGTGGTTGTCCAGCCTGGCAAAGACGCTCCAATCTACCGTGCGGCTGTTGGGGCCGCCCTGGTTTCCGAGAGGATAACCCAGGTGAGCCAGCTGCGCCGTATTCGCTACAAAATGACCATACACATAAGGCTCAACGCGAGCATATTCTGCAATAGTTCCCGCTTCCAGCCGGTGTCCCTTGAAGTAAAAATCATGACCAGCCTGCAAGCCGGCCATCCAAGCCCACTTGGCCTCGATGTTATCGTTCTTGACCAGGCTCACCGGGCTTTCCATGTCGTCCAGGAAAAACTCCGTATAGACGCGCATGAACTGGAACAAGCGGTAGTTAAAATCAAATGCCAGGGCCCCATTGTTGCTGTTCTCCGAATAGTTTCCCTTTTCCATGAACAGGGGCGCCGTCGGCACAAAGAGCCAGGGCTTCATATCGTCGTAGAGCACGGTCAGTTCACTAACGCCGACCGTAGCGTTCCCTACAGCAAGTTCATAACGGTGTCCAAACAGGTTGCGGGTGTCATCCTTATTTTTCATGCTCATGCTGTTGTTGTAGACCCGCAAGTCCGCATAAAAGCTGATAACGCGCAAGGGTCCAAACCGCATGTCCATTGAGAGCATGTTGTAAGGAAGGGCAAACTGGTTCAGGGTCAGGTTGTTGTAATAACCCGGTCCCCAATGCATCACGTCGCGACCAAGGTCTACCCGAAGCCAGTCGTGATTGAATCCGAAATGAGTGCGGTAACGGGCGTAGCTGGTGTACTCCACTCCCGAATTATTTTCCTCTTTCTGGACTTCAACGAATTCCCGGTCAAAGGACTTCGGATTCTTGGCCGTGTGGGATTCATCGTAAATGCGAGCATCCAGGACAAAGTCTACGGAATCCGCATAACCCCGCATGTAGATGCCACCATCAAGGCCCGGCCAGATAGTGTCACCCAAAGTTTCACCGCCACGGTAGTCGATACCGCCTACCAGGCTTGTCGCCAGGGCAATACGCGGCGATTGAGCACGGCACGAATCCAGGTATGCCGAAGAATCGCTACCAAAATGCCCAGAAATCATCGCACCGCAAGCATTATCGTAATAAAGCAGGGCGTTCTGTTCCGTGCGTACAAAATTTTTCTGGAACGTGGTATCCCGACGGGGATACGCAAACGACTGAAGCATGTCCCCCGTAGTCAGGCGGTGATACTCAAACAGTAACGGAGCCGTTTCAAGCAATTTCAGGTTGCTATGGCGGTCCGGTCCAAGCACGGTCGACGCAGACCATGCAACCGTAACGCCCGCAACCAGCAGAGTTGCCGTCAAGGACAAGCGACTGATATTTTTCAGGAACATCATTCAGTTGATTATTGTTCTTCCGGCACACTCCATGCCTTAGGCATAGCCGGAGTGCCCTTTTCCGAATGGCTGTAGGTAAAGCCTGTCTTAGAAAGCTTCGATACAGGGCCCTTGATTCCGCGAGCGCACTTTCCACCTACACATCCGGCAACATCCAAAATCAACTGATCTCCATAAACAGCCCAAGTTCCATTCTTGTTTTCCTTGGCGCCGTCATCAGCCAACAAGGTGTAGCTATGGGTATCTTCCAGGTTCAACTTCCAATACACCTTTCCGTCTTCGAAAGAACTCCATCTGCCCTTAATGCTATCCTCTGCAATTCCCGAATACTTCAACTCAGAGCTTTTACAAGGAATTTCCTTGGTCTTGTTCAGGTCGAGCATCTTGCTCATGTCCGCCGTAATGAAATGATTGTAACGGTACCCAAAGCCATCAGCCGCAGATACACCTTCCGGACTAGAGAATTTACTTGCCATAAACGTCATATCGCGGAATACATCCATATACCCCGCATTCCACGAAACGGTATCGCCCTTAGCCACGGTCTCCATAATATAGCGACCCTTGTAGAACGAATAAACCAGGGTTGTATCTGCAGAGCTGTTGCAAGCAAGCCTCTTACCATCCAGCTTCGTTCCATCAATCACGTAACCCTTGCCCAAATCCAAAGTTTTCTTTTGGACTCCGACAAAATCCGAGGTTCCCACACGGTATTTCAGAGTGTCTCCAACCATAATGAAGGAGAGGTCTACCCCCTTACCCTTAGGATCACTGAGGTTTTTCAGGACCTTATTGCCTTCTGCGGCTGCCAGGGGAGAATCAAAGGGCATTAACGAAGAACCATTCTTTATAGTCAACACGCCCTTATTAAAGTCACTTACAACAAGCAAAATATTCTGGTTCACGATACTTTCGTTGGCATCGAGCGTCCACAAACCAAACACCCCGGCCTTGCTTCCTGTCGCCAGAAGGAACTTCTGCCCTTCGATCACTACAAGCTGATGCTTGTTCAAATCATCCAAAGTGGCAGCACGCGCCCCAGCCGGCCAGCTAGGATCAACATCCGGCAACGAAGAAGACGACACACCTGTAGAATCCCCTACACTAGAAGAGGAACTGTCTGTTTCCTGGTCCACATTCCCGGTAGAACTGCTGTCATCGCCACAAGCAGAGAAGAAAAGAGCCAGGGCAAAACCGCCTGCCAACAAAAATGATTTCTTCATAAAAAACCTCACTTTTGGTGTAAAAATAAACACTAATCCAAGAAGGGAGGCAACCTCCTTCCACAAAACGGCGTAAAAAGCACCTTTTTCGGTGTAATTCTTAGCTTTCCAGCATATAGCGGATGTCTTCCACACGCCGCCTGAGGGATTCATCCTTAGAAATCTGCTCCACTAAAGAGTTAATGGAGGATATCACCGTGGAATAATCCCTATGAAAGGCTTCGCCAATGTTTTTGAGAGATTCCGTCGTAAGTTCGCGGCACAAATACATGGCCACCTTGCGCGGAACGGAAACTCCGGCATCTTGACGCTTGGAACAAAGCACCCGGGGTTCTATCGAGAACTCGGCCGCCACCGATTCCATCACGTTTTCCACCGTGAGGATAGAGGACACCCCGGACTTAGAAGAAGCGTGCATCCGCTTAACATTGGCAAGGTTCAGCTCTACGTTATTAAGGACATGCATCGCCCGGAGCCAATTCATAAGCCCCTCGATAATCCGGACATTGGCACGAGGCTGAATAGCCAAATAGCGGCAGATCTCTTCACGATCAGATTCCACAAAGGGAATCCCCTCAGACATCTTACGAATAAGAGCCATACGGGTGTTAAAATCGGGTTCCGCAAGCCCCACGGCCACACAATTTTCCAGGGGATTCAGCAAATCCGCCGTAAGCTCATGGGACAGGGAATTCTTTTCTGGTCTCTCCCCTTGCGAAAGTTTTTTGAACTTGGACGGATGGCAATCACAGCTGAGAACCACCTGCCGTCCCATGCGACACATATACTTGATGAGCATGGACAGGCGTTCCTGGCTCTTGAGACCATTTTTCAAAAGCTGGATATCATCCATCAACAGCACATCGCAATGTTCATAGCAATCGGCAAATTTCTGCTTGAGGCTATTCACCTTGCCCCAATCCTTCACCTTGGCGGCATCTCCTATGGCGACAAAATCACGCAAGAAATCATAGGCCTGACGGTAAACAATCCGAAGGCTTGGGCGACTCTGCTGGAGGCTTGCAGCGATGGACTGCAACAAATGCGTTTTGCCAAGACCAGGTGCACCATAGACCAGCAGGAGATTCATGGCAGAATCACCAGGGTGTTCCACAATCGTTTGGCAAGCCTTGAGGGCTGTAAAATTACATTCACCCTCAACAAAATTATCAAAGGTATACTTTTCGTATAAATTAAGTTTTTCCTCAGCATTCCTGTCAGCCTGAGCAACAGAGGCCTGGGCAATGGTAGAGAGAATACGGCGTTCCACCTCTTTGGACACCTGGGAAACTTTCTGCAAAGCGGGCTGAGCCGCTTTTTCATCTAGAACGCGGACCTTGTAGTCTACAAAGTCACTTCCATAGACAGCAGTAAAAGTCTTGCGCAGAAGTGCCCCATAATGGCTATTTAACCAGGTTGCCCTAAAACTATCCGGAACAGTCAGGCAAACGCATCCTTCAAAAAAGCCTTCAAATCCAACGGCATCAAAAAAAGCAGCACCGAATTCAGAGCATTCTTCGCGAACAAGAGCCAAGGCCCGAGCCCAGGGAGAAGCTTTTTCATCTAATAAATAAGCAATGTTATCCACAGTTTTCCAAACACAAAGAAAGGGTCAAACAAAATCGTCCACCAAAATTAAATAAAACATACGAAAAAGAGATTTTTCGCTGAAATTTTTTAGAAAACCCTTGTTTTTTATAAAAAAAAGGCAGTTTTGGGTTATTCCCCGTTTATGTCCGTTTCTCTCCGGAAAACACCCTTTTTACACCCTTGATAATCAAAACCACGTCCCTATGGTTTTCACAAGTTATCAACATATTTTTTTTCAATGATGTCTTGACAAAAAGATGTTCTAAAAAAGCGCGCGCAGCGAAACAGCATCGACACAAGCAAGAGCTTTTGATTTCCATTCCGGGTCAAGCAGCAGCTTCGCCACACCCGCAATGGCCACCGTATGAGCCGTTGCAGACTCCTGCGGAGACAGGAGCAGGCACAGGAACTGGGCCGTTTCATTCTGGGGAACCGATACTCCCTGAATTTCGGGAGCAACGGCAAAGGCCATCAGGGGGGATTTCAGCCCCTGGATTCTGGTATGGGGCAACAACAGCCCCGAACCCATGTAAATTCCTTCGCCAACACGCTTTTCTATAGCCTTCCAAACCGGCAAGGCATCAAAAGAAACGCCCGCATTGACAAGGCCTTCAAAGGCATAACCCAGCGCTTTCTGAAAAGCAACCGGTTCCTTATAAACTTGCGTATAGACTGGAATCAGGGAACTCAAAGGAGAGCCTGCTCCATAAAGGAGAACACCTGCGGATCCGTAGCCTTGGCAATCTGGCGGAATTCAGAGAACAATACACGCAACTGCTTCTTGCCCGGTTCGATATACTGTTCGAACTTTTGAATGCCCTTGGTCTTGGAAAGGAAGCAGTAGGCGCCCAAGGCCTGCATCACGCGCTGGAGGCTTGCATGGACAAAGCTTTCCCAGGCATCTTCCTTGGTGTAAATCTTTGCACCCTTGTACTGGAACCGCCAATACTCAAAAAAGTCTTTCACCATGTCCAGAGGCAGGCAAACGTACGGGTCCCAAAGGAGGGAGGCGATATCGTAGAACATGGAACCACGACGGGCGCCCTGGTAATCTACGAAGACAATCTCGGAATTGGGACGAATCATGATGTTCTGGCTCTGGAAGTCGCGATGCATCAGAACCTTGGTCTGGGCATCTACGGACACCGCCAAGAGGGAATAGAAATTCTTGACACACTCGGGAATTTCCGTAATTCCCTGATGCCCCTTCAGGTAGTTTTCCGTAAAGTAGTCAGTCTCCCACTTAAGAGCCGAGAAATCAAAACGGCGAAGCCACAATTCCGTATGCGAGCTAAACAGGGACTGCGATTCGTTTTGCCAACGAATCAAAGCCTCGATGACTTCCGGGTAGAGGATACGGACACTGCCGGACTGGGGTTTATCCGGAGAGACATCGTCCAAAAGACGCTGCGTTCCCAAATCCTCTTGCAGAATCTGGGCAAAATCTTCGTCCACACAAAAGAGCTTGGGTACCGGCAGGTTGTTACTCTTGAACACCTGAGAGTATTCTACAAACTTCTTGAAATCGTCATTGACTTCGGCAGACACCTGCAATACAGAGGAACGGTCCCCTGAAGAAAGCCGGTAATAACGGCGGCCCGAACCCGCACCTGCGATTGGGTCTACCGTAAAATCATCAGCATAGCCATGAGAGCTAAGATAAGCCTTAATTTTTTCAGAAATTTTCAATTCTTCGCCATTCATGGCATAGAATATACTTTATCGCAGGGAAAAAAGCCAAAAAATTCGAGAAAAAACGGCAATTTAACCGATTTCTTCGTCTGTCAGGTAGCAAGCCGGGTCCTGCTCCCAGAAGTCGCCGGTCACAGCTTCTGCGCGGGTACGGAAGTTCCCGTTGCAAAGGTTCAGGTAGGCGCACTTGGGGCAGCGGCCCTTCAAAATGGGCTTGCGGTCCTTGAGGCCTGCCATGATTGGGTTGCTCACATCGGTCCAGATTTCACCGAAAGGCCTTTCACGCACATTGCCCAGGGTGATGTACTGGGTGAACTGGTCTGGGTGCACGTTCCCTACGCTGTCGATATTACCGAAGGCCATGCCGCTACGGTTTCCGCCGTTACTCTGGATGAGCTTCAAGATGCGTTCCCCGAGGACAGGGTCACGCTCCTTCATCTTGAGGTACAGGTAGACGGCGTCGGCGTGGTTATCTACCGTAAGGATTTCCTTGTTAATGCCGCGGGCCTTAAAGTCCAGAGTGCGTTCGATAATCAGGTCCATGGCGCGACGGCTTTCTTCGTGGTTCAGGTCACGCTCCACCATGGCGGAACCGCGACCGCTGTAGACCAGGTGATAGAAGCAGACACGATCGATGTTTTCACGTTCCAGCAAGTCGAAGATGGAATTCAGATCCTGGACGTTGTCGCGGGTGATGGTAAAGCGGAGCCCTACCTTTTGCCCTGTGGCCACGCAGTTGCGGATACCCCGGAGCGCCATCTGGAATGCCCCCAGCTTGCCGCGGAACTTGTCGTGGGTGGCTTCGCAACCATCTAGGCTGATTCCCACGTAGCCTACGCCCATCTCCTTGAGGCGTTTTGCAATGTCTTCGTCGATGCGGGTGCCGTTGGTGCTGATGGTGGGGCGGATGCCCTTGCTAGCGGCATAGTTTGCCAGTTCAAAAAAATCCGGACGCAACAGAGGTTCGCCGCCGCTGAACAAGATGACAGGGACATTAAAGTCGGCAAGCTGGTCAATGAGGGCTAGGCCTTCTTCGTGAGTCAGTTCGTTCTGATACTTGATGGCCTCGGAACGGGCGTAACAGTGGACGCAGTTCAGGTTGCAGGTCTTGGTGCAGTTCCAGACCACCACCGGGCCACGGCCCTCGCTCACGCCGTTCTGGGACTTGTGGGCGTGAGGCGTATAGCGGAGCGTGTCGCCGAAATTCGGCACATCCATCAACAGCTTGGTAATGCTAATCATGAGGCGAAATGTAGAAAACTAATCTTTAAGGCAACGGACGGAGAACCCGAAGTACTTATTGTCATAAACCAGATAAGCACCATCATCATAACACCCCATGGCCACGCGATATGCGAATTTGCGAGGATTCTCCGAAGAGCTCCAGAAATATGCAGAGCTGCCTACAATACCAAAATTTCCATCATTTCCACTGCCCGCTGGGAGCGCCGAGAACCCGAACGCATCGGTATTCTCAATTTCCGGACACGATTCCCATCCAGTCTTAGATTTCAGCACTTTTCCTGCAACACCAGAACCGCCCAGGGCCGCAAGCAGGTCACCCCATTCATCATAACTCGGCAAGTGCCACCCCTTGGGGCAAACACCGCGAATATTCCCATCACCCAAGCCACATTCAACGACATCAGAGCATTCATATGGTTTTCCAATTGCCGCCGGCCAAGAGTACAAATGACCATATTTGGTGCAGTTAGATGGTTCGCTACCATAGCAGTAGCTATAAGACCCTGCTGCATAGTTCAGATTCTCGGCCATCCACACTTCAGAATAGTTCTTTGCCGGGATGTCAATAGTGGTAGTCCTGTAAACCTGGCCGTCGCGCAAATCCGTAAGAGTGTTGGCGGCCGCATCATAGATGCTGGCGTCACTACTCGAGTAGACTTTCGAGCTAGAAGATTTGGCATTAAAATAGCTAGACGAGGATCCCTCGGAAACGTTAGAACCAGTTGTTTCAGAATCGCTGGACGAGGGACCTTCGGAAACGCTAGAATCCATAGCCTCAAAATGGCTGGACGAGGAACCTTCGAAAACACTAGTATCCGTTGCCTCAGAATCGCCGGACAAGGAACCTTCGGAAATGCCAGAACCATCTACTTCGGAACTGCTGGATGATGCAACCTCCTTAGAGGGATTTAAAGAATCCCGGTCATCATCCCCAGCCTCACCATCGTATTCATCATCTAATTCTGAGGAAGAATCTGAGGTACCACCCAGAAGATCCATGTTGGCATTTGTTCCTGAACTATCGCAGGCGACAAACACCGCCATAATAACCAAAGAAAGTTCAAGACTCAGTTTTCGCATATTTACCTCTTATTAGGTTTTCAATTTATAAAAAATCCTTCAGGAATACAAATGCTAGGACTATATAATATCTCGAAGGAAACTCGCGGGGACTAACAGTCACAAGAGTTTCCACCTGCGGTAAAATTTCAGACCGACATAAACAGGTCTTACCATCAGCTATACTTGTAAAACCATAGCCGTCGCCTATTATTTGACCGAGATGTGTGCTTCCCGAGAGAGCAGTCGAACAAAGTGAATCTGCGAGCGAGGGAATGTACACATCGAGGGAAAGATTTGTAACAAAAACACCTCCCGCAGAACGGGAGGCGCTATAAGGAAATTTTCCTTGGCTACTACTTAGCTTCGGCAGCAGGAGCGGCGGCAGCGGCTGCGGGAGCAGCAGCTTCAGCGGCAGGTGCGGCAGCGTCGGCAGCATCCTTCTTCTTGGACTTAGAAGAGATGGAGAAGATCACCGTACGAGGAACGGAAGCCAGGGTAACGCCTTCGGGGAGCTTGAAGTCCTTGGCGTAGAAGGTCACGTTGGTCTCGAAGTCGGAGATATCCAGTTCCAGAACGGTCGGAATGGAAGCCGGCTTGGCAGAGAGCATCAGGTAATGAGTTTCCTGAGCCATGACACCGCCCTGAGTCTTGACACCCACCGGAAGACCGGAGAGCTTAACAGGAACGCGAACCTTCACCGGAGTGGCTTCGTCGATCTTGAGGAAGTCGATGTGGACGAATTTCTGGGAGATGGCGTCTTTCTGGTAGTTGTAGATGACGGCGGGATTACCGGCCTTGCCATCGATTTCCAGGTCCAGAAGGGTGTAACGCTTACCGGGTGCGAGAACCTTACGAATATCAATTTCGCTGACGCTGATATTCACAGTCTCTGTACCCTTACCATAATAGACAGCCGGAATCTGACCGGCCTTACGCAAACGCTTGTTTTCGCGGTTTGCACCTAGCACTCTCGAGGTAGCCTTGAGCGTTGTGAGTTCCATTGTTTTTCTCCAATTTGGATGGTTAAAATTTCATTGGGGTAGCTGGATTCGAACCAACGAATAACGGAATCAAAATCCGTTGTCTTACCACTTGACGATACCCCAATGGTGGCGCAAATATAGAAATTTTGCACCAAATTCAAAGGTCTTCACTAAAGAGACGGTGCTAAAAACCCCGGAAAAAACGGGTTACGACCTGGTACCTGGAGAGCGGTTTCAGCTCGTCGGCAGCCTGCTTTGCCCGTTCGGGAGTTTCAAAAACACCGAAAACCGAAGCGCCGGACCCGGACATCAGGGTGAATTTGGCTCCCAGCTGCACCATCTTGAGCTTCATTTCGTCTACAAGGGGGTGCTTGGGGAAAACCGATTCCTCGAAGGCGTTAAAGCCGTTTTCAAAAACGAAATCGAAGACGGAACGGCCGGACTTGGTGAAATTCGCCTTGAACGACTCCCAGCGGTCGGGGCCCGATTTGGGAACCCCGGCATAGGCATCGCGGGTGGGAACCGAATCCAGCGGTGTGGCAACCAGAAGGCAGGCCTCCCCCGGCAACTGCAACGGTTCGAGAAAGGAAAGCTTTTCGCCGATTCCCTCTGCAAAGGCCGTACCGCCGCGCACCAGGAACGGCACATCGGCGCCAAGACGGGCCCCCAGTTCTTCCAGCTTTTCTGCCGGGAACGGGAGGTTCCACAACCGGCTAAGCAAGCGGAGCGTTGCTGCGGCATCGGCAGAACCGCCACCGAGACCCGCCCCCAAGGGCATCACCTTCTCAAGGAAAATATCGGCGCCCATGACCGTTCCCGATTCGGCCTGCAAAAGTTTCGCGGCCTTGAATACAAGGTCTGATTCCAGCGGGTAGTCCTGCGGTTCATTGTAGCAAAGCGTAATGCGTCCATCTTCGCGGATTTCGGCACTTACGGTGTCGCCGGCGTCGATAGTCTGGAACAGCGTGCCCAAATCGTGGTAGCCATCTTCACGTTTACGGATGACATCCAAAAACAAATTAATCTTGGCAGGAGCGTATTCTTTCATGGCATTAAACTTAGAAAAATAATATTCCAAGTCGGAACAAAAAGGGAGAAAAAAAAATCATCCGCAAAAAAAATTAACATATATTAAACAACGTAAAACATTTTCTAACAGGAGAATCCTCATGAAAAAATTCGTTTTCATGCTTTTTCTGAGCATTGCAGCAACGACTGTCTATGCACAAGTGGATAAAATCCTGGGATTCTGGACCGCTATCGATCCCGACACCGATAAACCATACGCCACCGTGTACATATACAAAGGCGACAACGGCAAGTACTACGGCAAAATAACCGAAATTTTGGATTCAAACGACCCGGCCGACCAAAAACTCATCGGCACAGTGTTCATCAAGGACATGAAAGCCGATGGCGACAAGCTTACCGGCGGAACGATTTACGACCCCGAAGAGAACAAGACCTACCACGGCAAGATTTCAATTGACAAGAAGGGCCGACTCGAACTGCGAGGTTCCCTAGACCGTTGGGGACTATTGGGCGCAACGGAATACTGGATTCGCAAAAAATAATCAGAAAAAAAAGGAGAAAACATGAAGCACACATTCTTTAAACTCGCCGTATCTGGTTTAATTTTTGCGGCAACCACCTTTGCCCAGTCGGCAAACGAAATCGCCAAGAAAGTCCATGACTTGCCTTCAGGAAAGACATCGTCCGGAACCATTTCGGTTACCCTGATTGACAAAAACGGGAAAACCCGCAATCGCGAAATCGCATCTTACACCATGAAGGACGGAACCACCGACAAGACGGTCCTTGTTTTCAAGACACCCAGAGACGTGGCGGGAATCAGCTACCTCACCTACGACTACCCCGACAAGGCCGACGGATCCACCGTCGATAGCGACAGCTGGATTTACCTGCCCGCCATGAAAAAGGTGCGCCGCGTTTCCGGTTCCAGCAAGGATGACGATTTCCAGGGAACGGACTTTACTTACGACGACCTGGGCACCCGCAGCCTTTCTAAGGACAACTTCGCCATTCTCGGCGAAGAGAAGGTAAACGGTGTTGACTGCTGGATCCTTGAAGCCAAGGCAAAAGACCCGAAAGCCAAAGTCAGCCGCCGCGTCACCTGGGTAGACAAAAAGACCTATGTTGTTCAGAAGGGCGAATACTACGATAAACAAAACAAGCTCCAAAAGACGCTCACCTGCGAAAACATCAAGCAGGTCAAGGGATACTGGACCACCCAGAAAATGACCATGACCAACGTGCAATCCAACCACAAGACCGTCTATGAAATCAAGGACCTGAAGTACAACGAAAAGGTGAACGAGAGCTACTTCACGGTAAGCGCACTTGAACGCGAACAGGTCAAGTAGATTCATCAGGTGGGTTGAATATGAAAGTCGAGAAGCTCAGTCAATTTTTCGGCAAGATTGGACGCGCCCAGCTACGCCATCGCTGGAAAATTCTTATCGCCCTGCTCATCGTTACGGTCATCTGCAGTTCCGGCTTAAGTCAGTTTGCACTCGACATTGGCGAAGACGGCTGGTTCGGCGATACCGACGACATAACGCAAAACACAAAGAAGTACGAAGAAATCTTCGGAAACCTGAACGGTGTTGGCGTTTTGCTCGTAAAACAAGGGGACGGAGATGTCTTTAGCGAAGACATGCTGAAGGTCATCGATAAAATCGGAACCCGGATGAAGGACGAGATTCCGTTTGCAGACCGACTCACCTCGATTATCAATGTTGACATTCCTGTCGGCAATGAAGAAGGATTCGAAATCAAGAAACCTTATGAGAACGGCATTCCCTCGGATTCTGCGGAGCTAGCTAACGCACGCGCACTCGTGATGCGCGGAAGCGAAAAGACGAATGCACTCGTGAACTCCCTCGTGAGTGACAACGGACGAGAAACTTGGATTTCCCTATCGCTATACCCGTTCAAGGGAAAGGAACTCGACGAAAAATTCAACGGCGAGTCAGATGAAGTCCCTGTTGCCATCGGATACAAGCTGATGGAAATCATCGAAAGCGACGAATTCCAGAACAAGGGTTTCAAGCTTTACGGTGGCGGAATGCCGTACGACAACGCCAACGAAGACCGCTACGAAGTCC
This sequence comes from Fibrobacter sp., assembly GCA_017475045.1. GTDB lineage: Bacteria > Fibrobacterota > Fibrobacteria > Fibrobacterales > Fibrobacteraceae > Fibrobacter. The sequence continues at coordinate 63,713 of JAFVGH010000128.1, read as the reverse complement.
CCGAATACGGCATCAGGGTTCTCTGTAGCATCGGCGTGATGCTTTTGTTTTTGACCTTGTGCCTGCGCAACGTTTTTGGCGTAGTTGTGCCCGCCGTTACAACCCTCAGTGCCATTGCATCGGTCTTTGGCGCAATGTCCTATTTTGGAGCAAAAGCCGATTCCGCCCTCGTGACACTACCAGTCGTTCTCGGCATGGCCCTTGCGGTGGGTTATTCGGTGCATTACATCAAGATGTTCAAGCTGTTCTTTAGGCGCACAGGCAAGCGCAAAGAATCGGCAATCAAGTGCGTCGAGGAATGCGGATGGCCGGTGCTATTCACCGTTCTTACGACCATGGCATCTTTTGTCAGTTTCCTGTTTGTCGACATGAAACCCCTGGAATGGATGGGCAAGACATCGGCCTTGGTAGTACTCGCTATCTACCTCTACGTAACCATATTAATTCCGATTTTACTTTCTTTCGGCAAAGATCGTGCCCCTAAGGCGATGCTCGAAAAAGGCGCCACTAAGTTAGACACAAAATTCGCAAGTTGGTCAAAATTCGTCTATAAAAAGAAGTGGGCCTTTATCGTAGTTACGGCTCTGATTATCGCAGCATTTATCCCCGGGATGTTTAAAATTACGGCGCAACTGGACTACCTTACTATAACAGGCGACAAGATGTCGTACATCCGAGAAACAAAGGAAATGCTCCAGACAAAGCTCGGAAACCAGTACAGTTACACGATTATGATTTCCTATGACGAAGAAGGCGCTTTCAAGAAACCGGAAAATATGAAGGCGCTATTACAGCTGGAAGATTATCTGGGAACACTTTCGCTTACCAAGTGGTCGGGCGGCAAGGCACGTGTGGCGTCGGTGACAAGCATCTTGAAAGAAATGAATCGCGCCCTGAACGAAGGAAAAGATTCTTTCTACACCGTTCCCGAAGACGAATATGTGCTTGCACAGCTGATGGAACTGTCATCTATCGAAATGCGCCAGGATTTCAGCGATGCGATGGATGAAGATTTCAAGACGACCGTTGTCAATGTGGACATGACCCAATTCGCCACAGAAGAAGCGCTCGCCAATATGGATTCATTGAAGACCAAACTTGCCGAACTGTTCCCTGGCGCAAAGTGCACCCTTTTAGGAGACATGATCCGGTATTCCGAAATGAGCAACCGCATTATTTTTGGAGGGCTGAAATCCTTCGGATTTTCGCTTTTGATTATCGCCATTATGCTGATTTTCGCCTTCTCTAGCCTAAAGCTCGGGCTCATCGGCATGATTCCGAATGTGGCTCCGGTTATTTTGGTGGGCGGTGTCATGGGCTACTTCAACTTTGCGCTTGATTTCAGCACCATCACGGTAATGCCGCTGGTTTTAGGTATCGCAGTCGACGACACCATTCACCTTACGACGCACCTTAAAATGCGCTACGAACAAAGCGGTTCCTGCGTCAATGCGATGGAAGCGACCTTCCGCGAAATAGGTTCGACCATGTTCCTGACGACAATTATCCTATGCTCCATGTTCAGCGTCTACCTGTTCAGCCCGATGCGTTTCTTGATGGTGCTAGGGATTCTCATTATCACCGGGCTTTCGGGGGCACTAATCGCCGATTACACCATCACACCGGCGCTGCTGCATGTGACCAATCCCTTCGGCAAAGAAAAGGAGAATGTATGAAACGATTCACCGCCCTCGGCCTAGCTCTTGCCGCAACCGTTTGTGCCCAAGAAACAGTTTTCTTGGGTAGCCTTACCTCGCAGGCCGGGGTAGGACTCCCGAATGCTCACCATAACAAGGGCGATTTCTTGCTCGGCCAGACGATTTTTGACGGAACAGTCAAATCGTACCTTGACGAAGCCATGATTTACGTAAACGGCCAAATCGTGCACGATGCCTTGGGCAGCCAAAGTACAAATGGTTCTTCCGCATTTGTTGCCGATGACGGCACCTATGCCCTAAAACTCCGCGAAGCCTATATCGACTGGAAAGGCGAATTGCTTGCGTTGCGAATCGGTCGCCAGATTACCTCTTGGGGAAAGGCCGACGACCTCCAGATTACCGACGTACTGAACCCACGAGACGAAACGAATGTAGTTGCTGCAGACTACAACGAATCCAAGCTCGGAATCGATGCCGTGCGCATTTCTCTTTTAACCGAAAAAACTCAAGTCGACGCCTACTGGATTCCGTTCTTTACGCCGAGCATTCTGCCGCTCGCCAAGGGTAACCCGCTGCATTCGCGCGTATTCCCGGCGGAAGTAGATGGCATCGGAATCAATTATCCTGAAAAATACGACGACTTCGAACTCCCGGAAAAAAGACTTTCGAAAAGCGAACTTGCACTTCGCGCAAGCACTTACACGTCAGTCGCAGATTTGTCGCTGTACGGATTCTACGGTTGGGATGACCTTCCGTTAATCCGGTACAACCCCAATATTGTTTTTGGCGATGGCGAAGACATGCCTGCCACCAGCTACACAATCGATGTGACAGGAGAATACAAGCGTATGTACATGATCGGCGCCGACGCAGCGATTCCTGCCGGAGATTTCGTATTCCGTCTTGAAGGCGCCTTTTTCCCCAAGCGACATTTCCAAACAAATGTCAACAGTCAACTCTTTAAGTATTCGGAAAACTCGCGCCCCGCAAGCAAGAGAAAGAATCAAGTCTTGGGCCTTGCCGGGCTGGACTGGACTCCTAGCGGAGGCTGGACGATTACAGCACAGTATGTTGCAGATGGCGTAATCGATCACGATGACGACCTTGAGCGGAAAGGATTCGAACACCAGACCACCTTGAGTATCGAGAAATCCATCCTGAACGAAACACTCACCATTATGGCCTCGGGTGCTTTAGACTTATGGGATTTCTCTACCGCAAGCGAGCTTGAGCTGGACTACAAGCTGACCGACGCGATTACGCTTTGTCTGATAGGCGACCTGTACCTTGAAGGTCCCGACGGCAAGAACGGACTGTACGGAGAATACCGCGATTTCAGCAGTGTCACGTTTAAGGGAAAGATGAGTTTCTAAAAAAATGATACCACGGACGGCGTAAGCCGTCAATCCAGAAGGAGACTTTTTTATGAATAAATTCACATACTTTGCAGCCACTGCATTAAGCTGCAGTCTCCTTTTTGCAGAAGAAGGTGTCCCCGCCACTCAAACGCTCAATGCAGCACAGGAAAAATCCCACTGGGAACTATCGGCAACGACATCTGCCGCCTACTACCCCGAGGTGGAACACCACCGCGGTTCAAGCCATGTCACAGGAATCAGCGGTCCTTACGACGGAATCGAGGCCATTGCTGAATTCGACGCGGCATACACGCTCCCCTTCTTGCGTGGCGATGACGAATTCACCGCCGACAACCATGTGACATTTAGCGCGGGGTTGGAAGTTTCGCCGATAACCGTTGCGCCTGTAGCATCCATCACCGTATCGCCCATTGCCTTTTTGGAGCTAGCCATCGGCGGCACGGCAGGAACAGGCTGGAATGCTTTTGACATGTTTCAGGGAATGGCCGCATACAACGCAGCTAAGCCCGAATACAAGGACTTGACACCTTTTGCACACTGGTACTTGTATGGTTGGGCTAGCGGATGTTTTATGTTCGACCTTGCCGCTCTCTGGGAAGGCGATTGGCACCATGTTGTCGCAACGGCAACCTACAAAGCCGGCTACCAAAAATTGACGGGCACCGACAGCGATGTTTGGCTTTGGCAGGCTACGGACGGATTAGCGAGCGGTTGGATCTATGAGCAGGAATACTTTATAGGATACCAAATGCCGTTAATGCTTTCGATGATTGGTGTTGGCACGACACTTTCGGGACATTATCAATCCAGCGATTTCGGAGACTATTCATCTAGCTACAAGGGCGATTTCATGACCATCGACATCTGGCCTATGGCCGAAATCTCGCTCGACAAAAATGACAAGCTCTATGTGCTTTTGGATTTCGAAGCCCGCAGAAGTTTCCATGAAAAATACAAGGACAGCGAACACGAGCCCCTAATGACCTATAGCGGTAGAGAATGGATATTCTACACACTCGGCTTCCAGTGGAAGCACTTGTTTTAATTCTTTTCGCAATCTTTTTTACTAAAATATAATACGGAGCCTAGAATGGAACTTAGAACTACTTTGAATGATACTGAAATGACAATAGCTCTTTCTGGCGAGCTAAACACACTCACCTCGCCCAAACTTGCAGCCGAAATTGCAGCGCACATCGAACGGATAAATTCGCTAATTATGGATTTTAAAGAATGCGATTATGTATCCTCGGCAGGAATCCGAGTCTTACTTTCAACATTCAAGACCTTAAAAAAGAAACAGGGAAACATGCAGCTCATCAATATCGGCGAAAACTTCAAGGAAGTCCTAGACGCAACTGGACTCGACGCCGTATTCGGTTTAATTTAAATGACTAACTACGAAATAGAAATGGAACTTGACAAGGCATCAAAAGCCCTGTCAAAAGAAACGCAGTCTGTAAATCTATCTTACTGGAATGCCGGCTCCGAATACAAGGCAAAACTCAAAGATATCCTCAAATACGAATCCGTACAGGATATTTTTGACTATCAATATTATCTTCCTGAATCCATCAAGAAAAGCATCGCAAACAAATTAGGCTTTTCTAGCGAAGATTTCTATGAATCCCAAGGTTTTGCCTTTTCGCAAAGCACCCATTCGATTGTAACAATCGCAGTATTCCTTTCACAAAGAAATTTAAAAACAGGAATCATTGCGCCAGCATACTTTACGGCACAGACCTGCCTAGACGATTTAAAAGTCGCCTACCACGTTTTTAACGAATTCATTCCCGACTTCAATCAAAATTTTAACATCAGTCCCCTTATAAATTCGGACTGCGAAGCATTTTGGTTCACCTCCCCCATCAATTCGACAAGCGTTTATTTCAATCAAAATGTCATAAACAGCATTCAAGAACTTCTAGATGCAGGAAAATGGGTTATATTGGACGAGGCCTTATGCGTAAACGGCAAGGAACTTTCAAGAACATTAGGAATACAAGAAAAACTAATGTACATCTATAGTCCGCACAAGGCTCTAGGAATTCAAGGGATTAAATTTTCTGTCATTGTCACACATAAAAAGTTCACTGACGAAATTGATAGGCTCAAAGATTGTTACGGAGGCTCCCTAAATTATCTAAGTGAACTGGGAGCACGCCATTTCATCTCCAAAAACTACGACGAATGTCTTCGTTTTTACAATCAATTTTGGAGCAACAATTATAGACGAGTTCATCAGATTCTAGCAAATTACCATTTCGCCCATGTATCACCTGATATTTTCGGTCATTATGCCATGATTTTTCTTGATGGGTGTATAGGAACTGAAAATTTTAATTTCGCCATAAAAAAACTAATCAAGGAAAAGGGATATTTAATTTTTCCAGGTGTCATGCACGGTTTTGACATAAGCAAACAGTTCTGTTTTAGAATCAACCTGCTCCTGAACAAGACTGATTTGGAAAAAGGACTTATTTCAGTTCTTGACTACATGGGCAAATTCATCGAGAATGCATAATGGCTAAAGAAAAATTTATCGCCGTACATGACAAACTTACCGAACACGCTCAAATGACGCCCGGTGCCATTGCCGTTATCTGCGCAGACAAGGAACTTTCGTACAAGGAACTTGACCAGGAATCAGATTATTTGGCGGCATCGCTTTTCGCCCTGATTCCAGAAATCAGACAAGGGGATTTCATCACTCTTGTATTGGACAGGTCTTTCTCTATTCATATCGCCATCATGGGCGTTTTAAAAACGGGTGCGGCCTTTATCCCACTTACACTCGACACGCCTCCTGAAAGAATTGCATACAGCATCAACGATTCCAAATCGCCAGCCATCATTACAACCGCAAAAATCAAGGCGAAACTTCTAGAAATAGGCAAATGCACTTGCAAGATTTTCACACTAGAAGAACTCCTTGCCAAAGCGAAAAAAGAACATTTAAAAAAACAAGTTGTTCATGTAAGCCCCGATGACATGGCAATGTGCATTTACACCTCAGGTTCTACAGGAAATCCCAAAGGGGTCACGCTTAACCACAGGGCCATTTACGAAGAATTCTTTCCAGAACAATGGATCGCCATTGCCCAATATCAAATTCATCGATTGGCCGACATATCCCCATTCACGTTCATCCTTTTTTATACAGGATTCTTTTATTGCCTTTATGCAGGCGCCCTATTTTTCCTTAACAAAGAAAACGAGCTTAAAGATTTAACAAAATTTTCGGAACAGATCAAGAAGTATCAACTGGATTCCGTAATTGGAATACCTTCATTCATAGAAATTCTACTTTCTGCGGCTGATAAAGAAAAATTTGAAAGCATTATAGGCCTTTACATGGGCGGAGAGCCGCTCTCTCCGGAGCATGCCACGAAAATTTTCAGCAAACTCCCTACCGTAAAAATCATCAATGGGTACGGTACAACAGAAACTTGCTCCATGGCTGTGTGCAAGGTATTGCAAAATACAACAAGTTCCTTCACAAATGGAATTCCATACCGGACAAAAATTTTCATCGTAGATGAAGAAGGAAACGAACTTGGACCAAACCAGAAGGGAGAACTTTTAATACAGGGCAAGACCCTTTCTTGCGGATACTTGAATCGTCCCGATGATACGGCAAAGAGCTTTATAGAATACAGAGGCGAAAGAACATACAAATCTGGGGATCTTGCCTATAGGACCGATAGCGGAGAAATTGTGATCTGCGGGCGAGCCGACGATATGGTAAAGTTAAACGGACAGCGAATCGAACTCCAGGAAATAGAACAATCCATCTTAAAAATTGAAGCCATTAAGCAAGCAACCGTTATTTTAAAGACCAACGAAAAAGAGAATTTCCTTGTCGCATTCATTGTTGCAGGCACAGACATATCTACAAAGGCTATCAAGGGTGAGCTATCAAAATTTCTTCCGCCTTATATGATTCCTTCGGTTTTTGTAACGCTTGACAAGATGCCCTTAAATAAACACGGGAAAATTGACAAGCAAAGCCTAAAAACAATGGATATTTCGTTTAAGCATTTAAACGAGGACTCTTCAGAAATTGGCATCGAAAACATCTTATGTTCTGCGGTCAAAAAAGTTCTTGATCTAAAAAGAGACCCTTCCAAAGAGGATAATTTCTTTGAGCTAGGCGGATCCTCTATATCAGCCGTTGAGCTAATCATCGAGATAGAAAAGCATCATTTAACGCTGACGGTTTCAGATATCTACTACGGAAAGACAATCGATCGAATTGCAAAAAAATTACAATCAAACAAGAACACAGATGACAATGAAAAATATGAAGAACAATGCCGAAAAAAAACATTCGACATAAAGGCAGAGCAAGAATTTTTCCTATCTGAAGAAGAACAAAAATCCGGCAGTAATTACGTTTACAACTTTTCGTACGTTGTCACACTCGGAAATCAATACGATGAAAAAAAACTATGCGAAGCCGTTGACAAGACACTTCAAAAGCATCCGATGATGATGTCTGTTTTTTCGAAAGATGAAACGGGAGAATATTCCGTCTCATACCGCCCTGAATTGATAAAAAAAACAGAATTGTGGCACACCTCCGAAAAAGAATTCAACAAGTTTAAAGAAAAGCCGGAGCGTCCATTCAATTTATTCGGAGAACATCTGTATAGAACCAAAGTCATTGTAACAGAGAAAAACAAGTACCTCTTTGTGGAAGTCCATCATTCTCTAGGAGACTATTACTCGTGTTTTATATTCGCCGTCCAGATATTCAACGAATATTACCAAGAAAAATCAGGAGATGACTTTTATTACTCATACTTACAAGACCTAGAAAACACCAAGAAGTCCACAAAATATGCTGAGGCAAAAAGATATTACGAATCCCTAAAGGGCGATTTCAAATGGTGTTGCGTACTTGAATACGACCATACAAAATCTTTCGGAAAAAGTGCTTATTTGGATTACGATTTAGGAATTTCCCTAGATCAAATGAACCAAGCCGAAAAAAGACGATCTACATCCAGGAATGAACTTTCTATCGCGGCGGCAATACTTGCCCTCTCCGAGATGACAGGAAAAAAGAAAATCTGCTACACCTGGACTTATGACAACCGGAAAGAAGGCAAATACCTAGAAACAATCGGCAGTTTCGAAGAAAATCTACCCATCTTTATTGATCTTGAAATTACGGATTCTCCCTCAAAAATTCTTTCCGAAATTTCAGAACAAATCCTAAAGGGCATTTTCTATTCGGAATGCCTAGGTGATATTTTCTACAATGACGAACTGGACACATACACCTTGGAAATCATCTATCAAAAACAAGTCCATGAAAACACCATGCTGAACCTGATTCCGCCGGAAGTTCAAATCGAAGAAGTGGGTTTGAACCGCAATGCGGCAATGCCTTTCGAAATAGAGGTCCGCGAAAGCCCTTCGGGACTATCCCTGTTTATCGAGTATGCGGAAAATCTATACACTCCAAAACAGGCGTTACAGTATGCGGAACTGTTAAAAAAGAATTTGACCCTTTTGATGAGAACCTAATCAAATTACCATTTTTCCAACCTATTATTATATTTAAATGAATGAGCAAGACATTTCTGTCTAAAAAATTTCTTTCGCTACTGGTTTCGGGAACAGTCTACATGATTGTCGTTCCAATCCTGTTGCTGTCGGATTCCGTGATTGCAGGCCTTGTATTAGGAGAAACGAGCGTCGCCGGCATCAGCCTCGTAACCCCCGCATATTCCCTAGCCGCTTTTTTTGGCGGAATCCTTTCGATTGGCGTTCCCATCTTGTACAACCGCGCCATGGGAGAATTCGATCAAGCGAAAGCAACCCAGTATTTCAGGGTCGGATTGACCGCTGCTGTTAGCATAGGCGTACTCTTGTTCTTTGCCTTTACGCTGTTGGGCGACACCTATCTCCATTTTTTTGAAGCGACCCCCGCTGTTTTTGAACAGGCCAAGCAGTATTTCTTTTGGTACAAGCTAACCATTCTGATTTTGCCTTTATTCCTACTGATGTGCGAAGCCGTATTTTCAGATGGAGACGACACGATTAGCACAATCGCAGGCATCTTACAGCTAGTTGTCAACATCGCCCTCTCCATCATCTTGGCAAAATCCATGGGCATCGAAGGTATCGCCCTGGGTTCGTTTATCGGTACAGCACTTGCGCTTTTAGTGACAAGCCTCCACTTATTCAAGAAAGGAAACTCGCTAAAAATCGGATTTCACTTTTCAATTGCAAAAATTTTTCACATAGCGAAATACAGTACGATCGATGCGAGCACCTATCTATTTTTCGCCTGCTTTGCCGTGATTGTCGAAAAATACATCACATTCGCATTCGGTTCTGAAATGCTGATTATTGCCTCCGTTATTTTCTTTGCAAAAGAGTTTCAGATTATTTTTGACGGCATCGGAGAGGCCATTACACCCCTCATCAACATCTATCTAGGCGAAGAATCCTACCGCGGCATTAAAAATTGCTACAAGCTTGCGCAGAAAGCGGCTATTGTTGAAGGGGTTTTAATGACCGCCATCATAGCGGCAGCGGCTCCACTCATCGTAAAAATTTATGGCATCGAGAATCCAAAAATCGCCGAGGCGGCCATCAACGGGGCACGCATTATTGCACTTGGGCTCACCGGAACCAGTCTTCTCTACTTGCTCTCTTCGTATTATCTGCTCATCGACAAGATTTTTCTTGGGGCACTTCTCTGCGGATTACGCGACGTGATTGTCGCCGCCCCCCTCCTATTCATTCTCGGCGAAAAATTTGGAATTTACGGGTTCTTTACCGGGATAGCCCTTTCGACTATTTTCGCCTACATCGTCTCGACACTATTTATCCGCACCAAATACGGCAAAGAAAACTACCCTCTGCTACTTGCAGATAAAGAAAAACGGCTGAACTACCGCTTTTACGAACTTAAGCTGGAACCGGAATCGATTATTGATGTTCAAAAACAGATAGAGCGATACCTCCGGGAAAATGGCATCAGCAAAAAAAACATAGCCAAAGTCAAATTGCTCATTGAAGAACTATTTATGCTTGTTTTCGAGAAAAACGGGAACAAGACTACCTATGCGGAATGTTCCGTCTTTATTCGCGAAGATGGAATCCAGATTATCACCAAGGACGATGGAGTTTTATTCGACTTATCAAGCGACGATGTAATCGCGGGATCCATAACCGAGTTCATGGTTTCGGGTTACATGGAAAAAATGAAAAATAACAAGATGTACCTAACGACCATGAGTTACAACCGTAACACATTCAAGGTAAAATTCGAGGCATAAATATGACCTATGAACAAATTGCAGATACCCTGTTTGTAGAAATATCCGTTTTCACGACCTTGCTAACCGCATTCATGTTATACAACAACATCGTGCTGTACAAGATGAGTTTCAAGGACAAACTTTCCATCATGCTTGTATCGGCAACGGTCTTATCCGCTTTTGACGGAATCTGGCATTTTGTAGACGGGAATCCCACATACAAGATCCTTAACTACGCCTGCGCCTATATTTTTGCAATTGCAATGATGCTTGGGACATCGATGTTTACGCGATTCTCGTTGAATCAATTTGGACTCAAGATGAGTTCAAAAAAATTACACTACGCGCTATTTATCGCACCCACCGTTCTTACCGTTATTTTATGCCTAACGACACCTTGGACCGGCCTAGTATATTCCATCAACGAACATGGAGAAATTCAATATGGCATAATCTTTGATTATTGCTTGGTACCGATTGCTTTCATGTACGCTGGTTCACCATTGATACAGTCCATCTATTACTTAATCCTACGCCGAAAATCAAATGCAGAAATGAAATTCTACGGTCGGTGTATTTTGATAACCTCCTTTTTGATTGCAGGAATTGAGTTTATTCAGCTATTCATCTTGGAACTTGATGAAAATTATCTAGAAACCAGTCTTTCATCCGCCATCGCGCTCACCTTCTTTACAACAAATGTAAATACGAACAGATTCGTCAAGAATCGTGAGAAAATAGTGGCCGTTGAAACCGACCTGAACCTTGCCGCAAACATTCAAACAGGTTCTCTTCCTTCCGTAGAGAAAGCTTTTGTCAACCACCCCGATGTAAACCTCTATGCGACCATGGACACAGCCAAGGAGGTCGGCGGAGATTTTTACGATTTCTTTGAAATCGACGGCACGCATATTGCATTTGTCATCGCCGATATTTCGGGCAAAGGTGTTCCCGCGGCCCTCTTCTCGATGACCGTGAAGACGATGATCAAAGACCATGCTTCGATGAAACTGTCCACGGCTCAGATCTTTACCGATGTCAACCGAATCCTGTGCGAAAACAACCCCGAAGAAATGTTTGCCACAGCATGGATTGGCATTCTAGACACCAAGACTCGCATCATGAATTTCACCAATGCAGGCCACAACGCCCCCTGTTTTGCAAGAAAGGGCGAAAATTTTGAATTTTTGAAGAACAAGCATGGGTTATTCCTTGCAGGCATGGACGATACACAGTACAAGGAATCCGAGATTCAATTACAGGATGGCGACAGCCTTTTAATCTATACAGACGGATTAACCGAAGCGCACAACGGCTCAGGGGAACTTTACGGCGAAGAGAGGCTACTGAAAAAGCTCAATTCGGCCGATGTCCGTGGCGGCAAAGCATTCTTGACTCAGATTAAGGAAGACCTGCAAGCTTTTGTGGGTGATGCCGAACAATTCGACGACATTACCATGTTGTCAATTTCTCTCAGGTAGACAAAGCCGCAAACTTACCCGAATTTTCCAGAGCGTTCCAGTTGCATGAGCTGGTCCATGTCGACAAGCATAGCGCGAGGCTTGGAGTTGCCGGTACTGCGGGCGCAAAGGCCCAGGCCATAAAGTTGGTCCACAATCTTGCCCGCACGGCTATAACCCACGCTAAAGTGGCGTTGCACCGCCGATGTAGAAAGGCCGTTGCCGCACTCGATGGCCCACTTGGCCACCTCGAACAGCAACTTGTCCTTTTTCTCACTCAAGGCTCCATTTCCTTCACCGTCTTCGTCTTCGGCGCCCTCTTCGGCAACCTCGAAGGATTCCAGCTGCGGGTAACAGACATTCTGGTTGGAGCATGCGTCGGCCAAGCGTTCCGCCTCTTCGTCGCTGAGGAAGGCTCCGTGAACACGGACCGGGTCGGGAGCGTTCACTGCCTTGTAAAGCATGTCGCCACGACCGAGAAGTTTTTCGGCACCGGCATGGTCCATCACAGTACGGGCATCCACCTGGGAAGCCACCTTGAAACTGATACGCGTAGGCAGGTTCGCCTTGATGTTACCGGTAATCACCTTTACCGAGGGGCGCTGGGTAGCAAGAACCAAATGAATTCCCACGGCACGAGCCTTAGCGGCAAGGCGGCTTACATTCTTTTCGATTTCCTTGCCCGCCACCATCATCAAGTCAGCCATCTCGTCGATAATCACCACGATAAAGGCCATGCGGTGACCGCGATCGGTATCGGGAACATCGTCAGGAAGGGTTCCGGCCTCGAACTTCTCGTTAAAACCATTAAGGTTACGCACCTTAGCAAGGGCCAACACCTCGGTACGACGGTCCATTTCGTAACAGAGCCACTGGAGGGCCTGTATGGCCACTTCGGGTTTGGTAATCACCGGAGCCAACAGGTGCGGGATGTTCTCGTACATCTTCAATTCCACTGCCTTCGGGTCCACGAGAATCATGCGCAAGTCATCGGGAGTCTTGCTGAGGAGCATGCTTGCCATAAGGGCGTTAATACAGACAGACTTACCGGAACCGGTCTGACCAGCAATCATCAGGTGGGGAGCCTTCGCCAAATCCATGGCAAAGGGTTCACCAGAAATATCCTTGCCGAGAGCCATCACAATCTTATCGGGAGTAGGCTTGAAGGCATCGCTCTCGAAAATGTCTCGACCGAAGATGGTCTGCATCTTGCGGTTGGGAATCTCAATACCCACAGCTCCTTTGCCGGGAATGGGCGCCAGGATACGGATAGAAACCGCCTTCAGGGCCATGGCCAGGTCATCTTGCAGGGCGCTGAACTGGCTCACCTTCACGCCTGGGCCAGGTTCCACCTCAAACCGTGTAATGACAGGCCCTGTCTCGCAGCCCACCACTTTGCCCTTCACCTTGAAGTTTTCCAGTTTTTCTTCAAGCATGTGGCCTATTTCGTTCAGCTCTTCTACAGTGTAATCGGCAGGCTGCGGATCATGGGCATCCAAAATTTCATCAACGGAGGGAATGCGGTACGGGTCGAAATGTACCGTCGGGTCAGGCTGAGGAATGCCATTGGCCGCACCACCCGTAGCTGTAGTTCCACCAGAAGAAGTGCCTATCTGGTTCGGCGCTGCGTAGCTCGGGTCCGAATCCACTTCGTCAGAGGTCACCACCTGAGGGATAAAGTCATCGTCGTCTTCAACTGATTCTGCAGGAGGCTCGATTTCTTCGCCTTCCGAAACATCTTCGCCACGAAGGGTCGGTTCCTCATCAACCGCCGGCTGCGAGCCAGCGACAACGGTAGCTCCAGCGATTGCCGTCTCATCTTCGGAACTGACCGGCCCAGCAGCCACAGTTTCGTCGTCGCCACCGCGGACTGCGCCCTTCACCACCAGGTTGCCCTTACGTTCGTTCTCCCAGTTAATCTCTTCTCGGGCGCGGCGGATTTCGGCAATCTTGTTACGGATTTCACGAATTTCCAACGCACTCATGCGGGCGCCATTTTCACGAAGCTCCTGTTCCAGGCGCAAAATTTCGGGATCTTCGCCTAAGGGCTTCGGCACAGGCGTCTCCGCGACAGTTCCAAAGGTTCCCTCCACAAGGGTTCCTTCCACCGTCCTATCCACGGTCGTTTCTACGCCGGTAGTGCCTACCGCTTCCATCCAGTTCTTGCGGGCACTGAAAGGCTTGAGTACGCCCTTATGCTTGGTCCTATATGCATCGGGAATGTTAAAGATGGTGGTATCGCCATCCATGGTGATTCCCTTCCGGACGGTTGTCGTCTCGTCGGATTCAGCCTCTTCGGCACCATCATCCCCTTCGGGAGCCTTCTCTTTCACACCGCGGATCTTGCGGAACAGGGATACAAAATGCCCGAAGCGAAGTCCAAAACAGAAAAACAGCACAGCCACCAAAACAAGGGACAAGATAATCACCGGAATGAACAGTACATCACCACAAAGGGGGCCTATCACGTTGGAATCCAAAAAACGTCCAACGATTCCGCCACGCATCATAAATACATCTTCAGAAACATTGGCCTTGCCATGAACCGGAATGGACATCAACACACACAAATCGAGCCCTACAATAGAAAGCCCGAGTGCCACTCGGAACAACTTCTTGCGAAGCCCCTGGAAAGTGATGAACAGTCCCCAAAGCATCACGGACAGGATAATGAAAATCACGGGCAGCTTGCCGAAGGCAAAGTTCAGGAAATCCCCAAAACGAGTCATGATTCCCTTTTCGGAACCTACATACACAACGCTAATGCAAGACAGCAGGGCTATAGCGGACACGGCGATAAGCCCGTAACCCAAGACCATGGCCCCTAGGGAACGCTCTTCTGATGTTTCGACCTTTTCCGATTTCGCCGTAGATGACTTGCGACTTGATTTCTTTTTCTGTGCAGCCAAAATGCTCTCCTTCGCCATTGCACTAGAAATATAATTAAAACCCATTTATTATTATTGACAATATGCAAATAAAAGTGTCAAAAAAACTGAAGAAGCTCCTGATAGGTTTCTGCCTTACAACAGGCATTGTGTTTCTCATTCTCTACCTAGGAAACGTACAAAACCCGCAAGTGGATGCTACCCGCAATGCCGCAGAATCTGTAGAATACCTTTTCTATGACATGTTCTTCAAGGTAAAGACCGGCAAGACCCGCGACCTTGACAATGTAAGCGACAAGAACGCCCTGAACAGCAATTACGACCCGAACATTTTCATTGTTGACATTGACGAACCTTCGCTAGCGAAGCTAGGGAACTACAATACCTGGGACCGATCGATTCACGCCGACGTGGTGAAAAACCTTCACAACGGAGGAGCATCGGCCATCGGATTCGATATTCTGTTTAAGAACGCCGATTTTGGCGAGCAGAAGACACAGCAGGTCACCACCATGCTGAACAAGCTCAGCCCGGAAACACCCTGGGATTCACTGGGAGAAGACATCCGGACGTTCTACAATTACGATTCCATGTTGGTGAATGCGGTCAAGGAAAGCCGAAACGCCATCGTCTGCAACATCTTTGACAGCTACCAATCCTACAAGCACGAATCCCAATGGAAACCCCTCAGCACCACAGAACGAGCCGATGAAATCGGGTTCAGTTCCACTTTTGAACTTTCCCAGGCCGACTCCGCCCAAAACATAGAACCCAAGGACCTGCTGGACAACATCTTCCCGGAACTAGCCCGTGCTGGCGCCAAAATGGGCTCCGTAAATGCCTACCCCGACGACGACGGCGTAGTCCGGCGCGTATCGCTACTCTACCGCTTTCCCAATCCAGAACTGTACCCCGGCGTAGAAAGCAAGATCTATTCCACCATGCCCATGATGACCCTCCTACACCTTTTCCATCAAAAACCGGAAAACGTGAAAATCAAGATGGGAAAATACGTGGAGCTGGGAAAACCCTTCGGCATCTATAAGGATTCCTCCGGATTCTACCATACTACTTTCCCCCAGTTCAGCTACCCCATGTTCTTAGCCCTCCAGAAAAAAATCAAGGAAGCGGCCAAGAAACCCGAAGAAAACAGCCAGTTCATCGACGTTTCCTCCAAGATTATTGCCACAAAGAACAACGAAGGCAAGGTCACCTTTGAAATTTTTGAAGGACAGGTTCTGAACGAGACTCTGTCCGACGCACTTTTTGAAATAGACGCAGCCATGCTAGATTCCCTGGGAGAAGACGAGGAGAAGGAAGTTGCAGACAACATAACCATCAAGCGAGACGAAGAAGGAGCCAATCGCTTTGTCCTGACAGACAGCGAAGAAGACGAAGAGGCCGTCATCACGCCTTACATTGTAAAGACCATCAAATACTTTGCCGACTCCCTACAGAACCTCTTGCCGAACAGGCCCACCCATATCTCTATGGACATGGACATCCATTACGATATTACAAACAAGAAATGGGTTTCCAACCTGGTCATCTTGAACCACGATGTTCTCACAGACATCATCAACACATCCGAGGAACGGATCAACAACTTACAACCCGGTAGAGAAATCCGTTTCGGAAAGGTTAAGCGAATCCCCATTGACCGTTGGGGACATTACCAGATCAATTACAAGGGCCGTTACAATACAGCGGAATCCGAGCGGGTATTCCAGCATCTCTCCTATTATGACATTACAAAGAACCGTGTGGACCCGGGACTTTTCCAGGGAAAAATCTTTATCCTGGGTTCGGCAGCACCGGCCCTGTTCGACTTTGTGACCGCCCCCCACGAAGAAAACTACCCTGGCGTGCTGACCCACGCCACCATTCTCCAGAACATTCTAAACGACGACTTCCTTGTAACCCTGCAAGAGCATTACCAGCAAATCATCGTCATCCTTTTGGCAATTGTTTGCTTACTGATTGGTCTCTACGTAAAGAGCTATATCTCCATCGCCCTCTCCGTTATCATGATGGGCGGCTACCTCGCCATCGCCTACCATTATTTCCAGCAGGGGCTCTACATCGGAGCTTCCAAGCAGATTTTCGCCATACTGATTACCAACATCGTGGCCCTGATTATCCAGTTCTACTTTGAGACCAAAGAAAAGCGATTCCTGGATAACGCCTTCAAACAGTATATTTCTCCCGAACTTATCGACGAAATGGTGAACAGCGAAATCATGCCTACCCTGGGTGGCGAAAAATCCAACATCACCGCCTACTTTACCGATATCGCAAGTTTCTCCACCTTCTCCGAAAAGATTGGGGACCCAAGCAAACTGGTGGAACTGCTGAACGAGTACCTGACCGCCATGACAGACACCCTGCTGTTCAACAAGGGCACCTTGGACAAGTACGAGGGAGACGCCATCATCGCCTTCTTCGGAGCCCCCATGCCCCTGCCGAACCACGCCCAAAGTGCCTGCGATAGCGCAGTAGACATGCAGACCAAGCTTATGGAACTCCGCAAGAAATGGGCCAGCGAAGGCGACAAGTGGCCAAAAGTGGTCCATGACATGCACATGAGAATCGGTATCAACTCCGGCGACATCGTGACCGGAAACATGGGTTCCACCATGCGCAAGAACTACACCATGATGGGAGACGCCGTGAACCTGGCCGCCCGTCTGGAAAGTGCCGCCAAGCAGTACGGCGCCTATATCCAGATAAGCGAAGACACCCAGAAGCATTTGGACGAAGGACGTTTCATCTACCGCTCACTGGACACCATCCGCGTAATAGGCAAGAGCCAACCTGTAAAGACATTCGAACTGCTGGCAAAGCCCGGTTGCGAAAACGAAAGTGACCTAAAGAAGCTGGTGGAAATCTGGGAACAGGCCCGCAATGCCTACCTGGCCATGGAATGGGACAAGGCCAAGGAACTGTTCACGGAATGCCTGGACTATGAACCCCACCACCCCGACAGGGATCCGGGTTCCAAGACCACTCCATCACACGTGTATATCAAGCGCTGCGAAACCTACAAGATGAATCCGCCTGTAGCGACCGGTGAAACCTGGGACGGCGTGTTTACCGCCACAGAAAAGTAGTTTTTGTAAACATTCATTATAAAAACGGCGTTTTTACACTAAAACGCCGTTTTTGTCTGTTGACAACTTGTCCAAGGAAACTCTATTCCCATAGGTCTTTTTTGGGGTATGGAAAAATATCTTTGTACCATAGATGGGATTGTTTATGGTTACAAGAATATTTTCTTCCGTTTCTAGGTGTGCCCTCATTTTAGCTGGGGCTGCCTTGGCCGCAACACAGGCCACATTCTACGTTTCGCCATCCGGCAGCGATTCTAACAAAGGTACCGAAAGTGCCCCCTTCAAGACGATTACCCAGGCGCAAAAGGCCGTACGGGCAATCAACGGCTCCATGGCCGGCGACATCGAGGTTATTTTGCGGGAAGGAACCTATGCCCTCCCCTCCACTGTCAACTTTGACGAACGTGATGGCGGCAAGAACGGCCACTATGTGCGCTACAAGGCCTACAAGGGCGAACACCCCCTGATTACGGGCGGCATGGGCGTCACCGGCTGGAAAATCCACGACGAGAAGAAGAACATCTGGAAAGTCGAGGGAATTGACACACGATTCCGTCAGATTTACGTAAACAACAAGAAGGGAATTCGTGCCCGTTTTCCGAACCTAAAGGATAACGGCGACCACAATTTCTTCCGCCTGAACAAGGTGGATTCTACCGGTTCCGCATTTCTCCTGAACAACAGCGATATCGGCGAGGCGAACTGGAAAAATCTCGACAAGGTGGAAATCCACCTGATGATCGCCTGGTCCGAAAACATCTTGAGAGCCTCAAAAATCACAAACCAGGGAAACGTCTCGAAATTTGAGCCCCAGGATCCCGAAAGAACAAGGCTGTTCCGGCGTAAATACCCAATGCTCGGCACAGCCCATATGAGCAACCCGCCCAAACAACAGGTCTATTACCTCGAAAACGCATACGAATTTATAGATGTCCCTGGGGAATGGTATCTTGACGAAAAAGCCAAGACTTTGTACTACAAGGCCCGAGAAGGCGAAAACATGCAGACCGCAAACGTGGTCGTTCCTCGCATCAACACCCTTTTCAGCGTGCTCGGCAAGAACACCAAGAACAAGGTGGGCTACATGAGCTTTGAAGGCCTGACATTTGCCCACAGCAACTACCTACGACCTAGCGAAGAAGGATTCCTGGACTTGCAGGCGGGTATGTTCAACATCGATGTAAAAGACTTTGGTTTACTAGAAAGTAACGAATTCCTGCTATGGCGCCCGGACGCAGGTTTCCGTGTCGAGAACGCCCACCATTTCAAGATTAGCGGTTGTGTATTCACCCAGATGGCCGCCACAGGCCTGGATTTCGTATCGGGAACCAATGACGACGTCATCGAAGGAAACGTATTCTACGAGCTGGGCGCTGCAGGCATCATGATAGGCAAGTTCTCTCAGGACTCCACCACCGAAATACACACCCCATACAACCCAACAGATAAAGAGGAAATCAGCACCCGCGACACCATCCGTTACAACCTAGTGACCAACGTGACCAACGAGCACCAGGGTGCCGTGGGCATCGGCGCAGGCTACCCGAGATACATTGTTATCGAGAACAACGAAGTATCCTATACGAACTACTCTGGCATCTCGGTGGGCTTTGGCTGGACCAAGAGCGAAACGGCCATGACAAACAACAAGATTAACAAGAACAATATCCACCATATTTCGCGCCTGCTCTGTGATTCCGGCCCAATTTACACCCTGTCCAACCAAGACGAGGGCAGTGAAATCAAGGAAAACTACCTCCATGATTACGGAGCTTCCGAATGGGCCGACTACTGGGTATTGCCCATCTATCTTGACGAAGGATCTAGCGGTTTTGCCGTTGAAAACAACTCCTACAAAAACTCTCCTTCCGGCGTAGGCAGAAACGCACCCGGCTACTTTACCGAAAAGAACAACGGGGGCTACATCG
This sequence comes from Fibrobacter sp., assembly GCA_017475045.1. Taxonomy (GTDB): domain Bacteria; phylum Fibrobacterota; class Fibrobacteria; order Fibrobacterales; family Fibrobacteraceae; genus Fibrobacter. The sequence continues at coordinate 44,010 of JAFVGH010000128.1, read as the reverse complement.
CTTCTGTTGCCGAGGCGGCGGGCCTTCAGGGTGAATTTAAGGATCTTGCAGGCCGTATCAGTTCCATACCCCTTGCCGATTTCAGCGCCAAGATGGAACAGGCTCCCTACAACAAGGCCTTCGTCATCCCAGGCATCGTCGAAGCCGAAGACTACGATGAAGGCGGTCAAAGCATTTCGTATAGCGACAAGGATTTCGTGAACGAAGGAGACTCCTATCGTGCCGATGGCGTTGACATTGTCTCTCTTAAAGGAACCACTTGCGGTACAACCCCGTGTAACGGCTACGCCATCGGCTATACCCAAGCCGACGAATGGCTAGAATATACATTAGACGTCAAAAAGACCTTGAATTACGACATGACCGTAAACTACGCTACGGCTTTTGAAATCTCGTCTATGCAGCTTTTTGTAGATGGCGAAGCCATTACTGACACCATCGTATTCGAGAAGGTCGACACCACATGGAATGTCTATAAGACAACTTCCATCGGTTCTGTTACCCTTGATTCCGGAAAGCATGTTCTCAGGCTCCTGATTACAGGGGCATACCTGAACGTAGACTGGATTGCATTTACCAGCCTTGATTATGTCGAGCCCGGCGACAACTCCAAGGACGATTCCAAGGGAGACAAATCTGCCTGCCGCAACCAGGAAATTCTGCGTCTGAATCACGGCGAAAGCGCCTACGACGTATTCAAGATGGACGGCACCTACATTTGCCGCATTGAAAGTGCTTCAGCAAGAGGCGGATTCCGGGAAGCCCTTGTTTCAAGAGGCGTAAAACCGGGAATGTATATCGTCCGTGGGTTTGAAAGCCATAGAACCGTCAAATTAAACATCGTGAAATAAAATTTTAACCGCTGAAAACTTATTCATACTGATTTAAGAAGGGATTGTTATGAAGAATTACTTCAAGGTGGTATCTCTCTCGGCCTTTTGCGCCTTTGCCGTTCTCCCGTTGCAAGCAGGCGCCCAACCTAACGACGAATGGAACGGGAAGCCCCGTATTTTCGGCGTAAACACGCTGACCCCACACGTCACCTCTATGCCCTATTCTACGGTCAAGGAGGCCGTCAAAGGCGACCGTCACTCATCGGAATGGTACAAGACCCTTTCGGGCACCTGGAAGTTCTTCCATGTAGAAAAGCCCTCTCAGCGGAACAATGATTTCTACAAGGACAACTACGACGTTTCCGGCTGGGACGACATTCCCGTTCCTAGTTCCTGGCAGCTGCTGGGTTACGACCATCCGATTTACACCAACGTGATCTATCCCTGGTCGCAAAACAACAAAGTCTCTGCCCCTTATGCACCGACGGACTTTAACCCGGTGGGCCATTACCGGCGCACCTTCACCGTTCCCGACAATTGGAATGGCAAGCGCATCCGTCTGCATTTTGAAGGCGTGGAATCCGCCTACTATGTTTGGGTGAACGGCAACTACGTTGGCTATGCCGAAGACAGCTTTACTGACCATGAATTCGACATCAAAAAGTACCTGCGCAAGGGCGAGAACAACATTTCTGTACAGGTGTTCCGCTGGTGTGACGGTAGCTGGCTCGAAGACCAGGACTTTATCCGTCTCTCGGGCATTTTCCGCGATGTCTATATCTACGCCGTGCCCACTGTGCATATTCAGGATTTCCAGATTGACGCCACCCTGACCAACGGCTACAAGGATGGCCTCCTCAAGACCACCGCCTGGATCTACAATTCCACCAGCACCGCCTCTGGAGAATACTCGGTAGAACTGTCCCTCTACAACGACGGTGGTACCGAAGTGATTTCGCCTTCTGTGAAGACGGTCTCGGGAATCAGTCCTAACGGCGGTGAAAAGAGCGTCCACTTTGAAATTCCCTACAGCGCTCCCAAGCGTTGGTCGGCAGAAACCCCGAACCTCTATACCGCAGTGCTTACCATCAAGGATGCCAGCGGAAAGATACTCCAAGTCGAAAGTAACAAGATCGGATTCCGCAAGGTGGAAATCAAGAAGGATAACGGAGCTCCACGTCTGTTTGTAAACGGCATGCCAGTCAAATTCCACGGCGTGAACCGCCACGAGCTGGACCCAGACAACGGACGTGCCGTGACCTACGAGCGCATGGAAAAAGACGTGATTTTGATGAAACAGTTCAACATCAATGCACTCCGTATGTCCCATTACCCGAATAACCCGTATATGTACGAACTGTGCGACAAATATGGCATTTATGTGATTGACGAAGCCAACGTAGAAAGCCACGGTGCAAATAACGACCTCCCCAAAAGTAGCGACGATTGGCGCGCCCCGGCGGTAGACCGTCTGAACAGCATGGTACAACGCGACAAGAACCACCCGAGCATTATCCTCTGGTCCCTGGGTAACGAAGCTGGAAGCGGCAACGTCTTCGCCTCTGAACGGGAACGTGCCCACCAAATTGACTCCACACGTGTCGTGCATTACGAAGGTGACAACAACAACGCCGATGTAACTAGCCAGATGTACTACGGTTACGATTACATCAACGGCTATAAAGACGGAAACAAGCCCGTAATGCTTTGCGAATACGAGCATGCTATGGGCAACTCCGTAGGCGACCTTCAAGAATACATGGACGCCTTCTACGGCAACCCCCGCTCTTTCGGTGGATTCATCTGGGACTTCATTGACCAGGGCCTACACCACAAGGGCACTCCCTACTGGGAATTCGGCGGTATGTGGGGCGACTGGCAGAACGATGACAACTTCTGCGCCAACGGCCTCGTGTTCCCCGACCGCAAAATCCAGCCGGAAATTTGGGAAGTCAAGTACCAGTACAGTCAAGTACACGCCAAAGACATAGACGCCTCCAAGGGCAAAGTTTCCATCGAAAGCCGCTTCCTGTTCTTAAACTTGGGAGAATACCTTGACGGATACTGGGAAATCAAGGAAGATGGCAAGTCTCTTGTAAATGGAAAGATTGACGGAACGGCCATGAATGTCGCTCCAAACTCCAAGAAAGAAGTTGAACTTAAGCTCCCCAAAGTTGAATTCAAGAACGGTTCCGAGTACTATCTCGACCTGGATTTCCGCCTGAAAAAAGACCAGCTTTGGGCAAAGGCGGGCCACAGCGTAGGCCACGAGCAGTTCCGCATTAGCGTAGGCGAAGCCAAGTCACCGAAAATCGATATCAGTTCCCTTTCGGGCCACAAGGTTACCCGCGGCTCCGACGAATTTACCATTGAAGGCACCGATTTTAAGGTTCGCATTGACCAAAAGAACGCCACCATCGCAAGCTACGTTCTTGACGGAGACACTCTAATCAAAGAAGGCTGCGTTCCCAACTTCTGGCGTGCCCCCACCGACAACGACAAGGGCTACAACATGGAGAAGGGCCATGGTGATTGGCGCTACGCCGGAGCCCAACGATCTATCAAGAGCGCCACGGTGACCGAAGTCTCCGCCAAGGAAACCCAAGTCTACTTTGAAATCGATTTCCCCAAAGCAGGCTCTTCCAGGATGGGCCTTACTTACACCATCTACGGCAGCGGCGACATCATTGTGGACTACACATTCTACCCGGACGGTTCCAAGAGCTACATCCCCAATGTGGGCATGCTCTTTACAGTTGCCCCGGGCTTCGAGAAGGTCCGCTGGTTTGGTCGCGGTCCCGATGAGAACTACATCGGGCGTAATCGCGGGTCCTTCATGGGCATGTACGCCACCCTCGCCGACTCCATGACCGTTCCCTATATGGAAATCGGCGAAACAGGCCAGCGTACCGATGTAAAATGGGCCGCCCTCACCAACACCAAGGGCAAGGGCCTCTTGGTCGTCGGCTCACCCCGTATGGAATTCAGCGCACAGCACTACACTCCCGAACAGCTCACCAATGTAAAGCTCCCGTGGGAACTCAAGCGCGACAAAGATATCACCCTCCGTGTAGACCTGCGCCAGATGGGCCTCGGCGGCATCAACAGCTGGGGTGCGGAACCTCTTGACGCCTACAGGTTGACCACCATGCAAGAATACAAGCACAAGTTCCGTCTATCCCCCATCCGCAAGCAACTGAACGACCCGACACCGCTGGCCAATCTGGGCTTCAAGAACCTGGAAACGAGCCTCGTGGACGCCAAGTACCCGGGTGACGACATCTACAAGAACGACCTAGACTACGACCCCACAGACCCCAAGCCTGTAGACTCAACCAAGACGGCACCAACCGATAGCACATCCAAGACTCCCGATAAAAAGACGGACAAAAAGACCGACGCCCTGCTACCGGGAGCCACCCCCTCTTTCGCAGAGGACCGCAACTATGGAGTATTTGACATGCAAGGTCGTCTCGTCGCCAGGTTCAAGACCCACGGCATCGAAGACCTACAGGCAAAAACCTTTGACGCCGTAAAGCGTTCCGGACTGTACATCGTAAAGTCGAATGCCGGCGGGCAATCGTTCAGGATAAGAGTCAACAAGTAAAAAAGCTAGTTCAGCTCGATATTGTCGATCAGGCGGGTCTTGCCGAAGAAAGCGGCCACCAGAATCACAACCTTGTCACCCTCGCGGATGACACCGTTGAACTTCTGGAGGTTCTTCTGGTTCACCACTTCTACGTACTGCACCTGACCACGGTTGGCAAGCACGGACTTCAGAACGATATCCCGAAGACGCACAACACCACGCTCGCCAGCCTCGAAAGCGGCCTTCGCCTGCTTGAGGCCCTCTGAAATTCCAAGAGCCTGCTTACGCTCGTCGTCGGAGAGGTATTCGTTTCGGCTAGAAAGGGCCAAGCCCGACTCCTCGCGAACGATAGGCACGCGATGAATCTCGATGTCAAAGTTCAAGTCCTTCACCATCTTCTCGATGAGGAACACCTGCTGATAATCCTTCTCACCGAAGTAGGCCTTGTTCGCTCCCGAAATCAGGAACAGCTTGGCCACCACCGTTAAAACCCCGCGGAAATGCCCCGGACGGTAAGCACCGCAGTACAGGCTTTCCAAGGATTCGTCACGGACAAGAGTCAGAGGGTCTCCATCGGGATACATCTCGGCAACGCTTGGAGCAAAGACATAGTCAGCCCCCAGTGAGCCAGCAAACTTGGCATCGGCCTCCAGGCGCTTCGGGTACTTATCCAGGTCCTCGTTACGTCCGAACTGGATGGGATTCAAAAAGACACTCACCACCGTCACTTCGCAATCCTTGGCACAGGCCTTGATAAGGGACCCGTGTCCATCGTGAAGAGCTCCCATGGTGGGAACCAGGCCGATGACCTTATCCTGCTTGATAAAGGGTTTCAAGGTTTCACGTAATTCCGCTATGGTCTTGATGATCTGCATATTGCCTTCTTAATTTCCATCGGGAACAAAGTAGGTGGTCTGCCGCGGGCATTCCGCAATGGCATCCAGAATTTGTTTCAGGTGATTTTCGTTGTGTACAAAGTCGATGTTGTCCGTGTTGATAATCAGCACGGGAGCGCTGGGGTAATGCCAAAACAGATGGTCGTAGCGCTCTTGAAGGTCCTTGAGGTAGTTACCCTCGATGGCCTTTTCCATCTGGCGGCCACGGCCGCGAATCCGGTTCAAAAGAGTGGAGACGCTGGCCTGCAAGTAAACCACCAGGTCGGGTTTCGGCAGATCCTTGTCCAAGGAGCGGGCCACCTGCTCGTACATGGTGTACTCGCTGTCAGAAAGGTTCTGGGCCGCAAAAATCTGGTCTTTGTCGAAAGTGTAGTCACACACCAGCAAGTCGTGGAACAGGTCGCTCTGGAGTCCTGTATTCTGCAACTGCTTGTGACGGTCCAACAAGAAGAACAGCTGGGTCTGGAAGGCGTAGGCCTCCTTGTTCTCATAGAACTTTTCCAGGAAAGGGTTCTCCGCGAAATTCTCTTCTATGCAGAAGGCATTCCAGCGCTCGGCGATAATCCGGGCGAGGGTGGTCTTGCCTACCCCGATGACTCCTTCGATGGCCAAAAAATGTACGCCCTTGTCCGTAAGCATCAGTCTTCCTCCCCTGTCACCGTGCGGAACGAGATTTTCCCCTCGCGAGCTAGCAAGTCCGCAAGCAAACTTTTCACGGCACGCCCGTTCAGGGGGTCTTCCCAGTCGGGGGCGATATCGTTCATGGGCACAAGCACAAACTGGCGGTGCAGAATCTCCCCGTGGGGAACCTGCGGCCTGCCGGTCAGCACCTTGTTGCCGTAATACAGAAGGTCCAAATCTATTTCCCTAGAATTCCAATGGCCCCTAGGTTTACGTCCAAGCACAAGTTCGGAGCCCTTGAGGTAATAGAGCAGACGCGTGGGTGTACCCGAGTACCAAAAGCTCACTACCTGGTTGAAATAAGGACCCTGCCCCTCCGGACCAACCGGAGGAGTCTCGTAGATGGGACTTTCCTTCCAGCCACCGGCTGAAATACGGCGCAACATTTCACGCCCCTCGGAAAGTCGTCTTCCCCGAGGCGAGAGATTGCTGCCCAAGGCCACAAATACTCTTTCTAAAGATTCCACACCCCCAATATAGCTAATCGGCATGTCAATTTTTATTTTTTTTGCCGTTTTGGGCGATTTGGGCTGACAAATGGAAATTTTTTATTTATCTTATGGGGCGTTGGCGGAGCCGAAGTCTCCCCAATTTTTTGGAGAACAATTCTCCATTTTACCATATTCCCCCATTAAAGTTCTTTTCCGTTAAAAAAGACCTTATCATATCAAAGGATAGTCTAGTGCCTAGATCTAAAAGTAATCCTGAAGAATTGACTGAAAACTCTTTAACCCCCGAAACAGAGAAGCCCAAGCGTCGCGGACGTCCGAAAAAAGCCCAGGACGAAGGGAACGTAGAAAAGGCCGCCGCCGAATTCATGGAAGCGGAGAAGAAGGCCGAGCCCAAAGCAGCACCAGCCGAAGCACCTGCAGAACCGAAACCCGCAGCCCCTGCCGCAGACGTAAGCCCCAAGACCGAGAACCAGGCACAGAGCCAGCAGGGCCAGGGCAACGCCCAAAACCAGAACGCCCAGCAGCAGGGCCAGAATCAGCAGCAGAACCAGCAGGGCCAAAACGGCCAGAACAACCAGAATCAGAACAAGGGCAACCAGGGCCAGCAAAACAACCAGAACGGCCAGGGCAACAACAAGTTCAACAACAAGTTCAATAAGTTCAACAAGTTCAAGAACCGCCACGGCAGAAACCTGCCCCAGGACGACTTTATCGACGAGAGCATCCAGCTGCCGCCCCCCGACCCCGAGAAGGTGGCCGCCGCACGGGCCAAGTGGAAAGAACTCCGCGGACTCCCCATGTTCGAACTGCAGCGCCAGGCCGACGAACTGGGAATTCCCGACTTCAAGACCATGCGCAAGCAGGCATTGGTCTACAGCATCTTGAGTGCCACCACCGGCGAAGACTGCCCCATCTACACAGAGGGGGTGCTGGAAATTATTCCCGATGGCGGGCACGGATTCTTGCGGAACCCCGACCACAACTACCTGGCGGGTCCCGACGACATCTACATCAGCCGTAACATCATCCGTCGTTACGACCTGAAGATGGGCGACACCATCACCGGCCAGATTCGTCAGCCCAAGGAAGGCGAAAAGTACTTCGCCCTCATGCGTATCGATACGGTGAACTTCGAGCCCCCTGAGAAGACCAAGCGTCGTGTTTCCTTCGAATACCTGACGCCCATCCACCCCATCGAAAGGCTCAACCTGGAATGGGACCGCGAAGAATACAGCACCCGAATCATGAACCTGTTCACCCCCATCGGAAAGGGCCAGCGCAGCATTATCCTGGCTCCTCCCCGTACCGGTAAGACGGTGCTTCTGCAGAACATCACCAAGGCACTCACCATCAACCACCCCGAAGTGAAGCTGATGGTGCTCCTGATTGACGAACGCCCCGAAGAAGTGACCGAAATGCGCAAGCTGGTGGACCGCCTCCGCGAAGAGGGAACCGCCCGCGGCAAGAATATCCAGGCCGAAGTGCTGGCTTCTACCTTCGATGAGGAACCCACCCGCCACATCAAGGTGGCCGACATGGTCATCGAGAAGGCCAAGCGCATGGTGGAACACGGGAACGACGTGGTCATTCTGCTAGACTCCATTACCCGTTTCGCCCGCGCCAACAACGTGGTGATTCCCCACTCCGGAAAGATTCTCTCCGGCGGTGTGGATGCCAACGCCATGCACAGGCCCAAGCGTTTCTTCGGTGCCGCCCGTAAAATCGAGAACGGAGGCTCCCTCACCATCATCGGCACGGCCCTCATCGAGACAGGCAGCCGCATGGACGAAGTGATCTTTGAAGAATTCAAGGGAACCGGCAACAACGAACTGGTGCTGGACCGCCGTATCGCCGAAAAGCGTATCTGGCCGGCCATCGACATTTTCAAGTCCGGAACCCGCAAAGAAGAACAGCTATTGTCCGACGACGAGCTCCGCCGCGTGTGGGTGCTACGCCGTTACCTGCAGGACATGACCACCGTGGAAATCATGGAGTTCATGCGGGACAAGATGAAGCTGTTCAAGACCAACATGGAATTCCTGAATTCTATGAACGGATAGTTATCAAAAAGAAAAACCGTGTTTCAAGCCCGCCACAAGCGGGCTTTTTATTTTGGCGTAGCTAGAATTCTGTATTCTAGCGTACAGACCTGATTTGGACTGTTTCTCCGCTGAGGCGGTTGCGGATTAAGACGATTCCTTGTACCTTGGAAGCGTTTGCGGACCAATTGTTCCACATTTGAGTCACTTCCTCCATATTGTGGGCTACAAAGCGGACCAATTTCTGGCCCTTCAAGTCATAGACGTCATAGGAGGCAAAATCGGCACCACCAATGTGTAAATGGTTGTTCCAGACAACAGCCGGGACTGCAGAAGAACTACTTTGTACATCTACATTGGGTTGCTTGTCGCTTGCTGAGCTGCTAACGATTGTTGCAGAACTGGAAGAACTTTCGTCACTTGCCGAAGAGGTGTTACTGTTCACTTCCGCAGAAGAACTACTGCTTTCTTCGGCTTTAAAATCAATATAGTCGATTTCAAAGTATTCCTGCGTTACGTCTAGGCGTAGCACATGCTGACCGGCCGGGAGAATCATCTCCTGTTTCACATCAAAAAAATCATCGTAACTTTCACCTATAACAGTGAATTCACCCACAACATCGCCGCCGATAGAGAGCGTGAACGCGGCCGTACCTTCTGTAGCGACAGAAGCAATCACCGTGTATTTGCCCTCATTGGCAACGTTGACCGTATATTCATACCAGTCTCCCGTTTCATTGAAACCAAGTACAATTCCAGTAGCCTTCTGATAAAGGTCTGCACCGGTATCCACACGGTAATCGGAATCACCGTGGTTTTCGGAATCGTCTCCATAAGAAGCATTGCTTGTACCGTCTTCGTTTACGCCCTTACCCGGAATGTCGAAGTCTTCGACTTCTATCTTGCCTGGAATGGCGAACGGCTCCCCCTTGAACGGAGTCTGCAGTTCAGGCTCAACCGGAACTACAACACCTGTCGGAAGCTCGGTTGTATTGACTCCCTTGTTCTCGGAGAGGTATCTCTTCAACCAGGTCATTGCAGGACGGTCTTTGCTATCCTTGATGAGGCCGGCATTATCAGAATCTCCGTTCGTTGTTGTGGATCCATAAATATAGCCCCAAATGGTGATGCCGGCGACATGTTCATTTTCCATAAAATAAGAAATTTGTTCTTCGTAACACTGTTCCTGGATATTGTCATTATCCGTATCAATTTTATATTGCGAAATAAATATGGGGGTCTGTGTTTTGTTCCAAATTTCGTCAATAGCCAACTTAATCGTATTGATGCTAATACAGTTATCCGAGGTCATCAAATCCCTTCCCTGCAAGCCGTAAGCATCTACAGGGGCCCCGTTTTTCTTCAATTTTTGGATAAGATCAATACCTTCATTCTTATGGGACTGAATGGTGTTGTAGTCGTTATAAATCAAGATAGCTTTCGGCCAACGTTCGCGGGCCATATTGAAGGCGGTAACTACAAACTCGTAGTTGCCGTTGTCGCCACCGAGAGCGGCAATGATATTGTTATTGCCTTGCGATCCGTAATTGGAATGGTACTTGCCACCCGACTTGATAGCTTCGTTCACCACGTCAATCATTTCGAGTTCCGGGTAATGCTGCTTGACAGCGTCCATCCAAGCGGTAATCGCCTTCTTGGTTTCGGCGGCACTAAGGCCGTTCAGCCAATTCGGGTACTGGGAGCCCCACACCAGAGCGTGGAACTTGAAGTGGCCACCGTTATTCTTTGCCCAGTTAAAGGCAGCATCGCAACCAGACCAGTTGTAACGACCGCGTGAGCTTTCGATAGATGCCCATGTACATTCTTTTTCGGCAGTAATCTGGTTCCAATAGGTCCCAAAATCCGAACGGACCTGGCCATTGGTGGTAATGTTGCCGACAAACTTAGCCGCACCATCGGCAAGACCCGGCCCCGCAAAGGAAAATGATACTGCAGCAATAGCAAGAATAGAAAGAATAGACCTATACACTTGGCAAATCCTTATACTTATCGTTTTTGGCGCAATTGTTTTTGCACCTACGGCGCCACAAGATAGAAATATATGTGTCCACACCCCACACAGTATTGTAAACATATACCCACGACCCTTATTTTTATTAAATTCTTCCAAAAAACAACGGAATACTACAATGAACAAGATAATCTTTTTCGTGGGAACCGGCAATATGGGAGGCGCCATCCTCCGCGGGCTCCTTTCCGCAGGCACTGCCGCAAGTGAAATTTCTTTCCTGGAACCCAACGACAAGGCTGCCGAAGCCTATACCGCTCTCGGCTGTGTCCGCAAGGCAAGCTTCGCCGATGGCGTGGCCGCCGCAGACGTGACCTTCCTTTGCGTAAAGCCCCAGATATTCAAGCTGGTCGCCAAGGAATGGGAATCGGCAATGCAGTCCCAGAAATCTGAAAAGGCCTTCATCAGCATTATGGCCGGAGTCAAGCGCGAATCGCTGCTTGCCGTTCTTGGAAACAAGAGCCAGGTGCTCCGCGTTATGCCCAACCTGCCGCTCACCGTAGGCAAGGGCACGGTGGCACTTGCCACCGACGGCGTCACCGAAGACACCCTGAAGACCGCAGAAGAAATTTTCAACACCATCGGAGTCACCTGTCGCGTCACCGAAAACTTGATGGACGCCGTCACCGGACTTTCCGGTAGTGCCCCCGCCTACGTCTTCGAGTTCATCGAAGGCCTTACCCGCGGCGGCGTAAAAGCCGGCCTTACCCGCGACGTGGCGCTGAAGCTCACCCTCGGTACCATCGAAGGCGCCGTGGAACTGGTCAAGCAGTCCGGCAAGAGCCCCAGCGACCTGTGCGCCATGGTCTGCTCTCCGGGCGGTACCACCATCGCAGGCATCGACGCCCTCGAAGATGGAGCCTTCCGCAGCACCCTCATCAAGGCCGTAGAAGCGGGCACCAAGCGCAGCAAGGAACTGGGATAGTTGTCCTCCATCCAGCTATTCTCCCACGAAACCGACACATCCGCCTTTATCCAGGATGTGCTTTCTTCCGTGAACTACGAGCTGGAAACCTTTACTGCCTGGAGTAAGGCCGACCAGGTCACCTCACCCATCATCGTCTGGGACCTGGATTCCTTTGTCCAGTGTAACGTAGAGGCCCTGACGGCCATCCGTCTTGAAAGACCGAACACCATGATCCTCGTCTATGCCGAGGATCCCGAAAAGTTCATCTCCATCCCCAACAACCTCTACGACATTATCTTGTCGGTAGAGTCCCTGAAGCTCCACCTGATGAGCAAAATCCTCAGGCTGAAGGATATCTACAGCGCCAAGATGATTTTCAGGGAGCGCATGAGCCACCTGGTCGGAAAAAGCCCAGCCATGGACGCCTTGCGCAAAACGGTGGAACGGACCATCCTCCATTCGGGACCGGTCCTTATCCAGGGGGAATCCGGCGTAGGCAAGGATCTTGTGGCCAGAGCCATTGCCTGCATGTACGAGCGGTTTGTGACCGTGAATTGCAGCGCCATTCCCGACGCCCTTTTCGAGAGCGAACTTTTCGGACACACCCGCGGAGCCTTTACCGGCGCCCAGAACGAACGCATCGGGCTGTTCGAAGAAGCCAACGGCGGCGCCATCTTCTTGGACGAAATCGGCGACATGCCGCTACATGCCCAGGTAAAGCTCTTGCGTGTCATCCAGAACCGGGAAATCCGGCCCATCGGTGCCAACAAGACCCGCCATGTGGATGTGCGTATCATTGCCGCCACCAACCGGGATCTGAGCGAAGAAATCCGCAAGGGACGTTTCCGCGAAGACCTTTACTACCGCCTAAACGTGATTCCCATCCAGATTCTCCCCCTGCGGAGCCGCAAGGAAGATATCGAGGACCTGGCAAACTACTTTATCAAGCAATACGCTCCACAGGGCGAGAACTTCATCATGTCGCCGGAGGCCCTGAAAAAACTACAGGCCCACCAGTGGCCAGGCAATATCCGCGAACTGGAAAACGTTATCCAGCGGGCGCTATGCTTTGCAAACCCGGGATTTTTAAAACCTGAAGACCTTCAAATCGACGAAGGCCTTTACCAGGAAAAATCCCCTTCGGGCGCCGCCTTCTGCAACACCTACGACGAGTTTCGGGAATACCTGCTGGAACAAGAACGACAATTCCTAACCAACGCCATCGCCAAGAACGGCGGCTCTGTAAGCCTCACGGCAGAACGCCTGGGCATGCTCCGCACAGCCCTCTACAACAGGCTGAACAGATTAGGCGTAAAAATCAAAGGCTAAGCAATTACTTCAAGCCGCGACCATAGGCACAGTAGCTGTCTTCTTGCATAAAGTCGCCATCGTGGTAATAGGCAGCTCTTGCGCGGCATCCACCACAACGGTCGTTGAACTTGCACTTGCCACAAGCACCGGCATAGGCCTTGGTACGGAGCTTCTTAAAGACCTCTGCATTGGCCCAAATTTCATCAAAAGGCGTGTCGTGAACATCACCCGCTTCTTCTAGCATATAGGCGCAGGGGCGCACCTTGCCGATGGGGCTCACGATGCAGTAGTCCAAACCGGCGAGGCATCCACGACTGTAACGGGTCTTGATATCCAGCTGGTCCGCAATGCGCAGGAACTGGGGTGCGCAGGTGGGCTTCACAGGAATGCCCAATGTGCGACTCTTTTCCATTATCTTGCGGAGCAGCCCCTCGTATTCGGCGACGCGGAGGGCGTGATCTTCAATTTCTTTTCCGCGGCCTACGGGAATGAGGAAGAATATCTGGTGGTTTACGGCACCGATTTCCTTGACCCAGTCCATAATATCCAAGATTTCGCCCTGGTTCCAGTCCATGATGGTGGTGTGAATCTGGAACGGAAGCCCTGCCGCCTTGCAGTTTTCGATACCTGCCATAGTGAGTTCGAAAGCGTTGGGCAGTCCTCGAAAATCGTTGTGTCGTTTCGGGTCGATGCTGTCGATACTGATACCCATGGCCATGGCACCGGCGGCCTTCAGCCTAAAGGCCAAATCGTGGGTAATGAGCGTACCATTGGTTCCAAAAACCGGACGAAGCCCCTTACTTGCGGCATGGGTCACCAGTTCCACAATGTCCGGGCGGGTCATAGGCTCGCCACCGCTAAAGATCATAATCTTGAATCCAGCCTTGGCAATCTCGTCAATCAATTTCAACGCTTCTGCCGTCGTAAGTTCGGCCGACTTGTTTTCGCCGGCATCCTGATAGCAGTGTTTGCAGGTCAGGTTACACTTGTTGGTGGTCATCCAAGATACAATCATCGAACAAATCCTTTTATTCCTAGAAATTCAAGTATAAAAAATAATCTTTCCGGATAACTCTGGTTGAACCCTTAGAACAATGTTTTCAATCCAAATCCAATTATCCCGTCTAAGTAATTCTCGCCATTTCTTAGAGCATAGTATAAGTTGATACTCCAATTGCCGCGATACTGCGTAAAGGCGATGCCGTAATCCTGTTCCCGTTTCCAGCCATGTTCCGGTATAAAGCCCCTGTATAGCCCCGGCTGGTAAAACGCCTCAATACTCAGGTTATAGCCGTCCTGCCACAAGAGGGCCAGTTCCGAGAACCCGTAGGCCCGGCTCCGCATAAAGCGATACCCCATGCCCTTGAAGCTATCCATACCGCCCAGCGCAAAATAGTCAGAACGTTTCAGGCTAGCGTCCGTGGGGAATATTCCACCGGCAGCGCCTGTAAAGCGGGTAATGAAATTCCCGAACAGCGGGTAATAGGAGAGCAACTTCCCATGACTTTCCAGGTAATTATCCAGAGAATCGGGGCGATCCATTTTCCAAGTGGCAGAGCCCTGCAGCTTGAGTCCTCTTCTCGGAAGCACAAACCTGTCCAAAGATACATAGGACAGTTCAAAGGTGGAATGCTTGTCATCTTCGCTCATACCGAAGAAAATCCCGATAGTCCAATCAAAGCCGATATCTCGGGTCAGGCCAATCTCACCCATGGCGACACGCTCCGTCACATCCTTCATTTTTCCGTCTAGGGAATCCGACTCCACCGAATAAATTTCCTCGTCAAAAAGCCCACGCAGAACAACATTCCAGGGCGAGCCAAAAATCCAAGGCTCCTTATACATGAAATTCAGGTGACGGGCATTCTCACCAGTGAAGCCTTCCAACGTCAAGTCCCTGGCAGTTCCAAGAATATTGTAGAGCTTTACGTTCACCTGGCCTTCCCACAGGTTGTCCTCGCTAGAATAGGTCAAGAGACCCTCCGCTTCGGAATTGCGGGCGGCCTTCATGCTGAACGCAGGCACCAGCTTGTTTCTCGCAGGATCACGGAAAAGCCGTACCGGGGCGGTCTGCTCAAAATACCCGAGACGTGCAAGCTTACGTTCCGAGCGTTCCAGGTCCGTCAGGGATACGGGAGCCCCCTCCTCGATTCCGCTGAGCCTCCGGAACACATTGGTTTCTGTTCCCGACGAATCCAGGTTCTCGGCACCGGCCCACACATAGCCTGCCCCCCGTTTCAGTTCCACCATCAAAACGCCCAAGGAATCTGTTCCCGAAACACCACCCATGCCATAATGCATCTTTCCCACAACCTGGACGGCGGCAAAGCCCTGGTCTTCGTAATGGCGGGCAAGACGTGCCGCCGCAACTTTCCAGGCGTCGCAGGGGGAGCCCTCCACGAGATTCAAGTGGGCTTCGTCATAAGCGGAATGTTCCCCTACCCAAACCACCTTGTGGATACGGCACAAAGACGCCTCCCCCGCAAAGGAAGAAGTTAGCAGAGCCAATACAAGCAGTACCAGCACGCCTATTTTACATCTCACACCACACATCACACACTACACACCTTAGAAATACGCCCTCGCTTCGGTGGTGAATTTCTGGAAAATATTCTCCTCGGCATCGCCAAACCTAAGCACATAACGGAGTCCGCAAGAAATAAAGTCATTCACATCCACAGAAACAGAAGATTCCAGTCGATAGGTACGCCCATCGCTGTAACCGTCCATCATCTGGTAGGGAATCAGGTCATCGCCGCTTTCCATCTGGATTACTGAAAACTGAACAAAACCGTCCACCATATCTCTGCGATTATAGCCCAAGCGCAAGGAACCTTCCCACAGGTAAGCATCGAAGGAATAGTCCATGTCGTCTTCGCCTTCGCCAGTGCGGTAACGGCCCCCGGGCTGTACAAAGAAACCGTTCCAGAAATCATAGCGGTAACGGCCCGAAATGTCCCGGGTATCCCAGTCCAGAACTTGCAGGGCTTTCAGTTCCACATCTTCCAGAAGCAAGGTCGCCCCTATAAAGTGGGCATCATTCATCTGGAAACCCGCATCTAGCAGATGATGGAAGCGCGTTTCAAAATAACTGATGGAACTGAGCTTCTTATCGTAATCGGCACCAGGCTTATAAGTAAAGGTAATCCCCCGCGGGTGTGCCCAGGTTCCCCGAAGTTCGTAACTGACCGTTCCCGAAGAAATGTCCCGCAACTGCGAGGGCGTGGCCGGCGGGAAATAGATTCTCTTGCCGGTAGTGTCCTCGCCCAGCCCGTCAAAGGTTCCGCCCAGAGAGATGTCCCGCAAAATTCCACGGTGGATTCCCAAGGACACGCCCGGACTCCAGTCTATATCCATGCGAAACGCCGCATTGGATGCAAGAATCGCCCCAAGAGAATCATTACGGCCCATACCTTCGTAAACAAAATCACCGTTATCCACACCTTCGATAAAGGCTCCGGTCAAGCTATCGTAACGGACATCTCCCGTACCCTTGGCCACCGCCTTGTAAATGGGCGTGTAGGTCTGTTCTTCCGTAAGACCAAGCTTGTAATCCACGCTTGTCAAAAAGCCTATATCGTCGTGACCGAAGGTTCCCCGGAAGTCCCCCACCCAGCTATTCTCAGCACTAAGGCCGTTCTCACTGCGGCGTTCGTACTGCAAGAAATGATCCAGCTGGGCATAACGGCTCTGCCAGGCTGCACTCTGGATCCAGGCGATAGACTGTAGCGAATCCCCCCAATCATGGCCAAAAGAATCACCTTTACGTTTAGCAGCCTTTGTCTCAGTTCCTTCGCTCACATTCCAGGAATCTCCCACCATCAAGATTCCAGCCCCCGTCTTTCCGTAGGCCACCTGGTTTTCCGTTCCAACAGAATCGGACTCCGTATAACGGAAGTCAAAGTTTCCAAAGGGGCGCCACATTCCCCTTAAAAACTCAGAGTTCCCAAAAATTTGGTAACGTTCCCGTTCCTGCTCCTGGAAACTCCCGACCCGGGCAAGCCCCACGTCGCTTTTCACAAAACTGGACTTGTGAACCAAACTTACTTTTGCACGGGAGGAATTCCACTCTTCCTTTTCACCCTGCCGATATCCCCAATTGCTATGGATAAACCAGCCCGTCGCCAACCTGAACCGCATACCGAATTCATCGTGGCGCAGGTCGCCACCTTCGAGAGCGGCACTATCCAAATCCCACTCGTCCAAAAGCCTAAAGCTATCCCAATCCTTGTCCGAGCCCTGAAATTCCGTTATGCCAAATTCTTCCTGGATGTAATTCCCGTATACGGAAAAAGCCAAAGGAAACTTCTGCATATTTTCCGACGAATCGGATGTTACATACCAACGGTAGCCGTAACCTTCCGGCCCATCCACCTGTCTCGACAAGGTGTTGGAATCCCGCCTGCTAATAGCCATTTCCAGGTCCGCATAGAAACGCCTGTCTCCCTGGAAGCGAAGCCGTGCGCCAGCGCGGTCTGTCCTTTCGAGCCTACGAAGTACTCCCAGAGAATCATCCCGGACAAATTCACTTCCATCGTCATGTTTCAGCATCCGGTAATCTTCATCGGTCCAGAGGCCGCGTTTCATGCGGTCGCGATCGTTTTCCAAACGGAATCCCGATACATCCAGGTACAGGTTCGGATGCCGGTAAGCTCCGTGAGCCGCATACATGTTGTAAATATCGCCATCGTTATAGGCATCGTATTCTATGCGGATTTCGTCATCAGGGCCAGGGTTCCTCCGACCCTTGAAATCCAGAAGTCCTCCCGCATAGTTCACCTCGTAATCTATACCGGCGGTAAGTAAATTCCCGTTCAAGAACACACGTTCAGACCCTGGCACCACAGAAAGGTAACTTCCGTCATCACTGATAGAATAGCCCTCCCGCTGGCCACTCACGCCGTTCATCACGCGGACAATGCGGTTAGTCTCGTCTGTGCCCGCCACACCGCGCACTTCGGTATAGCCGCCTCGCAGGCCGACCATGGCACCCAAGCTTGCACGTTCCAAGCCAAACAGTCCCATGTTGCGGTCCCGCCAAATCAGATCCCCCAGATGTACCATCCAATGCCTTGATTCAGCACGGAAATAAATCTGATCTACTTCCTGCAAGGTAGCCGTAGTCTGGTCACCGGCACGTCGATCCACATCGGAGAGCAGCGCATCGATATACACGCTGTCCCCTACAAAGCCTTGTATAGAAAGGCGTAGCTCCTGATCCACCTGGGTGCCGCCATCACCCACCGTCACCTGCATGGTCTTATATCCATGGGTCGAAAGGCTAGAAGACTTCGACACATCATCGCGTGAGCCATCTTCCAACACACGCAAATCGTTACTATGTACAAGATAATCCGGATTCCACACGGGAATAGAATCCATATTCAAGGCAAAGGCCCGACTGCACAAAAGCATCCCCCAAAACACTTTTAGCCAAGTGCCTTTGCGCATGGGAGCTACCTACTTGTAGAATCTATCACAAACTGTCGGCTGTACAGAAGCTTTCGGCCAGAAATCAAGTCAACGCTCCACTCGCCGGGCTTCAACATCGTGGGCGATATTTCCGTAATACAGGCCTCGGAATCCTTCTTAAGATTACAAGGCAAAACCTGCACCGTGTCCATACCATGATACCAGACATGCCAAAGGGTATCATCCCTATCTTTCAAAGTCGAAGAGATTGTCGTATAAAAGTAAAGTCTGGAGCCTTCCTCGAAAACAGAGTCCGCGCCGAAGGGAGTCTCCTTGACGATATGCCTACACACCGTCCCCTGCGCTAGAGAAAGTTCCGTGTTTCCCGCATCCTTGATGGAATCGTCCGTAGAAAGATAGGCAACCGTACGGTGCACCAGGAACGCAAGCAAGACCACAGCCAAGATGACCGTCGTCTTTCGGATATTGCGCAGTGGCGGAATTCCTGCCACAAAAGCCTCGATTAGATAAGCTTACTGGTGTTCTGGGTAAAGGCGGGAACCGCATCCACCAGTTTTTCCACCAGCAGGCGGTTGAAGTCGTCAATACGGTTAGGCAGTCTAGAACCCGGGAAAACCTGTACCAGAAGCAGAGCCTGGTCTACAGGAGAGATGTAAACAGAGCGACTTTCGCCGGAGTAAGACACCGACTGGAAGTTCTCACCGCCCAGCATGTTTCCCACCTGGCGGGCAGAGTCAAAAGAAGCGGTGCTCAGCACAGCAAGAGGAGTCGGATCGATACCCAAGGAGCCCACCTCGGCGATGATAGAACCATCGCGGTGGCAAAGGACAATGTATTCGGCCTTGACGCTAGCCTGGTACGCTTCCATCAAGCGACGGACTTTGCCCACGTCATCGGAATAAATCGCAAAATCGCTCATAAAACACTCCTCTACTTCTTCTTAGGAACATAAGGACGCAATTCGATTTCGTCGTCTCCAGATTCCTGAGGCTTTTCCATCGCACGTCCAAAAGTCGGCATACGGGGAACCGTGGCGGCGGCACGCGGGCGGCCGAACGGCGAAGAAGTCGCCCCCTTCTGGAACAAGCCCGAACCGGCATTACCGGACGGAACCGCCCCTGCAGGCGGTCTCGCCGCAAAAGAAGGCATCTTGAACGGAGAAGAGGGAGCGGCAGCCTCGGGTTGAACCTGAGGCTTAGGTGCGGCCTGTTTTACCGACACGCCTTCCTTGGTCAAGGACACATCATGAACACCAGTGTTGTTCACGCTCTCGGCGGCCTTGCGCAGGAACCCCTGCTTCACGTTAAACTTTTCAATCACCAGCATGGCAATGGTCTTGAGGGTCGTCACCACGCCCTTGCCATTGTGGGCCGTAGCCGGGAAGAAGGGCACATTACGGGGATTCAGTTCGGCATTCAGCTCTTCCAGCGAGAACACGTTTTCCATGTCGCGCTTGTTGTACTGGAGCACAAAAGGCATGTCATCCAGATCCATGCCGTAATCCTGGAGGTTCTGCCTCAGGTTCTGGAGGCTTTCTAGGTTTTCGGCCTGACGGGAACGCTGGGAGTCCGCCACGAACACAATGCCGTCTACACCGCGAAGCACAAGCTTACGGGTACTATTGTAATAAACCTGACCGGGAACAGTATAAAGCTGGAAGCGGGTCTTGAAGCCCTTGATATCGCCAAGATTCAGAGGAAGGAAGTCAAAGAAGAGGGTACGGTCGCCCTCGGTTGCCAAGGACACCATGTCCGTGCGCTTATCCTGGGGCATTTTCTGGTGAATCACCTGGAGGTTCGTAGTCTTACCACTAAGACCAGGTCCGTAGTACACCACCTTACAACTAATCTCTCTTGTCGCAAAATTTATTGAAGACATTTCAAATCCCTGATACCCTTCAATTTACAAACATTTCCAATACATAATACAGAATTATAATCTAGTAAAAAAGATATAACATAGCCAAAGCAAGTGTCAAAAATAAGATTGTTTAGGGGACAAGCATATTCCAGATTGGGCGAAGTTAACAATCGTTTACATAGTTTTATAAAACAGGAAAACACCGGTGCGGGATTCCACACCGGCTTAAATCACCTGACTAATTCAATTAGGCGAGGCCGTTAATGACCTTGGCGGCCTTGGCCTTGTAGTTTGCAGCGCGGTTGGCGCAGAAACCGGCACGACCCTTAGCGGCAGCCTTGTCCAGCATGCTGAACAGGTTGGGCATTTCCTTGAGAGCAGCTTCTTTAGAGGTGGCGGTACGGATCACCTTGAGGCTGGAACGGATCGCGGAACGGACGGAACGGTTCATGGCGTTGGCCTTTTCGGCCTGACGCAGACGCTTTTTGCAAGATTTGTGTTGAGGCACCTTTTAATCTCCGGGTAAAACCTACTTAAAATTTGTTGGCTCAAAGATAGTAAACTTAAAAAGAATGTCAACCCCCTAAAAAGGGCAGAAAAAGCTAAATTTCGCATATTATGATCCCCTTTGTGAACCTGACCGCGCAGCGAGACGCCTACCGCAGAGAGTTGGAAGCGGTCGAAAAGCGCGTTCTGGACAGCGGTTGCTATATCGGCGGGGCCGAAGTCCGGGCCCTAGAAGAGGAACTGTCCTGCTACTGCGGAGCAGCCCACACCATAACCTGCGGAAGCGGGACCCAGGCGCTAGAACTTGCTTTGATGGTTCTCGGGCTTGAACCGGGGGACCAGGTCATCGTTCCGGACTTTACCTTTATCGCCCCAGCGGAATGCGTCCAGAAACTGAGAGGCATCCCCCTCTTTGCCGACATCGACAAGAGCACCCTGCAAATCGATCCGGAAAGCGTCAAACGCCTCGCCGGCCCGAGGACCAAAGGCATTATCGCTGTGAACCTGTTCGGGCAGTGCGCCCCCTACGAAAAACTACGAGAGATTGCCAACGAGAACGGCCTCTGGATTCTAGAAGACAGCGCCCAGGCCTTCGGAGCCATACAGAACGGCAAGAAGGCCTGCACCTTCGGGGACATTTCCATCACCAGTTTTTACCCCAGCAAGCCTCTGGGCTGCTACGGAGACGGCGGTGCCATCTTTACAAGCAACCCAGAATACGCCGAGAAGGCTAGGCTCCTCGCAAACCACGGCAGCAGCGAAAGGTACCGGCACATCGAGATCGGCGTGAACGGACGACTGGACGCACTGCAGGCGGCAGTGCTGCGGGTGAAGTTACGGCATCTAGACGAAGAACTGGAAAGGCGACAGCAGAACGCCAAGGTTTACGACCGGTTCTTTGAGGACGCACCAGGCCTTACGCCACAGGCTATCGCCACAGGTAACACCAGCACTTACGCCCAGTACACCTTGATAGCGGAGAATCGAGCGGAATTCATATCGCGCCTAGAAAAGGCAGGGATTCCCCACTGTATCCACTATCCGAGTCCGCTTCATGCCCAGCCCTGCTTCAATACCGCAAGTGCAGGTCCAGCAACAGACTCAGGTTGCCTAATAACCGAAAAGACCTGTACCCAAGTTCTGAGCCTGCCCTTTTGCGCCTTCACGGACACACAAGAGGTGGTGGACCGGCTAAAATGATTTGCCAAACTCTATGCATTTTTTTAGATTTATGCATAGAAGAAAAAATTTAACCCTCAGGAGCCTCAATGGCACATTATCTTTTTACCTCTGAGTCCGTGTCCAAGGGACACCCGGACAAGGTTGCCGACCAGATTTCCGATTCCATTCTCGACGCCTGCCTCGAGCAGGATCCGAATAGCCGTGTGGCCTGCGAGACCCTCGTGAACACGGGCCTCGTGGTAATTTCCGGTGAAATCACCACCAAGGCCGTTATCGACTACCAGCAGATCGCCCGTAAGACCATCAAGAGCATCGGCTACGTGAATCCGGAATTGGCCTTCGATTACAAGGGCTGTTCCGTAATGGTCGCCATGGACAAGCAGTCTCCCGACATCGCTCAGGGCGTTGACGCCAAGGCTGCCGACGGCAAGGAAGACGACAAGCAGGGCGCCGGCGACCAAGGCATGATGTTCGGTTACGCCGTAAACGAAACCAAGGAACTGATGCCGCTCCCCATCAGCCTCGCCCACAAGCTCATGGAAGAAATCCAGAACCTCCGCGAGAAGGGCAAGATCAAGTGGCTGCGCCCGGATGCCAAGTCCCAGGTGACCGTTGAGTACGACGAAAACGACAAGCCCGTACGCGTGGACACTGTGGTCATCTCCACCCAGCACGATGAATTCGTGAACGGCAAGGAACTCAAGCACGCCACGATCGAAAAGGAAATTATCGAGAAACTCATCAAGAAGGTGATTCCCGCCAAGCTTCTGGACAAGAAGACCCGCTACCTGGTAAACCCCACCGGCAAGTTCGTCATCGGTGGGCCCCACGGCGACTGCGGTCTCACCGGCCGTAAAATCATCGTGGACACCTATGGTGGCATGGGTCGCCATGGTGGTGGCGCCTTCAGCGGCAAGGACCCCTCCAAGGTGGACCGTAGCGCCGCCTACGCTGCCCGCTATGTGGCAAAGAACATCGTGGCTGCAGGACTTGCCTACCGTTGCGAAGTGCAGCTCGCCTACGCCATCGGCTACTCTAAGCCCGTGTCCGTTCTCGTGAACACCTTCGGCACCGGTAAGATAGGGGACCGCAAAATCGAAGAACTTGTCGCCAAGACTTTCGACCTCTCCCCTGCCGGCATCGTGAAGATGCTCGACCTGAAGAAGCCGGGTTACGTGGCCACGGCAGCACTTGGTCACTTCGGTCGCACTGGCGCACGTTTCACCTGGGAAAAGACCGACAAGGCGGCTGCATTGAAGAAACTCGCCAAGGTGTAAAGCCTCGCTCTCGCCAAGCTTTAAAACAAATTCAAAACCGCAGTTCGTCTGAGCTGCGGTTCTTTGTTTTTTTACCTTCTTACCTGAAAAGTCATCCCATTCTTGGAGCGGACTAGGTACACGCCCCGCTCAGGAACAAGGGTTCGGATTTTCATCTGGACTTCTTGGATGCTGGATGCATAGACCGTTCCCACAAAGACTCCGTTCATCGAATGCACACGGAAAGCCTGCATGGGCTGCACGCCATACCGCAGGGAGGTCGCAAGCCCCAAAGATTTGTCAGCAGCAGGAGTCTTGTCCTTCGGTGTATCCGTCACCGGCTTTTCCTCGTTTTCTTCTTCGCACTTTTCATTGGTGCAGAACTTAATCCAGTCAATGTTGGCGTAACTTCCCGTAATCTGGAGTTTAAGCATGTGGCTGCCCGCATCTATCGAGGCCGTCTCAGTGCTAATTTCGCTGTAGGTGTTCCAGTCTGGTCCCTGGGGGATTAGTATGGTATCCGTCACGGCCTTGTCATCGATAAACAGGCGGAATCCCGATTTTTCAAGACCGCTGGCCACACTTGCAAACACGTAGTACTTGCCCGCCTTCTTGACATTGACAGAATACTTCATCCATTCCTCAGCGTTGGTATAACCGACAGCGTAACCTTTCGACGCATCGACGGAATCCACCTGTACAATGTCCACTCCCACATCGGTACGATACACCTTGCCCTGGTTTTCGGAATCTTTATCACTGTAAGCAAGGCCACTGCTTCCCTTGTCAAAATTTTCGGCCTGGATGGTTCCCGGGAGATCCACCGCCTTGCCGCTGAATGGTTCCGGCGGATCAAGCTTAGCCGTAACGATCAAGAAGGTCACATGGTGGGGCGCCACATTCGAGGAAAGCCCGTCCTTGACCATGCCCAGATCCTTCTTCTGCCAAACGTCACGGACCATCACCTCGCCTGTATAGCCGATATCCTCGAAATTCAGGTCAATAGTCTGTTCGGACTCCGAAGAATTGTAGAGGGCCACAGCCATCTTACCGCTACCTTCACCACCCAGCGGGCGGATCCAAACCTGTTTGCCGTTGTCATTCTTGATACGGTGCCCTGGAACGCCTGCAGAATCCTGGTCCACCGCTATCATGTCGGCGTTCATGTATATTTCCTTTGTGGAAGCGGACATCTTGCAGATGTCGTTACCCGTCAGAAGCGGGGCCGCCATGATGGCCCACATGGTCATCTGAGAACGGGCCTCGTTATCGGTGAGCTTTCCGTTACCCACCTGCAACATGTCCGGGTCATTCCAATGTCCGGGACCGGCGTTGGCGTAGTGCTTTTCGTTTTCTTCAATAATGTCGGCTACACCGCGAAACCAATCCGTCGCCGAAGCCTTCCAAGCATTTGCAATATCGCCAGTGGTTCGCCACAGGTTACCCGTCTTGGGCATCCAATCCTGGTAACCCCATGCACAGATGCTGAAAACGATGTCGCGGCCAGAATTCAGAAGGGCATCACGCATACGTTCGTAGTCTTTCTGCTGATTTGAGCCTGAAGCCGGTTCGCAGTTGTCGTACTTGAGGTAGTCCACGCCCCAACTCGCGAAGGTTTTCGCATCGCGCTCTTCCTTCATGTAAGATCCGCTTTCGGAACCAGGAAACTGGTTAGAGTTATTGTAATGATGGCAGGTACGAAGCCCGCGGTCGCCATAGACGCCAAACTTGAGCCCCTTGCTGTGGATGTAATCGCCAAGGGCCTTCATTCCGCTGGGAAAACGGTCGGGGTCATGAGTGAGGTTGCCGTTTCCATCGCGTTTTTTTGCCATCCAGTTGTCATCAAGATTCAGGTAGATGTAGCCCGCATCCCGCATACCGGAACTCACCATCACGTCGGCGATTTCCATAATCTGCTTTTCGTTGATGTTCTCGTGGAATACGTTCCAGCTGTTCCAACCCATCGGAGGCGTTTTCACCAGGTTGTTAATGGGTTGCGCCTGCACCGAAATGGTGGCAAACGATGCCAAAGCCAACACTGCCCAACCTGCATACCTAATTCCAAACATACACTTCATCCCTTCGGGGCTTTCGCCCCTATTCGTTCACCATAAAGCGGTGAACCATCCCATTCCTAGACCTTACCAGATAAACACCCTTTGAGGGAGCCATCGCGCGGACTTTCGCCTGAGCATCGGCAATTCCTGTTGCATTCACCATTCCCACAAACGTTCCGCTCAAGGAATACACACGGAAACTCTGAGCGACAGGCACATCGTAAAGGACTTCGCCCGCAATGGCGGCGCTTTCCTTGGAATCTCCCTTCTTGGAATCGCTTTTCTTGTCTCCCGTCTTGGTAGAATCTGATTTTGCATCGGTAGAACTTCCACCGTTATCGCCATCTATGCTGAACTCAATCCAATCTACATTCACGTAATTCCCGACAATTTCCACCTTGAGCACATGCTCACCGGCAGAAATGCTCTTCGTCTTTGCCGAGACCGCCGTGTAGGTGGACCAATCCGCACCCTGTTCGGCGATGATATCATCGGTAATGGCTTCACCATCGATATACAGCTTGACGCCTGCGTTTTCAGAAGACGTGGCCATGTTCACCCGAACATCGTACTCACCGGCCTTATCCACCTTTACCGTGTACCGCAGCCATTCGCCTTCTTGCGTGTACCCGATAGCATAACCCTTCGAGAGGTCCTTATCGTCAATGGCCACAATGTCTACACCGTCGGTACGGTACGCCTTACCCTGGTTGGCACCATCCTTGTCGTAATAGGCATGACCGGACTTGCCTACATCGTAATTCTCGATTTCAATCTTACCGGGAAGTTTCGCCACCACATCATTGTACGGGGTCGGAGGCGTTTCATCCTGATCCAGATAGATTTCATCATTCTCGTCGACACCTATCTTGAACCAGTCAAAGTCGGCATAGCCACCCGCCGTCTTGGTTGCAAAATTGAAGAGGCCGAAGCGATAACCTACGAACATGTGGAGCGAGTAGCTGAGGCCCACGTTATCGCCAACCTTCGTCCAGCTCGATCCGTCGGTGCTGTAGTAAAAACTTGCAGTGCCGCGGTCAATGGGCAAATCAAAATCAACACGCAGATAGACTTTGGAACCCGAAATCGGAGCGCTTGCTTTCTGACTATCGCCCTTTTCGTCACCGCTATACATCACCACTTTATAGCTACCGCTTTCCTTGGCCAAGGCCACAAAGCCCTTATCATCCTGCAACGCCACAAGACCCGCAATGTCGCCATCCTTCATACCGGAACCGTCCACAAGTGTACGGCCCGAGCACTTGGGGCCAAAGGTGCGCATCGTAAGCGTATTCTTTGCATTCTGCACGCGGCTATCGGTGCGACTCGTGGTAATACGGTAATGTCCCGGATTTGCCGTGAGGCTCCAATTCTTGTTGTCAGGATTGTGGTTGAACTGCCATTCCAGAGGAAGGGTTTCAGAATCAAAGTCATCGCTGGTAACCATGCCATAGCCGGGAATAGGCGAATTCGGCAAGTCAAGAGAAGCAGGGGCCTTCTTGGTTCCACCCGTCGGCTCTGGCCAACCGTCCTTCCAAACCATGGGAACCAGGTGTGCCATACGGCCAACCGGACCGGAGTCACGGAACAACAGGGCATACCACTTGCCATCGGGGGTGTCAAAAACACCACCCTGGGCCACACCATTATCCTGCAAAAAGATTCGGCCACTATAGCCACTCAGAAGACTCTTGGAACGGTACACGATTTCGGTACGGCATGCTCCGCCCGGCCAAGAAATGGTAAACAGGTAATACTCCCCATTAATCTTTTCCATGTGGGAGCCTTCCTGCTGCACAATGTAGCCACCATCGCCTTTTCCCGTTACGCTGTTAACGCTCACACCGCCGAGTGTACCGCTCTTGCCGCCCGCCTTCACGCCAGAAGCATCGTCGTTCAGCTGCACATAGCTGATTTTGTCTCCGCTGCCATAAAAAACCCATGCCGTTCCGTCATCATCAAAGAACAAAGACGGGTCATGGTAAAAAGGCAAATGAACTTCGGTCCATGGGCCATTCTCTACATCGGCAGTCTTGTAAAGGTAGGTCGTCATTGTCGTATAAGACGGAGTCAGCACATAGAAATAGCCATCCCGATAACGGATGCTTGACGCCCAGGAGCCCTTACCATAAGCATCCTGGCCACCATTCAAATTCATATTGTTGTTATCGGTCAGCGTCTCGTACGCATAACCTACCGTACGCCACTGGGCCAAATCTGTACTCTTGAAAACAGGGACACCCGGCGCAAAATGCATGGTGGTGGTCACCATGTAGTATGCATCTTTGACACGGACAATAGCGGGGTCCGGGCTATCCACGTACATAATCGGGTTATTGACCGTCACCGCGTATGTTGCACCAGCTAAGGCCAGCGCAAAACCAATCCCATTCAGCCATCTCATAATGTTTTCCCTTCCCTAGACCTCTTTCTATTTCCCATTCACGATTACTTTCTGCATCATGGATCCACCCCTGACCCTAGACCGCACAAAGTAAGTCCCGTTTGCAAAACCGGCCTGTTTCAAAGCAACTGACAATTCTCTTAGCGAAAGCGTTCCGCCATCAATACGGCCCAAATGTTTGCCAGCCAAGCTGAACACATCGTAATGGGAGACTCCCTGCGAGAGACCAAAACCATTGACAGAAACCAGACTCAGCGTACCTTCAGGAGCCTTCTTGGAATTATCCCCCTTCTTATTCTGGTTTTCAGAATCTGTCTCTACTGCCGGGGCATTGGGGTCGGTAAACTTGAGCCAGTCCACATTCAGGTATGTACCCGTAATGAGCAGTTTCAGAACGTGAGTGCCCTTTTTCAACTCTACAGAACCCAACTCCATTTCCTTGTAGACATCGAACTTTTCTTCATCGGTTTTTAGGCCGGTAATGGATTCGGTAATGGGCTTGTCGTCAATAAACAACTGGAGCCCTGCGGTTTCAAAGGGTGTGGCCACATTTGCCGTAATGTAATACTTGGCGTCGGCAGCGACATTTACCGTGTATTCCAACCATTCGTCCTCTTGAGTATAGCCGATGGAATAAGTCTTGCAGTCCTTGGTGTTGGCTTCGTCAGAGCAACCAAAGCCTACAATGTCCACTTCGTCTTGGCGATATGCCTTGCCCTGGTTTTCACGGTCGGCATCATAGAAAGACTTGTTATGGCCGCCTTCGTCGTAATTTTCGGCCTCAATGGTTCCCGGAATTTTAGCGGCTACGCCCTTGTAGGGAGTTTGAGCAACAGGAACCCGATCTGTTTCCATATACCAGTAGTCGAAATCAAATGTACCCGACTTCACGACAAAATACAGGTCTTCAACACCCTCTGCTCCGCTCAGTTCAAAGGTATTTTCTTGCCACTTGGAACTGGCCGGAATGTCCATTGACGCAAGTACAGATCCCGTTGTGGATTTCGTATGTAATTCCAGCTTTCCGGCGTTACCCCTGGTGCAAACGACAATGCGGTCTGCGCCGGCATCCATGTCCACGGAACGAACCTTGGTGTAAAAGCCCGAGCCCATCCCGGTCAAATACACGTTTCCCGATTCCACGTTAACATGCCTAATGATGGTATATCCATTGGACTTGTCCACCGTAATGCCCCCAACCCAAGACTTGGTTTCAGCTTCCACACGTTCATACGGGTTGAGGTTGTGTATGGGCTTGACCACGCCGTTGTCGGTAGACTTGATGGTCGGTATAGATCCATCCGCATTCCAGGTAAATTCTTCGACAGCGGTAGAACGGCTGTAACCGCCTCCGCTCACATTTTTCTGGTTGTGGTAGAAGAAGAAACTGCGCCCCTTGAAATCGATAAGGCCAGAGTGGTTTGTAAACGCGGTGCCATTCCCCTGATCCATGATGACGCCTTGATATTTCCAAGGACCCGTCGGCGATTTGCTGGTGGAATACGAGATTTTTTCAGGAACCCCGTGGGAGGCATATATCATGTAATAGGTTCCATTACGCTTGTGAATCCAGGGGCCTTCAACATAGGCCGATTCACTACATTTCCCATCATTGTCGCAATGCACCGGTCCGAAACCATCCACGGTCATAGTCGTCTTGTGGACTTCTCCGTCAAGGGTAATCATGTCTTCCTTGAGTTTTGCCCAATACAGAGTGGGGTTCCCAAAATAGAGATAAGCCTGGCCATCATCGTCAATCCATACGGTAGGGTCAATGTAGTCCCAATTGGGCCCAGCCAAGTGCCTGCCGTTCAGGGCATCCTTAAAAGGTCCTTCGGGCCTGTCGGCCACAGCCACGTTGATGGATCGGGAACCGCCAGCATTGGGGTCACCTACGGTTACGTAGTAATAGTATTTGTTGTTGCGGCGAATCACCTGGGCCGCCCAGTCGTCATCCTTTTTGGCACTTCCACCAAAGCTCTCGCTGGAAAGGATAATGGTCCCACGGTCGGTCCAGTTTACCATATCGGTGGAGCAAGAGACTCGCCAGCCGTTCATCGTAAAGAAGGCTCCGCCTTCGTCGTTACCGGAGTAAACGCAAACCGTGTCGCCAAATACCACCGGAGCCGGGTCCGGGGAATAGTAGGTCTGAATAATGGGATTTTCCGCAAAAGCAGCAGAATACATCCCCAGTCCAAGAAGAATGGCTAAAATTTTGGCGTTTTTCGCAATAACCATCATCTCATCCCTTTTTATATAGCCCCAAACGGCATTTTTAGTACCCAACAAGAAAAAAATACCTCTCCCAAGGGAGAAATAGCATGTTCAGACCAAACGTCTCATGGATAAGTTGTCAACACCCCAAAAGTTTACAAAAGGGGTAAAACGGCCATTTTGAGCGAAAAACGAAAAAAGGCCGCATCGCTGCGGTCTTTTTTGTAATAGCTTAGAAAGGATTAACTATTAGTCCTTTCCGTACACCTTTTCGGCGTAGGTCACGGTGGCGCCGAGGTATTCGCGGTTCATCTTGGCGATGTAATCCACGGTAATACCCTTCGGGCAGGCAGCCTGGCATTCGTAAAGGTTCGTGCAGTTGCCGAAGCCTTCCTTGTCCATCTGGGCGACCATGGCGAGAACGCGCTTCTTGGCCTCGACCCTATGACGACCGTTCGCGCTAGACGCATAAAAAAACTCAAATTGGCGCTCACTCTCGCCAACACGACTCGTCAATACGAGTCGCTTTTGGCTCACAGCCTGCGGCAAGAAGCTGAGGTGAGAGACCTTCGCAGAAACGAAGAGCATTGCGGAAGCGTTCTTACAGGCAGCCACGCAGGCACCGCAACCAATACAGGCAGCTGCGTCGAAGGCGCGGTCGGCATCAGCCTTGGGAACCGGAATGGTGGAAGCTTCAGGAGCAGCACCCGTGTTGACGGAAACGAAGCCGCCAGCCTGGATGATGCGGTCGAAAGCGGTACGGTCCACAGCGCAGTCACGGATAACCGGGAATGCGGCGGCGCGCCACGGTTCGATCACGATGGTGTCGCCATCCTTGAACTTGCGCATGTGAAGCTGGCAGGTAGTGGTCGCATGGTCGGGACCGTGCGGCATACCGTTGATGACCAGGGAGCACATACCGCAAATACCTTCGCGGCAGTCGTGGTCGAAAGCGAAGCCTTCCTTGCCCTGCTTCATCTGTTCTTCGTTGACGATATCCAACATTTCGAGGAAGGACATGTCCGGAGAAACATCGCTGATCTTGACAGTTTCGAACTGTCCCTTGGTCTTGGCATCCTTCTGACGCCAAATCTTCAAAGTCAAATTCAGTCCGCCGCTATCGCGCCATTTTCTTTTGGGCGTTTCCCACTTCGTGGGTCGGGCTATATTTTAGGGGCGGCTATCGGCGCTTCGCTTGCCACCCGCCGCCTAAAACGGTGCCACAGCACCGCCCCAAGGGGTCACTATCCCTAACGCGAATGCTATGGAAAAACCTACTTCAGGTTTTCAACAAAAGAATTCAGAAGCGTTTCGCTGATATGTCTTTTGGACATTCGAAGAATTTCGGCACAAGCCAAGGCTTCTTCTTTGTTCAACAAGCCATTCTCATTGGCGGCAATCAAGATGCCTATCGTGCCGGTAATTCGCAATTTCATCGTCGTGGCGACATGCCTTGCACGAACTTCATCAACAATCAAAAGATCGCTTTTGTTTTCGTCGGAATAAACGATGGCTTCGCTTTCGCCAAGATCCAAGCCGGTTACACGCATCAACAAGCCAACCGCATTGCTGTTGCTGACAGAAACCTTTTTGAAAAATTCACAGGACTTCACCTGTTCTGTTTCTTCCTGAAAATCTTGGTTTGAAGTCAGTTCCTCATAAACGGCTTCAGGAAGCAGGACCTCGCCAAACAGTTTTCCAAGGATGTCAAGACGATTAATTTTAAGGAAGGAGATTATCGGAGTTGCATCAGATACGACAATCATTCTTACCTCTTGGAAAGGAGTTCCATGACGTTGGCAGCATCCTGTTCGGCTTCATCCCAACTTTGGTCGATATAGGGAATACCTTCGCTTCCGTATAGTTCGATAAGTTCCCCTTTGGAAATGCCCAGAATTTCTGCAGCTCGACCATGGGAAATCGTCTCGTTCTTGATATACGGATACAACAGTAACGCATTACGACGGAGTTCGTCGCTCTTGTTATCGCATACCATGAGGTCTGCAATATCTTCTGGAATGTCCATTGTTACTGTCGGCATGGAAAACCTCCACTACCAATATATATTTTTATCAAGAAAAAGGCAACCCCGCTGGTTTACTCTATGCAGCAAGATGCAGTAAATTGAGGATTTCTTTTGCTTTATAGCATTTGGCGGAACTTACAGTCTTCCGTTCAGCCTCATACGATTTAGCGTAGCTGAATGTGGGTATGCATAGGCAAACCCACACATATACATTTAATTATACCACACACTTTTTATCAAGTGGTTTTTATTCGGTTTTAAAATCAAAGATAGGACACCAGTTTGGATTACCCAAATTGGCAGATGTATTATTTATGTCTGGTATAATTGTTTTATATTGGATGTAACCTGCAACTCTGCCTCCGAAACCATTTTTTGCAGTAAACTTTGTAATGACATTGAGAGTGTCTCCTGAACCAATCATACCAAAACGAGTCTCAACATGCTCGTAACTATTAGGATCGTTCAGATAGTTGCGTTTCATCCAGTCTTTTATCCTTACATGACTTCCGTCCCAAGCGCTAAAACAAGCTTCTTTCCTTTTAGTCAATTGCTCTTCTGCGGTAAGAGGCTTGGCGTCTTTTTCAACAGTTTTAGTTTCAGAAGACTTATCGTCTCCGCACATTGAAATCGACAAGCAAGCAAACAAGATAATTGCGATAAAAATTCCGCAACCTTGTTTTGCACTTAGATTTTTCTGCATTACATCTTTCTGCTGCATTGATGTTGCGGATTCGTTCTTAGCCTGTCCACATTTTGGGCAGAACTGAGCGTCATCATCCATCTGTGCTCCACATTTTTGACAAAACATATTAATCTCCTTGATGGTTTTTTGAATAAAGAAACAAGAGAGGTTACCTTGTTCAAGTGAGCCTAGCGATTCTGTCTTTTTGGAAATAAAAAAGGCATGGTGTCGCTCGGCTTTTATAACGAAGGCTCTGGTAAACCCGCAATCATAAGCACGACAATCTGTTCAACAAAAAATGTTGAATCAGATCGTAGGTAAACACCTAACGACCCACACCCGATCGGTGTGAGTGTTCGTCCTATTCCCTGATTGCAGGGCGATTGCCCTTGAAAAATTTACCAGACTTTTCGTTACGGGAACAAGAGTACTACTCTATTTCAATGTCAATGGAAATATATATTTTTTCAGTTTCACTCTGTTCATTAAAAATCAAGAAGGGCATTTTTTTTCTTTCTTAACTCAAAAAAAGAAAAAGCCGGACGTTGCGGGCTGGCGTCTGAAGCCCGCAGTGGGGGTGCGCGGAAGACCCAAAGGGACTGAAGCCAGGGGGATTCCTCCCCTACCATATACAAAAAGGACCGCATTTCTGCGGTCCTTTTTAATGCTGGTTTGAGATTGCCACGGGGCTTATGCCCCTCGCAATGACAATGCCAGAAATTAATCCTTTCCGTACACCTTTTCGGCGTAGGTCACGGTGGCGCCGAGGTATTCGCGGTTCATCTTGGCGATGTAATCCACGGTGATACCCTTCGGGCAGGCAGCCTGGCATTCGTAAAGGTTCGTGCAGTTGCCGAAGCCTTCCTTGTCCATCTGGGCGACCATGGCGAGAACGCGCTTCTTGGCCTCGACCTTGCCCTGGGGCAAGAAGCTGAGGTGAGAAACCTTAGCAGAGACGAAGAGCATAGCAGAGGCGTTCTTACAGGCAGCCACGCAGGCACCGCAACCAATGCAAGCGGCAGCGTCGAAGGCGCGGTCGGCATCAGCCTTGGGAACCGGAATGGTGGAAGCTTCAGGAGCGGCACCCGTGTTGACGGAAACGAAGCCGCCAGCCTGGATGATGCGGTCGAAAGCGGTACGGTCGACGGCGCAGTCACGGATAACCGGGAATGCCGCGGCGCGCCACGGTTCGATCACGATGGTGTCGCCATCCTTGAACTTGCGCATGTGAAGCTGGCAGGTAGTGGTCGCATGGTCTGGACCGTGCGGCATACCGTTGATGACCAGGGAGCACATACCGCAAATACCTTCGCGGCAGTCGTGGTCGAAAGCGAAGCCTTCCTTGCCCTGCTTCATCTGTTCTTCGTTCACGATGTCGAGCATTTCCAAGAAGGACATATCCGGAGAAACATCGCTGATCTTGACAGTTTCGAACTGTCCCTTGGTCTTGGCATCCTTCTGACGCCAAATCTTCAAAGTCAAATTGAGTCCGCTCATTATTTGTAGCTCCTAGTAACAAGGTGGACGTTATCAAAGGTAAGGGGTTCCTTGGAGAGTTCCGGCTTCACGCCGTCGCCCTTGTATTCCCAGGCGCCCACGTAGCAGAAGTGTTCGTCGTCGCGCTTGGCTTCGCCTTCTTCGGTCTGGCTTTCTTCACGGAAGTGACCGCCGCAAGATTCTTCGCGGTGCAGGGCGTCGAGGGTAAGCACTTCGGCGAATTCGAGGAAGTCAGCCACACGGCCGGCACGTTCCAGGTTCTGGTTGAAGGAACCTTCGGAACCGAGCACGTTGACATTCTGCCAGAACTCTTCGCGGAGGGCCGGGATCTTTTCGAGAGCCGTTTCCAAGCCCTTCTTGTTACGGGCCATGCCCACGTATTCCCACATGATGTTACCGAGTTCACGATGGATGTCGTTAACGGTGCGGTGACCCTTGATGGAAAGGAGCTTGTGGATGCGTTCTTCAGTCTGCTTCTTGCAATCTTCGAAGGCAGCGTCGGATTCGGAAACCTTTTCCAGCTTGGTGCCAGCGAAGTAACCACCGATGGTGAACGGAATCACGAAGTAACCGTCGGAGAGACCCTGCATAAGAGCAGAAGCACCGAGGCGGTTTGCACCGTGGTCGGAGAAGTTGGCTTCACCGAGAACGAAGCAACCCGGGATGGTGGACATCAAATCGTAGTCAACCCAGAGACCACCCATGGTATAGTGGATGGCCGGGAAGATGCGCATCGGGACCTTGTACGGGTCTTCGTCAGTGATCTTCTCGTACATCTGGAAGAGGTTACCATACTTGGCAGAAACGCCTGCAACGCCCATACGCTGGATAGCGTCGGCAAAGTCGAGGTACACGGCCTGCTTGGTGTTGCCCACGCCGAGGCCGGCGTCGCAAACCTGCTTGGCGTTACGGGAAGCCACATCACGGGGAACCAGGTTACCGAAGCTCGGGTACTTTTCTTCGAGGTAGTAGTAACGTTCTTCTTCCGGAATCTGGTCCGGGCTGCGGGTGTCGCCAGCCTTGCGGGGAACCCAAATACGGCCGTCGTTACGGAGAGATTCGCTCATCAAGGTGAGCTTGGACTGCAGGTCGCCGTGGCGAGGAATGCAAGTCGGGTGAATCTGAGTGTAGCAAGGGTTAGCGAACAGGGCGCCGCGCTTGTAGGCACGGAAAGCAGCCGTCACGTTAGAGCCCTGGGCGTTGGTAGAAAGGTAGTAGACGTTACCGTAACCACCGGTGCAGAGGCACACAGCGTCACCCACGTGGCTTTCAAGTTCGCCAGTGATGAGGTTACGGACGATGATACCGCGAGCCTTGCCGTCAATCACGACGAGATCCATCATTTCGCGGCGGGGGAACATCTTCACCTTACCGGCGGCAACCTGGCGCATGAGAGCCTGGTAAGCACCGAGAAGGAGCTGCTGACCCGTCTGACCGCGGGCGTAGAACGTACGGGAAACCTGCGTACCGCCGAAGGAGCGGTTGTCGAGGAGGCCACCGTATTCACGACCGAACGGAACGCCCTGAGCGACGCACTGGTCGATGATGAGGTTCGAGTTTTCGGCCAAGCGGTGCACGTTGGCTTCGCGAGCGCGGAAGTCACCGCCCTTCACGGTATCGTAGAACAGACGGTAAACGGAGTCGCCGTCGTTCTTGTAGTTCTTGGCAGCGTTGATACCGCCCTGAGCAGCGATGGAGTGAGCACGACGGGGGCTATCCTGGATGCAGAAAGACTTGACGTTGTATCCAAGTTCAGCAAGAGAAGCGGCAGCGGATGCACCGGCAAGGCCAGTACCCACCACAATCACGGTAAACTTACGCTTGTTAGCGGGGTTCACAAGCTTGAGTTCAAACTTGTGCTTGGTCCACTTTTCTTCGATGGAACCACCAGGAATTTTAGAATCAAGAATCATTAGTGGTCTCCTTACTTTTCAATGTTGAGAGAAACTTGAACTTCGCCAATGGACGGGATGACGAAAGAAGCCTTCTTTTCGGCGTCCATCTTGGCCTTCTGCTGTTCGTACTGCGGCTGGAGGGCGCGGGACTTTTCAATCAAGGCCTGCGTTTCGGGCTGACCGCTGAGGTAGAATGCGGCAACGGCGGTGATGCCAAAGCCGAGAGCGACAACGACGCTATAGACGATGCCGGCGATGTCGATAATCGGAGTCCACTTTTGGTGAGCGATACCCATGGTCTGGAAGGCAGAAGAAATAGCGTGGAACAGATGAACGCCGATGACGAACATGCTGATAACATAGAAAGCAGCCCAACCCGGATTTGCAAACATCTGGATGGTGGTGAGCCACATGTCGCGGACGATTTCGCCCTTGTCGTTCATGTAGAGGTAGTGTTCGCCAAACTTGAGCATCATGAGGTGCTGGACGAGGAAGCCGAGCACAAAGAGGCCGGACCAAATCATCGTGAAGGTCGCGAAAGTCTTCTTGCCCTTGCGAGCGTTGACTTCGTAACCCACGTTACCGCGAGCCTTCTTGTTTTCAATCTTGAGCGTCACGGCAAGGAAAATGTGGAGAGCAAAAGCAGCCACCAACACAAGTTCCACAAGATAAATCATCTTTATCGGGAAGTGGAGCGGATTGAAGCCGGTCAGGAACTCGGTGTAAGCGTTGTAGGACGCCTGGGCCGAAGCCTGATCGAAATTCAACAACTGGAAGTTGCCGCACATGTGACCGAAGATGAACAAGGCGAGGAAAGCGCCCGTGCATCCCATAATCTGCTTCTTACCGATGGAAGAAGTAAGATACGTGATGATCCATTTCATTTGAGTCTGTCTCCTTAGAGAGGGATTTTATTGTTTTATTGTTAAACTTCTTTTGGACTAGAGAACGCAGCAAGCCTTGAGGCAGGGCATTTCGTAAGCATAGCGTTCGTCTTCCTTGAACCAGAAGTCGAGTTCACGCTTGGCAGATTCAGGACTGTCGGAGCTGTGCACGACGTTTTCGGTCATGGAAGGGGCAAAATCGTAGCGGAGAGTACCGGGTTCCGCCTTAGCCGGATTGGTAGCGCCGTTGATAGCGCGAACCTTTGCAATTGCATTTTCGCCACCGAGAGCGAGCATCACGGACGGGCCCTTGGTCATGTAGGCTTCGAGTTCCGGGAAGAACGGCTTTTCCACGTGTTCGGCGTAGAAACCGCGTGCGTCGGCAGAAGTCATCTGGTGCATCTTCACGGCGCAGACGGAGAGGCCAGCAGCGATGTAACGGTCGATAATGCGCCCGATGAGGCCGGACTTGACGGCATTGGGCTTGATCATTGCAAATGTCATTTCCATAGTAGGTACCTTTTAGTTTAAGATGTGAGAAATATAGTTTTTAGACGAGAGACGAGAGACGAGAGACGAAAGAATGAACAGCTTTAGACGAGAGATTAAAGACGAGAGACGAGAGAATGAACTGTTTTAGGCGAGAGAAAAGCTTGTTTTTTAGACGAATGTGTTCCGTGATTCTTTTTTAGTTTCGCGAAGCGACATTATTTAATCTCTCGTCTTTCGTCTGTAGGCGCTCTGCGCCGTTCTTTCGTCTTACTCCTCCGCTTCGATTTTCTTCATAAGTTCATCGGCGAGTTTGCCGTTGCTCTTGATGTTCTGGACAAGCCAATCGACGGATTCATTAAGTTCGCTCTTGGGATAAAGCTTCTTGAATTCTTCAAAGACGCCCAGGGCAAGAGAATCCTTGTGCATGTTCTCGGTCAAGATGAAACCGCGGCTGAACATCGCCTTTTCGGCATCCGGAGAGTCGGGCCACGTCTTATAGAAAGCCCTGTATTCTCTTTGAGCCTTGTCGAAGTTTTCCTTGTCACTCAAGATATGAGCTATTTCGAACGTAGCCTTGCGGGCAACAGAATCAATATCCACATAGCGATCACGAATACCCGTCCATGCCAAGTACGCCTTTTCTACGCTCTTGGCTTTCGTGTAAAGGGAATCCGCAGAATTCATGGCAACATCCACAGACAATTCCTGCGGCAACAGCGTAATGTTGTCTGCAAACAATTCCACCTTAGCCTTGCTCCATGCAAGCACAACTTCCTTGTCCCAGCAATCATAACGGTAGTGAGATACCACCGTTCCAAACACGTTCTTCTTCGCTTGTTCAAAAGTTTCCGGTAAATAGTCTTCCTCGGCGAAATAATAGGTTCTCTTCATCAGGTTATCAGGCACTTCAAACCAGTCGTTCAAATCGCGGCGGGATTCTTCATAGGTGGCATTCGGATGTGCCGGATTACCCATGCGGTCGAAAAGAGCCTTGAGAGAATCTTCGGGGACTGAAACATGTTGCAAGAATTCTTGCTTGTAAAGCTTGATTACGTAATCGACATCGCTTTGACGGCGCAAAGCCCTGTATTCCCAAGTATTTTCAAGCCCTAATTCGCGGGCTTCAGAGGCGAACGCCAACTGAAGGGCCAGTGTACTCACAATTTGCTGATGGGACTTGCGGGAACGAACCAACATCGGATTGTCTTCATACGTGGCAAGGACGTCCTTTTCACGAATAGCGGGTTCACCGTTTTTCGTCACAAGAACATAGGAAGAATCAAGCTCGTAATTTGCGGTCGTGGCAAGTTCCTTTTCGATAGTCTTGCGAACTCGATCCAGCGGTTTCTGTTCTTCGGCAACATCAGACGCACGGTAGAATACATGGAAACGTCCCGTCGATTCTGAGCGAAGAATGGAAGTAAGGGAATCAGCGTCATTTCCAAATTCCACAAACATTTTCGGAACAAAACCTATGCCGTACGGGAACGGATGCCCATAGACGACCTTGCCCACGTAACCATTTGCTTTTTTAGTCTCTTTATTTTCGCTAAACTTCGAGGCAAATTTCATGAATGAAGGGAGGTCCACTTTTTTATTCTTAAAGACCTTCTTCATGCGCTTTGCAAGAGCCGCCGAATCCGCCGATTCCACGTGATAGACGACATAGCCAAACGAAGTCTTGTACCAATCCTTATGTTTTTCGTAGTATTCTTCCACCGGAGGCATCTGGATTTCGGTTTCCTGGATATTGTACTTTTTCAGGAGCGCAGGTCCTGTTTCGCGAACAATCCTTTGGCGATGGTTCGATACGAAACTTTCCTTGATAGCATCCGTAATTTCCACTTCTCCCGACGACTTGGACAAATCCCTGTGCTGGTAAGCAAAAGCTTTAAGGGAATCTTGGTTCGCTTCCAAGAACTTCGCTTCGGCTACCTTGTCACGTACATTCATGTAAGTGAGAGAATCGTCAAACATTTCGCGATGTTTGTTATAGAAGAAAGCAAGTTCGTCATCGCTGTACATCAGCCTGTCCATGGAATAAAGACGCTGATAGACAAACGTGAGCAGATAATTTTCGATAAACTGGTTATGGAGAACAAGTTGCTCCTTAAATTCAGGATGCTTCTCAAGAGCAACCGTATAAAGAGCCTTACGGCTAAAAAGGGACCCCGAGGCCTTTCTCATCGGTTCCGTATTGGGGACGATATTCCCCACACGCATCATGAAAGCGTAATCTTCCTTGTAAATGGGTTCGCCATTGACTTTTGCAACAATGGATTCCTTGTCACCAATAGAATTGCACCCGGCAAAAAACAGGGCACAGGCAGAAACAATCGCAAGCAAAGCGTTTTTCATAAAGTCCTCATGGATATGTGAGCGTGAATATAAAAAAATAAAACTCTAACATTATCTATATTATAGCCACTTGAAAACTTTATTGACCATTTTCGCCATCAAAGCCGCCATAACGACGGCAATTGTGGGCGCCGTAGCTGTTGGCGTCTGGTATGGTCATTTTGCTATCGAAGAACTGCTATCGACCCCGCATACGTTCGGGGACGTAACCATCACCCCATACGGCCACCACCAGAACAACCTTCTCGACCATTACTACGATTCCATCCTAGTTGAAAAGGGCGGTTCGACTTACATGATTCGCGGACCGCATCTGGACATCACGCTGTTAAGTGAGAATCCGGGAGTCACCCTCGACGTCAAGGAAATTTCCGCAAACCAAGTGGTGGATACGACGGCAGCGGCAGCAAAAGCCCCCAAGGACTCCTCGAAAGCGCTCGGAGCCATCGAGTTTCCGGACAATCTGCGCATACCGCTCCCTGTAAAAGTCAACATCGGGAAGCTCGACTTTACAATGGGAGACATGGGCTGGAGCGCCGAGAACATCAACGCCCAAAACGTCGGTCAAAGGAAAGTCGCGCTCAGCGCCGACCACATCGCGGGCACGTTCGTCAAAGACACCGCCGCACTGCAACTGGATGTCGATTTTGGCGACAATAACGTTCTCATCAACGGAGTCGTCAAGACAAAGAACGACAACGTGACCATCAGCGCTAGCGCCCCCAAGAAAGACCTCACCCAGCTAAAGGCATCGACAAGCATTGCCGTCAAGGATCCGCTCCAGTGGGTCCCAATGAAGTTGCCGCCCTCCATCCCAGCCATCACCAACGTGAGCTTTAGCGGAAACGTATCGGCATCGCTCACCAAGATGAACAATTTGCACTACAACTTTACGCTAAAATTGCACATCGGAGAGTTCTGGCCGTTCCTACCGCTCGACGCTACCATCAAGGTCAGCGGAACCCCCAAACATACGCTTGTCGAGACTTCCATCAAGAACAACGAAGGCGGTACCATTTTCTTGGAAGGCAACCTCAACGACAAATTGGACTTCGACTTCTCCGGCGAAATCGCCAACATGAGCGCCATGTACGGCCCGCAAATGATGCCGATGGACATGGACATCCAATCGATTACCAAGACCGGGGATGACATAGAAGCATCCATCGAAACCCGCGAAGGTTCTGTCATCAAAGCCCGCGTAGCGATGAAGGATAGCCTCAAGGTATTCTTCGCCGCAAATCTCGCCACCATGGAACCTTGGGCGCTGGACTGGGTCAAGGGGAACATCGAGTTCGGGCATAGACCCAAGTTAATCGGTACATTTGAAAACGGCAAGTTGAAAGCGTTCCTGAAAGCGGATTCCATCATCAACGCCTACCACCTGAAAGCGGACTCCCTCCGCTTGGCGCTTGTCCTCGACGGACACGGTCTCACAGTCCCCAAAGCGACCCTCTACGCACCGAAGGATGAATT
Organism: Fibrobacter sp.; assembly: GCA_017475045.1. Classification (GTDB taxonomy): domain Bacteria; phylum Fibrobacterota; class Fibrobacteria; order Fibrobacterales; family Fibrobacteraceae; genus Fibrobacter. The sequence continues at coordinate 3,047 of JAFVGH010000128.1, read as the reverse complement.
CTCCATCACAGGCGATGTGGATTGGAGAGACAAGAAAAAGATGTTCACGCACTGGCAGCTAGCCCAAAAGAACGGCGGAACAGCCAATGTGAATGTCCAGCTCGGCGATTCGCTCCTGATATGGGCCAAGACAGACCATGTCGAGTTATCGACAATTCCTCTTGTTGACATCAATCTAAACGACAACCTCAAGACCACGGTTACCGGAGCTGTGTTCTACGACCTCGACTCCAGAATCGCCGAAGCGGAACTCAACATCGATGCAGACGTTGATCCGTTCATCGTCCACGGCTACACCAAGATAAGGGAAAACGGCGACACTGTTATCATCGACAAGGCTGTCGTCTCACACAACAACAACAACGTCACGATGGAAGCGTCGATTGTACTCCCCAACGACTCGAACCCGGACTACAAGCCTACGGCCATGCTTCCGCTCCAGCTTCTGCATGCAAAGGTTTCCATCGACAACTTCAACATTCCGTTCTTGCTGGAACCGCTCGGCGATACAACGCTTTATTCTGGACGATTCAACGGAGAGATTGCATTCGAAGAAGAAACAGGACTGCTCGGAAATATCGACTTCAAGGACTTGAGTTTCAACAACATTCCTTCGGAAGTGCTGAACATCAAGCAGATGAATCTATCGGCTAAGAAAGACAGAATCGAGTTGCTCACCAACTTCGACATTTCCAATGGCGTCTGGACCGGCATCGCAAACATCGCCGTCGATAATATCTTTGACCCGACTCGGAAAATCAGCTTGACATACAAGAGCCCGAACAACGGGTCCATCAACGGTAGCGGCACATTGACCGACAGTCTGGACTTTATCGGTTCCATCAAGCTCGGCGGAACATGGCTCATTCCCGGCATACGCGGCGAAATTGAAAAGACGGACTTGAACATCGACATTCAGGCAAAATTCAAAGAAGGCCTGCCTGGCATCAATGCCCAAATCAAGTCGGACTCCACGCTCCTCAGGTATTCTTCCATCGAGAACCCCTTCCCCATCCACGTGAGAGGCAACATCAAGGAAAGCAAGCTCAACATCACCGAAGTTTCGACGCAGAACGAATTTGGGGAATTAGTGTTCGGCACGTTGCTTTACGATTTGCAGACCATGAAAATCGGAGCCATCGACTTCGGTACAAAGAGATACACATTAAAGACCGATCAACATACGGTTACAGTTCGTAATGTTTCCGGGCACTTGGAAGATTCCGACGAGCAGATGTCCGTCATTGCAAAGCTTCCTTCGATACAATACACCTTCGACGACGAAACGTACGGCAAGGCAAGACTACTCGGAAGAAGCGACATCCAGTTCAATATTCCTCATACGCAAGAAGGCCAAATTAAGAACAAGAGCGTCAGCGGCAACTTCATCATAGACAAGTTCGTATATCGCAAGGATTTGGAAATCGAAATCACGCCTAGTTCCCTCGACAAGATTTTGTCCATGCTCAACAACGCCATTACCAGTTTGCGTAGCAAGGACAAAGAAGCCAAAATCTCTGTTTCCAGCCCCATCGATTTGTCGTTCCATATCAGCGATTCGCAACGCGATTCTGTAGAAATCATCTCGCCATTCGCCGCATTCCCGCTCACACTCGACATCTGGGTTCTCGGAACATCGAACAGACCTCTCTTGCGCGGCGATGTCACGAATACAGACAACGGATTCATCGGTATCAAGGGACTTTACGATTTCGAACTTAGTCGATTCAACATTTCATGGAACGACGTTCTCTGGCAACACGGCATCGTCGATGTTTCAAGCATGCAGGAACTCCCCTACTGTTCGGAACCCGACGACAGCGAGAAAGCGACATGTCCAATCAACTTTGATATCCAGGGAACTATAACGAACCTACAGCCAACGCCGAGCTCCAACTGCGGAACGGAATCATCGGCGGCAGCGACCTATTACAACATCTTCCTTGGATGCGTAGCGAACGAATCTGGCGATGCGGACTGGAACAAGCTTGCCGGCAAGGCTCTCGGCAAGGTCATCGCTTCTACGGCAAACAAGACCCTTGGTGGCGACTACATCGGCGATATCGACATGAAGGTGATGCTGTTCGACAATTCCAACAACGAAAAGGATTCCTCCTATGTCAAGATTCCGATTTCCTTGGATCGCTGGGTCAAGAACCTAAGCCTCATTCTCGGTTATACGCAGGATCAAAGCATCGACCCGATTTACGATCAGGCCTTGCAGTTCGGCGTCACGTACAAGCTACCTTTCTTCCAGGAAAAAGAATATTCGCACAAGAATCACCTTTCGCCATCGCTATCAGTGAACGGATTGCTCATTTCAAAGCAATACACGGCTAACAGCGGTACCGAAAGCAATAGCGAAAGCCGCGTCGAAAAGAACATCGGCATGAACTACTCGTATAAGTACTGGAATCCATGTATCCTGGGAATCGGGCATTGCGAAACAGTCCGCCCGCCAAGAGCGATGCGCCAGCCCAACGACACGGATAGCGACAGCACTGCGACCAAGCCCACGGAGAAAGCAAAATGATTTTATTGATATGCGCATTATTGTTTTTTTCGTCGCTTGCGATTGCCGACACGGATGAGAAAAGTCCCTGGTCTGTCAAGATTTCCGGGAACAAGGTATTCTCGAAATTCCAACTGAACGAGCAACTCGATATTCCTGACGAATTCGCCCAACTGGATACAATCAAGCAAGACTTCTTGATGCGTCTTTCAACGGAAAACGTAAAGGCCCTTTACTATTCCCGCGGCTACTACAGCCTTGACCTGAAATTGGATATTGAACGTGAACCGTTGTCAAACAACAAGGTGCAACGCAATTACAACATCACAGTCAACGAAGGGGAATGCTACAGATTCAACGATGCCAAAATCATTTCATCCGGCGATGAGCCCATTCCTATAGACTTGGCTTCGTTAAAAATCATGAAGCACCGCTACTACAACCAAGAAGATATTTCGGACGACCTTCAAGAGATTCAGTCGGCTTACCGCAAACAAGGTAACTTACACGTTTATATTTCATCCGAAGAGCACGT
>JAFVGH010000004.1 GCA_017475045.1 Fibrobacter sp. | reverse complement strand
GGTCTACGATTACTTCCACAGTCTTGTAACCGATGCTGGAAAACTCCAGTACGGAACCTTTGGGGACTTGGATGATGTAGTCACCGTCCATGGCGGAGATAACGCCATTGGAGGTTCCTTGCTGGACGATACCCACTGCGAAGAGGGGTTCGCCGGTTTCCGCATCCGTCACAGTTCCGGACACGGTAATCTTTTCCTGTGCAAAGAGGGTGGCCGAAGCCAGCACTCCTGCGAGGAAAAGGGAGAACAGTTTTTTGAACATAAACATTGATTATTATTTGATGAATTCTACGTCTTTCATGAATGCGAACAGCTGGTCGAACCAGAGATCGCAAGAGGCATTCTGAATGGTTGCGCCGTAACCGTGGCCGCACTTGGAATAATAATGGAGTTCCACCGGAACTTTAGCTGTGCGCCACGCCTGGAGCACACGGAAAGTCTCCTGAGGCTGGAAAATATCATTCACCGGAGAGCACATAAAGAGCGGTGCGGCATCGGCGGGGACCTCAAAGCCTTCGGCTACGCCGGTGTAGATGGCACCCACGAAGTTGGGGCGTGTGAGTTCACTGTGGTGCAGGGCCTGGTTCATGGCCGTCATAGAACCGGCGGAAAAGCCCATGATACCAATCTTATTGGGGTCGATGCCCCATTTGGCCGCGCCCAAGCGGACGATGGCCATCGCCCTGTCGGCATCGGCATAGGCCCACTGGGTGTTGATGTTGTTGGCATTGTCGATAGGGGCGGCAACCTCGGCATCCTCGGAGGCTACGCCCTGCTTTTCTGCCAGTTTATCCCTTTCCGGAAAAAGGAAGCGAGTAAAGTATTCTATCATCATCTCCACCGCGTTCTCATATTTGCTGCCGTCCTCCTTGAAGAAGGGATTGGTGCGATATTTCAGGACGAAAGCGGTGATGCCTTGCTCGTTCAGGCGCTTGGCAACCTTGGTGCCCTCATTAGCATAGGAGAGCATGTAGAAGCCACCGCCAGGGCATACGATCATGGCCGATCCATTGGGATTCTCCGGGACGAATACCTCCAGTTCCGGAGTGGTTACATTAATATAGGTACGGTCGTCGCCCTCGCCGAAAGCCTGCTCCTCATGGGTCCAGGACTCGGTGCCGGGAGCGGCGCCTTCATAGAGGCGGATCTTTTCGCGCTCGGGATTGCTGCGATAGTCGTTGTCCAAAAGTTCCACGCCGTAGGTGTTGATGGTTCCATTCACAGCATCGCCAAGCCACTTTGCAAAGCTGCCGTGCCCGCGCATATCGGTAAAGAAGTTGCCGGAAAGCTCGATGCAGTGGTGCGTGAGGGTGGCTGCCTGTCCGGCGGCGGGAACGCCATCCCAGATAAAGAGGCCTCCGTCCGGGATGTTCTTTTGGAAACCTGCGCAGAACTGCTTAAGGTTCTGTTGGAACACGTCGCCGTCATCGGCCGAAACAGGCTCCGGATTGCGTCCGTGGTCAAGATAGTGCTGGTAAGTGGAAAGGGCATAGTCGCGAACGGAACAACCGAAAAGGATTTTTACCGTAGGACGCTTCTTGTGTAAGGCCGTAAGGGCGTCCAGCACGATATCATCCGTCTTTCCCTGATTCTCCCAGATGCGCTTGGGGGCCTTCCAGACATTCTTGGCAACATTCCTCCAATCTTTATAGGAAAGTTGCGCGGCATCCACGAAGCAGGTAACGTTCTTTGTTTTCGGGAAATAGTCGATGACCGCATCGGAATTGAGGGCCGTTGCAAAACCGCCGGCGCTGAAACCGGTGATCACAAGTGCTTCGGGCGTGCCCAGGTACGGCATTACCATCTGAAGAATCTCGTTCCAGTTGGTATACCCCCTGTGATGCAGCACGTGTTTCTTACCGTCAAGTCCCGTATAAGGGAAGTCTCCGGTTCCGGCATGGAAGTCTCCCGTAGCATAAGGAATGACGATATACGTCCAGTCCTTAAACGGATTCTCCGGAACAGGAGCGCCGAAAGTGAGGGCGGAGAGGATCTGAACCATTCCTGCCGTTTTAACGTCCAGGGTGTCGGAATAAAAACCGTGCTCCGGATCTACCAGATTGCCACGCGCTGCGGTATATTCGTTCACGCTTACGCCGCCGCCATAGAACTGGATGAAAACCTTGTTTTCGGACCCTTTGCGGAGAAGGCCGGTAGCCTGTCCGCCGGCTGCCGCCGTAGCGTTGGGAGGGGTAACAGTATACCACTGTCCCGCTTCGGGTTCTCCGGACAGTTCCGGGACGGCGAAATCGGCCGGATTGTACTGGGCCGATGCAATTCCCTGAGCCAGCAAGGCGCCGGCCAAAAGAGTGATGATGGATTTGAAATTCATATGCTTGATGTTATCAGTTTCGCGTTTTGTCACTGGCAAAGGTATTATATACGCGTGTGGAGCGCTCTCCAATACGTCCCTTTCTCTCTCCATTTTGTTCAAATCACTGGAAATGGTTAACTTTACGAGCCAAACCACGTATATGAGAACACAATTCAGTATCATAATATCTATTTGTCTGCTGGCCGTTTCCTGTATGGAAACGCTGGATGTAAACCCTAGCAAGGTCATTGTTTCGGACCAACTGTCCAACCAGCACGTAACGGCCATTGCAGAAGACGAACTGGGTTTTATCTGGGTGGGTACGGAGCGTGGCCTCAACCGCTACGACTCCCGGCAGTATCATCAATATTTCCACGAAGAGGCCGATTCGCTCAGCCTCCCTTCCAACGTAATTTCTTCCCTGTTCAAGGATTCCTCCGGAAGGCTTTGGGTGGGAACGGAATCCGGTCCCTGCTTCTACAGTCCTGAAACAGACGCCTTTGTCCGTGTCGGGGTGGAATCCAGAATTAGGGTGACATCTCAAATCTGGGAAAATGCCGAGGGCGAAATCCTCTTTAATATGATAGAGCAGCTCTGCCGGTATGATTTTTCCACAGGCTCTGCAAAAACCGTCATTGAGCATTTTGATCCGGCACGGGCCTTTGTAAATACCTGCCATCCGGAACCGGACGGCAACTTCTGGAGCGTGTCCAACGGACATATCCGCCATTACAATGGCAAGACCCTGGAGCTGATGCGGGACGTCGCAACCGGAGAAAACTACACTTATTCCCAGCGATTGCACGACGGCATCCTGGCACTGGTTTCTACGCAGGGTCTCAAATATTTTGACACCGGAAGCTGCCAGTTTGTTCCCCTGCCGGAGCCTATTGTGTCCCATTCTGCCTTCAGGGATGCACATATCCTCCTTATCTATGAAATACAGGATGTGGCGCCCATGTTTTTTACCGACAAGGGGCTATTCCTCTATGGCCAGGACAACGGACAACGTATCCTGCTCCATGAGCCCAATCCTGCTGCATTCCTGAATGTTCCCTCATTAGAAATAACCTGCACCTTCCGCGACAGCCGTTACGGTTTATGGGCCGGAACCAGAGACAAGGGCGTACTGGACATCCAAAGATCCGGAAACAATCCCTTCAGCGCAAAATGGCGGTTGTCCCGCCAATTGGAAGGAGAATCCATAGTTTCCTTGTCATCCGATGCAGAGGGAAACCTTTGGAGCGCGAGTTCTTCCGGAAGGTTCTACCTGAGTAACCCGGACAGCGGACTTCATCAGGAACTGGAATCCCTCGACATTCCCGGGCGGAGCACCCGGGATGCGCTGAATGCCAGACTGCTGGTAGACAGCGAAGGTAGAATATGGCTCATCCAGAATGAGAGGCTTTATCAGCTCTCCCGTAAAGGGACGCATCTTTCCGTCCAACGCAAATACCCGGAAATTGTGCGCCAGGTAAATGGAATGGCAGAAGACAGCCACGGAGATATCTGGTTATGCTCAAGCAATACTAATTATCTGTATAAACTGGAAAGAGGGGGAAGAGCGTTCCTCCCCATCCAACTGCAAGCTTTACCGGAACTGAGTTTCATCTCCTCCGTGCTTCCATTAGAGGACGGTCGCCTTGCTCTGGGGCTTGCTTTCCGGAATCCAGTCCTATATGATCCCAAGTCCCAAGAACTGCAAACCATCCCGCTTTGGGAACAGTCCGCTCCCGCAGACGTAGTGATGGACTTTGCCGAGGATTTAAGCGGAAAACTGTGGATAGGGACGCGTCATGATGGCCTTTACAGATATGACCCGGCAACGGGGCTTTGTAGCAGAATGCCCGGGCTTTCCTGCCAGGAGGTCGTTGCGGTAGCGAGTGACGGGGAAGGCAACATCTGGGCATCTACGCTGGACGGGCTGAACCGATGGAACAGAAACAATGGTATCATTCATGGTTTTGGTATGGCCGACGGCATTGGTGGAAGTGAGTTCAATGCTCAGGCAAAGGCCCGGCTCTCCGATGGCACCCTGGTGTTCGGTGGCGTACATGGCATCACGGCGTTCAACCCGGAAAACAAGAATGAGTTTGGCGTTTCACGCCTTGTGTTCGAAGATTTACTGGTTGACGGTCAAATGGTCACCCCTGGAAAATACATGGACAAAGTCCTTCCATATGATACGGAGGTTAATTTGGATTGGAGGGATGATTATATAACCATCTCCTACGCGGCCATGGATTTTGGCGGTAAACCGGTTTCAAATTACCAGTACCGCCTGTCCGGATTCCAAAAGGAATGGGTGGATAACGGAACTCGGGGTGAAGTTTCATTCTCCAATTTGAAGCCTGGTCGTTATACTTTGGAAGTGCGTACTGTTCCCACAACCCAAGGTGACGACTTTTCATACGCAAGTCTTCCCATCCACGTCTCTCCCGCTCCTTGGAATTCCTGGTGGGCCTGGACGCTGTATGCCTTGGCGTTCCTTACCTTGCTGTACTCCTTCTATGCCTATCGCGTACGGATGATTAAAGAGCGGGAAGCTGCCAAGCGTGCCCAGTTGGAAAAAGAACAGGAGAAGAAACTTAATGAGGTGAACATGAGCTTCTTCAACAACATCTCACACGAATTCCGAACCCCGCTTACCCTCATATCAGGCCCCGTAATCCAGATGGAAAAAGGCACGGCTACACCCCAGATGTTCTCTACCGTTAAGTGGAACGTGGCCCGGATGATGCGTCTGGTAAACCAGCTCATGGACTTTGGCAAGCTGGAGCAGGATGCCTTGAAGCTCCAAGTGTCGGAGCAGGATGTCATCGGCCTGCTGAAACAGACCATCGGCGCGTTCGCTTTCAATATGCAGGAGAAGGGAATCCATCTGAATACAACCGGCTTGGAAGGCGAATTCCATTGTCCCGTGGATGCCGATAAACTGGACAAGATCATCTCCAATCTGCTGTCCAATGCCATGAAGTACACGCCATCCGGCGGCCACGTGAATATCGGCTTCGACGTGCTGGGTGCTCCGGGGGAAAAGAAGATGCAGGTTACCGTGGCGGATGACGGACCCAAGATTCCGGAAGAGTCCCTACAAAGGATTTTCGAACGTTACTACCAGGTGGAGAACCATCACAATTATGGAACGGGTATCGGCCTGTATTTCGCCAAGCGCCTTGCCGGTCTTCACCATGGCGATCTTACCTGTCGCAACCTTGAGAGTGACGGCCTGGTGTTTACGCTTACACTTCCCGCCGAAGACGTTTACGAGATGGCGGAAAAAGCGGAGATACAGCAGCAGAAACTTCCCATTTTTGCCCTTTCTGAGACGGATAAGCCCATTGAAGAGGCCCAGGAGCACGACAAGACTGTATTCGTGGTGGATGACGACCCTGGCATCGTGAATTACCTGAAGATGTTGCTGGGGCCCCTGTACAACGTCAAATCGGCTCTGAACGCAACTGCGGCACTGGAGATTGTTCATTCCGACATGCCGGACCTCATTGTCAGTGACGTGGCCATGCCCGGGATGGACGGATTCCAGTTCTGTAAAACCATCAAGGACGATTCTTCCCTCTGCCATATCCCCGTTATTCTGGTTACGGCAAAAACAACGGTGGCCCAACAGGTTGAAGGTCTCCAGCAAGGGGCCGACGCCTATGTGACCAAGCCCTTCGACCCGGAGTATCTGACGGCCCTTATCGACAGTCAGTTAAAGAACCGGGAACGCTTGCACGGAATCTTTGGAAAGGCGACAACCATTGAAGAGGTGGAAGAAAAGGCTCCCGCCCTGAATCCGCAGGATGCCGCCTTCATGAAGAAGTTCTACGAACTGATGGAAGCGGAGCTTTCCAACGACGATATCAACGTGGACCAGTTTGCAGACAAACTTTTTGTCTCCCGCAGCAAGTTCTATTATAAAGTGAAGGCGCTGACGGGCGGCAGCCCCAACGCCTTCTTCAAAACTTATAAACTGAACCGTGCCAAGGAACTCCTGGACAGCGGGCAGTACCTTGTTTCCGAGGTTGCCGACATGACCGGTTTCAGCACGCCTTCCGTTTTCGGCCGCAATTTCAAGGCCCAATTTGGGATGACCCCGTCGGAGTATCTGGAGAAGATCAATTAGTATCCAGTGTCTCCATGTAAGGGTTTTCTTCCGTGCATGGGGCCCAGCCGGGCGTTCCTGTCTTGCAGAAATGGGTCCAGGCATCCAGCATCTTCTCGCTTAGGGCATGGTCGGCTTCGGTAAAAGGCCGCCAGGAACGGTCCAGTGTGCCGAACATATACCAGAGTTCGGAGGAATGGAAAGCACCGGATTCGTCTCCGGGGAGTTCACGGGAGAAATAATAGGCATAGGCACCTTTGTCGCTCCGCTTGTTGCGCTCCGCGCAGAAGCGCGGAATGCCGGCGCCGCCGAGCAGTTCTCCGTCGGCCGTTACCGAGCCGACCAGGTAAGGGATGTCGGCCACGCTGTCATCATAAACAGCACTGTCAAAGTCTTCTGGAAGAGTCTTTCCGTCGACCTTGGGCCCCAGAATCATGGCATCCATAATGCTCCCGCCTTCCGTCATAATATTTGCCATCAGTCTTAATACGTGGGGAGAGATCCTGTCAAAGGTTTCCTCATAGCCGGCCGCACGCATTTCCCGGAGTGAAGTGTACCCGGCTCCATCCATCAGAAACTTGCCGTATTCATCGCCCCTCCAAGCCTTCGGCTGCGGATTTTCCGGTAAAAGGCCACCGGCACTCTGTATGATGGCCTTGGCCATCAGGGGTTTGGATTCCGGACATACGGCCAGGCAGCGTACGCTCATCCCGCCGGCACTTTGCCCCATCACGGTGATATTGTCCGGGTCTCCGCCAAAACCTTCTATGTTTTCATGAATCCATTTCAGCGCGACAATCTGGTCCTTCAGACCGTAGTTTCCGGAAAGACCTCCCTGCTCCTTGGACAATTCCGGATAGGCGAGGAACCCCAGGAAGCCCAGGCGATAATTGATGGTGACAAGGATGACGCCGCGCCGCGCCCACTCGGTTCCGTCCATCGTGATCTCGTGTCCATAGCCGCCGGAGAAGGCACCGCCGTGAATCCACATGGCAACGGGCAGTTTGGCCCCGGCATTACCTACGCTGCCTTCCGGCGCCCAAACGTTCAGATACAGACAGTCCTCACTCATTTCGGGAAGACCAGACGAATAGAACTCCTTGTAGTACATACTGGAAGGATCCTGCGGTTTTTGCATGGCTATGGGGCCAAAGCTATCGGCCTTTCTTACCCCACCCCAAGGAATGACCGGCTGCGGATCCCTCCAGCGGAGTTCGCCAACAGGAGGTGCAGCATACGGGATTCCCTTGAATACTGCGACTCCTGCGGTTTCTTCGATGCCCTGGACCCTGCCGCCTTCCACCGGAACTGTCAGGCTCGGGCGGGAACAGGAATACATTGAAAACAATGCTATGACTACGATTAATAACGACTTTTGCATTGCGATCATTGTTCGTTGATTCTCACGGCAAAGACTTCACCGTTGCGTACGCATCGATCAAGGAAAGCCTCGCGGATGCGGGCGATTTCCCCAGCGGCCGGCTTGGCATCTTTTGCTGTATAAAGCATAAAGACCTGCTGGCTTTCTTCCCGTTTGTCCCAGGCCGACAGGTCGGCCCCACTTTCGGCATAATAAAGTACCGGAACCGTTACTTTAGAGAGATTCTTCAGAGGCTCCGCCGATGAGATGACACCGGCAATGTTCTTGGCTCCTTCGGCAGCTGCAAGGGCATCCTTTCCGCCGATGGCGATGCGGGAAGCATCGGCATTGAAGGACGAAGCGTTCTTGGCCATATACTTCACGGCGTTCTTAAGGCCAGATGCGGTAGTATTGGTGATCATCACTACATACCCCTTCTTTACCAGTTCGTCCAGGAAAGGCTCTTTGACACCATTGTGGATATATACGGCCTGTGGGTCCTGGAAGGAAATGTCGCGGGTGATGGCGTATCCTTTGACGGTCTTTGTTTCGATAGCTCCCGTACCAATCTGGGGAAGAGTATAGGCTTCGGACTTGCGCGCCACTTCCGGCAGGTTTTCCCCTCCGAAAAGAGCACCCATAATGGCCATAAAGCTGCGGGGCGCGTCATAATCCTTCTCGGAATAATCGATCTGGATCTTTTCTTCGCCGAGGATGACGCGGTCGATGAAATCCAGCATATGTTCGGTCTGATCCATCGTATAGCCACCGTTGGGGAAATCGAAGATGGGGGCGGCGGCCATCATATGGTCGGCTTCTTCTACAAAGAAGGTTTCAACGCAAGCGCCACGTTTGCGAAGGAGTTCTGCCACTGTCTTGGGGCTGAAAGCCTTGAAGTTGCTAACCGGGATTGGCGTATCCCAAAAGGGGACGGTCCAGTCCATGGTGCCGTGCATGAACATATGCGGGCAAGGCATATTCTTCCACTCGGGGTCTTCCAGGCCGGTTTTCCAGATGGATCCGGCGGCAGGAATCACGCCGGCGTAGGTGAATCCCTTTGGCAGGCGGGCTGTCGCAAGAGGGGCTTCGTTGCAGAGCCAATACTCGGCCATTACGGAATTGGTGGCACCGGCACTGCCTCCGGCTATGATGATCTTATCTTCCCGGACACCCAGTTCATCTTTATGCTCAAGGATGTAACGCGTAGCATCGTAGAGATCCGCAACGGAAGTCATAATGGCGTTGGTGTATTGGGGGCCGAAAAGGGTGGAGTCCGGAAGGTGCTTCTGCCCTTTCAAGGTGAGTGTATAATCGATTGCTGCCACATTGATGCCGTGACGGACATATCGGGGTGCCACTTCACGGTAGATAAGCCTGTCGCCGCCAGCCCAGCCGCCACCAAAAGAAAAGATGATGGTGGGACGTTTCTGGGTGTCACCGGCAGCACGGTAGAAATCCATCTGCAACTTTTCCCCATTGCTGTTTTCCTTGAATTCGAGGGTGGTCATCCGGACATCGGAAGGGATGCCGGAAGCCTGCTGGCCCATTGATTTATACAGGGTCTCCTGAAAGGTGTTGACCGGATCGCGCGGGCCGTCGGAATGGGCCATGAAATAGGCTGCTGCGATACCGTTTGCCGGATCGGCCCAGGAGTCCGTTCCGTAGGCGCCGTTCCAGTTGAAGGCGCCTTTGCCCACGCCGTGGCATTTGGATTCGTCTTCAGCGACACGCACGGTGATACCGAAGCCATATCCATCGGTAATGACAGGCATGAACTTGGCGTAAAGGTCTCCCACCAGGTTGGAGCCCATCAGCTTGACGCTCTCTTCCGAGAGGATGCGCTTCCCGTTGAGAATTCCGCCATTTACCAATGCGACCTCCAGGATTGTATAATCCTTCGCCGTGGAAAGAAGACCGCCGGAAGCACTGAAATAGCTTGTCTGCGCTTCTCCGTAATCACCGAACATTTTTGGCTGTTTGACCCAATTACCATTCTCATACTTGACAAGAGGAACCACTCTCTCCCGCTCACTTTCAGGAACCGTAAACCAGGTTTCCGTCATGCCGAGAGGCTCAAAAATATGCTTTTGGACATACTGCTGATAGGGCTCTCCTGAAACGATTTCGATAATTCTTGCCGCTACGTCAATCCCGTGAAGCGGCGAATAGCTCCACTGGGTACCGGGCTGGAAATCCAGGGTAGCCTGTGCAAAACGGGGAACGGCATCCTGGAGCCGATCGCCTTCCTCAGAAGGGATCTGGTTGCGGAGAAAGCCAAGGTTCGTTGCCGTCATCAGGCCGGCCGTATGGGTGAGCAGATGCTTGACGGTGATGGGCTTATCGGCGGGAATAATCTCGCCCTCCGTGACATATACCTTCATGTCGGCCAGCTCGGGAATGTATTTGCTCACAGGGTCTTCCAGACCCATTCTCCCTTGCTCCACAAGTTGCAGCGCCGCAATGCCCGCCATAATTTTGGACGATGACATCAGGGTAAAGATGGCGTCTTTCTCCATTTTCTTTCCGGTCGTGGGGTCGCTTTTTCCCTGCGCCTCGTACCAGACGAGCTTGCCGTCCTTAACGATGGCCGTGACAGCGCCCGCAATGGTGTGGGCGTCAATCTGGCTTTGGACATTGGCGCGGAGCGCATCCAGATCGGCCTGTGTCATTCCTGCCTCTGCCGGCGGAACAAGTTTCCATTCAAACTGTCCGAGGTTCTGGGCTTGGGTCGCCAGACAAGTTGCTGCGAGAGCCAAAAATAACAGTGTTTTTTTCATATTTGTGTTTTAGTTAATGATTATTCGCTTAAGGTTGTTAAGGCTGCGGACGGCAACGTCCAGCGGATTGGTGTCATACCATTCGTTTTCGACAACGAGGTCTTCCGATCCGCCTTCAGGAGCTTCGCGGAGGATGGTTTCAAAGGCCATGATGCCACTCTCGCCCAGGGCGGCCTTGTCCTTAAGGTGCAGGGAACGGAAGCGGCCGGGATAGCGGCGGAAGTATTCCACCGGGCTCTTGTGGGCATAGACGGCCCACCAGGTGTCCATCTGGAAGAAAACGTTTTCAGAGAGTGTGTGCTGCAGATAATAGTCATAGATGACCTGTCCGTCCACTTCCTTGAACTCAGCGTCGTGGTTGTGATAGCCAAGGGAGAGGCCCGCCTTGCGGCATTTCTCCCCAGCTGCGTTCATATAGTCGCAGGCAAGCTGTAGCTCTTCCAGGTTGGTTGGTTCCAGCAGGCCGGCCAGAACCACTTTCTTAACGCCGATGCTTTTAAGGACAGGTATGGCCTTGTCCCAGCGCTCAAGTGCCGGGGCCATATCGCGGGCCTTGATTTCGTCCGGGAGCATCACAAGTGCGCACTGAAGGCTGGGGCAGCCGAGCCCCGCGGCCTCCAGATCGGCCTTGAATTTCTCCGGAGTCTGTCCCATGACCTTATCACTCCAGAAACCATAGGGCTCCACAAAGTCATAGCCCATATCGGCAATGGCCTTGAGGATGGCGGGGTCACCTTTTTCGGTATAGTCCCCGAGAAGATCCCGCACCGAATATAGCTGGAGACCGATTCTAGCCTTCGGCTCGAAATAGTGGGCATATTCTGCCGGAATGGCATCTATGGGGCGAATCATCACATCTTTGTAATACACTTCGGCCGCTTCGCTCTGGAGCTGAAGCTTTCCCTTTGTCAGCGGGACGTCAGCCATCCGGTTGAGCCGACGGGTGGAGTTCTGGAGGACCATTTTCACATGACCGTTCACAATATGGAGCGCTTTGTCTTCAAAACAGATGAGCTCCAGCTCCGTCCACTGCCCGTGCGGGGAGCCGTAATCGTCCCCGACGGCGCTGCAAAGATTGTAAGTAGTGAGGGGCCCGACCCGGTTCAGCACTCCCTCCGGATTGTACTCCTTCAGGGAAAATAGGCCCTGACGCTTCACTACGTCGGAACGGATGTCCATATAGGTGTCGGGGACACTGAAATAGTCTCCGTAGCTGCCTTCGTCCGTACCGCCCTCCAAGATTTCGTATTCATGACTTGACGCCCAGGTATGGAAGGTATCGAAGCCGCATTCGCCGGTGGAATGGTACAGGAGACCGGAATTGCGGGCATTGTCAAGGCGCGGCTCGTACTTCTTTTCACCGAACTTGACTTTCAGTTTGAGATGGTAGTCGCCGAACTCTTCCTTGGTGATGACACAGCCGTAGATTGGTCCGTCGATGTGGAGGATGGGGTTGTTGCCGTCCATTTCCACGGTAAAGGCATTGCCCTCGTTCACATCGTAGCCAATCTGTTGTACAGGGTGCCCCTCGGCCTCGGCCTTGTCGCGCGCTGTCTTGGCTGTATCGTCGAAAGTGTAGCTCTGGTAAATCCTCCACTGCGAGAGGTCTTTGTCCAAAAGGCTTCTCCACTGGGCATTGGCGCTCAGCGGAAGAAGCATTCCAAGGAGAAGGTAAATGTACTTTTTCATACCAATCAAAATGATTTTCCGGCCCGGTCGAATGCCGTTGCCAGTGCTTCTTTCCAAAACGTCCAGTCGTGGCTGCCGTCACGGGAAATGAGTTCGTATTTCACCCCTTCCCGGTCCAGCATACCGGTAAATTCTTCCACCTGGCTCGGGGGGCAGATTCCATCGCTTTTCCCGCAGTCTATGATAAGGGACGGAAAGATGGCGTGATCGGGTTGAGCCTTTATAGTGCTCTCAAACAACATATTCACCGCGCTCATGGAATAGGCACAGGAGAATTCTTTCGGATGGGAAAAGGCATTGAACAGCGTGCAGAAGCCACCCATGGAATTGCCAGCCACAGCACGTTTGCCGTTGCCGTGGTATTCTTTTTCCACTGCGGGGATGAGTTCACCGTGAAAAAAGTCATCGTATTCTTTGATCCAAAAGTTCGTGGCCTCATCCGGAACGACCACAATCATCGGCTTCCCGCCATCTTTGAGATATCCTTTCAGTATGGCCTCAGCGTTTCCCTTGTCCAGCCAGGCATTGTGGTTGTCCCCGGCGCCGTGCAAGAGGTAGAAGAACGGGAATTCCTTTTTCTCACTGTATCCCGGCGGCAGGATGACATTATAACTCATGTCCTTTCCAAGTGAGGTGCTTGTTATCTTTTTGTCGCGGATTACACGTCCCGCGCGGTTGATTACCTCATCGAGGTAATTGTCCGAAGTCTGATTCTCCGGCTTGTCGCAAGAAATAAAAAGAGAAGAACTTGCCAGAACAATGAAAGCTATCAATATCTTTTTCATCATCTTGGATTACTGCAATTTCAACACATTGTCAACAGCCCAGGACTGTACCTTGGCCTGTTTGTATTTTGCCGTGCAGCGGATGTCTTCTACGGAAGCACCGAACAGAATCTGATAGCTTCCGGCAGCGGTTTCCCAGCGGCTGAGGGCCTCGTTGAAGGATGCCAGATCGTAGGCCGATACGCTCATTGAGAGTGTCTGGCTCTCACCGGGACGCAGTTCCCTGGTTTTGGCAAAGGCCTTGAGTTCGCGGGCGGGTTTGTCCAGGCCTCCCGCCGGGGCGGACACGTAGAGTTGGACGGCTTCTTTTCCGGCCACGGAACCCGTATTGGTTACCGTAATGCTGGCGGTAAAGCCATCCTTCCCGGTCTTTACAACCGGCTTCGAGTATGCGAAAGTCGTATAACTGAGGCCGAAGCCAAAGGGGAAAGAAACCTCTTTGCCTACCGTTGTATAATGCCTGTAACCTACATAAATACCCTCGTCGTATGAAGTCCAGCCCACATTCTTTTCATCTGACTGCACGCCGTTCAGGACTTCCATAACCCCCAACTTTCCATCTTTATTGTATTCATAGGGGAAACTGAGTGCCGAAGGAACATCGAAATAGCTGTTCGGGAAAGTCATAGGTAGTTTTCCGGACGGGTTGATTTTGCCGCAGAGAATGTCCGCAACGGCGCGGGAACCTTCCTGACCGGGAGACCAAGGTAGGATGATGGCATCGGCATAACTCTTCCACGATGCGGTTTCAATAACGCCGCCCACGTTGAGAACAACCACAACCTTTTTCCCTTCGGCGTGGAAGGCATCGGCTACGCTGCGGAGGAGTTTCCGCTCCGTTTCCGTGAGTTCAAAATCGTCCGTGAGAGTACGGTCCAGCACTTCTCCGGCGTTTCGGCCGATGACCACCACAGCCACATCATTGGACTTTGCCTTGGCGGGGAAACCGGTTTCAGGAAGCTCTGGCTCCGGAATCTTGCTGCCCTTGAAGCGCAGAACAGCCAGTCCCATGGGGTTTCCGGCAAAAGCCAGCGCCCAGGTGGCTTCCTGGTGCTGTTTATACTCGTTATAGTAGTTTTTCAGATCTTCATCTACAAGGAAACCGTCCTCTTCCAGCGCCTGGTCCATCGGCACCACATATGCTTTGTTCACATTGCCGGAACCGGTTCCGCCAGCCACGAAATCCACGGAAGACATGCCGAACAAGGCTACTTTTGTACCTTCGGCAAGCGGCAGGGCCTGCTCATTCCTGAGCATCACGATGGACTCACCGGCCACCCGGCGGGCTATGGCCGCATTGGCCTTGAGGTCCGGATTGTCGGAATACTTGTATCCGCGGAAGGTATTGGTTTTCACCACAAGTTCCAGAACGCGGTGGGCATTGCGGTCTATTTCATCCATAGAAATGCGGCTATCCTTTACGGCAGCGAGGATGCGGTTCATCTCTTCCTCTTCACCCGGTTCCATCAGGTCTGTCCCTGCCTTCACGGCCTCCACGGTACCGTCCTTCATCCCCCAGTCGGTCATCACAAGTCCCTTAAAGCCCCACTCGTCGCGGAGGACGGTGGTCAGGAGCTCATAGTTCTGCTGCGTGTAAGGGCCGTTGAGCCGGTTATAGGAAGCCATCACAGTCCAAGGCTGCGCCTCCTTCACTGTAATCTCGAAATTCTTCAGGTAGATTTCCCTCAGGGCACGCTGGCTCACGCGGGATTCGCCTTGGAATCGGTTCGATTCCTGATTGTTGGCAGCAAAATGTTTCACCGAAGTGCCCACGCCTTCGTCCTGGAGGCCCATCACATAGGCTACACCCATTTTTCCGGAGAGGACGGGATCTTCTGAGAAATACTCGAAGTTCCTCCCACAGAGTGGATTGCGGTGGATGTTCATTCCTGGAGAAAGCATTACGTCGATGCCGTATTCCCGAGCCTCCCTGCCTATCGCAGCAGTCGCCTCACGTACCAGATCCGTGTCCCAGGAACTCGCGAGGAGCGTTCCCACCGGGAATCCAGTGGCGTAGAAAGTCTTGTCCGTCCCTTCGCGGTTAGCGTCGATATGAACCCCTGCAGGACCGTCTGAAAGAATAACCGCCGGAATGCCCAGCCTTTCAATCGGCTTGGTACAGCCAGCTGCACCCGGAACGCTGGCCGATGTCCCCGTGGGCACACCGTCCTTGTAGGTTTTCACGGCGCCGCCGACAAGCAGCTGAACCTTTTCCTCCAGCGTCATGGCCCGGAGGACTTCGTCGATGTTATCCGGACGCAGAACAGGTTGGGCTGACAGTGACAGGACTGTCGCCATAAGAATTGAGGATATCAATAATCTCTTCATAAGGGCATATACCGGTTAAGATAAACCTTCAGGGAGTCGAAGAACTCCTGCTGTTTTTTGGGCTGCCAGCCCATATTGTGACCGCTGCGGTCAAACTGGATAAAAGTATAGGGAACTTGATGTTTATCCAGTGCTTCCAGAAGGTGCTCGGCCTGCTTATAGATGACGATATGATCGTCGCAGCCGTGGGAGAAAAGAATGGGTACCGTGTTCTCATTTACCTGCAAGGCAGGAGATACTGGTTTGATTTTCTCCATCCACTCGCCGGAGTCCAAGTCTTCTTCCTTGACGTCCAGTCCCAGGAAAACATTGAAAAACTTGAGGGCCGATCTCCTATCTTCCTGTGTCTCAAAACCCTTACACTGGCCGAATTCCCGAGGGTCGGTGAGCGTGGGACCCGCCGCCTGGAAGGTAAATGCAACGGGAACAGGCGCATCAGGTGCATCACGGAAAGCATAAACCATAGAAAGGGTGGAACCGGCAGAGCCGCCGCCCGTTGCCACTTTATCAATATGATAACCCAGCTCTTCGGCCTTTTCCACGGCAGCATTCATCCCTTCCTTTATCTCCAGCGTCATATTGAGGATACTCGTGGATGGGTTTCCGTCCACGTTCAGGGTGTAATTGATGCCTGCTCCCACATAGCCTCTGGATGCGAGCCATTTGAGAATCCCGGCATCGCCTTCTTTGTCTCCTCCGTGAAAACCTCCGCCATGGAAATAACCCACAAGGCCGTAATGGCTCCGGGACTTGTCAGCAGGAAGGTACAAGTCAAACTTATTGCCCGGCTTCTCACCGTAGGAGAAATCTGTCATGATGGTCCCGACGGAATCATTCCATTTGACACGGGAACTTTCATCAGCACCCCTGGCTTTGTAAATCATCGGCCCGAAGAGGACGGCCGATCCTATAAACACTGCTATATAGAGCAGTACCCAAAGTGTCTTTTTCATACCCTAGAACCACTTGCCTCCTACAATGAGATTAATTACCGATGCTTGCACGACGAACCCTACAAGGGCTCCGGCGACAATCAGTATGGCTATCGTTATGAGCCGTTTTTTTGTTTCTTTTTTCATACTCAATTACTTTTGAGGTGCAAGGACATTGTTAACGCTCCAGGACAGGGCCTTAGCCTGCTTGTAGGAAGCCGTGCAGCGGATATCCTCCACGGAAGC
>JAFVGH010000127.1 GCA_017475045.1 Fibrobacter sp. | reverse complement strand
TCCCGGCTCCTCGGCAAAGAACGCCTCCTGCGATGGCTCCGTCCATGGTGTCAGAACCACCTCCACCATGTCGCCAAAGGTCTTTCCCGTCTGTTTCCGGATTGCTCGTGGCATTCCCAGCAAGTAACAAATGGACCCGTCGGGATTCTTTTCGCCCATGTTGACAATAGTTCCGTCATACGGAACACCGTCAAAAGTAGCGTGAACGCTCAGCCGTCCTTTCCCAGTTCTCTTTTTCAAGTCAAAAGGAATCCGGATATAGGATGCATCCATATCAGGATGCTTGAGTATCTCTGCCGTGAAGGGAGTATAAAAAGAATCAGACATTATTCTTTCAAACTTTTCTGATGCGTTTTCAATTATTACACTGCCTGTCCGCAGGGAGTTACGCTCAAAAAACAGTCCGGCATGCTGGTAGATCATTGCCAGTCACCAGCATTCGTGATTTCTTTCCTGAACACGAACATCTCGTCATCCATACTCCAGTTACCTTCCTCCTCTTCCGGAACGGCGGGCCCGTGCTGATGCTTGTTCCAGAACTCCACGATATGGAAGCCGCAGCGGTTCACGTAGAAGTGGATGTTGCGCTTTTCGAAGTAGGGGGTGATGGTTTCCCAGACGCGGATTTCCGGATGCAGCGCTTCCACAGCCTTCCAAGCGGCCTGGCCGATGCCTTTGCTGTGGACTTCAGGCGACACGAAAAGCAGTTCCAATTCACCCTGGGCAGCCTCCTTATCGATACGCAAGACAACACCACCCACCTTCTGGCCATCCAGAACAATACGGTATGTTTCGGCATTCTCCCCGTCAATGGAATCCTCGATAGTCTTTCGGGAGATGACCTCTTCTCCTTCCTCGCAACGCTCATCCCGCATCCCGAACTCCTGCTGGGCGCCATACTTGAACGCCCACTGGTTGTCCAGGATGAACTGCTCCCGGTCTTCCGGTAGCAGGGAAAGAAGTGTGACCTCAGGTAGTTTCATAGACACCGATCAATTCGAATTAAAAGATGGACTTCGTTGCCTCATGTGGAGCCAAGGCATCTCTGTTTGCCAGCGCCCAATCAATGATTCCGTTCAAGGCCGGCTGGAAGGATTCTCCCAGCTCAGTCAGTCGATACTCCACCCTTGGCGGCACTTCCGCGTAAACCGTCCGGGAGACAAGCCGGAAATCCTCCAGACGTTTCAGCGTCTGGGAAAGCATTTTCCTGGAAACATCCGGCATGTCTTTCTGGAAATCCCGAAAACGGCACACACCGTATTTCTGCATAGCGACCATGGCCAGAACTGACCATTTGTCTCCTATCTGGGAGAGGATATCCCGTACGGGACAAAAACCTTCAAAATTTGCCATAAACTATCTGTCTGATAATCACTAATTGTTACTCCGCGGTAACTATTGTACCTTCCTGTACCGTCTTGCAAGACTTCTCCAAAGGTGCTATCTTTGCGCAAAGATACAAAGTTTCCATAAGAAACAAATGTTGAAAACCAATAAAATATAATAGACATGAAAAAGATTGAATGCATTAAGAAAGGGAACAATTATGACGCCCTCAACATCGGTTCATGGAACGAAGTAATCGATTACGAACTTCCGATGGGACCTAGTGTTCTCCAGGGGAAAGTGTTCGTCGGACAGGCCGTTGGTGCGACGGGCAGCGAGTTAAGCTTCCAGACGCTCGTTCCCGGCCAGGACAGCGGTTTCCTCCACACGCACAAGACACATGAGGAACTTTACATCATCATCAAGGGTGAAGGACT
>JAFVGH010000126.1 GCA_017475045.1 Fibrobacter sp. | reverse complement strand
GTTTGTTCAGTCGCAGCCAAGCTGCACAGAAACAGGCATCTAAAAGATGCAGCAATTCAAATTGACACTGCCCATCATTCTATCAATCTTCTTTCTGGGGGATTAGCTCAGTTGGCTAGAGCACCTGCTTTGCAAGCAGGGGGTCAAGGGTTCGACTCCCTTATTCTCCACCCGATTCGCAAGAATCAACGATCTTTGACATATTGAAAAGTTTTAAGTAGTAAAGTAGATAGAGACGACGCCCGTCGCATGGCGATGGGCAATCAAATCTAAAACACTTAATCGCAAGATTGAAATACTCTTAGTTTTATACTACAGGTTTGGATGCCGCCTTGTGGTGGCAGACAATCAGAGTACGAACAGAAAGAAAGAAGTAGGAAAGGGCAACAGGCGGATGCCTTGGCTCTCGAAGGCGAAGAAGGACGTGATAAGCTGCGATAAGCCCGGGGGAGGTGCAGATGACCCCTGATCCCGGGATCTCCGAATGGGGCAACCCAGTGGATTGAAGATCCATTACCTTTAATAAGGGGCGAACGCCGCGAACTGAAACATCTTAGTAGCGGCAGGAAGAGAAAACAACAGTGATTCCCCAAGTAGTGGCGAGCGAACGGGGAACAGCCCAAACCGCATGGTTCACGGACCATGCGGGGTTATAGGACCACGACACGGCAAGAACGAGGCGAGCGCAAGCAGATGGAAATATGCGGCGCAGAGGGTGAGACCCCCGTACGCGAAGCCGAATGAAGCCCAGTGGTATCCTGAGTAACCCCGGACACGAGGAATCCGGGGCGAATTCGCCGGGACCATCCGGCAAGGCTAAATACTCTCGAGAGACCGATAGCGCACAGTACCGTGAGGGAAAGGTGAAAAGAACCCCGGACAGGGGAGTGAAAAAGAACCTGAAACCAGTTGCCTACAAGCGGTCAGAGCCCTGCGGGGTGATGGCGTGCCTTTTGCATAATGATCCTACGAGTTGCCTTGCCTGGCGAGGCTAAGTCCCTCAGGGACGGAGCCGAAGGGAAACCGAGTCTAAAATGGCGTGGAGTCAGGCTGGGCAGACGCGAAACTGGGTGATCTACGCCGGACCAGGGTGAAGGCTGGGTAAAACCATCTGGAGGCCCGCACTGATAAGCGTTGAAAAGCTTACGGATGAGTTCGGTGTAGGAGCGAAAGACCAATCAAACCCAGAGATAGCTCGTACTCCCCGAAATGCATTTAGGTGCAGCCTGGAAGAGACAATGCTGGAGGTAGAGCGACTGATAGGAAGCGAGGCTTTCACCGGCTATCAATTCCTGATAAACTCCGAATGCCGGCATTCAATCTTCTGGAGAGAGGGCGCGGGTGCTAACGTCCACGTCCGAGAGGGAAACAACCCAGACCGCCGGCCAAGGCCCCGAATTGTGGGCCGAGTTGAACAAAACGAAGTGGGGGGACAGAGACAGTCAGGATGTTGGCTTGGAAGCAGCCATTCATTCAAAGAGTGCGTAACAGCTCACTGATCGAGTCCTCCCGCATGGATAATAATCGGGCATAAGTCCACAGCCGAAGCCGCGGAACTGTCTTGACAGTTGGTAGGGGAGCATTCCAGATGCCGTGAAGGGTGACCGGGAGGATGCCTGGAGCGTCTGGAAAAGCAGATGTAGGAATAAGTAACGATAAAGGGGGTGCGAAACCCCCTCGCCGCAAGACTAAGGTTTCCTGATCAACGTTAATCGGATCAGGGTCAGTCGGGGCCTAACCCTCAGCCTTTGGGCGCAGGGGAAGGACGAACATGTTAAGATTCATGTACTGGGCCAGCGGAGACGCAGGGACAGAGGAGTGACACTGCCGCGGGCAGACGGAATTGCCCGTTGAAGGGAGGTAGGTATAGGCTGTGCAGTGAAGCACACACGGCCTGCTGAAGCCCGATAGTACCCGGAACCTTCGGGGGAAGGGATAGCGCAGGTAATCATACTCTCAAGAAAAACTGCTATCATCCAACGTTGCACCCACCCGTACCGCAAACCGACACAGG
>JAFVGH010000125.1 GCA_017475045.1 Fibrobacter sp. | reverse complement strand
TAGGGTATCAAATTTGTTTTTCACGATGCTAGTTTTTCTTGTCGGATAGAGTATGGTGATGCTGGGATGTTGTCCTTCTTCCATGCCCTTACATCGTTTATTGTTGTGTTGGAATAAAGGTGCCGAAGGCTTATATGGTTCCATGCCTGCCTGTCGGACTTGTACGGGAAGAGTGGTATTGTCAGTGCCAGTGATGTGATTCCGTGCATCTTGTTCGCCGAGCGCCTGCCTTTGTACAGCCCGAACACCGATTCGATGATGTCGGACGATATGTTGTGTGATGCCTTGTCCGACTCGAGGAGCCTGCACTCCCGGTCAATGTAGCGAGTGACCATGTCGGTGAGTTCCACCACCCGGCGGACACCGTTCGTCCGCAGTTCCTTGGCCATCACCCGCTTGCATTCCCGTGCGGTCTTGAACGACAGCCCACCTGCCTTTACAATATGCATGATTGACTTCAGCATCCGGCACACCCCCGACAGCTCCTCTACCAGGGATGCGTGCCTCTGGACGAAGCCGAGATGGAAACGCTCCTTCTCTGTCAGTCTGTGATGGACTTCCAGCACTTTCCCCGACCACTCAATCCAGTCGTACACGTTCATGTACCGTGCTATCGTCCTCTGGTTTGGGGCCTTGAGCGGCGCAAGGTCGCCGTCCAGCGTCCAGTGTTTCGTGCGTCCGACCATCGCCGCCAACTCTTTGAAGTCCGGCTCACCGCCGTACACCTTCTTCAGGTGCGTGGCCAGCATGTGGCCTATGTCTCGGTGGTGCCTCAGGCCGCTTTCCCCGACACCTTTCACAAGGTTTGTCCCGCCGTCCGACAACGCATACCGAGGGGGCTTGCCGGTCTCCGCGACCGTCCTTCCTATCATGTCGCTGACGTCCTTGGCATTGAAACTCCTCCCCACGGATATGTCCAGGACGGTGACGTCGGAGTGGCTGACGGCATGCCCCTCGTTTTCCGACGGTATGCCGAGTCCGAGCAGCATCCTGTACCCGCCTGCCGAAATGCTCTCGTCCATGACCAGTGCAAACGACTCCCCCATGCTTTTGCCCTTGTGCCGCAGCACGGACAGCCCCGCTTTCGCCACCCATCCGCGCACCGTCTCCAGCGAGGGAATGCGCTCGCCTTCCCGGCCTTCCCTCATCCTGATCACTTCCATGACTTTCGGGATGCTGTTGTAGCTGCACCCGCTGTACACGTACAGCATCAGGCACGTCACGATGTCTCCCGCATCGAATGTATGGTCTCTAATATGTCCGCTATTTTCTGCCATTGGGGACTCAGTTTGCTTTTTTTTTCTGGATTTTCCGGGTCTTTTAGATATTCCAACAAATTGATTTTTAGCTCCAAATCCTTTGTTTTCAGTCTTGACTTGCGAAGTTCCGCCTTGGCCGTTTCCGCCTCTCTGCGGGCTTCCTGAAGCTCTCTCTGGAGCTCTTCGTAGGTGGGTTTGTCTGCTTGCTTTTTCATGATATGCGTATTCTTGGTTTTGGTATACAAAAATACTAAATATCAATGAATTGACAAAATATTTTTACAATTATTTTATTATTTTTTTCAACAAATTTGATACCCTA
>JAFVGH010000124.1 GCA_017475045.1 Fibrobacter sp. | reverse complement strand
TCTTCTTCCAGTAAAATCACTGATTATACTGGTGTGGAATGTGAAACCATAGGGTCCACCTATCGCGATGGACGAACAGGAATTCGCTATGTATGTGGTGAAGATTATAAGTACAAGGTCTGGGTGCCCGAAGAAAGTTCCAGTTCTGGGCCCTATGAACCGTTCGACCAAACTCTGCCTTTGGAAAAGTTTAAGGAAGAGCGCTACAAGACATTTAGTGACTCGCGCAATGGCCGTGTCTATTATTACCTGACAATCATGGGCAAAGATGAAGATGGTGTCAAGGATACCATAGACGTTATGGCACAGAACTTGAATATCGCCGATGTCACCTTGAAGGCTGGCGAAAACATGACCGACGACACGAAAATCGAACGCTACTGCTATAATGATGACACCACCAAGTGCGACCGTTACGGCGGCCTTTACCAGTGGGCAGAGATGATGGGTTTCAATGACAGTTGCAATACCAAGAGTTGTGCCGACCTTATACAGCCAAACCACCAGGGAATTTGCCCAAAAGGCTGGCGTTTGATGACGCGGCATGATTTTGAAGTTGCCCGAAGCAGTACGGAATACGGGGTCTATGGCTTGCGTTCTGAATATAATTTTACAGGAAACAATGAAAGCGGACTTTCTCTTACCGGGTCGGGCAGGTATTTCTACCAAGAAAGATATGAATATATAGATGATAGCTTCTTTATGTTCTATCCCAAAGAGTTGTATGATGGGACCGTGGTTAGTAGTCAAAATATTTCGCGTGATTCAGACGGGTCTGCGCTTTCTGTGGAGTCCAAACTTAACGCCCTTTCCGTCCGTTGTGTCAAATTAAAATAAATTTCAACAAAGACATTCAAGATGAATAACAAGTCTAAGAAATCTTCCAAGAAGAACTCTCAAGAAAATTTCAAAATTGAACAGCTTGAACCGCGACTGCTTATGGCCGCCGTCGAATAATCATTCCACATCCCACACTTCACATTACACACTCGCTTCTGCGTTAGGGGGCGTCGCACCTTTGTGGCGAGACTTGCCGTGGACCCTATCGCTCCGCTCCAGGGTGACAGAGCGGCAAGGCTCGATGAGCCGACCCCGGATCAGGTCCGGGGTGACGAGAGGCGAGCAGCACCCGACCCGGCCCTGGGCCGACGCTGGGAGATCCCCGCCTTCGCGGGGATGACAAGTTGGGGCCGGGGAACGCCCTGTTTTTACATTAGGCAGACTACAGGTTGTCCAGAATTCTCAGCATTTCCGCAGGGGTGACGACTTTCGGGTGTTGCGGAAAATGCTTCTGGTTGCCCGTGACCAGAAAAGTTTCATCGGTCTTGTTCTTCTCCATGGCGACCTCGAAAAACACCACATCTTTCGGATCGGGAAAATCGCCAACGAGAGTTTCAACGGCAGCAAGGTTCACGCCGATGGATTTCAGGCGAGAAATCAAGAAATCGACGGTTTCTGTTGGAAAATGAAACTTCTTGCGCGACAGCACTTCATTTGCCTGCCCGCGCCTGTGCGATTTCGGCGTTGATTTCTTCAAGGGACATGTCGGCGACTCCTGCATCGGCGGCGGACTGCGAAGCCTGCTTCATGGCTTCAAGGACATCGTCGGGTGCGGTCGGGCGGAGTTTCATGCTGAAAGGAATGCCGTTTTCGAGAATGGTGCGGGCAAGGAACATTCGGACGGCTGTCGGCAGGTCTATACCGAGTTTTTCAAAAATACTCCCTGCTGCGGAACGGGTCTTTTCGTCCACCCTGACTTGTAGCAATGTGCTCTGCATGGCATACCTCCGTATTTACAAAATATACAAATGTATTCTGTGTGAATGCAAGTGACTTTAATGTTAATATATAATTTTTTAGGCTTTATAGGTTAATTTTCTCAAAAAATACGGAGAAATTAGCCCATTTCAGGACCCTCACACTACACACTGAAATCGCGTTAGGGATAGTCACCCGTAAGGGCCGAGACTACAGGCTCGGCGAGCGAAGCGAGTATAGCCCGACCCGGCCCCAGGCCGGGGGAACGCCCATAAAGCCGTGATGTGTCGTTTTCACTATGCGTTTTGCGCATACTGAGCATGAAAAAATGGTATTTTGCGGGGTTTGCGCATTTATTTATATTAAAGGCGTAGATAAAAAAGGAACAAACCATGAAACTAGGGACGATTATGACGATGCTTGGTATGGGTGCGGTGCTTGCCGCGTGTGACTGCTGCCCGCAGGGCGAGGCAAAGGCGCTTTCGCAGGACAAGGAACTGCGTGCCGTGATGGACAACTTCACGCAGAACGAGGTTCCGGCGGCGACTCCGCTTGTGGAAAAGCGCGAGGTGGAGTTGATTCGCCTGGTGTCGCTTGTGACGCAGCAGTCGGGCGCTCTTTTGCAAGAGGAAGTGGCGACTGCGCTTGCGCAGGGGCTTGCTCCCGAAGAAATTCTCGAGGCGATTTACCAGTGTGCCCCTTACACCGGGTTCCCGCGGACGGTGGATGCGGTGGAAATTGCCCGCAGCGTGTTCAAGGCGAAGAATGTGAAGGTGGACGAAAACCGTGCGACGGTGACGGCGCAGTCCCGCCTGGAGGCGGGTGCCGACGCGCAGGGGACGCTTTTCGGCCAGACTTTCCGCGACATGGCGAAGAACGGCAAAAGTGGGATGCCGACTATCAATTACTTCTTGGCGAGCAACTGCTTTGGCGATTACTACACCCGCAAGGGGCTCGACCTGAATACCCGCGAACTCTTGACGATGGCGATTCTCGTGAACCTGGGAACGGAGCCACAGCTCAAGGCGCATATCGGCGCGAACCTGAAGATTCGCACGGCCGAATACGTGGAACAGGCGATTTACAACTGCTTGCCGTATTGCGGTTACCCGCGCACGCTGAATGCTCTGCGACTGCTAAAGGAAGCGGTGGCGGAGGCTGCAAGCCAACAAGG
>JAFVGH010000123.1 GCA_017475045.1 Fibrobacter sp. | reverse complement strand
GCGCCTGTCAAAGTTCGTAAGATGACATATTTCAGTAACCTTCAGTCCGTCCTTGTATAGTTTTGTGACCAATTCCCATTTTTTTCGATTGAAAGCCATAAATTCCTCGAAAGTTGTGTCCAACTTTCGGGGGTCACATCATTGATGGGGTGATAGTCGACCAGCAGCGGTACGGGCTTATCACCCTTGTATGTATCGGGGACATACACGATGTACTTGCGACTACCGATGGTACGGTTGTACTTGCCCGGCTTGAGCCCATTTGTGGGCTTGATGTTCTCGGTTGCAAAGGAGCCTACCGATGTGGTTGTTGATGTTCCGGACGAAAGGGTGGAGGAATTGCTGTTACCGGAGCTACTGGAAGATCCCGTATTGACTGCCGCCTTCATCGTGATGATGACATCGGATTCGTTCTCCTGTTGCATCTGGTAGGTAGCATTTTGATAACCATCCTTGGAAAGCATAAAGGCCGGGAGAGCGTCACCTTCCTTCATGAGGGAGTTGGCGTGGTTCAGCGCGTAGGAGAAGTTTCTTCCGTCGGCGTTGATGCGGACGAATTTTACGCCCCTTATGGGGTGGTTGGACAGGTCGAGGGTCAAGGAACCATGGGCCTGGTAAAGGGTCTGCTGGTAGAACACCTTGCCGAGGGCGTTAATGACCGTGACCTTTAATATGTTCGCGTTGACATTGTCGATGGTCAGGTTGTTTCCTGTAAATCCAATGCTCGTTTGAGCATTAGAAATTCTAGCTAGGGCTTGAGAGCTTTCGTTGTTGCCGGCATCGATGACATCGACAATCTGGGCTGCGCCGTCCACAAAGCTGAACTTGCCCTCGGCATTGGTTTCCGCCGTTGCTCCGGACACGTTGAAAGAGGTGATTTTTACCCCGGGGAGAGGGGTGCCGTTTTCTGATTGGACGGTGCCGCTGAGGCTCCATCCGAAGGCGGGACCGCAAAACACTCCCAGCAGTGCCGCGCCTTTAACGATTCTCCGAAATTTGGGAATCCACATAGGTTTGCTCCTTTTTGATTTCCCAAATCTCCATTCCTACTTCTAAATCTAATTAAAAAAATGTTTTTGGGTACATTTGAAATTTTATTTTACCTTTGGCCCCCCATTTTTAAGTATCTTTGTACGTATGCAGTCTATTGAGAAAGAAGCAGCTATTGCACAGGACTATCTGTCCAAGATTTCTGTTCAGGCGGAAGCCTTATTTGACAAGTACCTCCCTCCGGTGACGGATCAGCCCTGCCGGTTGCACGAGGCCATGCGTTATTCCATGCTGGCGGGCGGTAAGCGTCTGCGGCCTGCCCTTGTTAGGGCTACTTTTGACATGTTTGGCGGCAAGGGCGATAACGTTGAGCTTGCCATGGTCGCCCTGGAGATGATCCATACTTTCTCCTTGATTCACGACGACCTGCCCTGTATCGACAATGACGATTTCCGCAGGGGCAAGCCTACCAGTCACAAGCAGTTCGGCGAAGCTACGGCTGTAATGGCCGGTGATGCCCTTTGTGTGCTGGCGTTTGAACTCATGGGCAAGACGGGCAATGCCCGCGCTATTGAGGTTTTGGCACACCTGCTCAGCACCTACGGCCTTATCGGCGGCGAGATGATCGATATCGAGTGCGAAGGCAAGGAAGTGGACCTGGAGACGGTGGACTACATCCATTACCACAAGACGGCGGCCCTTATCGAGGCAGCGCTTCAGGTGGGTGCCATGCTTGCCGGTGCAAGTGACAAGGATATCCAGATTATTCGCCAATATGGCAGGGCCATCGGCCTTGCGTTCCAGATTGTAGACGACATTTTGGACATTGTGTCCACTACCGAGGAACTGGGCAAGGATGCCGGTTCCGATATCGAGAAGGGCAAGGCCACCTATCCCTCTGTCGTAGGGCTGGACGAGTCCAGGGAAAAAGCCAAGGAACTTTACGAGGAATCCATCCGCGCATTGGATGGGCTCTCCTGCGATACGAACGTCCTTCGGGCCATGGCCGCATTCATCATTATCCGGGTTAAGTAATGGAACTTAAGAACATAAAGTCTCCTGAGGACATCAAGCATTGTTCTGTGGAGGAACTTTATAACCTGGCGTCCCAGGTTCGTGAGACGATTATTGGCCAGGTGGCTAAGCATGGCGGGCATTTGGCGTCTAGTCTCGGGGTGGTGGAACTGACCATTGCCTTGCATTATGTGTTTAACGCCCCCGAAGACAAGATCGTGTGGGATGTGGGCCACCAGGCCTATGTGCACAAGCTTTTGACGGGCCGCTATGACCGGTTCGACACTCTCCGCCAGCAGGGCGGCATTTCGGGATTCTTGAAGCGCTGCGAAAGCGAGTACGACTGCTTTGGTGCAGGGCATGCCACCACCTCTATTTCGGCGGCTCTCGGTTTTGCCGTGGCCCGTAACCATTTCAACCACAAGAACAATGTGGTGGCGGTCATCGGTGACGGCTCCATGACCGGCGGTATGGCTTACGAGGCCCTGAACAATGCGGGCATTTCGAAGCAGAACATGACCATCATCTTGAATGACAACAAGATGAGCATCGCCCCTAACGTGGGTGGTTTCAGCAAGTATCTGAACAGGGTTATTTCGGATCCGGTCTACAACAAGATGCGTTCCGACCTGGACCGTCTGATGACAAGGCTCCCGGGCGTGCTGGGAAGCCGGTTCCGTGACTTGTTCCTGCAGGTGGAAAATGCGGCGAAGAATGCCGTGAAGCCTGGCGCCTTCTTTGAAGATTTGGGAGTCCGCTATTTCGGTCCTATCGACGGTCATGACATTAACGAGCTTATCATGATTCTCGAACGCGTCAAGTCCCAGCCGGGCCCCTGCCTGGTTCATATCTTGACGGAAAAAGGCCGCGGATTGAACGCCGCCGAGAAGAACCCGACCAAGTTCCATGGTACAGGACCTTTTGACCCCGAAAGCGGTCTGCCCCTTTCGCCTGGGAGTCCGAACCCGTCCCTTACCAGCGTGTTCGGAAAGACCCTGCTGGAACTTGCCAAGAAGGATGACCGCATTATCGGCATTACGGCCGCCATGCCTACGGGCTGTGGCCTGGACATTGTGGCCAAGGAACTGCCTGACCGCGTGATAGATGTGGGTATTGCCGAAGAACATGCGGTGACCTTTGCCGCGGGCCTTGCCTGCGATGGAGTGGTGCCTGTGGTGGCTATTTACTCCAGCTTTATGCAGCGTGCCTACGACCAGATTATGCACGATGTGGCCCTGCAGAAACTCCACGTGGTGTTCGTGCTGGACCGCGCGGGCCTCGTGGGCGCCGACGGTCCTACCCATCACGGGACTTTTGACCTGTCGTTCTTACGGACGGTGCCCGGCATGACTATCCTTGCACCTTCCAATGAGAATGAACTTCGGGACATGTTGACGGCTGCTATTGACATGGAGGGCCCTGTGGCCATTCGTTACCCCCGCGGTACGGCCCTTGCCGAAAAGCTTCTGGAACCGCCTGCTACTGTAGACGTTAAGTTGCCGAAGGTTCTGGAACAGGGGAAGGGCATTCTGCTTCTGGGCGCGGGTTTCATGACCAACGAACTCAAGAAGACGGCCGAAGTGCTGCGGGCGGCAGGGCATAACCCCACTCTCGTGGATGCACGTCTGGTGAAGCCCCTGGACCCCGAATGCTATAGGGATTTGTTCGAAAGGCACGATGTTATCGTTACTCTCGAGGATAACACTGTGGTGGGTGGTTACGGCTCTGCCGTGATGGAACTTGCCGCAGATCTTGGATATTCAGGCAAGAAATTCTTCCGGTTTGGAATTCCGGATAATTTCGTGGAGCAAGGTGAAATCAAGAACCTTTACAAACTCTTGAAGATCGATGGCGAGTCTGTCGCCAAACAACTGATGGAAAAACTATGAGCGAAGAAAACAAGACCCCGCGTACCATAAGGAAAACTTTGGACCGCAAGTTCGGCGTCAGCGAGAACCGTGATGAACGCCGCCCCCGCCGCGAAGAAAGAAGCGGTGATGACAGGGAATTTGGCCGTGGCCCTCGTGGCGACCGCCCCCGTGGACTTCGTGAAGACGGAAGCCGTCGGGAAGGCCGTTCCGGTGAACGCGGCTTTGATCGTGAACGCCGCCCCTTTGATCGCGACCGCCGTCCTCGTCGTTTTGATGACAAGCCTTTTGGACGTTCTGAACGCTTTGGCCGCTCTGAACGCCGTTATGATGGCGACCGTCCTTTCCGTGGGTTCGATAAGGTCAACAAGCCCATTTACCGCCAGCGCCCGGAACAGAAGTCCGAAACCAATGGCGACGAGACCCTGGATGAATCCGTATTGGAAGCTCGCGTAGCCGCTTCCGAAGCTCCCGAGGCAACAGGTGCCAATCCGCCTTGGTTCAAAAAGCTCTTGGCCCTTACCACAGAAAAGGGTCGCGAACGCGAAGGTCGCTTCTTGGGAGAGGGCGTTCATGTGGTGAACGAGCTGGTGAACAACCATCGTGAATTGGTCATTGCCGTTTACGCCGTGGAAGGTTTTGAAGATAAGGCCCTGCTGGATTCTATCAACGAGGCGGGTATTACCCTTCATGAAATGCCTGCCGACATGATGAAGCAGATTAGCTCTACGGTAACGCCCCAGGGTATTATCGCCCACTGCCGTATAGCCAATACCAAGCCGGTTTATGAATCTAGCCGTAGCGTGCTGACTCTGGTGGATGCAGTGCAGGATCCGGGTAACCTGGGCACGCTGTTCCGCACAAGTCTCGGCTTTGGCTCCGATGGCATGATCCTTGGCCGCGGTACCGTGAGCCCCTTCAATCCGAAGGTAGTGCGCGGTTCTTCGGGAACGTTCCTGCGTGTACCTTTTGAGTTTGATGTAGACCTGATTGACCAGATCAACTTCTTGCGCAGCAAGGGCTACACGATTATTGCTACAGATTTGCATGCCAAGCAGTCTTTGCGCCAGATTCCGGAACGCAAGCTCCGCAAGATGGCCTTCTTGGTGGGTAACGAAGGTGCGGGTACCAACCCCTACTTCATCGAACTTGCCGACGAGACGGTAAAGATTCCCATGAGCAGCGAACTGGAATCCCTGAATGTGGCGGTGGCCCACGGCATTCTCAGCTACGAAGCTGCCCAGATTCAAGAGGATTTGAAGTAATGAACTTTCATGGACTTCTAGAACAGCGTATTGCCAAGTGCGGGAACCCGATTTGCTTGGGTATGGATCCGGTGTTGAAACTGATCGACCCCTGCTGCCCTGATGGCTCTGCCGAAGATAAGATCAAGCGTTTCTATTCCGAAATACTGGAATGCGCCCTTAAGCGTGGAGTGACTCCCGCTGTGGTCAAGCCCAATAGCGCCTACTATGAATGCGTGAGCGTGCAGGCTATGCTTGTACTGCAGCAGCTGATTGCCGACTATAGGAGCGCTGGTATCCCGGTGATTCTCGATGCCAAGCGTGGTGATATCGGTAAGTCCAGTGCCGCCTATGCAACGGCTGCCTACGATGTGTACAAGGCCGATGCTGTGACGGTTTCTCCCTGGATGGGTGCCGATTCTGTGGGTCCGTTCATTCGCGAAAATTCTGAAGGTAATGGCGCCTACGTGCTGCTCCGCACGAGCAACAAGGGCGCCCATGATTTTCAGGACCTGAGTGTTGTCCGCAGTGATGATCCCCGCGACAAGGCTGAGGCGTTCTATTCCGTAGCAGACAAGATTATGGAATGGGATGGGAACCTTGGTTACCTGGGCGCTGTCGTGGGAGCAACCCACCCCGAAGAGCTTGAAAAGATTACGGCCTACACGGTGGCCAATAAGCACGAGATTCCCTTCTTGATTCCTGGCGTGTCCATTCCGGGCGTGCCGGGTGGCCAGGGTGGCGATGCCAAGACGGTTCTTACCGCCATTGCAAACGGCGGTGGCAAGCGGAAGTTCCATGTGCTCAACAGTTCTAGCGGTTTGAACTTTGCCTACCAGCGTAGCGGCAACCCGGCGAACTTCGCAAGCGACTGCATCGATGCCTTGGAAAAACTGGCGGAGGCCTGCGCTTTGTAGAATTTGGAGTGGGCTATGCGTTATTTAATCTGTTTAGTCCTTGCTATTGTGGTAGTTGCCTTCGCGTTTCATTATGCGAAGCCGCTGCCCGGTACAAACTTTGATGAGTCTTTCTTGCCGAAGGCTGACTACGTGAAGTATGTCGCTGCAGGTAATGACGCGTCGGTGGCCGGATTGTTCTGGATCAAGGGTCTGACAGAATTGGGAGAAAGCTATCTAACGGGCAGGGAATACGCCTACCTGAGTCATGTGGCCAATCTGTGCACTGAATTGGATAGCCTGTTCTATACGCCTTACTATTTTGTAAGTGCCATAACGCCTATGGATTCAAAGGATACCACCGATTATGCGGTGATGCGTCGTGCATTGCGGATCTATCCGGAACAATGGAGGTTGGCCGTAGCCCATGCCCTGCGTTTGTCCAAGGGACCTTTCCCAAACAAGACTGCGGCGGCTAATGTGATGCGTCCCTATTTTGATAGCCCCGATACGACTATTCCGCCGCATATCCGGACTATCTACCGAACTTTTGAGCTGGATACTATGCAGACAGAAACGGCCATAGAGATGGTGCTGAACGATGTGATGCAGCCTCGTTTCAAGAAATTCCGTAGTAGCTTCTGCAATAAGGCGTATCGTATTCTTGGCTATGGCATGACGAATGCGGACTCTTTGGTTCTCAAAGAAATAAAGCAGACGATAGACATGTTTGTTGATGGAAAAATCTCGCCAGCTCAGGCATACAATCACCTGCTGCAGCTGAAAAGGCCAGAAGAGGTGAAGCCGGACTCGACCGTTGCGGTCTCTGATTCTACGGTGATATCTGCTGCAGATTCTTCTGCAGTTGCTGACACGTCGGCATTAAATTAATTCTTGACTATTTCTCGCAACGCTTGGCGTTGTTCGGGAGCCCCATCAGTTCAAAGGCATTCTTGCAACGGAGTCTCAGGTCGTCCTTCTCTTTCTGGGGCGTTCCCTTAATTAGAGATCGTTCCCAGAGGATGGTGGCGGTCATGTAGGAATAGTTGCTCTTGATGGCCTTTTCTTCAGCGGTTTTGTAGAATTCTGCCGCATCGGAATTTCCTAGTAATCTGGAAACGTTGGCTGCGGTGTAGGCATAGAAGCCTTCTTCGTCATCGCTGTTCTTTGCCGTCAGTTTCAGGGCCTGTTTGGCGTCGTCTTCATGCTTGTTGCCGGCGTAGGCGATGGCGCAACCCGAATAGAATGAAGCCTTTAGGGATTCGTCGCACTTTTTAACGCTTGCCTCGTCGATGGACCTGCAAATTTTTTCACCTTCTGCAAACTTCTCTCTTGCGTTGGCCGAGGAAATCTTGTTGATGTTGAACATCAATCTGGTGTTGTCGTCCATTGCCTCTTGGCGCACGACGGTGAGCAGGGAGTCTGCAAAATTCAGGTCCAGGCTCATGATGCGGACCTTTGCCATGGAAATGAGTATACGTCCTTCGGCTCCCAGGTCTGCCTCTTTTCGGCTGGCCAGGAGCGCGCGTTCCAGCTGGCCGTAGCCTTTGGCGAATTTACCCTTGCTTATTGACTTTTGGGCGCGGAACGCAAGCACCGAGGATTCGGAAGCGAGGCTCATTCCCGAAAGCAGTCCGATCAGTATGAGGGTGAAGAATCTATTTACCATAGGGTCTCCACCATGAAGGGTATGCTGTCGCGGTTGGGCAGGTTCCGGTTGATGATCCACATGTTGGAAACGCCCTCCATCAGCTCGTCTGCGTTCTGCAGGGTGTTTTCCGTGCTTTCCATAAAGTCCGAAAGCCCGATGGTAATCTTCCCGAGCTCGGTGATCATGTCGTCTGCACGGCTTACCGTACCCTCAAGTTTGCCCATGAGGCCATCCACCTTTCCGGGCAAGGGCTTTAGTTCCTTCATCATGCCCGAGACGTCGTCCATCATGCCGGAGACATTGGTCATCATGTTGTCCATGCGGTTTACGAGGGGCGGTACGGTTAGCTGCAAGGTGTCCATCAGGTTTGAAACCTTGTGGATTGCCCTTGTGCCACTGAGGGTGATGTCATCAAGTCGGACAAGCTGCCGGTTCAGGTTGTCGTAAAGGGCTCGCGATCCGAATAGGGCACCGATGGTGGTACCCGTGTCCATGGCCATAGCCACAAGGGTGTCGGCGGCGTCGATAAGCTGGTTTACACGACCCAAAAGCTCATTGG
This sequence comes from Fibrobacter sp., assembly GCA_017475045.1. Taxonomy (GTDB): domain Bacteria; phylum Fibrobacterota; class Fibrobacteria; order Fibrobacterales; family Fibrobacteraceae; genus Fibrobacter. The sequence continues at coordinate 176,648 of JAFVGH010000123.1, read as the reverse complement.
CCGTCTCTAGCACGGTTTCGATGTCCTGTGCCTTGCCTGGGGGCAGGAATTCACCGTCTTCTAGGACGCGACCTTTGCCACGACGGGCTTCGATGTTGACAACACGGGCTGAAATCACGTTCTGGTCGCGGATGGCGTACACCTGGGCGCTGTCGGTAATCCAGTTCTGGTATTTCTTGTAGATGGTAAATTCCATGTACACGCCGTCACCTTCGATCTTCATGTCCGAAATCTGGCCTACGTCCACACCGCTAATCTGTACACGTGTGCCGGGTCTGAGACCCAGGGCCTTGTCGAAGGTACTGTGGAGCTTGTACTCCTCCACGCCTATCATTCCGCTGGTAAAAAGCTTCGTGTAAAGCACAAGCCCGAATATCATCACGGCAACCGTGAAGAAGATACCGACCAAAAGGCCGGACATCTCCATCCAGTTTATCTGCTTGATGGGCTTGAACTTCATGCGAAAAAATATAGAAACAGGTTAGCCATACCCCCTGTTTCTAGAATCCAAAACTTAATTTTGGAATATGAATTTTCTTGATTTTTTGAATAAATCGGTTACACCGTATCATACAGTAGAGAATCTTAAGCAGATTTTGGCGCCTTTGGGCACCGGAATAAAAGTTTTTGAACGGGGTGGCGCCCTGATAGCAGTCCGTTTGCCTCAGACGGCAAGCACAGAATCAAGATTCAGGATCGCCCTTGCCCATACGGACTACCCGACTCTAAAAATTACACCCAATCCGGATGGATTGGCGGCTGGGGTGCGGACCCTCCACCCCGAAGTTTACGGCAGTCCCATTCTCGCCAGCTGGCTGGACCGTGACCTGGGTTATGCCGGACTTTTGGCCTACGAACTGGGAGGCAAGGTACAGACAAAGTTGTTCCGCGGAAAAAAGCTGTTCCGTATTCCGCAGCTTGCGGTCCATTTGAACAGGAACGTGAACCAGGAGGGGCTCAAGGTAAATCCCCAGACGGATATGAATGTCCTGTGGACGGCCATGGGCGGTCGCGAGCGTTTCGTGGAAGCCTTGTCGGGAGAGCTTCCCGATGGCGCTAAGCTTTTGGATTTCGATATCCAGCTGTTTGACGCCCAGCCGGCACAATATGGCGGCTTTGAAGACGAGTGGATTTATTCAGGAAGGCTTGACAATCTGAGCAGTTGCCATGCCATAGTGGAAGCTTTCGCTGGAGCAGAATCTTCGGAAAAGGATTTTCAGGTGGTAGCCTTCTTCAATAACGAAGAAGTGGGTTCTGCCACCCGCGAAGGTGCCGCTGGCAACTTCTTGAAGAGCGTGCTAGAGTCCGAAGCAATCTCTTTACCGAACGCTCTTTCGGATTCCCTTGCCCTTTCTATCGACATGGCTCACGCTTGTCATCCGAATTTTGAAAGCAAGCACGAAAGCAACCATGCCCCCGTTCTGGGCGGTGGCGTTGTGCTAAAGGCCAATTCTCAAAAAAGATATGCCAGCGATGTGTATTCCAGCGCACAATTTAAGTTGCTTTGTGAACAAAGTAACGTTTCGTACCAGACTTTCGTAATGCGTAACGACATGCCCTGCGGCTCAACGGTAGGCCCGGCGGTTTCGGCAAGTCTTGGAATCCCCACGGTGGATATCGGTGAACCCATGCTCAGCATGCACAGCATTCGCGAAATGACGGCGGTCAAGGATCACGAGAGCATGACAAAGCTTGTTTCGGCATTCTTTAGTCGGAATTCCTTGGCGTAGATTTGTTACATTTATCGTATGTTGGCCGATAAGATGAGAGCGCTGCGCGAAAGGTTTCCGCGCAAGTCCCTTCTGGGACAGCTTCTGCGCTATCTAGTGACGGGTGGCCTTGCCTTCGTTGTCGATTTCGGCCTGTTCGCTTTATGCCTCTATAAACTAGATTGGCACTACCTGCTAGCCAATTTGGTAGGCCTGATTGCGGGGCTTGTACTCAATTATGCTTTGAGTGTTCTGTGGGTGTTTACGGCCTGCAAAAGGACGTTGGAAAACCAGAAGGTGATAGAGTTCACCTTGTTCGCTCTTGTGGGAATTGCTGGCGTCGGAATTAATCAGGTTTTGATGTATTTGATGGTGGGACTGTTGGATTGGAATGAAATGGTTTCCAAGATGGTTGCGGCCGTTTTGGTGTTGATGTGGAATTTCGGAGCGCGAAAGTTGATGCTTTTCCGTAAAGGGAATTCTACGTAATGGGGAGAATGTTTTATGGCTGATAAAAAGATTGCTGTTATTGCTGGTGCCGGTCCTGCAGGTCTTACTGCGGCTTTGGAATTGCTTCGCACTACAGATGTGAAGCCCGTGATTTTTGAGGCAGAAGACGTCATCGGGGGTATTTCGCGCACAGCCCGCTACAACGGCAACCGCATGGATATCGGCGGTCACCGATTCTTCAGCAAGAGCGATACGGTAATGGACTGGTGGCAGGGAATACTCCCGCTTCAGGGCGCTGCCAGCAAGGATGACATCGCCATAGGGCGCAGCGTGCCTTTGGTAGAAGGTGGCCCGGATCCCGAGCAGACGGATTACGTGATGCTTTGCCGTAGCCGCCTTTCCAGAATTCTCTTCTTGCGCAAGCTTTTTGACTATCCGGTAAGCCTGAATGGCGACACCATCCGTAACTTGGGCCTTTGGCGCATGTTCAAGATTGGCATGAGCTACATCAAGGTGCAGCTTTTGCCCGCCCGCAAGGAAAAGAGCCTTGAAGACTTCATGATTAACCGTTTTGGTGTGGAACTTTACCGCACGTTCTTCCGGGACTACACCGAAAAGGTTTGGGGCGTGCCCTGCAGCAAGATTAGTCCCGACTGGGGAGGCCAGCGTATCAAGGGGCTTTCCATCACGAAGACGGTGATTCATGCTGTGAAGCAGATTTTTGCGGGTAAGAAAAAGACCGGTGCCGAAGGTGCGGACATCCGCCAGAAGGACACCGAGACAAGCCTTATCGGACAGTTCCTGTACCCGAAATACGGCCCGGGACAGCTTTGGGAAACGGTGGCCGAGAAGGTGCAACAGCAGGGTGGCGAGATCCACATGAAGGCGAAGGTGGTGGGCGTGAACCGCTCTGCCGACGGAAAGCGTGTGGAAAGCGTTGTCGTGGATTCTGGAAATTCCACCGAGACTGTTCCCTGTGACTATTTCCTCAGCACCATGCCGGTGAAGGAACTTGTCGCCGCCATGGACAATGGCATGACTCCTGTACCGGCAGAAGTCAAGCGTGTTGCCGATGGTCTTGTGTATCGTGACTTTATAACCGTGGGCTTGCTTCTGGATAAGCTTTTGATCAAGAATCCGGCAAAGCCTGGCACTCCCGAAAGCAAGCTCAAGTTCGTGGCCGACAACTGGATTTACGTTCAGGAATCCGACGTGAAGCTGGGACGTATCCAGATTTTCAACAACTGGAGCCCCTACCTGGTGGCGGACCCCGATAAGGTGTGGATTGGTCTCGAATACTTCGCTACCGAAGGCGACGAGATGTGGCGTATGCCTAACGCCGACTTTATCAAGTTCGCCATTGCGGAACTGGACAAGATTGATGTGGCAAGGCCCGATGCGGTGCGGGATTCCGTGGTGTTCCACATCAAGAAGGCGTACCCCGCTTACTTTGGAACATACTGCGAGTTTAACAAGATTCGCGAGTACGTGGACCCGATAGATAATCTGTTCCTCATGGGTCGTAATGGTATGCATAAGTACAACAACATGGACCACAGCATGCTGGCCGCCATGGAAGTGGTAAAGTGCATTCGAGAAAATTCCAGTGACAAGACTGCCCTCTGGAATGTGAACAGCGAAGAAGATTATCACGAAGGCAAAAAAGCGTAAGCCATAGAGCGGATTACACGAAAATGATAAAGAAAATAATCAAGGCCCCGGAACTGTATTGCGTCTTATTGCTAGTGGTAGGCGTAATTCTTTGCAATGTCCTTCAAATCAAGGTAAAGAATGTAGTTCTTACGCAGAATGGCGTGCAACAAGAGATAGCGTTGCCGTTGCTTGAAAAACTTGGAAATGGCGCGGTATTTAAAGTCTCCTTTGATGTGGAGCAAAAAATAAATAGTCCTTTTGAGATGAGGGTTGTCCCCGATGATTGTGCAGAGGTTGTAACAATAAATGGCAAGGCAGAGTATTTGGGTGATATAAATGGGCATTGTGACTATGTAGGTGGCTTTACGCTGCCTGATAGCACGATTTCAAAGCACCGAAATGGATTGACGAATCATTTTGAGTTCAAGATACGTAATGGAGGGGGAAGCGCGGGTATTACGGTTTTCCCTAAGGAAAAAACGCCTGTTTATAGCCTGGTGCGGGGCTTTACCTTTGCCTTGCTGGCAATTTTGTTTCTTTTCCTTGCTCGTCGGTTTGGCTTGTCGAAGTGGCTTTGCCTTCTTGTTTTAATTGGCGTCTCGATAAGGTGTCTGTTTTTTGCTGTTACACCATATACAGATTATGCCAATGATGTAGATGGACACGTTGCCTATGTCCGTTATATTGCTGAAAATGTGGCTATTCCTGATAAAAATAGCTGCTGGACATGTTATCATCCGCCCGTGTATTATACCATGGCCGTGCCATCCCTTAAGATTGCGGAATGGACCGGTGTTCCGGGAACCTCTGGCTTGCAAATTTTCAGTTTAGTGCTTTCCGTATTAACTCTGTTCTTGGGGCTTCTTTTAATAAGGCATGTTTTGAAAGGACGGGCGCTTGGACTTGCTGCGACGCTGTGGACGCTGTGGCCAATCCTTATCATGATCGCGCCACGCATTGGCAACGACCAGATGTTTATTTTCTTGCACGTATTCTGTATGTGGGCTGGAATAAACTACCTTGAAAAAGGACGTGGGAAATACCTTATTCTTGCGGCTATTGCTACGGCGATGGCTTATTGGACTAAATCTACAGCAATAGTGACATTGGGTGTTTTCTCCTTGTTCGCGGTTAGCGGGTATTTTTTGAACGCAAGGAGCCTACGACCCACTAAATCCGAGGTGGTTGCTTGGATTTTGTTCGCTTTGACGTTAATAGGGATTATTACTCAAAAGTTGCTGACAGGTTCTGAGTTGGTTGGAAATGTTAATGCGTTGAATCATAGACTGATGGTTGGAAATGACTTCGCAAATTATGTTTATTTTGACTTGGAGTCCTATTTGAAAAATCCCTTTACTAGTGCGTGGAATGATTCCCTTGGAAGACAATATTTTTGGAATTACGCTTTAAAGTCTTCCCTGTTTGGGGAGTTCAATCTGATAAATACACATGCGGCTAGGGTGCTGGCCTCGATAATAGGAACGTCCTTGTTGGGCTTGTTGGTGTATGCTATCCGGGGCCTATGGAATATGAAACTGGCCGTTAAAGATTTGATTCTCCTGTTGAATGGAATTGTCTTTATTGCGGCTTTGATGAGTTTCCGCATGATGGCTCCCTATGCCTGTAGCAATGACTTCAGATACGTTGTTCCGGCTCTTTTGAGTTTGGTTGTGTTTGTCGCTAAGGGCGTCTACGTTGAAAAGGGCTCTGTTAAATGGAGGGTGCTTGGAAACGCCCTTGTGTTTGTGTTTGCTTTGAGCACTGTGATTTTGTATATTCTTGCCATATAAGAGGCTTGAAAATGCGATTGTTGTTGATATTGTTGTGCCTGTTGTCAGTGGCCATTTATGCACGGCCCATAAACGACGGCAACAAATTATTCAAGAATGGTGATTATGCCGGTGCCCTTGCTCAGTACATGAAGGCTCGGGAAGCGGAGCCTGCAAATCCGCTTCTGTTCTATAATATCGGAACCTGCCAGTACAAGCTGGGCAATTACGACGAGGCAAAAAAGGAACTGGAAAGCGCCGTACGCATGCCCGACAAAAAGATGGCGGCCAAGGCGGCCTATAATCTGGCCAACACCCATTTCCGCATCGGCGAAAAGTCCGCTGAAGGCAGCGAGCGCATTGCAGCCTGGCGCGAATCGGTTGCCTATCTGAAAAAAGCTATTGATTTGGACAATGGCTTTGAAAATGCCAAGAAAAATGTAGAAATCGTGCAGCGTAAGCTGAAAGAGGAACTGGACAAGCAAAAGCAGAACCAGGAACAGAATCAGGACCAGGACAACGACCAGAAACAACCGCCTCTGAGCGAAAAGGCCAAGGAAGTTTTGGCACGGGCGTTGCAGCTTTGCAAGGACGGCAAGTATGCCGAGGCAAAGGAAATGCTGGAGAACCTGATTGCCGAAGACGAGACGGCGGGTCAGCTTAGCGGCCATGTGCAGCGCATCGACGATGTCATTGAAATCAAGGCCGGTCGCAAGCCCAAGGCAAAGATTGACGCCAGCAACACCGACAACGATCTGGAGGTAATCTGATGAAAAGGATTATGTTCACAGTCGCGGTTATGTTCCTTGCGGTGTCGGCCCTGGCAGCTCCGAAGTCGGCTTCGGCTTATTATAGCGACGCGGCCTTCCAGTATATCGAAAACCGCTTGCCTTCTGCAGAAATCACCTGTAACGAGGGCTTGCAATACTACCCCAACGATCAGAAGTTGCAGATGCTCCTGGACCGTATTCACGAAGCCAAGGACGAGCAGAAGAACGAGAACAAGAAGAACGACAAGAACCAGGATAACAGCCAGGACCAGAACCAAGATCAGGACCAAAACAAGGACAATGGTCAGAGTTCTTCTAGCGGCGAGGACCAAAATCAGGACCAGCAGAATGGTCAAGATGGTCAGTCCAGTAGCAGTCAGGGTGGAAGCTCCGAAAGCAACAGTTCTGACAGCAACGGTGGTGCAGGTGAACGGCCCGAACAGCAGCCTGAACAACCGGAAGAAAATTCTAGCGATAGCCAGGGCGATTCTTCTAATGATGGTGGCCAGGAGCCCGAGGAACAGCCCGTGCCCATGGGCGAGATGAGCCCTGAAGAGGCTGCACAGCTTTTGAAGGATTTTGACGAACAGAACGGTGAACGCAAGCCCTGGAAGCCTATCCGCGGCCAGGCCAGACCTGCCAAGGACTGGTAGATTGGGAGTCGCAGGATGCCCTCCCGCACCTACGCTGCCATAGACCTTAAGTCTTTCTTTGCCTCGGTGGAATGTATCCTCCAGGGGCTTGACCCGCTAAAAGCGAAGCTTGTGGTTGCTGACGAGAGCCGCACCGAAAAGACCATTTGCCTTGCGGTGACGCCAGCGCTGAAAGCCTACGGGATTCCCGGGCGGGCTAGGCTTTTCGAGGTGAACCAGAAGGTCCGCGAGGTGGAACGACGCACCGGCGAGAAGGTGGAGTTCTTGATTGCAAAACCCCAGATGGCCAAGTACGTGGAGTATTCCACCAAGGTCTATAACGTTTACCTGAAGTACGTGAGCGCCGAGGATATCCACGCCTATTCCATCGATGAATGCTTCTTGGACTTGACGAAGTACCTCAAACTGTACAAGAAAACCGCACGGGAACTGGTAAAGACCATCATTCAGGATGTGCTTGCCACCACGGGAATTACCGCAACGGGCGGCATCGGCACAAACTTGTACCTTTGCAAGATTGCCATGGACGTGATGGCCAAGCATGTGGAGGCCGATGCCGATGGCGTTCGCATTGCGGAACTGGACGAGATGAGCTACCGCAGGCAGCTCTGGTCTCACCGCCCCATAACCAGCTTTTGGCAGGTGGGCCGTGGCATCGCTGCCAGGCTAGAAAAGTGCCACCTGAACCGGGGTCGGGGTATCCACACCATGGGAGACATTGCCCGTGTAAGCGTCAAGGAACCCGACGCCCTGTACAAGATGTTCGGCGTGAATGCGGAAATCCTGATAGACCACGCCTGGGGTTACGAGCCTTGCACCATCGCAGACATCAAGAGGGCAAAGCCCCAGTCCCAGAGCATGGGAGAAGGCCAGGTGTTGCAGGACCCGTACCCCTTCGACAAGGCCCGCCTGGTGGTGCGGGAGATGGTAGATACGGTATCTATGCGCCTGGTAGAAAACGACCTGGTGGCCAAGGGCATGGTGCTTACGGTAGGCTACGACCGGGAGAATGTGGACAAGGGAATTTATCACGGCGAAACGGTGCAGGATTTTTACGGACGCACAATCCCGAAACCCGCCCACGGCACGGCTTCTATCGGGCATTACACCAGTTCCCAGTCCGCCTTTGCCGAGGCGGTCATGCGGCTTTTCGACCGGATTGTGGACCCGCAACTGACGGTTCGCCGCCTGAACCTGGTGGCCATCGACGTGGTAGATGAAAGCAATCAGGGCTACGACCTGTTTACCGACGCCCAAAAGCAGGAGCGAGAAAAGAAACGCCTCAAGGCGGAACTGCTTATCAAGAAGCGTTTCGGCAAGAACGCCATCGTGAAGGGCATGGACCTGCAGGAGGGAGCCACCACCATCGAACGGAACGGACAAATCGGAGGACACCGTGCATAGCGACTATTCCGACATAATAGATCTGCCCTACCCGAGGGACGACTGGAACTTTCTCATGAAACACCCCCGCATGAGCATGGAATCCCGTGCGAAGATTTTTGCCCCCTTTGCGGCCCTGCGGGGCCATGCAGAAGCCCTAGACGCTACGGCGGAACAGAAAAAGGATTCTGTTGCCAATGAATTTATTCTAGATGACCAGGAATTTGGGGCGTAAATTGGCGATTTTTGCATAAAAATCGCAATCTTTGCTAAGAAGCTCTGTTTAATAATTCTTTTCTAGGAAAAATTGAGTTTCGTATATATATTTAGGTTATGCGCAAACTTTATTTTCCCCTATTTCTGAGTGCGGCGTCCATTGCTGGTGCCGCCGTCACGTTCCATTATAATGTGGCCGGTTATGATTCTAACCTCCCCAAGGCGCTGGTGGTGGAATCCAGCGACAATTTAAATGGTGTGAACTATTCCATTAAGAAGGACGGAGCGACGGTCGCTTCGGGAACTTTCGGTGTGGGGTCGATTCCTACGGGGTGGACCAATGGTTTTACCGTCTATTACAACCTTGATTTTTCCCAAGTCAAGACACCAGGTTCCTACACTATCGAATTCACGAAGGACGGGACCCTCGCCAAGTCTGCAACAATTGACATTGCGGATAAAAAGTTGGCGAGCAAGACTCTAGGCATGGTATTTGATTATTTTAGAAAAGATCGTAGCCCGGAGACTTCACACACGTATGTATATGTGGGTACTTATGCCAGTGCTGGTGTAGATGTTCACGGTGGCTGGAACGATGCCTCTGGGGACTATGGTACCTATCTTTCCCACTTGTCTTACGCCAACTATATGAACCCGCAGCAGATTCCGCTGACGGTATGGGCGTTGGCTTTTGCCAACGAGCGTATTCCCGCTGCCGTAAAGACCGCTACAAGTGATGCGGAATTTGCTATCGATGAAGCCTTGTGGGGGGCAGACTTTCTGGTACGCATGCAGAACGCAGCCGGCTATTTCTATATGACTGTTTTCAACCAATGGGGCCAGAGTTCTTCTTGGCATCTTTGCGCCTTTTCGAAAAGTAGTGGTGAAATGTCCAATGATTACCAAACTGCCTATCGTGAAGGTGGTGGCATGGCCATTGCGGCTTTGGCCAGAGCCTCTACGTTAGGGAAGGGTGGCGACTACACCTCGGACGAATATTTGGCAGCTGCCAAGACCGGCTTCGATCATCTGGAAAGTAAGCAGACCTTGGGCGGAGATTGCGCCTATTGCGACGATAAAAAGGAAAATATCATCGACGACTATACGGCATTGCTTGCCGCCATGGAACTTTACAATGCAACGAAGGATTCCAAGTATTGGACTGTGGCTCAAAATCGTGCGTCGCACTTGATTGGACGCCTGAGCGATGACGGGTATTTCTGGAGCGATAACGCCAAGAGCCGCCCTTTCTACCATGCTAGCGATGCGGGGCTTCCGCTGGTGGCGTTGGTCCGCTATTTGGAACTGGAAACGAATGTGGAAAAGGCGACTGCCATACGAGCGGCTGTCAAGAAGCATCTGGATTGGATGATTTCGGTGACGGACCGCAAAAACAACCATTTTGGTTATGCCAAGCAGGTGGTGAAAACTGGTGGAAAAATCCAGACCAACTACTTTATTCCTCATGATAACGAAACAGGTTACTGGTTTCAAGGGGAAAGCGCCAGGCTCGGTTCCTTGGCCTCTGCGGCGGTATATGCGTCCAGGATGTTAAACTATGCGGATTCCGTAAAGGCGTACGGCTACGCCGCCGACCAGTTGGACTGGCTTTTGGGTAAGAATCCCTACGACCTGAGCGTTATGAAGGGAGTTGGCTCCAAGAATCCGCCTGTTTATCAAAGTTATTCAAGTTCAACACTTAATGGTGGTATCGCCAATGGCATCACAGGTAAGGAGATGGACGGTTCCGGTATTACCTGGGACAACGTGTCGGATATTGCATCTCAACTTCGTTCCCTTAATCAAGATGTTGCTGACTGGCAGACTTGGCGATGGGAAGAACAGTGGTTGCCCCATGCCACCTGGTACCTGATGGCCCTTGCTACCCGTTACGACGAGCATCCGGTAAAGGGTGCGGCAGTTATTCCGTCTTCTAGCTCCTCGGGCCAGAGCGGTCCTAGCAGTTCCGCCGGTGGCAATAGTGATATTACCAGCTCCAATTCCAATGGTGGCAACGATGGTTCCGGCTCCAAGGACAATGGCGGCAAGAATACGGACGGCTTGTTCCAGGTTACAACTGCTGCAGGATTCTCTGTGCTGCAGTCCGGAAATACTCTGCAGGTAACCTTCGTAAATCCAGCCCTGCGTAAGTTCAGCCTGATGGATGTGCATGGCCGTGTGGTGATGAGCACCATATTGTCGAACGCAAGCAATACGGTCCAGCTGTCATCAGTGCCTAAGGGAATATACTTGGTACATGTCCAGGGATTCGCCCCGAAGAAGATCGTGGTGAAGTAGCCCTTCTTTCGTCATTCCCGTCCCGCATCAAGTGCGGGATAAACTCTGGCGAGGATCCATACATTTCATATTAAAAAGTATGGATTCTCCTTCGGAGAATGACGTTTTAATACGCGTTGCATTGAAAAAGCCCTCGCACAAGCGAGGGCTTTACTAGAATGACACTCAGCGGGTTTTACTTCAGGCGGATTGCCTTGACCATCTTCTGGCTGCCCTGACGGATGACCAGGAAGGCGGTGCCCTGGTAGCTTGTTTCCAGAGAGACGCTGTTGGCACCATGGGTTGCGTTCATATCCTTGCTGGCAATGACCTGGCCCAGGCTGTTCATGAGAGAGATGGTCGTGCGGCTAGCGACAAGGGCGTTGAATGTAGCGGTGATGGTGCCATGTTCCGCAGAGAAGTGGACGTTCTGAGCGATGGCGGGCGTTGCGATAGCCGTGCTGTTGCTGCTGCCGGGATTGTTGTTGGTATTGCTGTTCGAAGAAGCCGGTGTGGCGGAGTTGCTGCTGGCCGGTGCTATTGTTTCGCTGTAGGTGTAGTTGTCGGTGTAGCTGTTGGCCTTGAACACGTAGTTAACCGTCTTGCCGCTTGCGGCACCGGTTGTAGTGGCCGAGGCTACGTCGTCGGTCTTGATGCTTCCGATTTCATCGGGAACCACAACGCCTTCATCCGGTTCGCTTTCGAAAACGGTGGTCTTGAAGGATTCCAGGGTGTCTGCGCCACCGCCCTTCTTGTTGAGGAGGATGTAGTCAACGGCAAGCTTGCCGGTCATTCCCTTGGCATTGACAAAAATAACTGTGGCATTCACTTGGGAGAGCGTCTTGATGTTCGAAATGTCCACATCTACAGAAGACCATGATCCGTTGGTAACAGTCATGGCCGCTTCTTTCCAGTCCCAATCGTTGCCGCTCATGGTGACGAAGGATACCTTTGCCCAACCGGTGGCGGTCATATCGGAGTAGATTCTCACCGTGGCGCTTTCGTATTTACTCCAGTCCTTGATGTTATTGTTGATACGGAGCATGGTATTTGCCGAAGCGGAACTCGGGGTCCTGAAGAATGCAATGCTGGACTTGTTATCCGTGGAGATACTTGCTTCCACCTTTGCATCGATAGAGTTTCCGTCCAGGGCGCTCAAACCGTATTCTGCACGCATGGCGTTCAGGACTTCATAGTCAAAAATAGTGTAGTCTACGTTTTTCTGGCGGCGGATAACGGTCATGTTCAGGTTGTCCTCGGCGCCGGTATCCCAGATGATAGGAACGATTCCGTCTGCCTTGGCAATCTTGGCGACATAGCCGTACCAGGCGGCGCGGGCAAGCAGGTGCTTTTCCAGATCCTGGCCTTCGAGGGTCAGGCGCTTCTGGGCGCCCATTTCACCGATGATTACGGGAATGCCCTTGTCTACGAAGGCTGTTTTCAGCTTGCCGAGCTGGGTTTCGATAGACTTCTTGGAGCCGAGAGCATCGTTGGCGCAGGTGCGGCTTGCATCTCCCGTGGTCTCATCTTCCCAGAAGTAGAACATCTTGCCCCAGCTTTCATCGGCCTTCATCAGCGAGAACTGGTAGGGGTAGAAGTGGGCTTCAGCCATGGTGTAGCCATCACCTGCGGGGTCCTTCGGGTAGTACTGGCTCAAAAGTTGGTACTTGTCGATTTCGGTACGGGGCATCTGAAAAACGACGGTACGGGTGGCGTTGTTTCCGCCGGATTTGCGGACTTCGTCGATCATGACCTGATGGTAACGCTGCAAAATCTGCATACGTGCGGCATCAAACGCTTGCTGGCCGTTGTCGGCACCGCCGTTCCACGGGTCGTTTACGCCGGGCTCGTTGGCGCTAGCAAAAATCAGGTGCTCGTCGTAGTCCTTGAAACGGTTGGCCAGGTGACCCCAGATGGCCTTCTGGTTTTTGATGACGGTGGCGGAGTCTGCCGGGAAAACCTTGTCTTCGAGCCAGCCGGTATCCCAGTGGCTGTTGAGCACTACGTAGAGGCCGTCCTTGATGCACATGTCCACGATGGTCTGCACCGTATCGATCCAGCCCTTGTTGACTTTACCGCTGACGACGTGGGAATACCAGGCCGTGGGCAGACGGACCGTATTAAAGCCTGCGGCCTTGATAGAATCAACGTAGGCCTGGCTCGGCATAGGGTTGCCCCAGGCGGTAGGGCCGCCCTGGTTGGCAGGAACTTCTAGTGTGTTGCCGATGTTGAAACCCATTCCCATCTTGCTTACCAGCGTAGCTGACTTGGGAAGGTTTGCCGCAAGGGCCATGGAGCCGCTGGCCACAATGGCCAAGCCAAACACGGCGGTCTTTTTCAAGATATTCATACTCAATCCTTTTTTGTTGTTATCCCGTAGTAAATATAACTTGAACCGGCGAAAATCCGTAGGCCGGTTTTGTTTACAATGTGGACATATTGTCCAAAACAGGCTGGTTCGTAAGAATTGGGTAAGTTAATGCCTGCCCTTGTACTCCGCGATGGCCATGCCCAGGATGATGGTGGCGGCTCCTGCCCAGGCCACAGGAGAGATGTGTTCCCCGATGGTAATCATGGCGGTGACGATGGTCACCAGGGGCAGGGCGTAGACATAGTTGCTGGCCAGGACCGTACCCAGTTTTTCGAGGACGGTATTCCACGCCACATAGCCCAGTAGCGAAGAGAATATGGCGAGGCACAAAAAGTTAAACGCCACCACGGGTTCGGCAAAGTTTTCCCAAGGAATGAAACGCCCTTGCAGGTGTTCTGCAGCCATGAGGGGGAGGGAACTGGCAATGCTGTAGAAGAAAATTTTCCGGGTGATGAACAGGGTGCTGTACCGTGCCTTGAAGGGCTTGAGGCTCAGGGAGTAGATGGTCCAGAGAATGGCCGCCACAAAGGCGAGAAAATCCCCCAGGGGTGAAAGTTTCAATATGAACTTGCCGTTGAGGACCACCAGCACCATCCCTACGAAGGTCAGCATGGAACCCAGGATTTGTCTGGACTTGAGCCGTTCGCTTTTGAACAGGAGCCCTCCAAAAATCATGATGAGCAGCGGGTTGGTGCAGACGATGAGGGACACGTTAGAAGATGGCGACAGGGTGAGGGCCGTGTTTTCCGCCCAAAAGTACAGCGTACCGCCGGTGATGCCGCTGATGAACAGCAAAAACTCGTCCTTGAAGTTTTGCGCCAGGATTTTCTTGTGGTTTACGGCCAGCAACAGCAGGTAGGTGAACACGAACCGGATAAAGAACACCTGTACCGCCGAAAAACCGTGGGTCAGCAGGACCTTGGTACTCACGAAGCTCGTGCCCCAGAAGATTACGGTGGCAACGGCCAATATGTGCCAGATGGCGGTGCTGTTTTTCATCGCGAGAAATGTAGAAAATCAAAACAATTCCTATATTCCTCACGTATAACCCGGAGTTTTATCATGGAAATCAAATGGCTTAATCCCGATGCAAAGTTTGATCGCCTGGTTTTGGCAGGCGATATTGGTGGCACCAACACGAACCTTGGCCTGGTGGGCTACAAAGACGGCAAGTTCACGCTGATCCTCGAGACGGTGTGCCCCTCCAAGGATATTGACGGTCTGGAAGCCCCCATCCGCGAGACGCTTCGGATTGCGGCGGAGAACAATGCCGACCTGAAGCCCAGCCACGTGTGCATTAGCGCCGCGGGCCCAGTGGCGAACAACAAGTGTGTGATGACCAACCTCCCGTGGAGCGTGGATGGCGATGCCCTTAGTGCCGCGACGGGAATCCCGACCCTTGTCATCAACGACTTCATGGCCATCAGCTACGGCATCCCCACCCTCGACGTGGACGACCCCAAGCAGATTTTCAAGCTGACCCATACCGACGGTAGCCAGCCCGCTCCGCAGAAGGCCACCAAGGCGGTTATCGGTCCGGGTACCGGCATGGGCGTTGGCTTCCTCGCTTTTGACGGCGAGAAGTACATCCCCGCTTCTTCGGAAGGCGGACACTCCACCTTCGCCCCCTTTGATAAGGACTCCCAGGAATTCCACGACTACATGGAAAAGAAGATCGGCATGGTCCCTGGCGTGGAACCGCTGGTCTCTGGCATGGGACTCCGCAACATGTACGAATGGTGGAAGGAGACCCGCGGCGTTCCCGATAATGAGGCTTTCAAGAAGATTGAGGAAACCGAACCCAACGATCGCCCCAAGTACATCAGCCGCGCAAGCGATACCGATCCGGTGGCAGCCGAGATGATGCGCCTGTTCGTGAAGATGCTTGCCCGCTTCGCAAGCGATGCCGCCACGCTGTTCCTGCCTCTGGGCGGTTTCTACCTGGCTGGCGGTACGGTGCAGAAGGACCTGCGCTGGCTGGAGCGTGACAACCTGTTCATGAAGTACTTCGAGAAGAACTACAACCCGAACATTCGTCCGCTTTTGAACAAGATCCCGGTGTACATCATCAAGGATTACAGCATCAGCCTGTACGGCGCTGCCAACGCCAGCCTGAATCTGCAGAAGTAGTCTCGCTTTTTATGGAGAACTGCTAGGCGTATTGTCTTTAATACAACGAACTGGGTTGTATTGATCGCTTGAATTGTCGTATCCGCTTAAACCGCTTCTGACGGTAATTCGATAAGCCTTGTCATATTTTTGTCGTTTGCTTGACATTGTCCAAAATTCTGCGTAGGGCCCTAAACCTTCGTTTGTTACGGGATAAATCGACATCCCGTAATCGTCGGTGCTGTTTTGGTCTACACCCTTCCAAACACCCCATTCGCTTGTTGACTGTAGTTTTTTAGGATCTCCCGACGCAATTTCCAGATTTTTAAATTCTTCCTTGAGTGGTAAACGCCAGCCTGGTGGACAGGCGTCCATTGCATCGTACCATGTATACGCCCTCCCGTATTTTCTACAATCTTCATCGTTTCTTTCTGCACATGGCGCCCCGGTATTGTAGTGGAGATTCTCTGCAAACCATGTTTGCTTACCTATAGTTACAATCTTGTAAGTGCTATTGTCTCTTGTGTCATGAAATGTTTCTTTTACCACCGTCGTTGGGTCTATGAATTCGTCATTTAGATTTTTCGCGATGTTTCCCTTATTGCAATCAAGATCATAATTTTTTACGCACCTAACATACAGGCCGTGATCTTTTGTATGCTCTGAGCTTAGGGTGTATTCGTGTTCGTATATCTGTAAAGTGACCGCTATGTTTTTGCTAATATAAGAATCAATCCATATTGCAGACTCTTCTCCAATACCTTTAAACGCGCCTCCCATTTTCCATGAAATGCCCCCTGGTAAAAAAGAGAAGCCCAAGTCATCGGTCCCGTAATACACGGTATCGACGGTATTGTTATGAATGAGTTTACTTACTCCCCATGTCTTGGATGCAAGTTTAATGCCCCTTTTTTCTCTATCTGGCTCTTTCAATGCACGCATTAAATCTTTTTCGTCCCTAAGGTTGGCCAAATGCCACCCTGATGGGCAGACTTTTCGGGCTTCGCGAAAAGTGTAGAGGCGCCCGTATTTTTTACAGTTAGCCTCATCATTGTCGTAACACCAACTGCTATCCGTTTTTACATTCAGGTTTTCCGCCATCCAGGTTCGGTCTCCGATTTGAACCGTCCTAAATCCGGGGAATTCATCTGCCACTTTAGTGGCCTGTTGTATTTCTTGGCTATCGCTATTGACGGGTGACTGTGAGGACTTCGACATTTTTATTAGGATAGTCCCGCTAACCATAAGAACAATGATTGCCAAAATTATCCATTTGGTTTTATTCATTGTTTAGCCCCTCCTTATCGATATACCCTTGAATATACCCTATTTTGCATAGATACGCAATCTTTATTCCGGTCTTTTTGCTAAATTTGCGAACGATTCGCAATTTTAGACCTAAGGTGGTGGTCGGATATGGAATACAAGACCCAAACGCGCCAGATGATCCTGGACTTTATGGCGGGGAACCCGGACAGGGTTTTCAAGGCTTCGGAGGTAGCGAAGAAGCTCCCTTCTATTTCCTTAAGCACGATTTACAGGAATCTTTCTCGCTTAGAGAAGTCGGGGAGCGTTCAGGTGGTGGGTGCCGATGAGAACAAGGAGCTGCAATACCGTTATACGGGCCCTGGAAAATGTCAGGAGAAAATGCACATGGTTTGCAAAAATTGCGGCAAGTTCTTTCACCTGGAAGGCCCCGCCCTGAAAATCCTGACCCACTCCGTTGAAGTACTTAGCGGGTTTGTGCTTGATGAACAACAGTCCGTGCTGAAGGGGTGTTGTGCCGCCTGCCAAAAGAATGTGTAGTGTGTGATTTGTGATGAGGAAGATTATGATGAAGAATGTTAAAAAGTTTGGATGGATTTTTGGCGCTTTGAGCCTTGTCCTTTTTACAATCTTTTTTGTTGGCTGTAACGACACCGAAAAGGTTGATACTGCAAAAGGCAAGAAACTTTCCGTAGTGACCACCATCTACCCGGAATACGCCTGGGTTAAAGAAATCCTCGGCGCTCGTGTAGATTCGCTTGACCTGGTGCTGTTGGTGAAGAATGGCATGGATCTGCATAGTTTTAATCCGTCGGCGAAGGATATCGCGACGATTGCAAATGCCGACGTGGTGGTGTATGTGGGCGGGGAATCCGATCAGTGGGTGGCTAAGGCTCTGGCCGCTACGCCCAAGGCGGGCCGTGTGGCGCTGAACTTGATGGAACTGCTTGGCGACCGCGTGAAGGAGGAAGAAGTCGTGGAGGGCATGGAACACGAGCATGAACATGCCGAAGAACATGAGCACGAGCATGCCGAAGAGCATGGTGAAGAAGCCGAAGAAGTTGAAAACGATGAGCATGTCTGGCTTTCGCTGAAGAACGCTGAAATACTGGTAAGGCAACTTGCTGAAGCGGTTGCGAAGCTGGATACGGCCCATGCCGCGGAATACCACATGAATGCGGCTCTTTACATTGCAAGGATCAGCGCCTTGGACGCCCAGTACCGCGCAATGGTAGATAGCGCCTCGTTCAAGACAATCCTGTTCGGTGACCGTTTCCCGTTCCGTTATCTGGTGGATGATTATGGTATTAAGTATTTTGCCGCGTTTGTGGGTTGCTCCGCCGAAAGCGAAGCAAGCTTTGAGACGGTAGCTTTCTTGGCAGGCAAGATGGATTCTCTCGCACTCCCCGCCATTTTCACGATTGACGGCAGTAACGGCAAGATTGCCCGCGCGATTCTTGATGCCAGCAAGAAATCGAAGGATGCTCAGGTTCTCAAACTGAATTCGATGCAGTCGGTGACGGATGCCCAAATGCAAGCTGGCGCGGATTACCTTTCGATGATGCAGTCGAACCTTGAAATTTTGAAAAAGGCCTTGAAGTAAATTATGAGCAACACGATACCTCTTATCAAATGTCGCCAGCTGACACTCGGTTACGGGAACAAGGATTTGGTCCGCGACATGGACTACGATATCAACGCAGGGGAATACCTGTGCATCGTGGGCCGCAACGGTTCTGGAAAGACGACCTTCTTGAGAGGGATCGCGGGCCTTCTCAAGCCGAAATCGGGCATCATTGAACTTTGCGATGGCCTTAGCCGAAACCAGATCGGCTACCTGCCGCAAATGACGGTGGTGCAGAAGGATTTCCCGGCTTCGGTGGAAGAAATCGTACTGTCGGCATTTCAGGGAAAGCACCGCCTGTTGCCCTTCTACAGAAAGGCGCACCGGGATCGCGCCATGGAATGCATGGCGCTAACCCGTACCGAAAGCCTCGCGAAATCTTGCTTCCGCGAGCTTTCGGGGGGCCAGAAGCAGCGTGTGCTTTTAGCGAGGGCCCTGTGCGCCGCTGAGCGCCTGCTGCTTCTCGATGAACCGGTAACGGGTCTCGATCCGGAATCGACGGAAACCATGTACCGCATTATTGAAGATTTGCACCAGAAGGGAATGACTGTCGTCATGGTCACCCACGATGTGGATACTGCCTTGGATGACGCTACCCGCGTGCTGGACTTTAACACCATATCGGCGAAGGGGAAATAATCATGCCGGAACTTTTAGAAAAACTTTCGTTCTACTTGGATTTCCCATTCGTGCGCTATGCGATTATCGTGGGCGTTCTCGTGTCGCTTTGTTCGTCACTGCTGGGCGTGACCTTGGTACTCAAGCGTTACTCCTACATCGGGGACGGCCTTTCCCATGTAGCTTTCGGGGCGCTTTCCATTGCAGCCGTTCTCAAGATTACGAATAATATGCTGCTCGTCTTGCCGGTAACGGTGGCTGTGGCCGTACTTTTGCTTTGTACGGGCAAGAACGCCCGCATCAAGGGCGATGCGGCCATCGCGATGGTTTCGGTGGGTGCACTTGCCATCGGTTACTTGCTGATGAACGTATTCTCTACTTCGGCGAATATTTCGGGTGACGTTTGCACGACCCTTTTCGGCTCTACTTCGATTTTGACGCTCCGGGTAGAAGAAGTCTATCTGTGTATAGCGCTCTCAATTGCGGTTCTCGCCGTTTTCATCCTTTTCTACCACAAGATTTTCGCCATTACCTTTGACGAAAATTTTGCACAGGCCACCGGCGTCAACACGACCCTTTTCAACTTGCTGATTGCAGTCATCGTGGCCGTCATCATAGTGCTGGCCATGAACCTGGTGGGAGCCCTCCTGGTGTCTGCCTTGGTGGTGTTCCCGTCACTTTCGGCCATGCGCGTTTTCAAGAGCTTCTTTGCGGTAACGGTCGCCTCGGCCATCATCTCGGTTGTATGCTCGCTTATCGGAATCGTTGTGGCAATCCTTGCAGGTACGCCCGTGGGTTCAACTATTGTGGCTGCAGATATTGTGGCTTTTGGCCTCTTCTATTCGATTAGCCTGATTCAGGGAAGGGGAGTATAAGTTGCCTAAAGTCCTTCTTGCTGTTTTACTTGCCTTTGCCACCTTGTTTGCAGGGGAACCTGGCGGTAAAAAGAAATTCGACATCGACCTTTCGCGTATGAGCGGAACCATGGTCTACGGGCAAGTTTACCAGATGGTGATGTATCCACAAAAGTACATTGGAAAGTACATCAAGATGAAGGGTGTTTTTTCGAGCTACTACGATGACGAATCCAAACGGCGATTTTACGGTTGCGTGATTCAAGACGCTCTCGCCTGTTGTTCGCAGGGGCTCGCCTTTGAATTGGCAAAACCCCGTAAGTTTCCGAAAGAATACCCCGCCGAAGGTGCAGAAATAATGATTACAGGCTATTTCGACTACCTTGAAGAAGTGGATGGAGCCTCGTACCCGATAGTCCGCAATGCGGAAATGCAGGCCGAAAAATAATTTCTTTTTTGACTGGATTATTTAGTGAAGTTCTGGAAGACCATAATCGTTGTTTTGGTGGTGGCGGGCCTGCTTTCAATCGCCCAGCACCATCACGATGACTTTGACGAGCATGACGATTGCCCGGTCTGCGCGCTGGTACAGAATGGTCTCGACTTTAACGGCAACGTCCCCGATGTAGCCGTATTTTTGGTGGTTATCGGTGAACTGGTAAGCGAAATTCGCGTTTTCAGGACGAACCCGCAGTTCCATTTTTCGAGGCCCCGCGCCCCTCCTATCCTCTCGACATAATCCGTTAAAACTTTATCCGCAACATCCTGTTTTTTGCCTCGCGAATATTCGCCAGGTGTTTTGGAGTATCGTCCGCATTTTTTACGTGCGTTCCGCATGTCTTTCGCGGACAGGATTGTTGTATTCAAACGAGAGAAAAAATGAAATTTATCAAGACTCTTTCCTTCGCCTTTTTGGGCATTATCCTCAGCGTATTCTTTGCCGCATGCGGCGACAGCAACAGTGCATCCACCGACCAGCACGAACATTTCGAAGTGGAAGGCTGGAACCTTTATTGGCCAGACTATTCCCTTGCCTATAGCGTATACCGCGGCAAGGTCGATGAAGGCCACAAGGAACTTCACGTGAATGCAAATTGCCTGAGCGAACATTTGAACATCAAGTTCCTGGACTCCGACAAAAAAGAAGTCTCGGGCCCTAAGGATGACGAACATTCCCTCGGCTGGACCGTGGGCGACGAAAAGATTCTCGACATTGAATGGGAAGGCGGCTGGGGTTTCCACCTGAAGGGTGTCAAGGAAGGCATGACCACCTTGATTCTGAAGGTGAACCATCATGATCACGCCGACGCACGCACGCCGGAAATCAAGGTCATCGTAGATAAGGTCTTGAATGCCGAAGAATGCCCGTTCCAGGAAGACGAAGATGAAGATTAGCCTTATTAGGGCTGCCATGGGGAGCCTCCTTTTAGGGGGCTTCCTTCATCTTCCTTTTGCACAGGAACCGACGCAGGACTTCGTTCAAGATTTGGGAAGTTCAGTGGTGCAGGCGGAAGGCCCCACCCAAGCGATTTTGGATGGACTCCGCGAAGATGATGATTTGAAAGGCGACAAGCTTGAACGCGAGATTTCAACGACTATCGCAGAGACTATTAAAAACGAACCCGACGTAGCCATCCGTTCCATGGGTCCCGCCGCCGCGCGCCCCGTTATCAAGGGACTTTCGGGGAGCCATGTAGAAATCACGGAAGACGGAGCATTTTGTGGAGACATGAGTGCCACATCGCCCGATCACGCCGTCGCATCAGAAGTTCTAACCGCGCACCGACTTCGCGTCTTGCGAGGCCCGTATATTTTGGCGCATTCGTTTTCTGCCGCAGGCGGCGTGGTGCAAGTGGAGCGCAGGGATATTCCCTTTGACGATTCACTCTTTCATGGTTATATCGCAGACTATCTCGAAAGCGCGCAGCCAGGTTATGCAACAGCGGTAGGCGTCAATACGCAAGTTGCAGGCGCATCACTCAAAGGAGAACTTTCAGCCCGCCGCATGGGCGACATGGAAACGCCCGATGGCACGCTGAAAAATACAGATATTGAAAACGGGAGCGGCGCCGTGGGCGCGGACTATGCCTTGGGGCGTTTCCGATTTGGAGCCTCTTACCGCTGGTTCAATAGCGACTACGGGATTCCCGGCGGATTTATTGGCGGGCACCCCAATGGTGTGGACATAGAAATGTGGAAACGCGACTTGACGCTGAGGGGGCTTTACGTGCCGGCCAATGACGCCCGCGACACCCTAGATGTCACGCTTCGCGTCAATCGTTATCATCATAAGGAATTTGAAGGAAAGAAGGGGGCGGTGGGGGCCGAGTTTGCTGTTAATCAGGAGAACTTGCGCCTAGAAAAACTCCTGGCAAGTCTCGGTCCCCTTTTTGGAATTCACCTAGGTACGGAACTGGAACGCCGCTGGATCGAAATGGGCGGTTACGTATTCACGCCACCGACTCAGTCCTACGCAGCCTCCGCATTTGCGGTGGCAAGTACGAGTGGTTGGCGTGGGCTAGAGATTACTTTTGCTGCAAGACTGGGCGGCGCCTTCTTTAGGCCCCACGAAAGCGTGGTGGCTGACAAGGAGGTCATCGAAGACCGCAATTTCGGTTTGTGGGCATTTGACGTGGAATTTTCGCAGCGCGTCGGTGTGGGAAAATTCTTGACACTAGATGTATTCAGGACCACACGGGCGCCCACTATCGAAGAACTTTACAATCAGGGGCCGCACTTGGCCGCCTACACCTACGAACGGGGCAATCACAAGCTGGATGCCGAAAGCGGTTACGGCGGCGAGCTTGAATACCGCGCTTACGGCGATTACCTGAATGTACGCACTTCCGCTTACGGCACGTGGTTCCTGAACCACCTCGCCCCGCGCGCCACCGGAGACACCAACTGGTCACAGCTACTCCCCATCTACGAAGTGCGGGGTGACGAAGCCCTGCTCTACGGCGCAAGCGCCTCTGTAGAAACTGCAGCGGAGCAGGGCTTCCGTGCCGTCACTTCTGCTAGCTACGTCCGTGGCTTTTACCGCAACAGCAAATGGAGCGGTCATCGATGGAGCGGTATGCCACAAATTCCGCCCCTCAAATTCCACGGAGAACTCGCCTACCTTTGGGAATATGTACGCACCGGAATGCACGCGGACTTCGCCCTCCCCCAACATAAGGTGGACAAGTACGAGGAACGCACTCCAGGTTACATCACCTTCGGAGTGTCACTAGAATTCCGCTGGGAACTCGCTCTCGCCCATTACAGCCTCGTATTCCGCGGCGACAACCTGCTAGACGCCGATGTACGCAATCACCTGTCTCGCCTCAAATCCGTAATGCCCGAAAAGGGTCGTAATATCAGTGTGCTCGCCAAGGTGGAATTTTAGCGTGTTGAATACTGGCGGCGTTTTTTTCTACATTTAGCCCTATGCTTTTTTCTGAACTCCCCCTGGCGAACCCCTTGCAGCGTGCGGTCCGTGCCGTAGGCTACGAACAGCCCACCCCCATCCAGGAACAGTCCATCCCCAGCTTGCTCGAGGGCAAGGACCTGCTTGGAATCGCCCAGACGGGAACGGGAAAGACGGCGGCATTCGCCCTGCCTATTTTGCAGCTCCTTCTGGATTCTGGAAAGTTCCGTGCGCCCAAGACCTGCCGTGCCTTGATTCTGCTCCCTACCCGTGAGCTGGCCATTCAGGTGGCGGATTGTTTTAAGCAGTATGCCCAATTTACGGCTATTTCTACCACCTGCATCTTTGGCGGTGTAGGGGATGCTTCCCAGAAGAACAGCCTGATTCGAGGTGTGGATGTGCTTGTGGCCACGCCGGGTCGCCTGCTGGACCTTATCGGACAGAAGGCCGTTTCCCTAAAAGCCCTGGAATTCTTTGTGCTGGACGAGGCCGACCGTATGCTGGACATGGGATTCATCCATGATATCCGCAAAGTGGTGGCTCTGCTCCCGCAAAAGCGCCAGAACCTGTTCTTTAGCGCCACCATGCCCGATGACATTACCAAGCTGGCTGCCACTATTTTACGCCCGAATCCGGTGAGGGTAGAGGTTGCGCCCCAGAGTACGCCCATCGAGCGCATCCGTCAGGAACTGTACCGCATCGATAAGCGCCGCAAGGGTGCGCTCCTGAAGGAACTTTTGCTTGAGCATACCGAGATGAAAAAGGTGCTGGTGTTCAGCCGCACCAAGCATGGCGCCGACAAGATTACCCGTGTGCTGGAAAAGGCGGGCATCAAGTGTGCCGCCATTCACGGCAACAAGAGCCAGACCCGCAGGCAAGAGGCCCTGAAGAACTTCAAGGACGAGAAGATCCGCGTGCTGGTGGCTACCGACATCGCCGCCCGCGGAATCGACGTGGACGATGTGAGTCACGTGTTCAACTACGACTTGCCCGATGTTCCCGAGACTTTCGTGCACCGCATAGGCCGTACGGCCCGGGCCGGCAAGGATGGTATCGCCATCTCGTTCTGCGCCCCCGACGAGGAGCAGGACTTGCGCGCCATTGAAAAGCTGACCAAGATAAAGATTCCCGAAGGGGACAAGGCCATCTTCGAGAAACTGCCGCCTCCGCAGAAGGAAACTCCCGAAAGCGAGATGAGGAACGCCCGGGGTCGCTTCCATCAACAGCCCCGCCAGCCGAAAAATGAGTCTCGTCCGCCGAAAAGCGAATCTCGCGGTGGCTCTAACCCGCCTAAAAAGGCGTCGAACCCACCTGTTCCACAACAGAATGGCGAAAATCTCCACAAGGGCAAGCGCCGTCGTAACCGCCCCGGTTCTCGTGCCCGCCGCCGCATGCGGGAATCTGGCGATACTCCAAGTTAGAATAGTGTAAACTGAAGCCTTCAAAATGTGACAATATGCGTATTTTTTAGCCGTTGCCGCATTTTTTTCCTTTTTTTTGATTATTTTCAGTTAAAGTGCCGTTGCAATATGCAAATATTGCAGGTGTGAATAGATACGAAAAAAGGAGCGGTTTATGCAGAAATCCTCTTGTTCGCTGACAACTGTTTTTGCCCTGCTGTTTTTCATAGCGGGGGTAGGCATGTCTTTTGCCGCTTGGGATGGAACATCTAGCAAGAAGCCTGCTACGGCAACCATCGATAAGAAGGAGTACTACCTTATCGAGAACGAAGCCAACCTGGCCTGGTTTAGGGATTCCGTGAACGCAGTCAAAGGCAGTTCCGCCATCAACGCCAAGCTGATGGCGTCTCTCGATATGGGTGGTAAGCTGTTCGTGCCCATTGCTGCAGGCTCCGCTGAAGTAACCTTCGGCGGAATTTTTGACGGTAACGGGTTTGCCATTTCCAACTTGTATATGAATTCAGACGAAATTGGCAAGATCCCCAATGAATTCTGTGCTGCGGACAAGCCCATGTGTAACGCACAGAATGTAGGCCTTATCGGCGTACTCAATGGCGGAACCGTCAAGAACCTGAATTTGATTGATGTGAATATTGAGGCGTCTGCCAGCAAGGGCGTTGGTGGTAACGAAGATAATCCGGTTTCTGTGGGCCCCGTTGCTGCATTCCAAAAGAGCGGAACTGTCGATAACTGTTATGTGTCTGGAAAGGTCCTTACCAGTGGTCGTGGCAATGGTATCGGTGGCCTCGTCGGTAACATATGGACAGGAAATATTACAAATAGCCTCAGCACGGTTGATGTCTTGGTGAGCGGTAATGAGTCTTATGTGGGCGGCATTGCCGGCTATGCCCGTAAAGGAGGGAAAGCAACTATTGACGCATGCGCATACGACGGAAATATCATCATCAATAGCGGAGATGGTGTAGCTGGTGGTGTTGTCGGATTCTTTGAAGCTGGTGAATTAGCGGTTTCAAGAGTCTACTATGATACCGATGTCATCACCGCGGGCATAGGAAAGCAGACGGATACCTTAACTGTGGAAGGAACTTTTTCAAGTGTGAAGAATGTTAATTCTTCCAAGGTGGTCTGTAATCTGAATGGTGGAGAAATAAAGGACAATGTATGTACCAAGGATGGCGCTTGGAGCGTTGGCGATGTACATATTGTGCTTAATGGAATAACTCGTGATAACAATGATGGGTTGGTTTATGGTATTTACTTTGATGCTAATGGTGGCTCTTTCCCTGAGGATGCGCAGACGGTTAAATATTTGAAGCCGGGAGAACAGATTACCGCAGATGAAATTGCGATTCCTGTTCGCGGCGACACTATTTTTGGTGGGTGGGCTCTGACTCCCGATGCGACTGAACCTGTTGCAGATTTGGGAACAGTGGTATCTTCTGCGACGGTATATGCCTATTGGATGCCCATGTTGGAAATCACGTTTGACGCCAATGGTGGCGAGTTCACGGATGGGACTGCGACTAAAAAGAAAAATGTGGCCAAGGGAGCTGCCATAGACATTGATGGTATTGAACTACCGACCACTTACACTGATGGTGGGAAGAAATATTATTTTGCCGGTTGGGGTGCTGCGGCTGACGCTACAGAGCCTGCAACTCTTGGAAATGCGTCGGCGGCGACGACCTTCTATGCGGTTTGGACAGAGGTTCCCACTTTCACGGTGACATTCAATACTCTCGGATACGGGACAACTTTTGTAACGGTTCTAGAGGGTGAGACGGTTGCTAAGCCCACAGATCCCGTTGCTGAAGGTTACACTTTTGAAGGATGGTATGCTGAAAGGAGTCTTGCCACAAAGTTTGACTTTACTGCGGCCATTGAAGAAAGCAAGGCTGCTTTTGCCAAGTGGACTCCCAAGAAATACACCATTACCTATGAACTAGATGGAGGAACCAACAATAAGGGTAATCCGGAGTCTTACACTATTGAAACTGCAACCATTAAGCTGAAAGCGCCGACCAAAAAAGGCTATATCTTTGAAGGGTGGTATTACGACAAGAAGTTCAGTAAGTCTGCAACGCGGGTTATTAGGGGATCCAGCGGAGACAAGAAGTTCTATGCAAAGTGGAAGATTCGGACATACACTATAATCTATATGGCCGGCGCGTTCGGAAGAGAAGTCGTAGCGGCGGATGAAAAGAAGTTTGATGAACCTCTTAAGCTCAAGGGAGCCTCCTATACACGGGAGGGGTATGTTCAGAAGGGCTGGTCTACCGAAGATGGTGGCCCGAAGAAATACGACCTGGGTGCCAATTATTCCGTGAACGCAGGATTGATTCTGTATCCTTATTGGGAGTCGGCGTCGTCTTCGGCCCTCTATGCCGGGGTGAATCGCCTGAGCGCCTTCTCGGTAGCTGTTCAGGGACGTTCTCTGGATATTTCCTGTGTGAAGGCTGGTGCCAAATGGATGGTCTACGATATGCAGGGTAGCCTAGTTGCCCAGGGTGTCGCCCAGAGCGGATCTAGTCACGTGGATCTTCCGAAGGCTGGTAATTACGTGGTCCGTATGGAAAATCAGTTCCGCACGGTACGGATCCGCTAGGATTTTTTCCGGCTCATCCAGCTGAGTACCAGGTTCTGCCAGACAACGTAGCAGGTGGGGGCGAGAGCCACCACCGGGCCTGCGTACAGCGTTGAAATCCAGATGACCAGCGTGGTGTTCTTTTGCCCCATGCTTTGGGAGCCTTCGATGGGTCTGCGGTTCCGTTCGCAGAACCAACCCAGCCAGAACAGCAAAATGCAAAGAGCCAAGGAGATTCCCGCCATCCAGGGGAGTTTTCCGCTGTTCCACAGGTCGGAGAATCCCATTTCGCGAATATCGAAACTGGCCTTGGACAGAATGACGAAAACGGAGAAGGTCCATACCACCATGGTGTATTTCTGGAACTTTGAGGCCTTGTCGGCCAGTTCCGGGTAAAAGGCCCTAAGCCCTAGCGCAAAGGCCAGCGGAATGCTGATGATGGGCTGGATGGAATTGAATATCTTCAATGCAATTTCGGAAAGGCTTGCCTCGGCACCGGTCAGGTACCCAAAAATCAGCGGGATGGAGAAACAGGCGATCAGGTTCCCGCTCAGGAATATTTTCAAGGCAAGCGTTGCCGAACCTCCCAGCATTTTGGCCATGGCCGGTGCCGCATTTGCAGGTGGGCAAAGGGCGATGATGGCGCCTCCCAGCAGTACTTCCCGGGGGAGACCGAAGAAAGTAACTATTGCCCACAAAAGCGCAATGAGAATCAGGCTTACGACAAAAGCACGGGCCTCTATCTTGAACGTGTAGCCATGGGTTTGTGGCGGGATCTTCGTCACGAAAGTGAGGAACATCATGATCCCGATAAGAAAAGGCATTAAGGGGGATAGCACATGGGCCTGTGGGAAAAGGATTCCGACCAAAATGGCCACAGGCATCAAGATGGCGCGTAGATTTTTCATTCTTCGTCGCTACGGGCTTCACGTGCCCATCCACCGGATTTTTCTTTTCCGAAGGAAAGCAGGAAACCCTTGAACATGGCCGTGTTCATAGAAAGGAAATAGTATGCCCCGGGGATGATTTTGAATAGCCCTGCTAGCAGGAACGCAAGCAGGATTCCCAAGGAAATCCGGTAAGGAGTGTAATACCATGCCAGGGGAATGTTCACGAGGAGCAGCAAAATCATGATGTGGGGAGAAAACCAGCGAAGGACCTTGTGGGACATAAACAGGTAGCAACGCAGGGGTCTAAACGGATTGAGCAGCGGAAGATAGGAAAGCATGTAGTTGAAGTTGGCACGGCCGATGCGGACCTTTCTGCGAAATTCACCGGCGGTTTCCTTGGAGGTCTGCTCTGCGCCTATGGCGCTGGAGATGAAGGTACAGTAGTAGCCTTTCTGCAAAATTTTCGTTGTGACGAAGAAGTCGTCCATTATGCTCTTCTTGGTGGGCAGATCCGTGTACAGCTCCTTGCGGATGGCGTAAAGGGCTCCATTGCCGCCGATGAGCAAATCCATCATTCCTTCGAATTTCTTGATTTCTGATTCCAGATCCCAATAGGCGCTTTCTCCACGGCCCAATTCGGAACCGCTCTTGTCGGTGAGAATTAGGTGGCCGCAGGCGCATCCGATTTTCTTGTCCTTGAACGGGTCCGTGAGCTTGCGGACGACGTTGGGGAAAAGCATGGTGTTGGCGTCGCAGAAAAGAAGAATATTGCCGGTGGCATGCTTTTGCAGGCGGTTCAGCATGGCGGCTTTTCCTGCGTTTTGGGGAGCCTTGATGAGGGAGACGCCCTGGTCCTTGTAGCGTTCCACGATTTCAGCGGTCTTGTCGGCAGAGCCGTCGTCACCAATGAGAATTTCCAGTTTTTCTTTCGGGTAATCCAGTTCCAGGAGGTTCTGGATTTTGCGTTCAATAACAGATTCTTCGTTGTAGGCGGAAATCAGAATGGAAACGGTGGGTAGCTCGCTGCTCTCGTCATCTACACGTGCTTTCCTTTTAAAAATTTCGCTGATAAAAGGGAGGGTGATGGGAAACAGCACATAGCAGTGGATAAAAAGGAAAAGCAGAATCCAGAAGGATATTTGCAAATAGAAAAGAATCTGCTCGTTCATCGTTCAATCCACTCTTGCTCTTTTTCCAGGAACTTGTTCAGCAACATTTGCATTTCCTGGGGTGACATGGAGTCTGTTACAGTCAATATAGAAAGTCCCTTGGGAGCCACCAGCACAAAAGAAGGGAGAACGTTCAGTTCCCATACGTCGGTAAAGCATTTCTTTGTCGAGGCCTTCTTGCCGTCGCATAGGATTGGAGTTTCGGAATCTACGTCCAACTTGACGGGGTAAAATTTCTTGTTCAATATGGATGCTACCGTGGGGTCCATGTAGACATTCTTGTCCATGGCGCGACAAGGGATGCACCAGTCGGCATACATGTCCACGAAAATGAGTTTGGGTTCTTTTTTGGCCTTTTCAAGAGCGCTGTCGTAATCTATCCACTGGACTAGCGATTGGGGGACGACGGGGGCCTTGCCAGAATTCGGGGCGGCAAATACGGTTGCCGATAAAAGTGTGATGCAGAGAAGGACGCCGATGAGGGAGCGGAACATGGGCTAGTCCTCCCCGCGTCTACGTCTGGGTGGCTTGTTCTTTTGGTTACCCTGCTCTATCAGGGAATCCAGTCGGTCAATGACTGCTTTTTGGAAGGGCACCCACATGTCCTTGTCGTCAAGGACCTCGTCTACTTTTTTGAAGAATTGTTCCCTGCTGTAGCCGGCTTCATTTAAAATAGTTTTGCGCTTTAGCCTTGCTGTGGGAGTATCCTTGCCGTACATCTGCTCGACAATCAGCAGTTCCGTGTAGGTGCTCACGAACTTTTCGTCAACAGACTTCTTTTTCTTTTCGCAACCGGTCTGCAGGCATAACAGCACTACAAGTCCAAGAATCAACGGGATGCGCGGGATTCTAGCCATGGTAGTCTATTTTGGCTCTTCTTCCAGGGCGTTTTCGAAGAGGCCTTCTACGTATTCGGCCTTGCTGAACGGTACCAGCTGGTCTATGCGTTCGCCCATACCGATCCAGCGGATAGGAATCTGGAGCGAACTTGCGATCGAGAGTACTGCGCCGCCACGGGCCGTGCCGTCGAGCTTGGTGACCACGAGGCCGGTGAGCGGGAAACTCTGGTTGAAGATTTTCGTCTGGTTGATGGTGTTCTGTCCGGTGTTGCCGTCAATGACAAGCCACATGTCGTGGGGCATGTCAGGGTTCACCTTCTTGATGACGCGGACGATTTTCTTGAGTTCTTCCATCAGGTAGTCTTTGTTGTGTAGACGTCCGGCGGTATCGATAAGCACTACGTCGCAGCCGCGGGCCACTGCAGCATTGCAGGCGTCAAATGCCACGGCTGCAGGGTCTGAACCCTCTTGGTGCTTCACGAATTCGGCACCGCTGCGCTCGGCCCAGGTTTCCAGCTGGTCAATGGCTGCGGCACGGAAGGTGTCGCAGGCGGCGATCATCACCTTCTTGCCTTCGTCCTTTAGACGGGCGGCGAGCTTGCCGATGGTGGTTGTCTTTCCGGCACCGTTTACGCCGATGACCAGAATCACGTGTGGCTTGCCCTTGAGCTCGAAGGGAGGAGGGTCCTTGAGTAGGCGCTCTGCCTCGCTCCGCATAATGTCAAGCACCTGTTCGGTGGTAAGTGACTTGCCAAGTGCCTGTTCACGAAGCGCGTCGGTCAGCAGGAATGCCGCTTCAACGCCTACATCCGCCTTGATTAGGTGTTCTTCAAGCTCTTCTAGGGTTTCGTCGGTGATTTTACCGGCACCCACAATACCCTTGAGCTCGCCCATTAGGGCGTCACGGGTTTTGGCAAGGCCGCTTTTAATGGCAGAAAAAAATCCCATTATACTAGACTCTCAACTTTGTCGACCAGGCCGTAGGTCTTGGCTTCTTCAGCGCTCATAAAGTTGTCGCGCTCGGTATCGCGATCAATTTCCGCTATGGTGTGACCCGAGGTCTCGGCCAGAATTTTACCAGTGATGTTCCTGATGCGGAGCATTTCTTCGGCTTGAATCTGGATGTCGCTTGCGGGAGCCACGATTTCTCCGTGGATGAGGGGCTGGTGTATCATAATACGGGCGTTGGGCCAAGCGTAGCGCTTGCCCTTGGCTCCAGAAGTCAGGAGTACGGCCCCCATGGAGGCGGCCTGTCCGCAACAGACGGTCACCACGTCGCTTTGGATGGCGTTCATGCAGTCATAGATGGCAAGACCGCTGGAAATCACGCCACCTGGGCTGTTGATGAAAAAGTAGATGTCGTCGTGGTTTAAGGAATCAAGGTACAATAGTTCCTTGACGATGCGCTCGGCGCTCTCGTCATCCACGCCACCCCACAGGAAAATCTTTCTTTTGGAGGCGAGGTATTCCTCTGCCTTTTTCATAAATTCTGGAGTAGCCTTTTCTTCCTTGTCTTTGCAGTCTGCCATAAGAAAATCCTTTACATTTACACGGATAATTTAGAAAAAAGGATGCGGTATTTTGCTACCTTTTGTGGCATGTTTGGCAAGAATCAGAAGTATTTAGCTGGGCTCATCGATTCAGAGGTCTTGACTGCTGCGGAGTCGGACCCTATACATCCGGTGTTCCTGGATTTGCAGGTTTGCTCGGCTTTGGAAATTCGGTATGATTTCTTTGAACCTTCTTGCTGGGAAGGCCTTTCGGCCCGGGTTCGTAGACTGGCTCCTCACGCCTTACAGATAGGCACGATCCGTCTTAAACGGGATGGAGGCGTCTTTCAGGATGGTCTTGCAAACGTACGTCTTCCGCTGTGGGATAAGATTCTTGCGGCAGAGCAGGTACCGGATTGGCTTGACTTGGAACAGGATTGTCTGTACAATTACGAAGCGTTAACGACTCTTGCCGACAAGCGAAATGTGAAACTTATTATTTCGCAACATAATTTTTCAAGGGTGCCGACCAGCATGGAGTTGCGGGATTTTGCCCGTGATGTTTCTCGTCTGGGAGCCCCGGGACTAAAAATTGCGGCTATGTGCAATTCCGAAGAGGACAGCGACCGCCTGTATGATTTTATACAGAATTTCTCCGATGAGTTTGAAATGTTCGCTGCTTTTGGTATGGGGGATTTTGGACGGGTAAGTCGGGTTTGGTCTTTGAAAGAAGGTGCTAACTTGACGTATGGTGCCATAGGCCAGGTGGCCGCTCCCGGTCAAATCCAGGTTCCCGTCATGGCTCGTGCCTTGGAAAAACTGTCGGAATTCCATTCCAGGTTCGAAATTTCCACTTTTTTGGGCGCTAATTGACGGTTTTCCTTTTTTTATCCTTATTTTTTGGCAAAAAAGGACCTAAATTTTCTAAATATCTATCTCGTACATAGAGGATAACGATATGCGACTTTCTGAACGGTTTGTAGATAATTGCATTTTGATCAATTCTCCTTGCGAAACCAAGGAAGCCATTCTGAACGAACTGGTGGATACTCTTTGCAGCGCCTATAAGCTGGAACATCGCGACGAAATTTTTGAGGCCGTCTGGAACCGGGAGAAGACCCGTTCCACGGGTATCGGTTGCGGACTTGCCGTGCCCCATGCGAAGATCGACTACGTGGACCGCATGTGCATGGTGGCTGCTACTGTCGAGAAGGGCCTGGATTTTGAGTCCTTCGACGGGGAACCCGTCTACCTGCTGATCCTTATCGTGAGCCCCGGCAACACTGTCGGACCGCACCTCAAGGCCCTGTCTTCCGTGAGCCGTCTCTTGGCTGACGGCAACGTGCGCAAGGAACTGATTGCGGCAAAGACTCCGGCAGAATTTTTGACCATTCTTCGTGGCGCCGAGGACAAGTACCTGTAGTGCTTGCCCCTTGACAAGGCCCGAGCTGTTTTATATATTTGCTCGCACCTTTGGACGGTTAGCTCAGTTGGTTTAGAGCGCTGCTTTCACACGGCAGAGGTCACTGGTTCAAATCCAGTACCGTCCACTCGAAAGGCTCTGCTTCGGCAGGGCCTTTTTGTTTTTGGTTGCGAGAGGTGCCAGGCTAGACCTGCGAGAAGAACAGGTCCGAAAGGGCTGCCCTGAACTGGTTGATGCGGTCGGCGCTGGGTTCTCGGTGGGGCCAGGTGAAGTTGCTGAGCAGAACCGCTGCGGCTCCCCGCTCGGGGTCGGCCACGATGCTCGCTCCGGTGAAGCCGGTTTTCCCGAATGTGCGCGGGGAGCGGCGCTTGCCCATGAAACGCTCGGCGTTCAGTTCCCAGCCTAGGGCCGTCTCGGCACCTACCTCGGGGGCGAATGCGTTTTGGCTGACCATGTCGAGAAGTCCGGCCGGCGCGATGGTCCGGCCCTCGTAGACACCGTTGTTTAGCACCATCTTTACAAAGCGGAGCAGGTCGGGCACGGTGCTGAACATGCCAGCGGAACCCACCGGGAAAAGCCTCCGCAAGACCCAGGCGCTCTCGTCGTGGATTTCGCCCTGGATGGTGCGGCCCCGGAATGCGCATTCTTCCGTAGGCATGATCTGTTCCTTGGGGAACTGTTCCAGCGGATCCCAGCCGGAGCGTTCCATGCCCAGAGGCTCAAAGAAGGTTTCGCGCCCCAGTTTTTGGAGGGACTTGCCCGTGAGGCGGTTCAGCACAATCCCGAGAAGCACGCTGGCGGGGTTTCCGTAGTTGAAGGCCTTGCCCGGTGGAATTTGGAACTGGTAGCTGTACAGGGCCTCGAGAATCCCTTCGGGCGGGAGCGTCCGGAGGGTCTTCATGGGCACCCGGTAGTCCAGGCTGTGGGTCAGCAGGTGGAAAATGCGGATGTCGTCCCGGTAATTGGTATGCAGTTCCGGAATGAAGTCTGTGACCTTGGTGTCTACGTCTAGCTTGCCCTGCAGAATGGCGCAGAGGGCAAGGGTAGAAGTGGGGCAGACCTTGGTTAGCGAAGCGATGTCGAAGATGGTGTCTGCGTCAGTGTCCAGAGTGACGGTATGATAGGAGCCATCAGGTAAAACGAACCCTGCCACCGCCTTGCTGAAGACGCCCTGTGCCTGGCCCTGAGCCAGTAATTCTAGGATAGAAGCCTCGTTAAACAACTTGTTATCTCGAATAAAAATGGCGATGCCCGCTCGGTGGCGGGCATGACAAAGTGAGCGTTTACAAGTCGATAATCCGATCGTTTTGCAGTAATTGTTCGAACGATTGTCTTTCGCGGATAACCTTCAGTTCACCCTTGGTGTACATGGTTTCGGCGGCGTAGCGGCGGCTGTTGTAATTGCTGCTCATGGCGGCACCGTAGGCACCGGCATCATGGAGGATCAGCAGGTCGCCCACCTTGGCCTTCGGGAGCTTGCGGGTCACCACGAAACCGCCTTCTTCTTGCGTGAACACGTCACCGGATTCGCAGAGCGGGCCCGCCACGATGGCATCTACCGTTTCGTCAAGATTGCGACCGTCCCGGGCGATGATGGAAATGCCGTGATAGCTGCCGTAGAAGCTGGGGCGTACCAGGTCGGTAAAGCCTGCGTCCAGTAGGTAGAACAGGTTGTCGCCCTGCTTTTTCACGGCGCGGATTTCGGCCATCAGGTAGCCGCTCTCGGCCACCAGGTAACGCCCGGGTTCCACCTCTAGATGTACCTCGTGGCCGATGCTCTGCTGGATACGCTTGCGTGCGTTGTCCCACAGATCAAAGTAGGCCTTCATGTCGATGCGGTTGCCCTTGTCCTCTTCGTGGTAGGGAATGGGCAGGCCGCCCCCTGCACTGATGGTGCGGACATGGCTGCCCAGGCGGCGGCTGGCGTCTACCATGGCGTCGCAGACTTGGGAAAGGTGCTCGAAGTCGGAGCCGGAACCGATATGCATATGGAGCCCTGTGATCCACATGCCGTTATTTTGGGCCAGCTTGACGCAGTCCTTGATCTGCTCGTGCCACACGCCATGCTTGCTCAAGGGGCCGCCGGTGTTCACCTTGCTGGAATGCCCGTGGCCAAAGCCCGGGTTCACGCGTAGCGTCAGTTCCGACTTCACGCCGAAATCGGCCAGCTGCTGGATCATGTCGGGGGAGCCCACGTTCACCGCGATGTTGTGTTCCTTTACGAGTTCGAGGGCGTCACGGTCAAAGATGTCGGCGGTATAGACGATCTCGGGAGCCTTGCCTTTCTGCTGGCCACCCTTGAAGCCTGCCTTGAGGGCGCGGACGATTTCGCCTGCGGAAACGGCGTCTACCACGCCGCCCAGCTTGCGTACAAGCGAAATGATGGAGAGGTTCGGGCATGCCTTTTGGGCAAAGCGGACCGTATCGAAAACCTGGGTTTCTTTGACGCGCTTCTCGATGGTTTCGCGGTCGTAAATCCAGAGGGGGGTGCCGTACTGTTCGGCAGCCTTCACAAAAACTTCTTCAGGGATAGTGTAATTCATGGGGGGGAATATAGAAAATGGGTATAAGGGACGGGGTCGCTTCGCTTCGGGGTATGTGAAATGTGGGATGTGGAATTTGTGGTGGTATTACACAAAATGAAAAACGCCGAGCGAATTGCCCAGCGTTTTTGCGATATTTCAATAGGCGCGATTAGACGTTCTTGATCTTGTTGTCGCCTTCGTCCCAGTACTGACCGTCGCAAACGAACTTATATTCGTAGCAGCCGGCGTCCAGAGCAACCTTGCCGACCCAGAGACCGGTCTTCTTGTCTTTCTTGAGCATATCCTTGTCGATAGCCCAGTTGTTGAAGGTTCCGGCAACGGAAACGGTAGTGGCCAGGGGGCAGTTGGCTTCGAACACCACAGTTACTTTCTTGGAGGCCTTGGGGGCGGCTGCCTTCTTGGCCGGGGCCTTAACGGCAGCCTTCTTTTCGGCGGGCTTTGCGGCCTTAGGAGCAGCAGCCTTGGGGGCGGCAGCCTTAGTGGCGGTCTTCTTGGCCGGGGCGGCCTTCACAGCGGCCTTCTTGGCAGCGGGGGCCTTTGTTGTTTTTGCAGTAGCTTTTGCCATAATAATCTCCTCTACTTAGTTCGGGCCAAAGATAGTAAAAAAAAGTTTAACTGTCTATAAAAAAGAAAAAAGGCGGTAAAATTGCTCATTTAGGCACGAAAAAGGCAAAAACCTATTGAATACCACATAGATGTAACCATATTTTTTCAAATTTGTTGCAAAAGACAAGAAAAAAAGCTATTTTATATGGAAATCTAGAATGAGGAGTAAAAACCTATGAAATCATTTAAGTATCTCATGATGGCTGCTGTTGCCGCTATGCTTTTTGCCTGCGGTGACGATAGCAGCAGCGATTCCGGTTCCAACGCTAGTGGCGGTGGCAGCGGCGAAGCAACAGAAGTGACCGGCAAGGTCAGCATTAACGAGGCCAAGGGAACCATCCAGTACTACACTCAGCGTACTGTTGAAGGTTGCTTCCAGAAGGGACTTGATTTCAGCTGGAAAACGGTGGACCTGAAAGTCGATACGACCAAGTTGAAGTATGAGTTCGTGGATGATACGCTTGTAATTTACAGTTCTATTTCAAAAAAGGATTTCTCTACAACGGGATTGATGTATGTAGGTGGCAAGGGAGATGAATCGTTGAATGGAACGTGGACCTCTACGCTTTGCTACTACAACCAACAGACTGCTAAGAGTTCCTGCAAGAAGGCTTGCAGTGTAGTCCGTGAAAAGTGGCTGGAAAAAAACAATAAGAAGTCC
The DNA here is from genome assembly GCA_017475045.1 of Fibrobacter sp. Lineage (GTDB taxonomy): Bacteria > Fibrobacterota > Fibrobacteria > Fibrobacterales > Fibrobacteraceae > Fibrobacter. Next base: position 139,888 of record JAFVGH010000123.1, on the reverse strand, counting down.
GTAAATGACTTGGATGATGACGACAGAGCCGAACTTAATGAAGCTCTCGACGAATCTAAATGCGTAAGCGACAAGAGCATTAAGGATGTCACGATGAAGATTTCTGGATCTGAAATCAAGGTGATTACCCAGCAGAGGGAAGTCGAAAATTATGATTTCGACGATTACAAGAACTCCTATTTCATCAGTTCTCTGTATTCCTCCATCAGCAACGGAGCTTGCACTGTGCCCCTTGCTCTCGGCATCATGACTGCGGATTCCATGGGTGTTCAGACGGCGAGAAGGCTTGCTGGAAAAGTCAAGGAAACGGCCATCAAGGAAACGTCCAAGGGTAAGTCTTCCCTCACTTTCGAGGTGGGCAACGATGCATTCCCCATCACCGTGAAGGTCAGCAAGGCTGACTATGACGATGACAACGGCAAGGTCAAGATTGCCATGTCCGTTGATATGGGCGCATTCTCTGCCAAGGTCTGCGAATTGCAGTATGAAGCAGGCAGTGTGACAAAGAGCGACTGCAGCGACGACAATTCTGATTTGTTTAATGACCCGGTAGGCGTAGAGGATGACGAAGGTGGCAAGTACAAGTACGTTTCTTCTATGGAAGAGTCCAATGCGGACGACTTCAACGATTGCCTCTTTAAGGGTTTGAAGAAGCTTGCTGCTGAGACCCACGGAACAGACTCTCGCTGCCCCGCTAAGTACGATCCCAGCAAGGCTAGCTACTACTATGGTGACTACGACTACTATTACGATGACTATGACTACGATGACTACTATAGTGACTACGTCATTCCTAGCGATGGTGACTATAGCGACTACTTAGATTACTATAACGACTACTATAGTGAATACTACGACTCGATGATGAAGGCTTCTGGTAACAAGGAACTTCCTGCAAAGGTTTACCTGAAGATCCGCAATGCCCAGATCCGTGCATTGAAGGAACTTTCCAAGTAATCATAGTAGTAAACTCGGATAATTATCCCAGCCATCCGGCTGGGATTTTTATTTTTGTAAAAGGATACTATTTGCCGACAAGAGGTTTATATGAGCGTTTCGATGCAAGAGGTGATGAAACAGTCCGGTGTAGCTTTCGGTACCAGTGGTGCCCGTGGCCTGGTGACTGCCATGACGGACCGTGTGTGCTATGTGTACGCCCGCTCCTTTATCAAGTACTGCGAGACTAGCTACAAGTGTGAACATACCATCGCTATCGCAGGTGACTTGCGCCCCAGTACGGAACGAATTCTGAAGGCCCTTGTGAAGGCGGGCGAGGACAGCGCCTGGAAGGTAATCTATTGCGGCCGCATTCCGAGCCCGGCTATTGCGCTGTACGGCATCGACAAGGCGCTCCCTACCATCATGGTGACGGGGAGCCACATTCCTGCCGACCGTAACGGTATAAAGTTTAACCACCCCCAGGGCGAAATTTCCAAGAAGGACGAACAGGGAATTGTTTCCCAGTCTGTAGATTTTGACGAATCGATTTTTGATGCAGCGGGAATGCTGAAGTCGGCACCGGAGTTGCCGGCTGTGGAGATGGAAGCCGAGGAGAATTACCTGAAGCGCTATCCTGCGTTTTTCGGGAGCAAGGCCCTTTCGGGGCTTACCATCGGCGTGTACCAGCATTCCGCTGTGGGCCGCGACATTGTGGTGAAGGTCCTGGAAAGCCTGGGCGCCACCGTGAAGCCCTTCGCCAGGAGCGAGACTTTTATTCCGGTAGATACCGAGGCCATCCGTAAAGAAGACGAAGAGCTGGCCCGGGATTTTGCCCACAAGGATTTTGTGGACGCCATCTTCAGTACTGACGGGGATTCCGACCGGCCGCTCTTGGCGGACGATACCGGCATGTGGCTACGTGGCGACGTGCTGGGCATCCTCGCTGCCCAGGCGCTTGGTATCAAGCGCATTGCAACTCCGGTGAGTTGCAATACGTCGCTGGAAAAGTCCGGCAGCTTTGAGAAGATTTGCCGTACCCGCATTGGCAGCCCCTACGTGATTGCCGGCATGGAAAGCCTGGTGGACGCCTCTGACAAGTCCGTGTCTGTGGCAGGCTACGAAGCCAACGGAGGTTTCTTGCTGCAGACGGACCTGACCTGGGAATTTGCAGACGGAACCCGCACCCTCCCGGCGCTCCCTACCCGCGATGCCTTGCTCCCGATGCTTGCCGTGATGGTGCGTGTGAGGGAAGAGAGGATGTGCGTGGTGGACCTGCTGAAGAAGCTCCCCAGGCGTTTTACGCTCAGCGACCGTCTCAAGGAATTCCCCACCGAGATTTCAAAGGCAAAACTTGCCGAAATTCGGGAGCAGAAACTAGGCCAAAAACTGTTCGGCGCTCTTACCGCAAAGCCCAGTCGTTTTGCAAAGCCCGATGCCAATGGCAACATGCCCGCCCCTTTCCACGGCGATATCGTCTCCATCGACGAGACCGACGGATACCGCATGGAATTCGATTCCGGCGATATCGTGCACTTGCGCCCAAGTGGCAACGCTCCGGAATTCCGGTGCTACGTGGAAACGGGCGACAAGGAACGTTCGGCAGAACTCCTTGCCGGTTGCATGAAGATTATGGAAGGCTGGCGGAAATAATTTGGAAGGTTAGTTTCCTGTTGGGACAGGAGGCATGACAACGTGGTATTTTCCATTGGAGCATTGGTACATGCAGTCGCCTGCGCCCCGGGTAGTTACAGTGAGTTCATAAACCTTCTCGTTACGTTCATCGCAGCTAAACCCGTTGATGGGGTGTGTTTGGCAGCCATAGTTAGGGGGCTGGCAGCTGCTCCCGGGAGGACATTTGTCGATGGTACTTTTATATTTCCAATAGCCTTCGTTGCAGATAAGGTTTATTTCATTGACGGTCATTTCCTTGCCTGTTGTCGGGCAGGAGGCTCCAATGATGGCGAGTTCCCACGTGTTATTGAGACATACGGCATAGGCGCCTGTTTCGCAGTCTATGACCGTGTCATAGTCTTGGCAGGAACCTCCGTCTATGTTTGAAACGTTCTTGCATTTTTCTTTGCCACTGGAACTGCTGTTGACGCAATACTCCGTCAGTCCCTTGTTGCAAAGTTGTGCTGCAGAGTAGCATTCCAGGGTGAGGGCCTGGCATGTTATAGCCATGGAAGAACTGGAATTGTCGTCATGGGATGCCGATGAACCGCCTTCGGTTGCCGAACTTTCTGCGGTTGCGGAACTGTTGACTGTTGCCGAGCTTTCTGCTGTTGCGGAGCTCTCGATGTTGTCAGAGCCATTGCCGCCGTTGCTTTCAGAGGAGTTTTCCTCGATGTCCGGCCCGTTGACGCTAGCGCTGCTGCTGTCATCGCAGGCCGCTAGTGTAAAGGTGAGCGCTGCTGCGGCAAGTCTGCAAGCGATTTTTGTAAGATGTTTCATTGTGTTTCTCCTTTTTAAAGTCTGGTCCAGGTTTTGCTGATGCACTGGTAGTTATACCCACTGACAGTCATCTGTTCTCCCTCATTTGTGCAGGGGGCCCCATCGGGCAATATTCCATGGTCGTCGCTCTTGTTGTTGCCGTTGCCGCAATCCATCATGGGGTCGCATTGTTGGACAAATTCTTCCCATTTGCCACTTTGGTTGCAGGAATAGCGTATTTGATCGCTTGGGTAATCATCTTCTGGATCATTGTAGGTATAGAGCCATCTTATGGGGTCTTTGCCATAACTGCAGGATTCGTTTAGCCAATCGGTTTTGAGGCAATATTTCTTGAGTTTGGTTTTTAGACATAGAGTGTAGTCATCGTATCCGCAGTTGGGCTTGGTGGGGTCGCAATCTTCAGTCTTGAACCAACGATTGCTGACACACATATAGGTGATGGAGTTGTCCGCGCAATCTTTCGTGAGGGTGAAATCGTCTTCGTCGCAGTTCCACCTGTCGTTTCCTGTTACGCTAGAAATATTGGCACAGGTTTCGGCAAGTTGCCAACTACCGCTTTTGCAGACGTATTCACTGTTTGTTACGCAGTCGAGAACCCTAGTGCCGGGATTGCAGGGGGTAGGGGAGCAACCTTCTGATATTCGGCAATCGCTGTCCGTAAGATGGGAACAGGTTGGCATGTTGAATGAGCTGGAGCTTGTGCTGCAATATGTTTTTATCCCCATTTCGCAAAGTTCCTGTTCGCTGAATCCGCATTGGGGGATTAAGGCGTCGCATTGCTCATCTGGTTCTGTGGAGGAGGAACTTTTGCCCTTGCCTGCAGACGGCTTGCCGTTTTGACTGGTCGCAGAGTTCCCGTTCGATTCGGAGCTGGTGATGGTTTCACTGGACGGTTCGTTCTGATCATCCCCCGAGGGGGCGCTAGAACTATCATCGCAGGCGGTCAGTGAGATGGCGAGCGCTGCTGTGGCCAAAATGGTCAGCGTTGTAATTTTCTGTTTCATAGTTTTCTCCTTTTTTTATAAACTTTCCCCATGTTCCGATATGGTCATATCGGAATTAGGCGTACTCTCGTCATGGCGGGCTTGAACCGCCATCTAGAAATAGTCTTTACTTAACCCACTCTTGTCCTGATACTTGTGGGCATTTGTCCTTAGAAATGTTTACTTCTACAACTTTATGTACAACTTCTGGATTCCTGTCAAGATCTCCGCAGTAGCTGACCAGGAATCGTGCGTAATTTACGCTTGCGCCTGTCTGGCATGCGTCCGCCTTGATGTCTATCACCGTGACGGAGTTACTATTAATTTCTGTTAGAATGTATCCGGCATATCGGCTGTCGGCATAGATATTCAGCATGTAGAGTCCGCAACCTTCCTGTACATTGCCGTTCTTGATATCGTCAATCAGTTTCGGGAATTTTTCATAGGCGTCGGGGAAGAAGTATTCCAGAGCAACGATGTTCTGCTTTACGAAGGGGTGGAATCCCTGTCCGTCGAATTCCGTGGCTTCGGCAATGGTTCCGGGTTTGGTATCACCATCATGGTCCGGATTGGTACTGCTCTGCGGAGGAGCCGAAGTGTTTTCCCTATAGGTGATAGTACTTGCAAAGACCTTGCTGTCGAAAGCAGCGTCAGTAATGCCGAACTGCAGCAGGTAATAACTTAGTGAATTTTTATCCAGTTCGCTCGTCGGAACGGTTTGGCCGTTGTTGCTGGAAGAGCTCAAAACATTGGTGGAACTGCTGGATTGGATTGTTGAACTTGAGGCAGGCAGTTCCTCGCCTGTGGAGCTGGAGGACTCGGCTTCGGCGAGTTCATTTTGCTCTTCGGCGGTGCCTGCAACATCTGTGGAGCATCCTGCACCCAAGAAGGCCACAAGCGTGAATGCGAAGGTAAAGGTCATGGACAAATTAAGCATTTTCATTTTCGCCCTCCTTCACGTTTTTGGTCAAGGGGAAGAGTTGGAGGTTCAGACGGTAGACCTGGTCGATATCCTTGTCGTCTGCGGCGATGGCGATAATTTGGCGGCGGCATTCGTCCAGCACCTTCACGATGCGTTCGTAACTTTCGCGGGACACTCCCATGGTCACTCCGCTAAAGTTGCACTGTTCTACAGGCAGGTCCAGCGCCGGGGTGGCAAGCTTGGACATCTGGCGGTGCATTCCCCTGAGTGCAAGCCGCGTGGCGTCCGGCGTCCCGGTGATGGATGTTTCTGCCTGTACAAAGGAGCTGTCCCCTGCCTTCTTCAGGAGACCCGCCTTCGTGAGGAAGTTCAGACTCTGCTGGACTTCTGCCGCCGAAATTTCGGGGTAGCATTTTTTGGCGATTTCGCCCGGAGTGGCGCCCGGCATCAGCGGGGCAAGTTCACGTACAACGGGGTTCTGCCAGGAATCATAAAACTCGAACAGGTCGCCTTCAAGCACGCGGACCTTGTGGACCTTGGCGATGGCGAGCATGTTTTCGTAGGCGACCTTCTTCTTTTCTTCGGTGGCCGCCTGACCGAATTCTACCATGGCACGGAAATATTCCATCTCGAAACCCACGAGGCCCATGGCAGCTCCCGTGCGTTCTACGCCGATACGGGAGAGCTTGCTCTTACCGTCGCAGACTACCTTCATGTAAGAAGACGAGGTGAACCCCGCTATCTTGGAGAACTCGCGCCATGAAAAAACGGAACGGCGCTTGCGCTCCTCGTAGTAGTCCAGCATGTACTGGCGGAAATCGGAATATTCGACTATCGGTTTCATCAATCATAAATATACAACAAAAAAATCTGAAAGTCAATACTTTATGCAACAAAAATTGACTTTTTGCTTAAAAATACGGAAATTTAAAAAATTAAATTAAAATTTTTATCTATATAGAACGTCTTGTTTCATATGTTGTTGCATATGGAACTTATTTACGAGGTCGTCTAAAGCGGTGTCGAAAAAAACATACCTTGTATTTAACCAATCTATAAGGTATTTGATTTCGCTTTGGTAGGTAGTCCTTTCTTCGAATCCATTTGTATTGGGCCAAGAATATTCTCCAAGAATCTTCCATTTCTTGAAATTAATGTTGGCCGCGTTCTCTAGTGATGTCGCTTGCGCAGGAATCCAGGTGTTAATAGAATAATAGACTTTTGACTTAGAAGAATCCCATCGCCTATTTAGGTTTTCTACAAACAGAGAATCTTTAATCAAGCGGGAAACCCAAGGGGCGTTCGTTATCCACCATCCGTTTGGATTGTTGTTGTCGTTATGGTTTATATTGCCGCAAGAAATATCATAATCCCAGTTCGGTCCTAGATATAATTTTTCGGTTGCCGGGTTGTAGTACAAAAAGACTGATGTGTGGAATACGGCATCATTGTTTTTAGTGAATTCGTTAACGATAAACCAGTCAATGATAGAATTTTCATCAAGGTATTTTCTCCATCCATCTTGTTGACTAGAAAAGTTATCGCTGAAGAGAGCGTCCTCTGCACTTTGGACTATGGATGTAATCTCTTTCTGAGTAGAAAGACTAACTTCATCGGGATCTTTCAGGCTTATGGGGACACCTTGGTTTGTTGTAAAATTGAACAATTCGTCAAGTCGATGGTTTACCTCAAGGATAAATCCCCCATTGCCGGATCCCTTCTTGCTGATGTCGCCAATATCTACCCGGTTTTCAGCAATGGTGATTTTTTCACCCAATAGGTATACCCCGCGGTAGGTACCGTTAATAATCAGATGGACAGACCTGAAAGAAGGGTTCCAGACGCTATTGTAAATTTCGTTGCCTAGATAAGACGTGTAATAATTACGCAAAAGAGTCTTATCGCTCATATTTCCGATCAAAACCCAATGCTTATCTTCCTTCATTCCAAGAATTTTTGTTTTGGAGTTGAGCTTAATAGAATAAGGTCTTTTAGTTAGGGACCAGCTGGTGTTTCCCCGACCCTTGATCAAAAGGTCATCTATTGACAGGTCCTCATAGCCACAAAATTTTCCGTCTATGGTAAGGGACGCCTGTTTCCAAACTTTTCTCGTGTCTATTTCTTTATTGTCCGAAGTTTGAACATATACAATAGGGAGATTTGTTTTTTTGAGATCGTCTTTGTCTGGATACTCATCAGATGGATACAATGTACTAGAATCCGTCATGCAAGACGTCAATCCGAATGCCAGGATTAGTAAACAAAGTATTTTCCCGTATAGAATTTTCATGGACCGACAATTTGTAATGCAGATTATGAGCAAATATACACATTTTAAAATAGTGCTGCAAAAAAACACCCGTAAAAATGCTATCTTCGCTACCATGAGTAAAAACGAAAAAGAACAACCGATTAAACGTACATTTCCCTTTTATTGGTTGGTTTTTGCTGCAATTCTCATTGTCGGGCGTTTTGCGTTATTGTGCATACTTTACATGATGGATACCCCCACGGGGTCATCTCTTGTGCCGGACTACAATCGTTTTATATGGCATACGCTGTACGCAGAAATCGGCTTTTCTTCGGCACTTGCGCTCTTGTTTTCTGGATTGACGCTTGCATTCCATAAAAGAAACCTAAAAGCAATCAAAATAACAGCCATTGTTTTCGCGGCCATTTACCTCGTGCTCAGTGGAGTCGATGACGAGTTGCAGCGTTGGATGAGTCAGAAACTCTCCCTGTCGTTTATCAAGACCTATACATACGCTTGGACCGATTCTACGCTGGTTTCAAAGATTGCCCTAGGCGGGCTTGGACACTTCTTGCTGACGCTTGGCATTGTCATACTTTCCATAACAGGGCTTATCGTTTTCGCTAAAAAAGTAACCCCGATTAAGATAGGCTCAAAAACGACCGAAAGAAAGCTCTACATTTCTACAGGCATCATTTTTCTCCTTGCCGCTTTAGGCTGCACTTCGCACTTGTGGTACAACTATTCGCAGCGCCGTTGGGACCGTATTCGGCCTGTCGTGTACAATTTGGTGGAAAATTTATTTGAGGATGTCGGTTTTGAAAATGAACCCGAAAACCTACGCGAAGGAATTGCCCTTTTGGGCGGAAACCCGGATAAGGAATATCCGTTCTGGAAAGAATCGACCAACGAACAAAAATCCATCGAGGAATTCAAGAACAAGCCACTCGAAGAAAAGCCCGATATTCTTTTGATGACAATCGAATCGCTTCGCGGATGGACGTTCGACATGAGAATCCCTGCCAACTGCGAACGTTTCCCCAACATTTGCAAACTTTCCCAGAACAGCCTGTATTTCCCGAACACCTACAGCGTCGGCAACCCCTCTGTAGAAGGCCTTTTGGGAATCATGACGGGCATTATTAGTCTTCCGACCAAAACGTTACTCCGTGATTTTCCGAATACGAACCTAAGGAGTTTTTCAGAGGTCCTTTCAGAGGCTGGATATTATTCGGAAGTTATTCTTGGGGCGGATCCCCGGTTCGACAATGAAGAGCCTTGGTACAGCAAGTGGTTTGACTACCACGAATTCAAGCAGGAATACGCAGACGATGTCTCTTCGGCGGTACGCTTTGTCGAACGTTACAAGGAGCGTCCCAAAGACAAACCAACGTTCTTCCATTGGATGAGTTTGTCGATGCACACTCCGTTTATTCTGCCCAAGAAAATGGGTGAAACACCACCGAATATTGATGACGCCTACCTTAGAGCCGCTGTTTACATGGATAGCGCGGTGGGAATAATTTTGGATTCCCTGGCGAACGACCCTCGTTTTGAAAATACGCTTATCATACTGACAGGGGACCACTCCGCACCGAACGGACGCCAACAGCAAGATGCGGAACGGATAGGGATGGCGAGTGAAGGATTCACCTGGATATCGCTCATGTTCAAGGGGCCTGGCATTACGCCTTCAACAATCCCCAACGTAACATCTCAACAAAACATTGCAAGTTCTATCATTGGATATTTAGGGTTAGACGTATCGAACCATTTTATGGGAGTCGACCTAATTAACAATCCGCTTCACGATACAAGTATTCAACCGATTTATTCATTCCGTTACGGGACAATGGCCATGAGGCAGGACTCTACGGCCTATTACGTTTTACCTGTTGACGGGACAGGAAACGCGATTGCACAAACGGTCTACCTAAACCCGACCTGGTACACCGACAATACCGTGAACAGCTTTGTCACAGGAGAACCTGTCACAATCGCACCGGACTCTTTGGAAACAATTACAAGAAAAATGCGGACTGCGGCAAAAGCATGGGAATACATTGTTTATAAGAACAGGATTATGCCGCCGAACAAGCAATAACGAGAGAAATTATGAACCTAATCAACAAATTTTCAAGTTGGTACATTCCCCTCATCTGCAAGCACCAATACAAGGCTCTTGCATTTTACCTAATCTTGGCTCTCTTATGCGCCATTCCCATTCTCTTTAAGCCTGGGCTTAAACTGGATGCAGACCTTTCGCACCTGCTGCCCGAAGGTACCCCTAGCGTCAAGGCCCTTGAAGAGTCTTATCAGCGATTCGGTTCTACCGACCAGTTCATGATCGCCATCCAAAGTGATGATGTCTATCTGGTCGCTGCCCTGCAGGACTCTATTCGCGAATACATTCATAAAAATTGGCAAGGTGATTTCGTTTCGACCCAGGTCGACAACGAAAACCAATTCTTCATGGATAACGCCTTGCTTTATTTGCCCATAAAGCACCTTGAAAGAATCCGCGACAATCTGGAAGACCTGCAACTTGAAATCGGCCGCAAAAATGGTCCCCTGGTCGTTGACCTTCTGGAAGCATCGTCTGCAGACTCCGCATCGACTGAGAAAAAAGAACGGGTCTGGTTCAGCGCCGACATCCCTCAGGAACTTGGTCTCCCCGATGAAGCCGCAGGCGCATTCGATTCCTTCTTCAAGAAGAAAAACGAGAATGCCTCTATTGATGGCGAAGAATGGCATAAGAAAAAGCCCGTACCCGTTGCCCTGAGAAACCGCTTTATCGGTTGTCCGCCCCCCGACAGCACCGGAAAAATCTTGTTCAATGGCGTTGTAAACGCCAAGCTTATCAAGCCCTCTACCGACTACGAATTTGTAACTCACATTCTCGCCCGTACAGACACCCTGCTTGCCTACTTCAGCAACAAGACTTATCCGGTTCCTACCCGTTTTTCTGTAGAAGGCACTTACGAAGGACTTAAAGAAGTCGACGAAGTCGCAAACGATTCCATCTTCTCTTTTGCGATTAGCCTTGTTCTGATTATCTTCCTCACCATCTTCTTCTTCAGAAGTGTGAAGGGCCCGATCTTAGTGACAGCCTCGGTGCTTTACGCCTGCCTTCCGACTCTTGCATTTACGGCCCTGTTCTATGGCAAGCTGAATCCCTTTACCGTATTTGTCGCCTCCATTATCTTGGGCATCGGAATTGACTACGCTATCCATATCTTGGGAACGTCGCAAAAGTTAATGCGCACGTACGCCTCCCTCGAAGAAGTCCTGGAAGCCGCTCAACGTAAAATGCTCAAGCCTTTTGTGCTTGCAAGCTTTACCACGATTGCGGCATTCCTTACACTTTTGGCGGCCCACTTCCGCGGCTTCTATGAATTTGGTGTGGTAGCCTCCATGGGCGTGCTGTTCAGCATGCTCACCTCGGTCCTTGTTCTTCCGGTATTCATCAAGTGCATGGGCGGTATCCCGAAGGCTCCCGATAACTCGCTGTTGCCAAAGTCCTGGGACGAAGCGAAAATTCTGCGTTTCTTCAAGTATGCAGCTTTTACGGGTTTCGCCCTCGGAATCGTTTCGCTTTGGTTCGCTCAAGACGTTGACTTTGAACATAACCTGCGTAACTTGCGCCGCGTTTCAACAGAAAAAACTCAAGTAAAGAAAGGCATCCGCACAGGCGTTACAAGAATCAACAATCGTTCTTCTTCTACACCTGCCGCAGTGATGGGTAGCTCTTCGAAACAGCTCGACCTTCTTTACGATACATTGATGGTACGCCTGCATGTGGAACATGATTCTACCCTTCGCAGTTTCCTTACGCTCAAGACTTTCGTTCCGCCTCAGGATTCACAGGAAAAGCGACTCGAGGTCATCGAAGAAATCCGCGACCTTGTAGACGCACGCGTATTTGACCGAGCCGAAGGTGACGATTCTGCAAACGTTGCCAATCTGCGCAAGCTTGCCGGTGTCGAAAAAACATTTACTGCCGAAGACATTCCTGGTTGGGCGTTGGACCTGCTTCGCGAAAAAGACGGTAGTTACGGAAAGATTGGCTTTATTTACGGTGATTTCCCGAGTTGGGATGCCAATGCATTACATCGTTTCCAGGAACGCTATAGTCACTGGAACTTTGACGGCGAAGACCTTCGCACCTTCTCTTCGCAATTCATTCTTTCCGACGTTATCGACTTGGTCAAGAAGGATAGCTTTAGGCTTGCGCTTGTCATCATCCTCGTTATTTTCGGCACCCTCGTCATTTCCTTCCGCAAGCCTAAACTGTTCTTGGCAGGCAGTGTCTCGTTTGGTATGGGTGTTATCTTGACGCTTGGGCTTCTCGGGTTCTTGACAGACTTCTTTGAATTCGGAAAGATCAGCATTTACAATGTGATTGTGATACCCATGACACTCGGTATTGGCATTGACGCCACCATCCACATGATTACCTCTTGGATGTCCGACAAGAACTTGACACTTCGCCAGCTGATGGACACTACCGGCCGTAACGTGATGGCCAGTTCCACTACCACTATCGCAGGCTTTGTCGGGTTCCTGTTCACCACCCACCGTGGTCTCAAGGGCATTGGCGACCTTGCATGCCTCGGCATAGCCATGTTCCTTATTACAAGTATCATCTTCAGCATGTACTTGTGCGGAAGCTGGCTTAAAAAGAATAAAGGTTAAACCTTCAGAATAAAATTCACCGCTTCTTCAAGATCGGTGATTTGACGGGTATGCACTTCAACATAGCGCTTGGACGCGCGGGCTACATACTCGTCATAAATTCTAGAATCAAGCAATTGCACTAGGCGGTTCTTGATTTCGCTTACGGAGTACGGGTCAAAGTACAGCACTGCGTCGCCACAGACTTCGGGAATCGAAGTCGTACCGCTTGCGGCCACAGGTACGTCGTAACGCATAGACTGCACTGGAGGGTAGCCAAAGCCTTCGTTCAGGCTCGGGAACACAAACGCATAGGCGTTTTGGTGCAGGAATTCCAGTTCCTTGTTTTCCACATAGCCGAGCAATACAAAGCGGTATTTATGTTTGAGGTGACGTAAGTAAGCTTTGGGGTTTGCAGCCCCGGTAATCACCATCTTAAAATCAAATGGCTTGCCCTGTGATTCGTACATGTCCACCAGTTCATCGAAAGCCATCGCTGCACGCAGGTTGTTCTTTTCCCAGCGGGCGCCGCTGGTGAGCAAGAAATACTTTTTCGCGGTAACTCCTGGTGGCAGGAACCCTTCGGGTTCGTATGACCTCATGGGGCTGTAGAATACGGGGATTTTTAGGTCCATCAGTTCCGGGAAGAACGACTTGATGGAGGCTCGGCTGTGTTCGCTCACCGTAATGGTGCGGGCCTTGCCCTCGGCCATGCGCTTTGCCAGATCCTGGTACTTGGGCTTGTAGAAATACTTCTTCCAACTTTCACGGTAACGCACCAACGCTTCGAACTTTTGCCCGAGTTTTTTGGCGAAACCGACACCGGCCCAACTGTATTGCATTTCAAGCGCGCGCACGCCATGCCAGGTGAACACGAAATCCTTCACGTCAATCGCCCACTTTTTTTCAAGGGAATAAAGAGGGGTGTAGAATGTGTCGATCTGGTTGGCGTCAATGATTTCTTGCGGGGTCTGCGTGCTGATATCGAACAGCGGAATATTCTGCGTTTTGCAGGCTTCGAGAATTGCCGGGTCCAGGTACTTGCGGCTGTCGTAGACACAAGAGAACTTTGCGCCACGCTTCACCAACGCCCAGAAAATAACCTCGCCATAGGAGCCGCCACCATGGAACTTGGCGCTATGTATGGGTTGGACTGCCACTAGATTGAAAAGCAGGTTCACTTGCGGCCCCCGCGATTATCCTTCCCGAGAAGCGTTCCCAAAATTCTCAGCGGGAACACAAGGAAAGGCATATTCTTGTAAAGCCACGCGAGCGACTTCGCGAAGGCGTAGCTGCGGATAATGTAGGCTCCACCGGCCCCTACCTTGCGGGTCTGGAATTCAAACTCTTCCTTGGCGTGTGCAATCACGTCGTCGTAGTACTCGTTGATGGTAATGCTCTTGTCGGCATTGACCTTCACCGGAATGTTCTTCAGGTTTGTGTAGAAATCCTTGCGCAAAATCTTGGGCAAGAACAGGTCCATGCTGGCAGGCACCTTGTGGCCGCGAGTATCGATGATTCGCGAACCGAAAAAGTGCAGCACCTTTGCCGTGGGCAAAAACCTGTTGCCGTAGGCCAGCTGGCAGTTCCAGCCACCGGGCATCTTCTGAGTGATGTAGCCAAACTTGAAATTCGTTTCGGCAAGGCTTGCCATGTCGTAGGGGAAGTTCTTGGATACGCAATAGAGCCAGAGTTCGTGCCAGGTCTCGAAGAACTTGCGGGCTTCGGGAGTGTCTGCCGCAAACATCACGCCCCCGTTAAAGATTTCGTCGTTCAGAATCGGCGAGAACCCCATCATCTTGGCGTTGTTCAGGACCTTCTTTCGATTGATGGCCTTCGAAAGGTTGGTGTGGAAGTCGAGTACCGCGTAAATGCCGCCCCTCCATTCTTCGGGAATCGAGAGATCGCCCACGATGGCGATGTCGGAATCCATGTACAGGAAATCACCGTCGATGACGTTACGCATGACCGTCTTGAGGTAACGGGAGCGAAGCATTGGCGTGAATTTTTCATCGAGGGTGAGCACCTTCAGTTCATCCACTGCGTCTTTGAGGACCGCACGGGGGCCGGTCAGGCTTACCGCCGTCTTGTCATCGGTCAGGAGCGTTACGAAAGCGCCTGGATTATGCACGCGCAAAGAGGCGATTGCCACCAGCGTCTGTTCGCAGAAAAAATCCTTCGGGGAACTGGTCAGAACAAAAAGGTATTTGGTCATGGGCTATACTCCCCGTCAAAACATGCTAATCCAATGGAATGGTAGACTTGGCGTTTTCGAAATCTTCGACTGTATCGAGTTCGCAAGAGAAATAATCTGATGCGTCCCACACAGAATAGGTGTGTCCCTGCGGAATCAGACGCTCAAAGGCCAGCTCGTAGAACGTATTTTCCAGGTGTTCCACGTTCATCATCTTCTCAAGTTCGGCGTAGAGAGCAGTAGAATAGTCTTTACCAATCTTTTCAATGCCGAGGCTTTCGCCTGCGGCAGCCTTCGGTGAGCAGGTCTTGCTGATTTCAGAAATGTTTCCGTCGGCACCCAAGACGACCTTCATTTCTTCTTCGCCAAGTTCGTGGCGGATTAGCGTAAGCACGTTTGCCGCTTTGGAGTCAAGCACGTTCTTCACGATTTGCGGGTCGTAAAGAAGGTCGCTATCGAGCAGCAAGAATTCCTTCCCTGCAACTGCCTTTCCGGCTAGCCAGAGCGAATAGATGTTGTTCGTGGAATCGTAAAGGGCGTTGTGAATGAAGGTGGTGCGAATGGAATCTCCGTAATGTTCCTTCACGAAGTTTTCAATCATGTGGTTCAGGTAACCCGTCACAATCACGAATTCCTGAACACCGGCGCCCTTCAGGGCGTCCATGGAGCGTTCCAGAAGCGAGCGGCCCTTCACGTCCAAGAGGCACTTGGGAGTGTTATCGGTCAGCGGGCGCAGGCGCTTTGCCATGCCAGCGGCTAGAATGACGGCAATCATACGGCAGCACAACGCTTGATGGTGTCTACCACCACCTGAATCTGTTCCTTACGGCCCAAGGTGATGCGCAGGCAGTCTTCCAGGCCCTTGTCGCTCATGAACTTGATCTTGTAATCTTGTTCGGCCATGGCCTTTTGCAGGGCTTCCTTGATGCGGGTCGGGTACTTGATCAAGATGAAGTTTGCCACACTCTTGTAAACCTTGAAGCCCGGCAGGTTGCCAAGTTCCTTCTTGAACAGCTGGCGGTCCCATTCCATTTCGTCGGCGACCTTGCGGTAGTGATCTTCACTTTCGATAGCGGCCATGGCCACGGCTTCGCTAAAGCGGTTGTAGCCCAGGTACTTGTTTGCGTAGCTCAAGAAGGATTCGTGACCCTTGCCCATAAAGCCAAAACCCATGCGGAGTCCCGGAAGGCCGAAGAACTTGGAAAGGGTGCGGGAAATAATCAGGTTCGAATACTTGTTTACGAGGGGGGCGATGTAGGCGGTATCCGTCGTGATGAACGAGGCGTAGGCTTCGTCGATCAGTACCATGGTGTCGTTAGGTATGTTCTCCATGATACGGCCGATTTCTTCGGGCGTAAGGCAGTTGCCTGTCGGGTTGTTCGGAGAAGCGAGAAGCAGCATGCGGGGGTGAATCTTGTTCGTGAGCGTGATGACTTCGTCGACATCGTAAGCGAAAGTATCTTCCTTTTCGTGGAGCGGGTACATCTCGAAAGAACCGCCACACTCACCGGCAATGCGGTTGTAGTACCACCAAGAGAATTCCGGAATCATGATGGTCTTGTTTTCACCAACCATCAGGTAGTAATGGACAGCGTTTTTCAGAATGTCTTCGCCACCGTAACCCAGCAGCACCTGTTCTTCGGGCACGTTGTAGATTTCGGAAAGCTTTACCGAGAAAATGCTCTTTTTACCCTCGTCGTAAATGCGGGTGTAAAAGCAGAGCTGTTCGGGGTCAAAATTCTTGACGGCATCGAGCACTTTCTGAGAAGGCTTGAAGTTGAATTCGTTTCTGTCCAAGTAGTTCATGGTTTACCTTTTTTTCGGGGCGGACCCCGATTTCAAAATTCTTTCAAAATATAAGTTATTCCTTATTTCCACCACACGTCAAGGCCATGATTATAGCGTTTTTCAACCGGCGGAAGCTGCATGTAGTCATGGTAGAATTCCGACAGGTAGTAATCATAGTTCTTGTAGCCGCTAAATTCGCGGTTTTCGAAGGGGTAGCCTACCGTTTCCGCAATTTTTCCCAAATCGAGAATGCGGTCAGTTTTGGTGTCAAAGAAAAGCGTTGCCACACGGCCTGAATGGTTTGTCGGGTAGCGACGAATGACCCGTTCCACATAACGGCAGAAACGCTTTTTGCCTATTACACAGGCGACGGCGTAGAAGAACCGCTTGTACAAAAGTGTCCAGGCGTCGTAACCCTTAGACTTGAAGTCTGTCGTAATGGCAAGGGTAATCACGCGCAAAAAGCTGCAGTACAGCACGAACGCTTTTTCGAAGAAACGAGACTTCGGAAGACCATCCAGCGGGAAAATGTCGACCCAGATGCCCATTTCACCTTTGTGGCGCTCCATCTTGACCGTAGTGCGGTTGTCGTAGGCTTTGGCAAACGGGTAGAAATAGCCGTCGCAGGTGTCGTCGACCAGCGTAAGCCATTCCTTATGGGCGGGCGCATTCTTGTCCTTAAGAATGGCGATCAACTTTTCATAGTCCTCGCGCAAGAGGCAAATATCGATATCGTCGTCCCAGGGAATGTAACCCTTGTGGCGCACCGCACCCAGAAGCGTGCCATAAGCTAGGCTGTAGTTCAGGTTATTCTCTTTACAGATGCGCTGGATTTCGTCCAGAATGCTCATCTGGATTTCGCGACATTCCTGCTGTTCTATCTTTTTCATTTCTTATTCCCCACCGAAACGGCGCTCCTGTCTTTGTCCATCTTTTTCTTGACCACAAGGCCGTATGCGCCAAGAGCCAAGAGAATCACCACGTATGCACCGGCTTTTTCAAGCATAGACAAAGTAAAAAGTTGCATGTTGAGTGCTATGTAGAATGCTATCAAGAAAAGAATCCAAACGACCTGCGACAGTAGGCGTATGGAGTAGGGCTGCAAGCCCATTTTCAAGAGGTAAATGTTGTTACAGATAATGGCGACGATGTTGTAGCAAAGCATGGAAAGGGCGGCTCCCACAAGGCCAAACGCGGGAATCAGTAGGTAGCCCGAAATGAGGGCCACGCCAAGGGAGACAATGTCCATGATGAGTGAATAAAGGCTCTTGCCCATACCGTTCAGCACCACCAGCGACATACCGCCAAAGCCTGCCACTAGGTGCACCAGGAGCAAAATGCCAAGTGTTTCAGGCTGTACAATAAAGTCCTTACCCGCAATACCCAAAATCAAATCCGGGAACAGCACGATAAAGAATCCGATCATCAGCTGTATGAAGGTGACCATGAAAACACAATAGCTGTAGACTGGCTTGAGGTCTGTTTTCAGGCGGCCCTTATCCATGCCGGCCACTACCGGTGTAAGAATCGGCGTAAAGCCCACACGAATCGTCTGGAGTGCGTTGGAAATCGTAACCATGATACCGTAGGCGCCGGCTTTTTCGGGACCGAGGAACAACATGACAAGCCAGAGGCTCGAACGAATCAGGAACGACGATACGAATTCATCGACACCTAGCGGGAGCGAGTAGCGCAGCAGCACCCAGGAAACGGTTTTGTGCGGGCGCAGGGGCATATCGGGGAACTGCCTACGAACCAATACAAAGTGCACGCAGAAGCCCACAACCTGGCCCACCAAGAGACCAAGTGGAAGCGCATGGGGAATGCCCATAAAGTGAAGCGCAATGGATGTGGCCGGTGCAAGGGTCACTGTCAAGAAGGAGTTTACGAATACCGCATTCTGGGGGCGGCGATTCCCTTCGGATGCAGTACTGAAAACGTAGGTGCCCACATAGAACAAAAGCGACAGCGCGTACCAGGGTAGTTCCTTGGAAATGTAAGGTGTGAACGAGCCGACAAAGATTACCGCGGTACAAAGAATCGAAATGGCTGCCGAAATCCAGAAAGACTCCATGATGCCGTCGTAACGGGGACGGCCGTTCAAGCCATTTTGTGGCAAGTACCAGTACAGGCCTTTATCAAGGCCCAGCGTTGCTGAGTGGGCGATGGTCAAAAGGAGCGTTTGGGCCGAGACGAATATTCCAAATTCGGCCGCACCAAAAATACGCGCCATCACAAAAGTGAGTAGCGGGCCGCACACCTTGAGGATGGTCCCCACGATGTTTACGATCATCGCTTTTTTCAGGAACTTGCTGTCGGTCTCTAGATTCCCCATGACAGGCCAAAAATAGATTTATTTTGCATAGAACCCTAGGTTGGATTAGGCTAGAATCCGATGAATTATCTATATTGACAGATAAAGTTCAAGGTAATGGACTTTTCAACTCGAAAACCGGGATTTTAATCATGTTCAAGACCATCGCCATCGGCTGCGACCACGCCGCATTCGAATACAAGGAAAAACTCGTCAAGTTTCTGGAAGACAAGGGCTACAAAGTCCTCGACATGGGTACCGATTCCACGGAATCCTGCGACTACCCGATTTTCGCCGACAAGGTCTGCAATAAGATTACCGGCAAGGAAGCGGACTGCGGTATCCTTATCTGTGGTACTGGGATTGGCATGAGCATGGCGGCAAACAAGCACAAGGGTATCCGCGCTGCCGTTTGCGGTGACCTTACCTCCTGTGAATTCACCCGCCTGCACAACGACGCGAACGTGCTCTGCATGGGCGCCCGCATTATCGCCTACGCGCAGTGCGAGGTGTTTGCCACGAAGTTCCTTGAGACGGAATTCATGGGCGGCAAGCACAAGAAACGCATTGACATGTTTGAACCGGGCTAAGGATGGCCTGTGGCACGACTTTTGCTAGTCATCGCTAGATGGTGTCGCGTTCTCGCGTTGGGCGCGGTTTTGGTAGGTTGTGCCGAAATAGAAGAAGAAAAGCCCTGGATCCATGTGGATAGGCCCCAGATGCTTTTCACTGACACCACCCTTATGGATAGCTATGACAAGGGTGTCTTGAGCTGGAAGCTGAAGACCGCCTACCTGGAACGCTGGGCCGATAAGGATGAGGTGCTGGTTCGGCCTGTTCTGGTGGACATTTACGACTCTTTGGGCGACCGCACCGCATTTCTGCGAGCGGATTCTGGTCGCTTGAATATGAAGTTTACCTACGTATATGCTTACGGGCACGTGTACGCCCTAACGCCTAAAGGTGCTTCTGTCCGTGCCGATTCCCTGTTGTGGAATAAGAGGGACAATCTGGTCAAGACGGAAAGCTATGTGCGTGTGGTCTCCGAAGAAGGAGATGTGTTGCAGGGAAAGGGCTTTGAAAGTGATGCCAAGATGGACAACTGGAAAATTCTTTCCAATATTACTGGAATTTTTCAGGACGCGGCTAACCGTATCAAGGAAGAGGACAAGGCAAAGGCCGAAGAAATTGAGAAGCGGGATTCTGCCACAACGGTCTCGCAACAGGCAACTCCGCAACAGCCTGCTCCATCGTCAATCCAAGGAAACAAGTCTGTTCCAATGCCGTTGCACACGGTACGCCAAAGACCCGATGCGGAGGAACGGAAATAATGGGTTCGGCCTTGAATAGGTTGATGCTCTTGCTGCTGGGTGCCTTTGCTTGCGCCTTCTCGCAAACATCCCCCCTCATCATGAAGCACGCGGATAACCTAGAGGTCGCCCGTGTCCGCGGGAACCTGCTTTTACAAGGCAAGGTCCATTTTGTTCATGACTCGCTGGATTTTAGGACTGAAAAGGCCACATGGAACAAGGAAGCCGAAGTTCTTCAGTGCGATGGAGGCTTTTTGGCGGCACACCCCTCGGGGTATATCCGTGCCCAAAGCGGAATATACCAGAAGAAGAAAGGAATAGCTTCTGCCAAGGGAAATGTTGTGGCTGCAGATTCCGAGAAGACCTATATGTTTACGGGGGACTACCTGGTTTACGATAGGGAAAAAGAGATTCTCACGATGCCGGAGAGGCCTAAGCTTTACGAGTTTGAAAAGAAGAAAGATGGGAAAATAGATACGGTCCTCATAGAGGCCAAGAAGATCATCTATAACAAGGGCGAGTCTTATGCGGAGGCCTATCAGAAAGTGAAAGTCACGCAGGATGATATGGTGGTCACTTGCGATACGGGGTACTTTAATCGAAAGGATAATTGGCTTTCGATGAAGGGCAAACCTACGTTTGATATGAAGAATTATCACTTGACTGGAGACTCCATTTACCTCACCCTGGATTCTACGGGAAAGTCCCTGAGATCGGCACTGGTCATTCGGAATGCTCATGGTATCCAGCAGGAGGAAGCCAAAAGGAGCGCTCCCGGAAGTGTCACGGAAGCCTTCGGCGACACCCTCTATGCAGCGTTCAAGGACAACAAGATTGAACGCTTGTATGTAAATTTGAATGCACGGGGGTTCTTTTACGAGACGGATCTTCCGGATTACCAGAACCAGATGGACGGAAATAGGTTAGACATGTACTTTGATCAGGGAAAAATGGACCATGCTGTTGTATCCGGCAAGGCGCAGAGTACCTATTTCTACGTCAAGAAGGACCGTTCGGTGGCGGGCAAGAACGAGGCTGCCGGAGATACCATCAATATTTTGTTTGATGCCCAGAAAAACGCTGTGAAATCCTTGAGGCTCATGGGTGGTGGAACCATGGCCAGCGGCAGGTACATCGATATGGAAAAGGAACAGCGTAACAAGAAGAAAGCGCTGGAAGCGGAGCCTATACCGCTCCCCGCTCCGAAAAAGGAGAAAGCGAAATGAGAACGGTAGTCAGTACAATCCGCACCGACAAGCTGCGTAAGGTTTATGGCGGACGTCAGGTGGTAAGTGATGTTTCCATTAGCGTCTCTCAAGGAGAGGTTGTTGGACTTCTCGGGCCCAATGGTGCCGGCAAGACCACGTCCTTCTACATGATTGTAGGCATGGTCCGCCCGGATTCGGGGCATATTTTTCTGGACGACATCGAGATGACGGATAAGCCCATGTACAAGCGGGCGCGGCTTGGCGTCGGCTATCTTCCGCAAGAGGCGTCTATCTTCCGCAAGCTCTCTGTAGAAGACAACATCATGGCAATTCTTGAGACTCAAGACATGAAGCGAGCCCAGCGTAAGAAACGGCTGGAAGAGCTTTTGGAAGAATTCAAGATCACCCATATCCGTAAAACCAAGTCGTACAGCTGTTCCGGTGGTGAACGCAGACGTTTAGAGATCGCTCGCGCCCTGGCCAGTGACCCGTCATTCCTGTTACTGGATGAACCTTTTGCAGGCATTGACCCTATCGCCGTGGCGGACATCCAGTCCATTATTTCGGAACTGAAAGAAAAGGGCATGGGCGTCCTCATTACCGACCACAACGTGCGCGAGACGCTCTCTATTACGGATCGGGCTTACATTATGTACAAGAGTCAGGTTCTTACCGAAGGTACGGCGGAGTATCTGGCCAACGACCCCGAAGCAAGGCGTATTTACCTCGGAGACAGTTTCAGACTGGATTAGGAATGAGCATGGATGTAGGAATGCACTTAGGCCAGAGCCAGCGGCTGGAGCAGAATATCTCGCCCCAGATGCTCCAGTCTATTACTATCCTGCAAAAGAATTCCCTGGAATTGGAAACGGCTATCAAGGAAGAGGTCGAGGCGAACCCGCTGCTGGAATGGGACGACGAGCCTTTGGGCGAATCCCTGGATTCTCCTGCTGACGGCAGCAGCGACAGAAATGGGGAAGATGACTTTGCCGAAGGAAAAATGGATTCCGGCGAAGGAGGTTCTTCCCTGGATTTTGAGCGGGGGACGCTTGAAGATAGCGCTGATGTGGATCGGGGCCTGCTGGATGATTCTTCTCCTTCGGAATTGAACTGGGCGCAATATCTGGAAGACGGCACTGACCATACGGATACGCTTTACAGGGATTCAGGCAGTCTTCAGAAAGATGCCGACGATGCTTTTGACCGCCCGCAGAAAGACAAGGAGGCAAGCCTTCAGGATCGCCTGATAGTGCAGCTCCGGGATTGGAATGGAACTCGTGAACTTCTTGCCCAGCTCTCCAAGGCGGGCTGCTCCGAGGCGCGTTTTCGTGAATTGGTGGAATACCTGATTGATTCTCTTGACGAGAATGGTTTTTTGCAGAGTGCCGACGAAATGGCCATGGCAAAGGTCCTTGCCGACAATGACCCTTTCATTATCGAGATAGAAAAGGTTATCCGTGGAGAAATTTCTCTAGATGATGCGAAGCTCCCGGTAGTGGAAGCATTCCATGTACTTAGAAGATTCAAGCCTACTGGAATTGGTGCAAGAAACCTGCAGGAGTGTTTTATTCTTCAGGCGGAAGCGCTTGAAAGTTTCCCGACGCTTTCCATTGATATCTTGAAGAATCATTTTGATGACCTGATGGCCCTTCGCTATGCAAAGATTGCAAAAGACATGGGAGTTTCCACCGACGAGGTGCAGCAGGCGGTGAGTAGTCTTTCTAGGCTTGCTCCGCATCCCGGTCAACAGATGTCGGCCGCTCCGAACCAGATCAAGGTGGCGGACATGAAGGTGGTGGAAAAAAAAGGCAAGTTCGAAGTGGAGTGCTACAGGCGTCGCGTCCAGAAACGTCTCCATCTGAACCAGACTTACGCCTCGCTTCTGAACGATTCACACCTGAGCAAGAACGACAGGGAATATATCCAGAACAACCTGAACAAGGCCAAAGAATTCATGAAGGCGGTGGACAACCGATTCTCTACCATGGAGAACGTGATGATGGCCATCATCAAGCACCAGGAACCTTTTTTCCGGCAGGGCCCGGCCTTCTTAAAACCCATGATCTTGCAGGACATTGCCGACGAGGTAGGCCGTGACCTGAGTACCATCAGCCGAGTGACCAACGGCAAGTATGTGGATACACCTTATGGCATTTTCGAACTGAAGCAGTTCTTTACCTCGGGTGTAAAGCAAGGGGCGGAATCTAGTGCCGAAGTCATCGGGTCGGCCCAGATTCTCTCTGCCATCAAGAAGTTGGTGGATGAGGAAGACAAAAAGAAGCCCCTTTCTGACCAGGCCATTGCCGACGCCCTTGAGGCCCAGGGTATCAAGGTTGCCCGACGTACGGTGGCCAAGTACAGGGAAGAGGAGCTGAAAATCCTCCCAGCAAGGTTGCGAAAGGCGCTCTAGAACCTTGAATTGTAAACTTTTGTTTACTGTACGGCAAATCGACTGCAAAAATTGCCCTCACTATTCCAAATTGGGCGAAATATTTTTCGAAAAAAACATATTATATTTGCTTTTTTTATAAAAAAAGATGTATATACTCTAGATGCGATGCAAGAGCATCGAAATGTGCCATCTTAACTTTACGGAGGTTTAACAATGGATATTCAATTTTCTGCCCGTCATTTCAATGCGTCTGCTGGTCTCCAGGATAGGATTCAGGAAGAAATGGACAAGCTGGCAAAGTTCTACCCCAACATCACGGGTGCCTCCGTCATTCTGGACCACGAAGTGGAACACCAGCGCCATTGCGAAATTTCTGTGAACATCACGGGTTCCGTGGTGGTTGGTTCTGCCGACGAAGAAAACATGGGCAAGGCTGTGGATGTGGCCCTTGAAAGGGTGAAGATCCAGCTGAAGAAGGCCAACGATAAACAGAACGACCATCGCGCTCAGCCCCTTTCTGATTTGGCTTAATGGCAGAATCCAGATTGAAAGATATCAAGGTTTTGCACCGGGAAAAACTCTCGGTGCGAGACTTTTTCTGTCGCTACGGCAAAGATTTGCAGCTGGCCCTTCATTCTCCGGAAGAGGACCTGAACACAAACATTGCCGAAAGCGGCATCCACCGCCCTGGCCTTGCCATGGCGGGCTATACGAAGGTGTACAGTTCTGAACAGATTCAAGTGGTGGGCCATACTGAATGGAACTACCTGGAATCCTTGGGTACGGCTGGTCGCGTGAAGGTCTTTGAAAGCCTTTCTGTTTTCAAGGCCCCTATGTGGGTGGTTACCCATGCCCAGATGCCGCACCCTGAACTTCGGGCCATGTGCAGCAAACTGCATATCCCGCTGTTCTCTACGACTCTGCACACCTACGAGTTTAACAAGATTGCCCAGAGAATTCTCGAGGAATTCTTTGCTCCCCACGCCATTATCCACGGAAGTCTCGTAGACGTCTACGGTATAGGCATGCTCTTTGTGGGCGACAGCAATGTGGGTAAGTCTGAATGCGTGCTTGACCTTGTTGAAAGTGGACACCGCATGGTGGCCGACGACGTGGTTCATGTGAGTCATATGGGCAATGTGCTTATTGGGCGCCCCGATCCGCTAATTCGCCATCACATGGAAATCCGTGGGGTGGGGCTTCTTGATATCCGTTCCATGTTCGGTATTCACGCTATCCGCAAGGTGAAAAAAATTGAAGTCATCGTGGAACTCCAGCCCTGGAGCCAGAGTGTTTCGTATGAGCGTACGGGCCTGAACGAGCTGGATGAGGTTGTTATGGGTGTCTCGGTTCCGAAAATCGTGATTCCCGTGTCGCCGGGTAAGAACCTGACGGTGATTTGTGAAGTGATCGCCATGAACGCCCTGATGAAGATGAATGGCCAGAATGTGGCCCGTGATTTCAACGAGAGTCTGATGCAAAAGATAAAGGCCAAGGCCAAGGGCGAATACACTGACGACTTGCTGGAAATGGAGCCGGAGAATTGGTCCCCCTATGAATAATTTCCGTCGAAAATTCCGTTCAAATTTTTTCCCATTTATTGTTTTTTCGGCTATTGTTGTGGGCTGCGGTTTGGCTTTGTTCTTGTTCCATCCGGCAAGCCCTCATCACGACCGCTATAGCTTTGTAGTGCGCTACGAAACTATAGGAACGCTTTCTCCGGGAAACCGTGTCGAAGTGCGGGGCATTACCAAGGGCGAAATCGAGAAGGTGGAACTGACGGATGATGCGGTCTTTGTGACGGCTCGGGTGCTTACCGATGCCAGGATTCCGAAGAACTCTGAATTCCGTTTGAAGACGGCGGGTCTTATGGGTGAACGCGAGCTGAGCGTTTTGACCGGTGATGGCCAGGACTTTATTGCTGATGGTGATACGGTGAACGGCTATTATGAAGAGGGGGCCAACGCCATCGGACGAAATCTCGCCACCATCCTTTCGGAACTGGATTCCATCACTACCCAGCTTGGCGCCCTGAAAGATTCTGTGACCAAGGGCTCAACGGGCAGACGTGTTGACCGAGTGCTCAAGAAGGGCGACAACCTGATTCAGGTGTCCAAGGAATCGGTGCAGGAGTGGGTGAATTCGGCCACAGATCTGCTTTCCAAGGCTGAAGGGACTCTTGACCAGGCTAAGGCTACCTTGGGAGATGTTCCCGACAAGGCTGACGGGACTGTCCAGAAGGTGGAAAATATTGTGACCCGGGTAGATAGCCTTTTGAGTCAAGTTCATGGGGCCAAGAAAAATCTAGAAGTCATCGTGGCCCAACTGGACAAGGATGACAATACCGTAGGGCTGATTTTATCAAAAAAGGGTGATATCCATAAGGAGCTGGACCTTATAGGCACTGATATTGATGCCTTAATCAAGGACATCAGGAAACAGGGCCTGAAATTAAATGCGGATATTTTCTAAAATAATGTCCTCTTTTGAAAAAAATAATTTAGTTTAACACGAAAATGATTTAAGAAGGGAACCCCAAAAAAGGAGCGAACTATGGCTGAAAAGAAACAAGCAAAGATGAGTGCCGCCGATCTCAAGTTTTTTGAGGAGATGCTTCTGGAAAAACGTCGCCAGTTGGTGACCGCCCAGAGCGAGACGGAAAAGTCTAACGCTTTCCAAGGCCAGAAGCACCAGTCCGGTGACGGTGGGGATTCCGACAGCGCCGATTCTGCGACGGATTACAACGCTCTGGAGACTACATTCTCCTTGGCGGCCCGTGAAGGCAAGTACCTGGTTTACCTGGAAGAGGCTCTTCAGCGCATCAAGAAGGGTACTTTTGGGGTGTGCAAGGTTTGCAAACAGCTGATTCCTAAGGCCCGTCTTTTGGCAGTGCCCACCGCTACCAAGTGCGTGAACTGCAAGGAAGAGACCAAGAAGAAGGAACAGGAAATCAACCGTATCGAGATGGCCCGCCTCTTTGCCGAGGAACAGCGCCGCGAGATGATGAAAAAGAACGCAGGGCGGTAGGGTGCGCAACCTTTTGCTGCCCCGAAGCATCTAAAGGTCATGAATATCACGAAAGCCTCCTTGTTTGGGATTCTAGCGGCAGCGACACTCCTGCATGCCGGTACGTCTTGGACTTTGGAGGCTTGCCTTAAACAGGCGACTGAAAAAAGCCTTTCCCTTGAGACGGCCAGACTGCATGAGCAGCAGGCCCAGGTTAACGTAAAGCAGGCGAAACTCGGGCATTACCCGACGGTTTCTGCCAGTATTCAGAACACCCTTTACGACCATCCTTTTATAGACCAAGAAGACCACTACCGCCTGAACTTGGGGCTGAGCGGTTCTGTGACGCTGTGGAATGGTGGCGCCACTAGCTTGACTGTGGAGGCGAAGGAACTGAGCCGTGAGGCAGCGGAACTTTCGACCCGGCAGACCAAGCGTGCCGTGCAGGAGAGCGTACTAAACGCCTACATGAGCTTGCTCCTTGCCAAGGAGAACTTGCGGACGGCGGACTATGCGGTAGAAGTGGCCCAGGCGGAATTCGAGTACTTTACCAACCTTTATGGGGTAGGCTCCATTACCAAGAAGGATTTGACCCAGTCCCAGTCTAACGTGCTGCAAAAGCAGTCGGCTAAGCTTACCGCCGAGCTGAAGGTCTCCACCGCGAAGACCACGCTTCGCCAGCTTCTGGAACTGGGTGAGGGCGAGGATTTTGATGTGGCCGCTCCCGAAATCAACTTCACCAATCCTGATTCCCTGCCGCCCCTGCCTGAGTACGGCGAGCTGCAGGCCCGCATTAGGGCGGCACACCCTGGGCTTAAATCCGACAGTATTTCTGTGAAGGCGGCCCAGAAGAATACCAAGGTGGCAGGCAAGAATAGCTCTGTTTCCGTGACACTGGGCGCCAATTCCTCTACGGGCTTGCAGGCCTGGGAATCCAAGGGCTACAAGGACCAGTTGAAATACGGTTGGCAGAATTCCTTGACGCTTGGGATCAGCATTCCCATCATCGATGCGGGCGCCACCACCAACAAGGTGCTGCTGGCTCAGGTGAACGAGGCCGAGACCCAGGTGGGCCTGCAGGAGACGGCGAAGACTCTGGAAAACAATATCGAGAAGCTCTACCTGAACGCCCTCAGCGCGGATTTGCAGTGGAAGGCCGCGGTGCTTCAGGTGGAGGCCGAGCAAGAGGCCCTGAAGGTTGCCGAGGAACAGCGTAGGCTTGGGGCGCTCACCTACACGGACTTCTTAAGCCAGAAAAACAACCTGGAGTCGGCGCAGGTTACTCTGAATAACGCCAAGTACACGAGCCTTCTTTCCCGCAAGCTTCTGGAACTGTACCAGGGCCTGCTGGACTAAACTTAACACGCATTAAAATAAGACGTTCCCCTGTTTCTTGTGTGAAACAGGGGCGTTTCTTATTGAAAGGGATGTCCGCTTTGTCATGCCCGCCCCGCATCAAGTGCGGGGTAAACTCCGGCGGGGATCTCTCATTTTTACCCCAAAAACGCCATTTTTTGCCGTTTCCTGGCATTTTTTCCAATGGGTGCCGTCTTCTACAAAAATTGGCACGGCCTTTGCATATGGGAGAGTGAAAACAAAAAACCGGGTCCCCGGCCAAGGCAAACCGCCAAGGCCAGGGACCCACAACCAGTGAGGTTAAAATTATGCTCAATACTCAGATTCTTCCTTCTGCTTTCTATGGTCTCCAGAACTTCCTTGATAACTTTAACGCCTGCAACGCTCAGGGCGAATGCGCCTACACCCCCAAGGCCGACTACTACGAAGTAGACAACGGCTTTGTGCTAGAGGTGGAATTGCCGGGCGTCAAGAAAGAAGATTTGGACGTACAGGTAGAAAAGAACATCATCACCGTCAAGGCTACCCGTGCCCGCAAGGACAGCAAGTACACCTACGAACGTAGCTTCCGCTTGGCCGACGACATCGATCCCGAGAACATCAAGGTCTCGTTGGAAAACGGCGTGTTGACCTTCTCGCTGGCCAAGAAGCAGCAGGCCTCCGCACGCAAGTTGACTGTGGACTAACGGCAACAAATGTTTCTTCATTGTGCTCCTTAAACACCAGGGACACCCTTACGGGTGTCCCTTCTTTTTTGGACAGGAAAAGTCACTTTTGTATTCTAGCCGTATTCAAACTCGCAAACTTTGACGTGCTAATCGCCCAAATCTATTAAAGGCAAATTAAGTAAAATTTTATTTACGATGGGGGGGGTATTGACCTGTACCCTTTCTTCTTATAGATTTATGAGGTGTGGCTGCATTTATAGGCCAAAGAAAAAACAGGGGTGAATGCATGAAAAAAATATTCGCATTGTTGAGCGCGCTTTCTGTTGCAGCATTTGCAAACTGGTCTGGAACTACATCCACCCCCGCAAGCATTACCGTGGGCAGCGACGTATTTTATGAGGTGTCGTCGCCAGAAGAACTGGCCTGGTTTGCATCACAGGTCAATTCGGGCCACCCCGCAATCAATGCCATATTGAAAAATGACATCGTCTTTTTTGAAGATTCCCTGACAGAAACAAACAAGGGGAGCGCCCATGCATGGACTCCAATTTCCTATAGTCCGGAAAACGCCTTTTCGGGCGTCTTTGAAGGAAACGGCCACAAAATAAAAGGCCTATACCTTCAAGACCATGATTATTCTTATGTAAATGGCAGCCGTCTTGGTTTCTTTGGCCATATTGCTCCACAGGGCGTTGTAAGGAATGTGGGCTTTGAAAAAAATTATATGGATGTCGTCTACCAAGACGGGACATCTGCCTTTGGTTCTGAAACGGTTTCGTTCGGCCCCCTGGCCGGAAAAAATGAAGGTACGATAGAAAACGTCACCGTTGGCGGCTCGGTAAAGCTCGACATCGCCTCCGTGGACGAGGATCCCCAAATATCATATGGTTCAGGCGTAGTAGGCGAAAATTCCGGGACAATGTCGAATGTGACTTTTTCGGGTGCTATCATTTCTAAAACCTCCAGCACAAACATCGGAGGAATCGTTGGCTTGAATGCGGGGCAAATTGATTTTGCTATCAATAGGGGCAGTTTTGTTTTAGGCAATTCCTATGTCCATTATGTGGGCGGCGTTGCATACGGCAATACGGCAAGTATAACGCATTCCGACAACTATGCCGATATAATCGCCCAAAACCTGTATATGGTTGGAGGGATAGTAAGCCGGTCTGACGATAGCGTGAGCGTCGTCTCTTATTGCCGTAATTACGGGAAAATAGAAAGCGGGGCCTATGCTGATAGCTATTATGGTGGCATTGCCGCATACTCAAGGGGGATTGTCAGCTACAGTGAAAATCGAGGCAATATAAGGGCTTACCTTTCATCGCCGACCGGAAACTGTGTTATGGGGTGCGAGGGATATGGTGGAAAAGTCGGAGGAATCGTAGGGTACGCACAAACAAAAAGGTACGGGACCAGTTCTCCCGCCAAGAATCATGGACTTGTTGATAGGAATACAAATTATGGAAATATAACCGTTAGTACCAACTCTAGTACGTGGTCGATTCCCCCAAAACTAGGAGGCGTTGTTGGGCATTCCAGAACAAATTATGTCACGAACAACAGAAATTTTGGGGACTTGAGTATTTCGGGAACTATCGGCTATTTAGGGACCATCATTGCCCAGGCGGATTCTGCGGGTAGCGCCTATTCCATTATCGCGGGGAACTATTCCGTTTGCGATACAGTCAGCACGGTTACGGGGGCCTATGATAACACAGGTATTATTGCCTATGTGAAAGGTTCCCAAAAGCAGTACCGCAATTTCGGTTTTAGAAAAACCGGTGACGAAGAAAAGCTGGCTAGCGACAGTTTAGCATACATGCTAAACAAGTGGACCGACAGCTATGGAAATACAAAGGCGTGGTCTCGTGGAATAAGCTATCCCGTCCTGGCAGACGAAACAAAGCAACCATCTTTTCAACTTGGATTTTTTGCGAACCAATCTAAACGCCTAAAAAATTGCTATACAGATTCCACCGGTATTGTCAAGGATGCCCCGGAAGCGCCTGTAAAAGAAGACAGTGTTTTCCTGGGATGGCGCTATTCCGAAAAAACAACCCAAAATGATCTAAGGCTGGTCAATTTGGAAAAAGTGATAGACAGAGATTACAAGTACCTGTACCCCTTTTATGGAGACAAATCCATTGAACGGCATATGTACACTTTTTACAATGATGACGGTTCTATGATGTGGAGCAATGTTACAAGAGATGACGGCAGCATTCCTTACCCCACCAATGTAACAAAAACCACAACGGCGCAATATACCTATTCCTTTGATGGTTGGATGCAACTCTCTGAATATGAATACCAAGCCACATTTGAAGCGCATATACGGAGCTATGAAATTAAATTCTACCAAGGCCGCAAGCGGAGTCATTCTTCGGATTCCCTGATATATACCGTAACTGTGGAATACGGGCAGATTCCAGAATATCAGGGCGATGAACCCGCCTATGATTCCTTGACCAGTCAAGGTAAACTGAGTAATTATGTCTATAGTTTTTCTGGTCAGTGGAAGCCTGCCCTAGCTCCGGTTACAGGAGCGCAATCCTACAGGGCCATCATAGATTCGACCTATCGAAAATACGAAATCACGTTCTTTAACTATGACTCTATTACCGTCCTTCAGCAGTCCAAGTGGGAATACAATAGCATGCCCCAGTATGAAGGCGAAGTGCCAACCAAGGCTCCCGTAGGCAACAAAATCTACATCTTTTCGGGTTGGGATCCAGAACCTAAAAAAGTTACTGAAGCAACCGCCTATTATGCAAAGTTCGATAGCGTCAAGGTTAAGCCGGGCAGTTCCTCTTCTACCGCATCTTCTTCTAGTGCCACCATTTCCAGTTCTAGCGTTATCGCTTCCAGCTCAAGTGCTTCCGTCCCGGGCTCAAGTGAAACGGTTTCTAGTTCCAGCGAGACGCAGACCTCTTCAAGTAGTGTTAAACCTGGTTCTAGCACAACAGTTTCTAGCTCGAGTGTGACCGCATCCAGTTCTAGCGTCATTGTTTCTAGCTCCAGCGAGACGCAGGCCACTTCAAGCAGTTCCGAACCTGGTTCTAGTACAACCATTTCCAGCTCAAGTGTCGTCATTTTAGGCTCTAGTGCTTCCGTCCCAAGCTCCAGCGAAACGACTTCTAGCTCTAGCACAACACGGCCCGCTTCAAGCAGTGTCGAACCTGGCTCGAGTGACGGAACAACAGAAATAAAAACATGGCAACGTCCGCAATTCTCGGTAAAAACCAGGGGTCGCACTTTGCAAATTTCGGGAGCGCATCCTGGCAGAGCCTTTGCGGTTATGGATATGCAGGGGAAGGTCATTACCCACGGGGTATCCGCAGAGAACTATATGGTTGCGCTGCCGCATTCAGGAGCCTATTTGGTTCGCATAGGGAGCGCCATTGTCCGGGTGGATGCACGATAGCAAAGCGTGCATTCTGGCAAGTGTCCTAAAAAATACGGCAATATAGCCGAAAAATTTTTCCGAGGGGCTGTGTACGATTTGAGTCGACAGAGCCCTTTTTTGCGTTTTTGGGAAAAATTCAGAAAAATCTATATTTACGGTGACACTTTTACTTTCCCCGGGTGTTATATAGTCGTGAACGGTGAAGAAATCCTAAAAAAAGCGCATTTTGCCAAAGTCTATGAGACCTACGCCCCTATGGTGTACAGGCGCTGTCTTGCGCTCCTGAAGGACGAGGCGGAGGCTTCTGACCTGATGCAGGACGTTTTTTTGCGGATTTTTGCCGGCATGGACCGCCTGAACCTGGACAGTCCCAGCAGTCTTCTGTGGAATACGGCGACAAGGCTTTGCCTGAACCGCATCCGCGACAAGAAACGCAGGGGGCTGGACGTGGATTCCAGCGAGTTGCTCTTGACTATTGCCTGCGCCAGTGACGAGCAGGACGGTTATGAGGCCAGGGGTGTGCTTGCGAGACTCTTTTCGAAGGAGCCGGAGTCCAGCCGCACTATGGCGGTGCTGCATTTCGTGGACGGCATGACCCTGGAGGAGACCGCCGATGCGGTAGGGCTTTCGGTGAGTGGCGTCCGCAAACGCTTGCGCGGTCTGCAGGCAAAGATTAGGGACCTGGAGGTAAAGTGATGATTCCCGACTGGAAACTAGAAAGATACTTGACGGGCGACTTGCCCGAAAGCGATATGCGGGAAATCCGCGAGATGGAAGCGGCTGACGAGATCTTCGCTAACCGTGTGAAGATGTTGCGGGAAGACAGCAAGGCAATTCTGCGGAAGCTGCCCTATGACCGCCTGGCAGAAAGGCTGGATTCGCTTCCGGGTCGCGATACTTATGGACACGGAAAGCCCGTCAATTTCGGTATCGTGAAGTTTGCGGCCGCGGCGGCTTTGGTGCTTGCGGTGGTGACTGTGGCACTGTTCAGCCAGCGTTCCATTTCGCAGGAGGGTGGCACGGTTCTTGCAAACAGAGCTGATGGTGCACAGACTATGGAAGTCGCGATGGCCGACCAGAACGACGACGTGCGTATCAAGGGCCTGTCCGCCCGCATGGAAGTGTGGAAGAAGACGGGTGATAGCGCCGTCCAGATGGAAAATCTGGGGGAGGCCCGCGAGGGCGACGAGATCCAGTTGCGGTACGCTGTAGCCGAGAAGTGCTACGGACTGCTTTTCAGCATGGACGGTAACGGGACTATCACCATGCACATGGGCGAGGGTAACAAGGCCGTCGGTCTTGAACCCGGGAAAATGACCACGCTTCCCTTTGCCTACAAGCTGGACAACGCCCCGAAATTCGAGAAGTTCTTTTTCTTGACCTCGAAAGATGAATTTGAGTTGAATGCGGGGGACATTGACGCCTCGCTGAAACAGGATGGTGTGAAGACGGTGAGCCTCACGCTCCGCAAGACGGAGGGCAAGTAAGATGATGAATTTGATTAAAAAGATGGATGCTTCTTTGACACTCCAGATTATTTCGGTTGTCGCCTTGCTCCTGTTGGCTGCGGTATCCAACGTTTCTGCCGCGCAAGAACTGCAGATCAACCGCTACGTGCTTGCCGTAAGCGCGAACTACGGCGGCGAGGGCCGCCCCACCCTCCGCTATGCCGCAAGCGATGCCCGCTCCTTCGTGAACGTGCTGAAGGAAATGGGCGGCGTGCAGGCGGGGAACATCGTGGAGGTGAAGGAACCCAGCGTTGCCGCGTTCCAGCAGAAGATTGACGAACTGGACGAGAAGATTGCAAAGAACAAGTCGGCAGGCGGTCGCGACGAGGTGCTGGTCTATTACAGCGGTCACGCCGACGAAAAGGGCCTTCGCCTGGGCAAGGAGACTTTTGCCTGGAAGGCGCTCCGTTCAAAAATCGATTCCCTCCATGCCGACGTGAAGATTGCGGTGATAGACGCCTGCGGTTCGGGAGCCATTACCCGCGCGAAGGGCGGCGTGGCTGTGCCCGCCTTTATGGTGGACAAGAGTTCCGACATGAAGGGCTATGCCTTTATTACCAGCAGCACGCAAGATGAATCCAGCCAGGAAAGCGACAGGCTGAAGGGATCCTTCTTTACCCACTCCCTGGTGAGCGGCCTACGTGGGGCAGGCGATATCAGCGGTGATGGAAAGGTGACCCTTTCGGAAGCCTACCAGTTTGCTTTCAATGAAACACTCCAGAAAACGGAAGCCACCATGGGTGGCGCCCAGCATCCGAGTCGCGACATGAACCTGGCCGGTACCGGCGACGTGGTGATGACGGATTTGCGCAGCATGAACGCTGGCCTTGACATCGGTGAAGACGTGGAAGGCCGCCTGTTCATCCGTGACGAACGGGGCGAGCTGGTGGCGGAACTTTACAAGAAGGCTGGTCGGCCCATCAACCTGGGGCTTGCCGCCGGCAAGTACAGCGTGCGTCTGGAAAGGCCTGCCGAATACAAGGAGGCGAGCGTCACCCTGCAGGACAATTACCGTGCCCAGCTGACGCAAAAGCAGTTCAGTGCCATCGTAGCCGAAAAGACCACCCTCCGGGGCGAAATCGCCCGCCGCGGGGACTGCGCCTCCGGCGATACTACCGCCTGTTCCTTGGATTCCCTGGACCACAACGGAAAATTCCGGGTGACCTTCAACTTGGTGGACAAGGACCGCGAAGCCCGCAAGGGTCTGCAGATGGGCCTGTTCGTGACCCGTACCGACAGCTATATGCTGGGTTCGCAAATCAGCATCTTTGCAAACATCGCCCGCAAGGAAATGCATGGCCTGCAACTTTCGGCGGTGTTCAACGGCGCGAAGGAGCATTACGAAGGGGCGCAGATTTCGAGCGTCATGAACTATGCGGGTTCCTTTGACGGAATCCAGGTGTCTCCCGTGATCAACGTGGCCAAGGAGAATTCTTCGGGTGTGCAGGTCTCGGCTACCATGAACGTGACCCGCGATTCCCTGAACGGCGTGCAGGTGGCCCCCGCTATTAACTACGCCCGTGAAACCAAGGCCCAGATTTCTGCGGCCCTGAACGTGGCCAAGGAAACCCATGCCCAGATTACCGCTGCGGCGAACATCGCGAGAGAATCTGACATGCAGGTATCCGCTGCCCTGAACGCGGCAAAGAAATCCGGTGTGCAGGTGACAGCCGCCCTGAACGCCGCCAAGGAATCTGACGTGCAGGTGGCGGCCGCCATGAACGTGGCGGGCAAGCTCAACACCGCCCAGGTGAGCGTCTTGAACATCGCGGGTCGTGCCGACGGTCGCCAGGTGGGCATCTTGAACATTTGCGGTCACTGCGAAAAGACTCCCGTGGGCCTCGTCAATATCGTGGGTAACGGCGTGTGGAGCGTCACGGGCTCACTCAACGAAATGGGTGCCCTGGGCGTTTCCCTCCACATGGGCACGGCCTACCTCTACACCGCCCTTGAAGGGGCCCGCCTGATTGAAAAGGGAACGGAATTCAGGCACTTTAGCGATGTCTTCGAAGCAGGTCTCGGTCTTGGAACCCAGTTCGGCAAATACGGCAGCCACTTTGACCTGGAATACATGCTCCTGATGGAACAGGGGGCTTTTGACTTCGACGATTCCGATTTTGAATATGGCTCCGATGGCGTCAATTTCCACCACCGTCTGCGCCTAGGCTATACGACTCGAGTGCTCCCCTTCTTCGGACTCTCGGTGGGCGGCACCCTCAACGTTGCAGCGCAGGGCTATCGCGAAAAGATCCTGGTAAAGCCCCTCAGCGAATACCACGATGACTTCGGCCACGAAGGGGATAAATTCCGCTTCTGGCCCGGATTCTACGCCGGCATCACGGTTGGAAAGTTCTAGTTTCCACAAGACAATATAATTCCTCGTTTGTTTGAAAATACCTCATCTGCTTGAAAAAGCGGATGAGTTTTTTACATTATTCCGGGTTTGACTCGAAATCTATCAGGCTTTTTCGAGATTTTATGCAATTGCTATATTTTAGGACGACATATTTTTGTTTTTTCTAATGAATCACCTAATCGGCCGTTGGTTATTTTGGGGATTAAAATGCCTTCTAATGAAAATACATTTTGTAACGGATTGGACATATCACAAGGCAACAGGATCCTTTATCCGGACATCTTGAGAATCTTGGCCGTCTTTGCGGTTATGACGCTTCATGTTTGTGGTTCAGGTTTTTATTCAAATCCAGTTCAATCATTTGCTTGGCAAGTCGTGAATTTTTATGAATGCCTAGTTCGTTGGGCCGTTCCGGTATTCGTTATGGTTAGCGGAATATTTTTTTTGAATCCTCAAAAAGAAATAACGCTGTCCAAGCTTTATCGCAAGAATATTTTTAGAATTGTTGTTGCTTTAGTTGCTTGGGGCTTGTTTTATAAGTCATTGTCCATATCAATAATGTTTTTTGTAGACGAAGTCAGTGATAAGGATCTTGTCACTAGAATACTAAAAGAAGGTGCAACTTTTGTATTTGGTCATGCATGGCTCCATTTATGGTTTTTATACATGATTATTGGATTGTACATGCTTGTCCCTTTGATTCGTGTTTTTACGACTCATGCAACGAAAAAACATTATCATTATCTGTTTGTGTTGTATTTTTTATTTGGTTCTTTGCTACCGTTTTTTCAAGACTCATTGTTGTTGTTTGATAATCGTTTGAAAATATATTTTAGTATAAAGGAATTGATGGGATTCACAGGATACTTTATCCTAGGGTATTATTTGTTTAGGTATGATATATCGCATCGAATAAAAAAATGGATTTATGTGTTAGCGGGATTATCTGTTATTGTTCAGATTTTTGGGACTGTCTTTATTAGCTATAAATTGGGTGCTGCAAATGAATTGCTGTATAAAAATTTTAGACCTAATGTTGTAATTCAGGCTGTGGCGGTTTATATTTTCATAAAGGATTGCTTTATCAGTAAAAAGCTTTCAGAACGTACAAAAAAATTGATTTTTTTATTTTCGAAGTGTTCGTTTGGAATGTACTTGGTTCATGATGCCTTTAATATTGTTTTTGCCAGAATCGGTTTTACTGTGGCCGTTATCAACCCGTTTTTTGCGATACCGCTTCGTACTGTAGCTACATTCATTCTAAGTTTTGGGGTTATATGGGTGTTGGGACGCATACCGGGTATAAAAAAGTACTGTATGTAATGGCTTATGAACTTTCGGGAATTGTCTGTTGAAGGTCTAAAAGTTCTAAGCTCCAAGACATTGTAATCCCTCATCTGCTTGAAAAAACAGATGAGTTTTTTTTGTTTTTTGCCAATATATAAAAATAATTGATTAAAAACCAATAAATTATTCATTTGACAATATCAATTCGGGAGAGTATATTGGAAAAGTTAAAAGAAAAAAAGTGAAACCTTAACAAAGGAGTTCATCATGAAAAAGTTGTCAGTTGTATTCCTGGCCTGCCTTATGGGGGTATCCCTGGCAGTTGCTTCAGGTAACCAAAATGCTCCCCGTGTCATCCGTGTGACCATGAACGACGGGACTATCCACGAATTTTTGGTGGAGTCGGTGCAGAACATGACTTTTGACGCGAACCAGGAGGACAGTTCTTATGTTCTTCCCGATACGCGCGAGCCGGAGCCCAACCTTACCGAAGAAGAGGACAATCCCTACGTAAAATCCCGCCCGGCCACTCCAAAGGTTGACAGGAAGGTCGCCCCGGTAACGGTAAAGACGGAACAACCCGTGAAGGTAAACTTCGATGCCGACAAGCAGGCGCTGGAGTTTTTCTCCGAACAGGGCGGTGATGCGCGCTTTGTCATGATGGACGCCATCGGTTCAACGGTGGTCAAGGGCGACGTTTACCTTTCGAAGGGTTCAACAGTCGTCCCGGTCCGTAACAAGAATCTCCGTAGAGGCAGCTACGTCGTCAAGCTGGTATTTGGCGGCAAGACCATTCAACAGAATCTGACGGTTAACGCCAAGTAAAGGAGCCTACCATGTTTACGAAATACTTTACCGCTGCTGCGCTGACCACCATGTTTGTTGCTCCTTGTGCACTGGCAGGTCTCGCGAATATTCAAATCGGAGAAGACTCCGTATATACCGCTGGCCTTGTGGGCCTCGATTCCATTACCTTTCCCAAGACGCACTACGTGGGGGAGGATACCTTGAATATCCAGGGTTACGGCCTCAAGGCGTTCAAGCCGATTGGGCTGAAAAATGTCAAGGGCATGACCTTTGACTCCCGTTTTGGCGATAACGAGAAGCTGAACCTGAATGTGACCAGTACTGCGTTGAAGGGGGCCTATTCCTTCAATCTTTCCGATGTGAAATCAGTGGAGACTGCCGAGATAGACCCTACGCTAGACAGCGACGAGGACGGCATTCCAGATTACGATGAAATCTTCAAGTTCAAGACCAATCCCTATGCCAAGGATACCGATGGCGACGGGTTTGACGACAGCGAAGAACTCTTCGAACTCTTCAATCCCGAAAATCCCACGGTTTGGAACCCCAACGTGGCGGATCTTCCCAAGCTGGAAGTCACCATGACCATGACCCCCAGCATAACGCTGAACCGCACCACCAGTTCCAACACCACGAAGACTGTCACCATTTCCGAAGGGGAATCGGTGAAGAATACCCAAAGCATCAGCTTCAGCGAAACGGAAAGCGCCGCCTTGATGAACGCTTGGAACATTGGTTTTTCTGCGGGTTACGCCAGCAATAGCGGGCAGTTCGTGGTGAATTGGGGTTATAACGGTAGTTATACCGAGAGTGAGGGCCATACCCTGACTGAAAATCAGTCTAAGGCCATTACCCAGAACTACAACAAGGCCGTTGCCGAGGCCATGTCCGAGGGCGAGTCTATTTCTGGGGGTACCCTCAGCATGCAGGCGCGTATCACCAACACGGGTAAGGTGGCGTATAGCATTGAGAACTTGATTCTGGCTGCTAGCACCTACACCCTCTCTGGTGACATCAAGATCATAGCGGAACTTGCCGTAGGCGATGGCTACGGCGAAGATAAGTGGACCCGTATCACTCTGGCTCCGGGAGAATCCAAGGAACTGAAGTTTTGGAAGAGCGGAATTTCTTTGGATGCCTTGAATAGTTTTATCTTCAATCCGGGCGCCATTTTCCTTTCGGCCAGTGCTTACAAGATTACCTTGGATAGGAGCAGAACCGGGATGACTACGGACTTTACGGAGGCTTACACGAAGGTGTCTGGGACAACGGCCCGAGTGACCTTCGACAAGGGGGCGTATTATGCTGATCCGAGAACTCGCTTCTTGGACTACCGGGTCTCTACAAATTTCAAAGTCAACAGGAACGCAAATAACAAGAGAACCCTCCGTGCTCCAGTTTACCTGTCGGAACTTCTGGACATTCTCCAGATGGACTATGAACAGGACACCGTGATTGTCGGGAAGGATAAGCGTTTTGGCCTGGTTATGCTGGACGGTGTGGAAAACAACATAATGAAAGGAGATACTGCTGTATGGTTTGTTGCTGTGAACAAGGCTGCTACACCGGAGCGGACAAATATCTACTCCGTAGCAATCGGTAACTTCAACCTTGATTCCATTGTGGTGGGTGCCGGCGATGTGGTTCAGTTCATCTACAACGAAGACCGGGATCACGACGGCGTTCCTGCCAGCATGGAAAAACTCCTGGGCACCCGTGACGACATGAAGGACACAGACGGCGACGGAATCAGTGACTTTGATGAAATCAATGGTTGGACCAAAAACGGAAAGGGACCTTTTGAAACAGACCCGACCTTGAAGGATACCGATGGGGATGGAGTCAATGACGGTGAAGACGAAAATCCTGTGGCCCGCCCAATCTCATCGATTTCGGTTGTCAATACCTGGAATTTTATTGATGAATCGCATAAACAGGACATCGAATTCCGGAAGGAATGCAAGAAGACCGGGGCAAAATGTGCTGTCAATGGGGATTCGCTGATTACGACAAAGGATGTTCACGGTGCCCAGGTTGCGGTGAAACTTTCTACAGTTGATCCGGTAAATGCCGAGGACGGCGTGGTGGTATTCAAGAACGGAGTCCAGGTTCCTGTTACGCCAATCGGAGTGAAAGGTTCTGGAAAAAACGCCGAAGCCAAGAATTTCAAGTTTACCGTAGATAAACTGGTTCCGTATGAAACGGCAGAAGTACAGGTGGTGGTGACGGCAGAAAACGGGAAAAAGACCACCTACTACCTGAATATACCGTCGAGCCTCGGCACTCCCCGTAATATGATTCTAGGGCGCAATGCTGAACGCAATAGCATTATCGTGAATTATATTCCCGATTCTTTGGATACGCGCATCTTGGGATTTATCGTGGTGCGGGCGGAGTACGATAAGATTGACGATGATGCGAATGTGCTGGGAAAAACCTTTGCCATCGCTGCAAGCTCAATAGCTCGTATTTTCGGTAAAGTTTCAAAGAATGACGAACCGAAAGTTCAGCCGAATAATAAGATCCTGGAATCCTATGTCAAGAAACCCACTACGGTGCAGCCCAAAGTTGGTGACAACTGGGGTAATGGTATGACCGTGGTTGCCCTGAACGGCCGGAACGACAAGTTCTTTACCGACAAGGTGGGTGGAGGTAGCCCCTACTACACCTACCGCGTGTTCGCTTATGCCTGGGACGGAAAGCAGTATGTCTTCTCCGAAGGCTCCGAGGCCAAGACTCGCGCTGTAGGGCGTGTCAAGATAAAAATCCAGAATGTAGGTCACGGAACCGAATATCAGTATAAGGCTCTTGAAGCCCGCGTGGACCATGAACTGAAGGGCTTGTTCAAGAACGGAAATCGAAGCCTGCATGAATACAAGTATTATTTCTGCAGAGGAGGCTGCGTGGGCAAGGGGAACACGATATGCTACGAAAGCAAGTCCGATTCCAAGATAAGCAAAGATGACAATAAGGTAGAAATGGATCAGTACAAGTACACCTTCGATATTGGCAAAGACGGACTCACGCTGTTCTTGAGCATACGTGCTCCGGGTGTCGGAACCAATTCACAGACCGTCGATTGGCCTTACGAAAAGATTGCGCAGTCTTTGAATAACGCACCCGGTGTTGCCACTAGCAAGAATGGCGATGCACCCAAGAATGACTGGGTCGAGTCCAAGTTCAACTTTGGAAGCAAGGGTGTATCTTATGCGGGGAGTGATGCATGCAGTGGCACCTGCGGCAGCGAACCTCGTGGAGGCCTGAAATTCAAGTTCAAGTATGTCTGGAACGATGAAGATTAATTAATAAAAGTAACACTTTTAACCCCGTCAGGTGTTATAATGGCAAATAGGTTCGCCTATTTGCTATTTTTGTCTGAAATTCGGGAATCGTTTGTTGAAAGTCCGTTCCTACATATTTTTCTTGCTGATGCTCCTGGCGGCCTCCTTAGCCTTTGGCCAGGGGACGGCGGCAGCTGCGCCGTCGGCATCGGACGGCGTTGCCGCAGATTCTGCAAAGGTGACTGGCATCGTCTTCAACGGCGTGGTGCAGGACAGTTCCTTTGCCGTTGGCGAAAAGCTCAACGTTGAAATTCTTGAATCCGGCGAGGCGCTCCAGACCACTGTGGGCACGCCTTTCAGCGTGATTCTCCCCGAAGATACCCTCTGGAATATCTGCGTTACTAACTCCGACACGGCTGGCGCCGAAAAGGAAAAATGCTACGAACTCAAGTACGTCGGAGCAGAAGGCGCTTTTTCTCAGACCTTGGGCGAGGCTTTTGTTACGGGTGAAGGGGAAAGCCTTCCCCTCGCTCCTGCCGCTGATACGGCATCCGCTACCCCTTCGAGCGGGGACACCCCGCAACGCCCCGACTCCGGCGATGTCAACGTAGACGAGCTTCTTGCCGGGGGCGACAATGCCAAGGTCACAGAGCTCAAAAAGGTGGTGGTGCAGTTGCGGCGCCGCCCTAAGCGCAGCCCGGGTGAGTCCGTGGTGTCGGCCAAGTCTATCAAGCGCATGCCCAGCCTTGCCGAGGCCGACGTCATCAAGAGCATCCAGGCTCTCCCGGGCGTGGTGGCCAGCTCAGATTTCAGTTCCAAGATATACGTTCGAGGCGGCGCCGCGGACCAGAATCTATTCTTGTTCGACAACGCCGTCGTCTACTCTCCGGTCCATTTCTTCGGGCTGTTCAGTACCTTCCTTGTGGAAGGCATTGACGATGTAAAGTTCTACAAGAGCGGTTTCCCGGCGCAGTACGGCAACCGCCTAAGTTCCGTCTTGAAGATGGACGGACGTGCCGGCGGTCAGGATACCGTCGACGAATGGTTCAGCAAGTCCAGCATCAAGATAAGCACCTTTGCCGCCCAACTCCATACCGAAGGGCATCAGGGCCCTGCCCGCTGGGTAGTGGCTGGGCGTACCACCTACATCGGCTACATGCTGGATTTTTGTAGGTTCATCGGCCTTCTGGATTTGGATCTAGATTACGAGTTTACTGACCTGCAGGGAACCTTCGTCTATAACTTCACCGACGATACCCGCATGAAGTTCAGTTTCTACGTGGGCAAGGACCGCCTGAGTTTTGACCCGCTCTATATGGACTGGGGAAACGTGGCTGTTCCCATCAACTTCTACCATCGTTTCAATGGCGACTGGGATTATAACGCCACCCTGGCTTACAGCGAATTTTACCAGACTATGAAAATTGGCGACCTCATGTCTATCGAGATGTACCTTTACAGCTTTGCGGGTAAGCAGTGGGTGAACTATCGCGGCATTGACAACCATACGATTACTTTCGGCTACGAATTGGAATACTACTACGAACGCTACCAGGAAAAACTCTCTACCATGACCATTGCAGATATCCAGAAGCCCTTCCACCATGTGGGCTACCTGCAAGACGCCTGGAAGTTGACTCCTGATTTGTTGCTACAGTATGGCCTTCGTTTCAATTACCAGACGGCGGCGGAACATTTCGGCGTAGAACCCCGCACCTCTTTGACCATCAATCTGGACCGTACCAAGACTCTCGAACTGTACGGTGGCTATTACCTGCAATACCTGAACTCCATCATCTATACCGACCAGGAAACTCTAAACGAATTCTACTACCCGGCCACTACCACCACCAAGGGTAAGCATATCGAGCCTGCCTCGTCGTGGCTTGCCGCCATAGAGTATACCCAGCGTGAAATCTTCGATGACTACGATGCTACCGTAGGCGTCTATTACAAGACTCAGAACAACCTGAACACCTTCGTGACCCAGATGGACAGCACCGACGAGGAAGAATCCGACGAGTTCGTGATTGCGGACTATTTCGGCACCGCCGAAGCTTATTCCTTTGGTTACGAGCTTTCCCTCCGCAAGGATAAGGGCTGGCTTTTTGGAGGCATCAACTGGAGCCAAAGCATTAGCGTTATGCGCAGCAACGACGGCACCAAGGCCTATTTCCCAAGCTGGCACCAGCCTTACGCAGTCAAGATGGATTTGGGCATCAACTGGAAGGGTGACGAAGATGCCCTCTGGAAACACAAGGTCAAGGGTCGCTATTTCCGCAGTTCCGTGATGCTCAAGTATTCGGCGGGCATGCCCATCAGCGAATACAAGGGCTACTACTACGGCGAAGAAATCGGAAACGATCAATATCAAGACGATATCGTGGTGCTACCGGGTAGCCGCAATGCGGGCCGCCAGACGGACTATTTCAGAGTAGACGTAAAGTTGATTGACATCGGCCGCGAAGACAAGTGGAATTTCAGCTGGACCATCATCAACCTGACCGACCACGAAAACATGTTCTACACCTTCTACGATACCAGCAAGAACCCGCCAGAAAAGACCTCTATTACGCAGTTCCCCTTTTTACCGATTATGCTGAGCTATGAGTACTATTTCTAGGCATAGGCTACACGTCACGGCAATAGTCGTAGGCCTGCTTCTCGCAGCCTGCGGTGATTTCCACGGGCCCTGGGAATACTATCCAAACGAGCGTGAAATCTACACGGGCATTTACACCTATGGCTACGTACAGGCCAAGGGCAGCACCAACATCTGTTTCTCGAAGGTCTATGAGCTAGACGAAACCGCTTCTCCGACTTTCGCCTTCTATGACAGCGCCCGCGTTACAGTGAAGGGCCGTTTCGACAATCAGGGCAATACGGTGGACACCACGCTCGCCCTCGTTCCCACATCGGCTAGGCCCAACTGCTTCGAAGGAACCCTCGAAGGAATTTCTGGGGAATCCTATACCATGAATGCCTACTTTGAATGGGACAGCGCAGGGCATTCGGCCAAGACCACCTACACGGCAGAGGCAAAGGTCCCCAAGCCGGTCAAGGTCAAGGGCGTCAACATGCCCCAGCAAGATGGCAGCTACAAGTGGAGCGAGTACAAGGGTTACAAGGATGAAAACGACACCACGCCCATGCGGGTGAAGTACTTGGAATTTCCGATGGACATGGAATTTTTCAAGGTGGCCCTGGATTACGATAAGTCTATTGGCGGCGTGCTGATTCTATTGACTTATAACATTGACGATGACGAACCCCTGAACACTACGCTCAACAACATGTTCAAGGGATTCGCGAAAAAGGACTCCA
Organism: Fibrobacter sp.; assembly: GCA_017475045.1. GTDB lineage: Bacteria > Fibrobacterota > Fibrobacteria > Fibrobacterales > Fibrobacteraceae > Fibrobacter. The sequence goes on along the minus strand of JAFVGH010000123.1, from coordinate 95,460 downwards.
TGGGTTACCGGGGAATCTCGGTACACGACCCTCTAGAAAATACGGTGAAGGGCGGCTATTCCGAAAACTCCTCCATTGCGGGCATACACATGCTAGATACGCTTTACGGCACAGGCATGATGCTACCTCTGGGTGAATTCTATATGGACTTCTATTCTACGGACAGTGCCTATATCGATTATGTAGACAAGGTGAAGGCATCTCAAGAAGATTCACGAATTATTCCGGAATCCAACATCGAAAACGGCATGGGCGTATTTACGGGCATCGCCAAGACTCGGGTCAATATCTTTGTAGAAGGGGACGGCGTCTCCCTCAAGCACGTGGCTTACAGAAACTGCACCGACAAGAGCGGCGACAATTCCGACGGCTGGGATTCCAAGGCCTGTAGGCTTTATCAGGATGTGTTCTGCGCCGGTATCGATAAGTGGGACGACCTGCAGTCGGCCAATGCCTCGGCCTACAAGTACTACGCTGATTCCGTTCCTCATTACGGTATGGAAACCTGCTACGCTTCCCAGGTCAAGGCGGCCATGATGCTCGATACCACTAGCTGGTCCGTGTTCCTGCCCGATACCCTCAATTCCGAAGACAAGTCGGAAGCGTACGGAGATGGGCTTAAACGCTACTGTGTGGCCAACAACTTCAAGAGCAACAAGATTGCGGATTGTTCTGCGCTCCAGAAGGAATGTATGGAAAGCGCCGACAAGAACGACTGCAAGGAATATCTCTGGCTGTGGTGCGCCGACCGTAACTGGCAACTGGATACCTACGAACAGTGCCGCAGCGCCCTGGTGAGCCGCTACTATATAGAAGAACAAAAATCCCCCGTTTTGGCGAGGGAGGTTGAGGTTATCTGTAAGCAGGACAAGCCTGCGATTTGCAAGAACTGGTGAATGGTCTACACCAGGTCCCAGCCGCCGAAACCGCGGATGTCGGCGACCTGTCCGCCGGTGAGTTTACTCTCTATAATTCATAAAGTAAAATATATAATTTCATCAAAATGATAAACTATTTTGATTGTTTGTAGAAAACAGCCTATTTTGCTGTACTTTATCATAACGCCACGCAAGTAGAACCGCTCATTTTTGTACCTTTGATAAAGTAAACCCGTATCTTTTGGGGGCCTACTATGCAATCTAGACTCAAAGAAGCTGTTGTTTTGGCTGTAGCCATTCTCGGACTTGGAGCATTCCTCTATTGTGCCATGATCCACGTGAAGGACCGTGACCGCGTGGTGTTCGTGCGAGGCCTTGCCGAAAGGGAAGTACCGGCCGATTACGTAATTTGGCCAATCGTGTTCAAGGAAGTGGGCAACGACCTTTCTGCCTTGTACGAAACAGTTCAGGCCAAGACTTTAGCCCTGGAAAAGTTCCTCCAGGATAATGGGGTGGCCAAAGAAGAAATCACCAAGGCGTCTCCCGACATTACGGATACCCAGAGCGAACTGTATACTAGCGAACAGCGGCCCTTCCGTTACGTGGTGACCATGTCGGTGACTGTGGCTTCTGCAAACGTGGGCAAGATTCGCGAACTGATGGAAAAGCAGGGTGAACTGCTGAAACAGGGAATCGCCTTTAGCGAAGGGGATTTCCGTTACCGCAAGATCTACAGCTTTAACGGGCTCAACGCCATCAAGCCCGAAATGATTGAAGAGGCCAACAAGGATGCCCGTGCTGCTGCCGAAAAGTTCGCTAAGGATTCCAGGAGCAAGCTGGGTAAAATCAAGACGGCCACCCAGGGGCTATTCTCTATCGAAGACCGTGACGAAAACACACCCTTTGTCAAGAAGGTCCGTGTGGTCACCAACGTACAGTATTTCTTGGAAGACTAGGTCGTACGCTGTTCTGGTAGGGGCTTATGCAGAATATCTATGACAATGTAGCAGACCTCTGTTCCTTTGTTATCCGCTCTTGTACGGAAGATTTTTTTGTCAAGTTTAGCTGTGTATCTCCTGCCGAAAAAGACCGTACCGCCGCAATCGTGCAGGCTGAGGTAGGGGAGCTTTTTCAAGAAACCCCTCTTGGGCCTTCCCGCTACAAAATCCGCCAGATTGAGCCCCAGGATTTGACGGAGGATTTTTTTGCCAGGCTTGAAAAACTGTCGGAGCGGCTAAAAAGCGAAAAGGATTTTTTTGGCGTTGCAGGCCTAATTCAGATTCTTGATGAAAGTCTGGAAACCATGCTGGTGGCCAAAATCAAGGAGTTCGAAGAAGACGATTTTTCTGTGGTGCTGAATGGCAACCGCGAAACTACGGGAATAGGGCTTTTGCCCCGCTGTTCCTGTGTGTGGGAGCGTACCCATCGCATGTCCCATAGTTACAACCGCATGGACAATTTCTTGTTCAACATGCTCCTGATGGAAAACACTATCTTGGGAGAGTTGATCGACAAGCATATTTTCTTGAAACGGAATCTCTTTACGGAGTTTGCCAAAACCAGGCGGCTGAAGATTGCGGCAACCCCATTAAGGCTTGAAAAGCAGTTTGAGGCCGTTCCCTACGACCACGAAAACATCCAGTATTTCAAGATCCACTATACGGAATCGGATTTCAGCAAGAGCAATGAACTCATCTGGAAAAAGATTACCACCGCCGCCGACAACCGTGCCGACATCGTGGTGTTTCCTGAAATGCTGGGCAACCCGGAAATGGTGGATTATGTTTCGGGTAAGTTGAAGGCCCTTCCTGCCGAGGAAACAAAGAATATTCCTTCTCTGATTATTCTGCCCTCTTTCTGGGAAAACAATCACAATAGCGTTACCATCTTGGACAAGTTCGGCAACGTGATTTGTAAGCAGGGCAAGCAGAACCCCTTCCGCTCTGAAAGAGAAGGCTCTGGCCGCCTGGAAGGTATTTTTGCCAACCTGGTCATCAACATTTTCCACTTCCAGGGAATTGGCAGGCTAGCTATCCTTATATGTAAGGATTTTTTGACCACCAAGTATTTGGAACAGCTCATGCGTTGTTTCAAGCTGACCCTGATTGTGGTGCCTTCGTTCTCAACGGGTTCTTACGATTTCCGCAGGTCCTTTGACTTGTGCGCTCATGACGACTGCAATGTGGTGTGGATAAACACCTGCGCCGCCATCAGGAAGGGCAAAGAGGCCAACTTTGAGAGCGTGGGTTATGTGCGCAAGAGGGTTTCCCGCAACGATGACGAATCCCAGATGCTGAGCAAAATGACTATTTGCGATGGAGCCTTCGAGGGCAAGTGTAACCACGACTGTCTTTTCTACGAGACCATCCAAGGAGTGTGATGGCATGAAGTTCAAGAGTATTGAGAAAATCCATTCCGGAAAGTTCATTACCCGCTACGACATTCATTATGAAACTGAAAGTGGCAAGGCCATCACCTACGAGATGATTAGCCGAGAACCAAACGTCAAGAACATTGACGAGCTTCGCCACCACAAGAACAACGCCGTGGTTTTGGTCATGCACGACGAATCCAGGGAACACATTTTGCTTTGCAAGGAATTCCGCATGGCGGTAGGCGAGAAGGTGGTGAATTTCCCGGCAGGCCTGATCGACGAAGGCGAAACGGTGGAACAGGCCGCTGTTCGTGAACTGCGCGAAGAGACAGGACTCACCCTCATCAACATCGAGGATGTCTGGAAAGAAAGTTATTCCGCCATCGGTTTTGCCAACGAGCTGAATGTGGTTGTGGTGGGAACGGCTAACGGCACAATTCAACCTAGCGATTCTGAACGTGAAGAAATCGATGCCGCTTGGTACAGCAAGGACGAAGTGGCTGATTTGCTGAAAAAGGAACGTTTTGCGGCCAGGACGCAGGCCTATTGCGCCTTCTGGTGTAAAAAATGAGTGTTGTAAATGAAAAAACGTATGTTGAGTGACATTTTTCGTGGGTTTGAGTGTTTAATGGCTATGAAAAGGATAAAATTTTTACCGATTGCGCTTTTGATAATGCTGTTTTCGGGGCTTGCTCTTGCCGATTATGATTCGGAAATTCGCAATCTGAAGCAGGAAAAGGAAAAGCTGAATTCCGAAATCCAGAAGTTGACACGTCAGATCGCGGTGACGGATTCCCTGCTCAAGGCAGATGACGCCCGCTACAAGACGCTGCAGAGCCGTTACAGTGCTGATTCGGAACGCCGCCGCGCCGAAATCGACAGCCTGAACATCAAGATTCGGGGTGTGGCCGCCCAGCTGCAAGAAGAACGGCAGAAACAGGCCCGGGCCAAGAACCGTAACGACAACGTGGCAGCGAAGCGCAAGGCTTTGCACTCCGCTATGCTTTCTATATGCAAACAGTTGGAACGCCAGGTGGCCCAGACGGTACCTTGGGAACGGGATGCTAGGCTGGAACGAGTCCGCTCCCTTGCTCGTGACATTGAAAGCGGGAGCGCTACCGAAGAAGAAAGTTTCTCGCGCTTGAAGGCTGTTATCCAACAAGAAATTAAGTTCGGCGACGAGGTGGCCATTGTGAATGCACCTCTTACCCGCAAAAACGGTGAACTGATCAATGCTCAGATTTTGAGAATCGGGAACCAGTGGATGGTTTATAGCGACGAAAACGGCACCATGTACGGGAGCCTGATACGCACCGCCCAGAAGGGTAAGATCACCTACGAATGGAACGAGAACCTTGAACTGTGGGAACGTGAAATTATCCGCTACGCTATCGATGTGAAGCTCGCCAAGAAACCGCCTCAGATTATCGCCATGCCTGTAACCTTGTCCGTGGTAGGAGGCGAAAGATGAGATTTTTAGTTAATGGCGTTGTGCTCGCAGTCCTTTTGGCCACGGGAGCATCCTGGGGTGCAAAGAAGAAGGACGCCGAGGAACAGGCCCGTATTCAGGATTCTCTGAAGCAAGTAGAAATCCAGAACCTCCAGCGCGAAATCGAAAGCCTTTCCCGCATCCGTTTGCAGAAGGCCGACTCTCTCGAAAAGTTGGAGGCGGCCCACTGGAGCAAGCGTTACGCCGAATCCCAGCTCACCGAAGAACATCAGGTAGAAACCCGCGAGCTGGACGGCCGGTATTCAAAGCTTTCGACGGATCTGGGCCGCGTAAGCGAAGAAGTCCAGACCAGCAAGGACCTTACCACCGAAGCCGAAGACGGCGCCAAGGCCGAAGAAGATGCTTTCGAGACCTTCAATACCCAGGTGCGTCTTTCCATCGACAAGTCCTTGGACGATGTGGCTGGGGATTACCCTGTGGGCATGGGGGAGCGTATGCTTACCCTGAACAAGGCCCAGCGTGAGATGGCCAAGAAAAAGCCCAACACCTTGCCTGCCATGAGAAGCTACCTGAGCGACTTGCTGTTCCGTCACGAGATGACCTACACCCAGTCCTTCGGTACCGAAAAGTCTCAGATTGGGAGCCGCGTTGATGTGAACGTATATCGTATGCGTCTTGGAACGGTGTTCCTTGGCGAGGCGGCAACAGACAACGGCGAAATCCAGGCGCTCCTCCGGACGGGTGCTTTGCAGGGCAAGCGTTACGAATGGAACGCTACGCTTCCGCCCGACATGGCGGAATCTATCCGTACGGCAATCAACACGGCCTATTCCGGACTTTCTAAGTCAAAGACGGTTCAGGTGGATGTGCCTATGGATGTGCTCCAGAACAAGGCTATCAAGAATTCCATCAGCAATAAGGGTGACGAATCGATCAAGGCCCAGTTTGCAGAATGGTTCAAGAAGGGCGGTATCGTGATGTACCCGCTTTTCTTGGTGGCGTTCTTTGCGCTGCTCCTTGCTGCCGAACGTTTTGTTGTGCTTATGTACCGCGGGCATTTGGGTAAGCGCTTTATGAAGCGTTTGAACATGCTGGTTCATGGGGAACGTTATGAAGAAGCCGCTAATTTGTGCCTGCAGCGTGGAACCAGCCTTTCTATGGTGCTCTTTGCAGTGCTCAACAAGGCAAACGATACCCGCGAAGCGGCGGAACGTTCCCTGCAAGAAGCTCTGCTTCGCGAGCAGCCGAAGTTGGAACGCCGTATGGGGCTTTTGGCCGCCATGGGTACCATCGCCCCGTTGCTTGGTCTTTTGGGAACGGTGACCGGTATTATCACCTTGTTCACCGTCATTACTGAGGTGGGTACCAACGACGCCCGCGTGCTTGCCGGTGGTATTTCTGAGGCTCTGGTCACTACGGAAACGGGCCTTGTCATTGCCATTCCCGTGATGATTATCCATGGGCTTTTGAGCGAAAAGATTGAGAAGGTGACTGGCGAACTGTACATGCAAAGCATGGCCCTCTTGAACCGGATTTTCGATAAGGAAAAATGAGCAACTCCTTCTACGTATTTATCGAGTCCTTGAAAAGCACCTACCAGGCCGGTGGTGTGGTGATGCTCCCTATTTTGCTCGTGGGGACTATTGGATTCTACTACCTGTTCTCCAGCTGGTTTCGTATTGGGTCTGATTTTTTTAAGCAGGATCTTCAGCGTGTCATCAAGAATCTGCGTCAAGACCTGAACGGCGATAAGGGCCAGGCTGCCGGCGCAGAGGTGGCGGTGAACCGGTTGAAAAAAAGACGTGGCATTTTGTCTCGGGAACTTCGCTTTGCTATTGAGCAGGCGCAAAAGAATCCCGAAGGATTTCGCGATGTGATGCAGGTGCGGCTGCTGGGGACTATTCGCTATATGGAAAAGGGAAGCCATATTGTAGCGGTGATGGCCGCTGCCGCTCCGCTACTTGGACTTTTGGGAACAGTGACCGGCATGGTTTCCACCTTCGAGGTGATCACTCTGTACGGAAACCAGAACCCCGTGCTGATGGCAGACGGTATTTCAGAAGCCCTGATTTCTACCCAGAGTGGGCTTTTGGTGGCTTTTCCCTTGACTCTGTTGAAACAGCGTCTAGATGAACGTGTTGAAATTTTGACCCAAGAACTTCAACTTGGGGCTACGATTATTGATAATTATTTTGTAGGGTAGTTATGGAATTCAACTTGCCGAGCAGAAAGAAAAAGGATATGGGCATCGAAATGGGCCCCCTGATGGACATTGTGTTCATCTTGCTTATCTTCTTTGTGGTGACGTCGTCCTTTACCCGCGAAACCGGCGTAGACGTGACCAAGCCTCAGGCCCAGACGGCAAGCCAGCTGGAAAAAGAAAACCTGCTTATCGCCATTACCCGTGAAGGGACGATCCATATGAATGAACGTCAGGTGGACTTGGCTAGCTTGCAAGATATTTTGAAGCAGTCCCTGTCAAAAAATCCGGACAGAGAAGCGGTTGTCATTGCCGATAAAGAGGCAGAAACAGGCGTACTTGTGCAGGTGATAGATATGTGCAATCTGGCGGGGGTCAAGAAGGTTTCCATTGCTGCACAAGCAGAATAAAAACCGTGTGTAGTGTGAAGTGTGTAATGTGTGATGCGTAAGTTTTTAAGGAAAATATTTAAGCGTTCTGTGCTTCTTTTGGCGGCGGTGCTTTGTAGCCTGCTGCTGGTATTTTCCGTGACTCTTGCCAACATGTTCCTTACCGGAAAGATTTTCCACGAAAAGAAATACGTAAAAACGGAAGTCTCTGTCAAGAAAGTGGAAGAGATGGAAAAGAAGGTGGAAAAGAAAAAGCCCGCCCGCAAGCCGGAACGCCAGAAGACCACGTCCCGCACGCCAAAGGCTGGGCCTAGGCTCGCCATGAATCTCGGGGTAGCTTCGGGTACGGCAGGTGCCGCCATCAACGAGGAACTTGTAGCAGATTTTCGTGGCGGCGCCATGTCCAGCGAAAAGGGCGATGTAGATAAAAAGCCCGAAAGCCGGGCCATGCCCAATTTCCAGGTGCCGCCCCAGATTAGGGACCGGGAAATCGATGCGACCTTACGGTTGAGCTTCTGCGTAGATGTGGGCGGTCGCGTTTATGATATCCGCGTAATCGAAGAATCTCCGGCAGGGTCCGGGCTTGCTGCCGCCGGTCGCGAGGCTCTTGGACGTATGTCTTTTGCCCCTGCCGAAAAAGACGGCAAGGCGGTGGCATTCTGCGGTATGGAACAGCCTTTCGAGGTGAAGTTTAGGGACTAGAGCAATGTATTATCCATTATTCATTTTGCTTTCCGTTGCCTTCGCCTTTGCGGCCCAGTCCTCTTACGACCTGATGGAGCGCGCCAACGCCCTTTACCGTAGTGGAAAGTTCAGCCAGGCCATCATTTTGTACCACAAGGCCGAAGAACGTGGTGCCGATCCTACGGCCACCAGCTTCAACATCGCCAACAGTTATTACCAGATGAACAAGTACCCTGAGGCGGCAGCCGCCTACCGCAAGGCGGTGGATTTTTCCAACGGGGCTTTTTCTCCGGCGCTGTTCAATATGGCGAGCGTGTATTTCCGCCTGAAACAGTATCCGGAATGCATCGCGGCTTACCATCGGGCATTGAAGCTTGAACCGGCCAACATTTCGGGCTGGCTCTACCTGGGCGAGGCCTACAGCAAGGTGGGCGACAAGGTGGGGGCGTTGCGTTCTGTGGAAAAGGCTTACCAGCTGGACCCCGATGACCTGAGCGTGGTCTACCAGCTTTCAGAGGCAAACATCGCTATGGACGATTTTGACCGTGCCGTTGAAATTGTCCGCAAGGGTTATACGGCCCACCCTGAAGAAGTGGATTTTCTGGTTTACTTGGGAGATGTTTTCCGCTTGAACAAGCAGTACGAACAGAGTGCGGGCCATTATCGCGAAGCCCTGGGCGTGCGGCCCGACGATGTGAATGTCATGTATAAGTTGGCCGACGTTCTGGCCGAAGACAACAAGCCCTTTGTGGCCATGGATATTCTCACCAACATTCTGCAAATCAAGCCGGGTTTTTCGGACGCTGCCATCTTTTTAGGGAATCTTGCTTACGATTCAAAATTTCTAGATCGTGCGGAATACGCCTATGAGCTTGCCGCCAAGAAAGGCAACCCCGAGGCGATTTTTGGATTCAAGAATATGGCTTACGATGCCATGGCGAAAAAACATAACGAAGAAGCTTTACGCCTGCTCCACATCGCGCAGAAATACTATCCGTCAGACCTGTCGCTGCAAGCCGACATCATGGAACTGGAACAGTAGTTCGCCAGTTTTACAAAAGCTACACCGCCGAAAGCAGCAGAATAGCCAGCACCTGTCCGCTTAAAATCCGGAGCAGCATGGTCAAAGGATAGACAGAGGCATACCCGATGTTCACCGCTTCGCTGTCAGCCTGGCTGTTGGCAAAGGCCAAAGCCGGTGGGTCCGTGGTGGCGCCTGCAAGCACACCGCAGAGCGAAAGGTAGTTCACCTTGAACACCAGGTGCCCCACAGCTGCCATGATGGCGAGCGGGACAAAGGTGATAATGGCGGCAAGTCCCATGTAGTAGAACCCGCTTCCGTTCAGCAGCACGTCAAAGAACTTGATGCCTGCATTCAGGCCCACGCAGCTCAAGAAAAGCGTAAGGCCAAATTCACGAAGCATCAGGTTTGCACTGTTGGCCATGAAAAAGTTCAGCGGTCCGATTTTGCGCTTGCGGCTGAGGAGGATGGCCACAATCAGCGGGCCGCCCGCAAGCCCCAGCTTTAGCGGGGTGGGCATCCCGGGAATGGCGAAGGGAATGCTTCCTACGATGACTCCCAAGAAAATGCCCAAGAAGGCGGGCAGGATTTCCGGGTGGTCCAGGGCGGTGAGGGAGTTGCCCAGTTTTTTCGCGACGATGTCGAGTCCCGAGGCGGGGCCCACGATTTTCAGCTTGTCGGCAAACTTGATGCGCAAATCCAGACGGCCCGTAAACTTGAACCCACTCCGGGTCACGCGACTTACGGTCACGCCAAATCGTTCCGCCAGAGCCAGGGATCCGATGGTGCGGCCCAGTATTTTCTTGTTGGTCACGAGCACGGTCCTCACCTGGATAGGTTCCGTATTCTTGGCGGGAATGGCGGTGATGGGCGTGTCCAGACGCTTGCCGATAATCTTTTCCATGGCGGCTACGGCCTCGGGCATGCCTACGATGTGCACCTTGTCGCCTTTCTCGATGATGGTCTTTCCGTTGGGGGTAAAGATGTTTTCACCCCTCAAGAGACGGGTCACCACCACGCCGCTAGAAATCAGGTCCGGGATTTCTTTCAGCATGATTCCGTACAGGTTCTGGTTATCTACCGTAAGGCTGCAGGATTCGATTTCCTTGCTGGTGGCGGCGATTTCGTCGGCGTAGTCGGTTGCCGCCTTGGCGGGGTCCTGCCGGAACACGAGCCGCACGAGCAGCATTACGAGAATAATCCCGATGACGCCGAAGGGGTAGGCCACCGCATACCCTATTCCCGTCAGGGACGTATCTACGCCGGCGGCGGCGAATGCGGAATTGGCGGCTCCCAGCGAGGGCGTGTTGGTCACTGCTCCGCAGAGCATGCCGATAAGCACGGGCACGTTGTCGTGCATGCTGGTAAAGAAGTAAAGGCAGAGGGTCACCACAACGCCCAGCAGCACAATCCCCACGGAAAGAATGTTCAGCACCAGCCCGTGCCTACGGATGGAATCCATGAAGCCTGGACCCACCTGCATGCCGATGGTATAGACGAACAGGATAAGGCCGAATTCTTGGATGAAGTGGAGCACATTTCCTTCGACGCGGAGTCCCAAGTGCCCAAGCAAAATGCCTACAAAGAGCGCTCCTGCACCGCCAAGGCTAATGCCCTTGACCTTGATTTTTCCGACCATGAGGCCGACTGCCGCCGTGAGGGCAATCGCCACAACTTGTTGCCCTACCGAGGGCTGGGTGAATAGATTGATAAGCCAGGTCATAGTTTAGATAATTTAATTTATTCTTTCACGCAACGGACAGAGGCGAAAATGTTCTTGTTGAAGTGTTCGTAGGCGATTCCGGAGTCGGTAATGCGGACAAGGTAAGCCCTGGAATCGTCATAGCTGTCGCTTGTCCAGAAGCTGGCGCTTACGCCCTTGTCGGCGAAGTTTCCGTCGTAGTACTTGAATCCGGCGAAGAGGGCGTTAAAACCGTTGGCGCTTTTGAGTGCGGCAGGCTCACTTGTGCCGAAGGCAGCCTTGAAGTCTTCTATGGTGGGGAGCGCCCAACCGGTGGGGCATACGTTACCCGTTGCAGAGGCGAAGGTGTACAGGCGTCCGTCCGTATTGCAGTTGTCGTGGTTGTTGGCGTAGCACACGCTTGAATCCGGAGTAAACACGTCCAGGTTTTCGGCCATCCAGGTTTTTCCGCCCAGTGTTACGGTCTTGTAGGTCTTTTCGGGGCAGGCGAGGGTGTGGCCGGCCTGGTTGTAGGCGCAGTCCCGGTTGTCGTTGCAGGCGGTGAAGGCGAAGGCGGTGAATGCGACGAGGGCTGTGGTGGCAAGTGTTTTAAGAACCGATTTCATGAGAACTCCTTTTGAAGGTGGCCCTTAGGGCTTTTTTTTTGTTTTCGGTGACAAAGATAAAACATGATTTTGATATTGACTAATAAATAATTTTTTCATTTTTAATCACTTTTTTTGATGATTTTTCTAAAAATCCTTATTTTACCCTTCTGTATCCTGATTTTATTGTTTATATTTGTGTTATAAAAAATTTTGATGAATTGGAGTTTTTATGGAACTGACCCATATCAAGTACTTTCTGGAAGTGGCCCGTACCGAACACGTGACCCAGAGCGCCAAGAACCTGTGCATTGTGCAGCCTGCATTGACTCACGCCATCCACAAGCTAGAAGACGAACTGGGGGTCAAGCTTTTCAAGTCCAGCGGCCGTAACATCAAGCTTACCGAAGCGGGAGACTACTTCTACAAAAAGGTGAAACCCCTCTACGAAGACATCGAGGCCCTGCCCGCCCGCCTTCGCGCCAAGTCCGACAAGCAGGCCATTACCGTGAGCCTCAAGGTTCTTGCGGCTTCTTCCTTTGTGACCAACGCGGTTATCCAGTACAAGAAAGACGCTCCGGCGCTCCGTTTCTACCTGGTGCAAAAAGAGGAATCTTCCCTGTACGATATTTCCATCCAGACTTTCGCCAACTATCGTCCGCAGGAAAATCCCGACGAAGAGGTTTTTGTCTGTTCCGAGAACATCTACCTTGCTGTACCCAATACGGCGGAATACAAGAAGCGCGACAGCATTTCGCTGCATGAACTGGGCGACACTAACTTTATAGGTCTTTACGGCTCCAAGCAACTCCACACCATCTGCGAAGATTACTGCAACCGTATAGGATTCCAGGCCCACCTGATTTTCGAAAGCGACAACGCCCTTATGGTAAAAGACGCCATCGCGGGCGGCCTGGGCGTGGGATTCTGGCCCGAGTTCTCCTGGGGCAAGGTGGACAACCGCAGAATCAAGCTCCTGAAGATTACCGATATCGAATTCAAGCGCGATATTGTGGTGACGCTCCTCCGCGGCAAGCAGGACAACTCCCACATCGAAGGGTTCTACAAGTTCCTGGTAAACCAGCTGAAACGTTCTGCCGGCCGCAAGAAGGAACAGTAATAGCGTGACCAAACCCAACTACTTTCCCGCTATTGACGGGCTTAGGCTTTTGGCCAGCGTGAACATCGTGATGCTCCACCTGGGCAGTTCCAGCGCGCTGAATTACATGCAGGACTGTAAGTGGCTTATGCCCATCATTAGCGCTCCCGCCTTTGCGGCAGGTATCTTCTATGTGTTTGCCGGGTTTCTGTTTGCAAGCAAGTTCAGCGATCCGGAACGCCGTATTCCTGTAATCCCCTTCATGTTCGCCCGCATCGCGAAACTCTATCGCCTGCATTTTTTCATGACGATCTTGATGTTCGTGGTGTTGGTCTTCAAGTTCAGCGGCTACACCCATCTGCCGGGTCTCTCTGAAATTGGCGACTGCGCCTCGGCAGGCCTTGCCAAGATGACTCACCCCTGGCGGAGCCTGTTTTTGCACCTTTCCCTCACCTGGTCCATTGTGCCCGACCTGGGCATGAAACTGAATGAACCGTCCTGGTCGCTGACCAGTTTCTTCATGTGCTATGCCATTACGCCTTGGTTCAGCCGTTGGCTTTTTCGCCAGAAGTACCGGACGCTTTGGGTTCTGTTTGGCACGCTCTTTATTCCGGGGATTTTGTGGGCAGTTTTCTTTGGCGCCTCTGACAACTTGTGGTTTAGCGGCTATGAGGCCAAGTATCGTTTCTTCCACATTTTTGCGCCGGTCCGTATTTTCGAATACCTGTTCGGCATGGTGCTTTTCCGGCTGTATAACGAAGGTGGTTTCGATTTCCTCAAGAAAAAGTTTGTGAGCGGTATTGCCCAGGCGGTGACTCTTGCCGCCATATACGGGAGCCTGTTCCTGCTTCGGCCCGAATGGAACCCCGGTGTGAACTATTTCTTCCATCATAGCCTGCCCATTCTGCTTTATGGATTGTTCCTGCTTTCACTGCTGAATGGTACGGGCTTTGCGGCTCGGTTCTTCTGTATCCCGCTGGTCCGCAAGGTGGGCCGCGCCAGTTTTTACCCCTACCTGATCCACCTGCCGATCATCACCATCGCTTGGGGCATCTGCAACTTGAACAAACCCTTGAATACCCTGATTCTGATGGTCTTTATCTATACTATCAGCACGCTGTACATGGAATTCAAGACCTGGCGCCGCAAGCGGGCCAAGGCGAAATTGGCTGGAAATTAAGGAAAAATACGCCTCCGGTACCTTTGTACATATCATTGTAAAATTATTTGTCTTTTTATCAAATTACATATGATAAAAAAGGCGAAATTTTTATGAATTAGCGCTTTTTGTATCATACAAAAGTAAATTTTAAAGATAGTGTTGCTAATTTGTGAAAAAATCGCAATTCTGTATTTTTTCATAATCCTTTTCCCCATTTTTTCGTTTATATTCATGGTATGGATTCTGTTATCACATACCAGGACTATCGGGCTTTTATGCAACAGTGGTTTGCAGAAAAAAAAAGCCCGTTCCGCCATGACGTGGCGGGAGTTTGCGAAGCTGGCTGGCTTCAAGTCCCCGGTGTATCTCAAACTGGTATGCGAAGGAAAGTCAAGTCTGCGGGGTCAGGGTGTTTTGCGTGTAGCGCGGGCAATGGGGTTGGAAGGCTTTGAACTGGCTTATTTCAAGTCCATGGTGGCGTTCAACCATGCAAATCGGGAAACTATAAGGCAAAAACATTTTGACGAGATGCAGGCCTTGGCAAAAGCCCATAAGGTAAATGTCCTTGGTCAGAATTCCATGAATTATTTTGAATTGTGGCAGAATCCGGTGCTTCGCGAATTGGTGCCCCACATGCCTGGTAAAAAGCCGAAGCAGATTGCGGTGGCGTGCATGCCGAAAATTTCGGCCAGACAGGTTTCCGAAACGCTCAAACGCCTAACGGATATGGGACTGCTCAAAAAGGTGGGCAAGGATACCTTTAAGCAGACTAGCAATACGGTTTCTACGGGAAAGATGGATTTTGTTCCGCTGGCGGTGCAGCAGATGCATTTACAGATGGGAAACTTTGCTTTGGATGCTATTAAGAATGTTCCCCTTTCTGAGCGCTCCGTATCGGGGCTTACCCTTGGGCTAACTCAAAAAACATTTCAGAAAATTGAGAAGGAACTGGCAGATTTTCGTAAACGCATCATTGCCATTGCAACAGAAGACGATGACATGGAACGGGTCTACCGGCTCAATTTGCAACTGTTCCCTTTGACTTGGAATATCAAATCGAAAAAGGATTGAAAATGACAAGGTTTTTCAATATGGTCAACTACTCTATCATTGCATTTGCCGTGCTTTGTCTCTGCGGGTGTTCCGATGATGATAAGCATGCGGGCGGTGCGACAGAAGAGACGCAGATTGCCATTGAAGACAAGACCATTGCAGGTGTTTCCGAGAAGGGACCATTCGTGAACGGCTCTGCGGTACGTCTTTATGAGCTGAATTTTGAAACCCTTGGCCAGACAGGAAGGGCCTTTACGGGGAAGATTGCTAGCGATAGGGGCGATTTCCGCTATATGCATCTTAATCTGGAGTCTCAATATGTGCTCCTGGAAGCGAACGGTTTCTACCGTAACGAGGTGAGCGGTGAGAAATCGGCGGCTCCCATCACGCTGAATGCATTGGTAGATGTGTCTAACAAGGAAACGGCAAACATAAACCTGCTTACCCATTTGTCGTATGAACGTATGCAACATCTGGTGGATGACGGAGCTTCTGTGGCCGAGGCCAAAAAGCAGGCAGAGCAGGAAATCCTCAAGTCGTTCTACATTGAGGACGAATCCATCGGGGAATTTGAAGGCCTTTCCATATTTGAGGCGGGCAAGGGCAATGCGGCGCTACTAGCGATTAGCGTGCTCATGCAGGGTGATTTGAGTGAGGCGGAATTCTCGGAGCGGCTCGCCAATTATGCCTATGACATCGAGAAAGATGGCGTGTGGAATGATAGTACTGCAAAAACAAGTATTGCGGATTGGGCGAGTGTTGTCAGCGTAGATAATTACTATGCCAATATTCGCAAGAATATGGAAGAATGGAAACTCTCCGAAACTATTCCGGATTTCGAAAAGACCGTGGATAAGTTCTGGTGGGAAAACTATGGCCTCGGGGATTGCGATAAGGATGCGGAAGGTGTAATTAAAGAAAATCAGAATAAGAGAAGTGTACATAAGGACAAGAAATTCCTTTGCAAAAATCTGCGTTGGGTTTTCTCCATGGGGGAGAACTGGACTGTTTTTGATGATGCTGGCGATAAAGGAACCTCAAAAATAAAAATGGACCCAGGTGTATACCCGATAAGGGCGGAATATTCTTTAGGTTTGTCTGATCCAGAAAAAGGACTTCCGAATGTCTTGATCAAATATTTTTTGAATAAAGATTCATCAACGGAGGATAATTCTGGATGTGCTGCTCTTAAGTATTCCTATAAAGGGGCTAGCCATTATTTTGAGGTGCAAACACCATTAATAACGGACCACGGACATTTTTATGTGTGGGCAGAAGCATCCGATGTATGGAAAGAGCAGACTTTAAAATGGAGTAAGTTTGAAAAGTATTTTTGGGCAACGAATGAGGTGACCTTGGATGAAACCAAGAAGAACGTTGATGCGTATGTTTGGCTAATTAAGGATGATGCCGAAAAAGAAGGGACTCTAGAAGTCACCGAAGTGGAATGTGTTAAGGAGTAGGGAAAAAATTTATGCCTATATCTATAAAAGAAAGCCTGACAAATGCTGCGGTAAATAGGGCCTTGCATGAGATGGTTTCTCGTTATGGAAGTGCTGCTTCGCTCGATTTGGCGGCACACGATGGCAAAGGTGGGTTTGTTGGGCAAAGTAAGCGAAGTTTAAAGAGCATTTCTGAAAGTAAACTCGGAATTACGGAACTGGAGAGGAATCGCAATAAGCGTCAGCAATCGGGATTTTCGGCGGAAATCATAGAAACTACAAAAATCAATAAGCGGCGTATTATCAAGGGGCAAAAAGTACGCAGCTTCCGCTATGATGATCTTGGAAAAACGAATGATCAACTTGTTGATGTAATAGATGCGGAAGAAATGCCGGATGGTTCATGGAAAGAAATTTCCGGCACTGGTGTCCAGATGAAATTTATCGGGAAGAATGGCGGTGAAACATTTGATAAACTTTGCGCCTCGAAAAATGAAAAGTATTTCAAAAATGGCGTCCCGGTAAAGATTCCCAAGGATTTTTACGAAGATTTTTGCAAACGGGCTGATGACAAGATTGATGGTGTAAAACAAGAAATCGAAGCGTTAAAGGCTAGCAAGGCCGATCCCTCTCTTATGGCGTCTAAAAAGGCGCAATTAGAAAAATATAAAACCATTCGTCAAAAAACGCTTAGTAGCGAGACGACTAGCAAGGAAGCTTTTTTCGCTCGTGAAAATCCAGGAATATATACTGCCCAATCTATGCTCGGGACTGCTCACGAAGCAGGTAAGGAGGTTGCAAAATCTGGTGCGGTTATTGGCGGAGGAATGGCGATAGTCTTTAATTTGGATGCGGTTCTAAAGGGGAAACCTGTTGACGAAGCCATAAAGGATGTTGCTGTAAAATCTGCAAAATCGGCGGCTCGCTCTTATGCGGTCGCGAGCGGGGCCACACTGATAGATGGCGGAATAAAGCATTACAAGGAAGATTTGCCTAAGCTGTTGAAAAATGCTAAGGCACCTACAGAAATTGCGGGCTTTATTGTTGATGCCGCTTCATCGTTTTACAATTATTATAATGGGAATATTTCTGGCGTCGATTGCATGAAACAGCTTGCAGTCTGTGCTTCGTTGGCTGTTGCAAACTTGACCCCTATCGGCCAGGCGGTCTTTGTCGCACGAACGGTTTATACCTTGGCATCCGTAAGCGTTGCTGTAATCAAGAATGCCTTGAAGGCACCAAAGATAGCCAGGCAATATCGCCTTCAGATTGAGGCGGAGTGTGCAGAACAAATAAAGGCACTTCGGTTTTTCAGGGAAGAATTTGAAGCCAAGTCAAGAACATGGCTCAAAGAGACGACCGAAGTCTTTGTCTCGGCCTTTGATATGATGGATAGTGCTATCCAAACTGGTGATTTTGATTCGTACATTTGCGGGGCGAACAAAATCACGCGTGCAATGGGATATAAAACGCAGTTTGAAAATTGCGAGCAATTTAATCGTCTGATGGAATCGGATGAAGCATTCATTCTTTAAACACTAACAAGGAGTAAAATATGCCATTACCTTTCATTCTTGGAGGCTTAGCGGTCGGTGCAGGTCTTTTTGGTGCAAAGAAAGCTTACGATGCACATGAGGCGAACGGACGTGCCAAATCAATAAACCGCGATGCCGAACGTTCGATAAACGAGGCTAAGGCGGATTTGGAACAAAGGCGGATTGGTTGCCAGAAATCCCTCGAACACTTGGGTTTGACCAAGCTGGACGTCTTGAATCATGGAATTTTGCCTTTTGTCAAATCCTTCAAGAAAATAAAGAATGTTGAATTGCGAGGAAGTGCCGGACTGGATGAACTTTCGAAATTCAACATTTCCAAGGAAGAACTTGCTGCTATGGAACAGATGGGTTCGCTGGCAGAAAGTGTTGTAAGTGGCGCTGCTGGTGGCGTTGCTGCAGGAGCGCTTGCTGCTATTGGAGCGTATGGTGCCGCAGCGACATTTGGTGTAGTTGCTGGTACGGGAACCGCTATTAGTACTCTCTCTGGAATCGCCGCAACCAATGCGACGCTTGCCTTCCTTGGTGGCGGATCCCTTGCCGCTGGAGGCTTTGGAATGGCTGCCGGGGCTGCTGTTCTCGGTGGATTGGTTGCAGGTCCATTTCTTGCTATCATGGGGCTTGTGCTGAGTTCCAAGGCAGAAGAGAATCTGGAAAAAGCGCGCGCGAATCGGGCGGAGGCTGAAAAAATTGTTGAACAATGTCGTACGGCCAGTTCCATGTGCGTTTCCATAACGATGCGTTGCGATTATGTTTCCGGTGTTCTCGATAGGATGAAGCAGCGCTTGATTACAGCAATCAATACCATCGAGAAAATCGTTTATCGCTGCGACGATGGTTCGGGCTTCGCTGATTTTGGCAAGTTTAATGATAACGAGAAGAAAGCGCTTGCTGCGGCATGTGCCTTGGCGAAATCGATTAAGAGTATCTTGGATACGCCTATATTGACTGAGAACGGAGAGTTGACTCCGGAATCTGCAGAAATATCGGACAAAACGGAAGAATAGAAGGAGTAAAATATGCCATTACCTTTCATTCTTGGAGGCTTAGCGGTCGGTGCAGGTCTTTTTGGTGCGAAGAAAGCCTACGATGCGCATGAGACAAACAAGAGGGCGGAGCGTATTAATAATAAGGCTAGCAACTCTGTAAAGTATGCCAAGTCGAAAGCGAAGAAAAGCCGCAATGCGTGTCAGAAATCCTTGGAGAAGCTGGGCACGGCAAAACTCGATATTTTAAAGAACGAGATAATGCCGTTTGTTCAGGTTTTCAAGAAAATCCACAATATTGAATTTCGTGATAGTGAAGGGTTGAACGAACTATCCAAAATGAAACTGACTAAGGAAGAATTCAATTCCATTGCGAAATTGGGTTCGATTGCGGAAAAGATTGTGAATGGTGCCGCCGGGGGAGTTGCCGCAGGTGCACTCGCTGCCATTGGCGCATATGGCGCTGCGACGACATTCGGTGTGGTTGCCGGTACGGGAACGGCCATCGGAACGTTATCCGGTGTTGCAGCGACCAATGCTACGCTAGCATTCCTTGGCGGAGGATCCCTTGCGGCCGGTGGTTTGGGAATGGCTGGAGGTGCATGCGTATTGGGCGGCTTGGTTGCGGGTCCTGCTCTTGCCGTAATGGGTATTGTTCTGAATTCCAAGGCAGAGGAAAACCTCGAAAATGCCAAGGCGAACCGTGCCGAAGCCGAGAAAATAGCCGAACAATGTATCACGATTTGTACAATGTGCGACGCTATAAGTGAACGGTGTGATTTGTTCGCCGACGTTTTGGATAAGCTATCAGAGCAGCTTCATGGGGCAAATGCATTCCTTAAGAAACTCGTAAAAAAGTATGCAGACGGTAGAGGGAATGCGGATTTTAGAAAATTTGACGATGAAGAACGGAAGTTGTTTGCCGCTGCTTGTTCGCTGGTGCAGGCCGTGAAGAGCATCCTGGATACTCCGATATTGAAGGAAAACGGCAAGCTGACAAGGGAATCAGGCACTTTGGCTAAAAAAATGGCGATTGTGGTTGATGACGGAAACAAACAGTCTGTGAAGCCCAAAGCAATCGCTGATAAAAGCAAGCAAGGTAAACCGAAGCGTTCAAACCATTTGTTGCTGGCGTACAAGGCTAAGGGCAAAAAGGCGAGTACAAGGTAGATGCCGTTCAAATGCGACTGTTGCGGTTGCTGCTGTCGCTCCCTGAAAAAAGTCCCTGCCCTGGTGGACTTTGACAGGGGCGACGGCGTCTGTGTGCATTTGCAGGATGACAATCTCTGTGCCATATATGACCATCGTCCCGAAATCTGCAATGTGGAACTGATGTACGAAAGGTTCTTTTCTTCGGTTTATACGAGGGAAGAGTTTTTTCGGTTGAACGAGAAACAGTGCGAAAAGATAAAGAACTGGTTCTGAAAGCCTTTAGGTATTTACCACCGCGAGTCGTAGGGATGCCTATACAAAAAAGCCTATGGAGCAATCTCCATAGGCTTTTGATATATCGGCTTGAACCGGACTTTTACTGTTTTTTTGTTCAGCGTCTCGATTCTTTCCTGAAATTCAGCGACCTTCTCTGCAGACAGGCCCATTTCTCGGAGAACAGCTACGGAGTCGGCGCGTTCTTCCTTGCGACCCTGGCTGAATCCTTCGGTCTTGCCTTGGGCGAATCCTTCGGTCTTTCCTTGGACGAATCCTTCGGTACGGCCTTGTACCCTGCCTTCAGAAAAACCGATTTCGTGTTCTGCTTTCAAGTCCGTCATATTCTTTACCTCGGCATTGAAAAGTTCTTCTACAAAGTTAATCAATTTCACAGAATCGAGCAAGTGCCGGAATGTTTCGTTCTGCATAATCTTTTCGGGAACGGGCTCTTCTTTGATAATCACCTTGATAGCACGGAGCCACTGCGCCGCCTCGGAATTGTCGTTTGCGGTGACTCCCGCCTTTTCAAGCTCGAAGAACTTGTCAATTTCAACAAAAATCTTCTGAACTTTAGGGAAAAATTTTTTACCATGACACATTTCATCGACATGGTGGATATATTCTGTGGGCTCTTCCGGGAACATCTCGAAATCGAGAAGTCCAAGAAAGTAGATGCGGGGCAGTTCGTACTTTTCGCTGGTGTGGACCTGGTTTTCGATGACGCGGGAGATGTAGTACTCCACCCGGTCACGGAAGAAGTCATCGCCCTGCTGCTGCACCTCTACCAGAACCTTTTCACCTGCGTTGGTTGTGCCGATGATGTCCAAGATGCAGTCCTTCTTGTTGAAAACGCCGGGGAATTCCTGCATTTCCAAGGTGATGTCCTTGATTGCGTCGTCACCCTGCAGGCCAAGCATCGCATTCACGAGCGAGATGAGGAGCGTGTGGTCCTTTTCTTCGGCGAAGACAATCTTGAAAATGCCGTCGCTGAGGATGTAGGCGTACTTGTAGAGTTCTTGGTACTTGAGGAGGTTGTTCTTGTCGATTTCCATTGCCTTGAGCAAGGCGTAATGCTGTGTGCGATTCATGGATAGCTCCTGTTTTAATGGTTTTGGCTTATAAACAGGAGAGTGTGTTGTATGAACGCAGAACACCTGTTCACAAACCTGTTCTTGACAGATTGATGATGTCCACGGATGTGGACGGTGCTCTACGTTAATCACCACGGGGCCGGTTCCCCATAGGGCGAACTGTTCGCGACTTGCTGGTTGTCTTGGCCTGCAAGGGGCGGACGGCGTCAAGCAGAGAGTTAAACGACCCGCCCGGAACGAATGCGCTGTCAGCGGGATTGATGTTACGACAAAAAAACAATATACAAAAAAATGTGGATTTGGCCTATTGTGTTGTAAAATTGTATATTATTCGGCGAAATGGATATCGGTTCGTTACATTTTCAGAATCCCGAGGCCTTCTGGCTGCTCGTCCTTGTTCCTGTCCTTATAGCCTTATACGTCTATCGACAGCAGCGCCGCAAGAGTACCATCAAGTTTCCGGCCTTGGCTATAGCCAAGAAGGCGTCCCCCAGTCATCGGGTGCGCATGCGCCATATTGTACCGGCGCTTCGCCTTGCGGCTCTTTGCTGTTTTATTGTGGCCCTTGCTCGCCCGCAGAGTGCTACCGAAGTGGAATACACCAATACCGATGGCGTGGACATTATGCTGGTGCTGGACGTTTCAGGTTCCATGGGCACGCTAGATATGTTGACCCGTGTGGAACAGGCGAAACTCGGTGTGATGAATGCGGAACGGATATTAAAATCTGGCGATTATTGGAAATACAGCCGCATGGGTTATGCCCAACAGGTCATTGCCGAGTTCATCCAGAAACGTCATAGCGACCGCATAGGGCTTTCCGCATTTGGCGCCCGTGCGGTAACCCAGTGCCCTCTGACGCTGGATTACGGATCCCTGCTAGAGATTTTAGCCGTTACGGATGACTTGGCCCATGATTCCATCATGGGAAGCCGTACTGCTATCGGTGATGGTCTTATGAACGCCCTGGCTCGCCTGCAAAAATCCGAGGCAAAGTCCCGAGTGGTGGTGCTTCTGACCGACGGCAAGGACAATGCCAGCGTCATTTCCCCGGTCCGTGCGGCTGATGTGGCGCAGTCCTTGGGCGTGAAAGTCTATACGGTGGGCGTGGGTAAGCGCAAGGGCAAGATTCTTTCGTTTCAGCAGAACCCCTGGACTGGCGAAATCTCTTGGGGCGAGCGGGACATTACTCCCGAAGAAGGCATAGATGAGAATACCCTCAAGGCTGTTGCGCAAAAGACCGGTGGCAAGTTCTACCGGGCCGAGAACAAGGAACAGCTAGAAGAAATCTACTCCGAAATTGACCAGCTGGAAAAGACCGAGATTGAGACGGTGGCCTATGCCCGCTATGCCGAAAAGTTCTACCCCTGGCTGTTAATCGGGGCAGTCTTGATTCTGCTGGAATTGATTCTCGCTAATACCCGCTTCGTGCGGATTCCTTAGTTTCTAGAGACAGGTCTTCTCTAGTCCTCTTTAGTCTTGGGCTTGTAGCAGTTGTTTGCACATCCGTCAATCAGTTCGTCCACCGTTTTTGTGGTGGGCGTTCCGAATTCTGACCAGTAAATAGAGAATGTAATAGGCCAGGGCCCTTGGGCGAGCTCAGCGTCTGTGGCGCTGGTGGCGATTAGTCTGTTCAATAGGGTTTCAAGTTCAGAAAGGCTTGTACACTCGGTGACGATAGCGAACGACGTTTTATCTAGATGGGCGATAAAGGATCCGCGGTTAATGCACTGCTGACGTAGGAAGTTGGCCATTTTCTGGAGGGCGTCTATAGCTGATTTCTTTCCATGTTTTTTTCGCAAGGCGTTGAAGTTGTCTATCTCAATCTTAACAAAGAATAGCCTTTTGGCTGGGTTCTGGTTCTGGGTGATGTAGCTCAGATAGGAGGCCAGCTTGTTTGCGTTGTTGAGTCCGGTTACGGAATTGGACGTGATCCGGCGTTCCTTGTAGAAAACGAATATGCAAAGCGTGACGACAACGAAAGTGGGGGAGGTAATGGGCATCTCGTAGTTTTTTGCCTGCAAGATGAGCGACAGCAGTGGGAGAGCCATTATAAAGCCGATAAGGTATAGTTTTTGCCGGAAGTATCGGTTAGTACTTTTGCGGGCTTTGTTAAGGCAAATAAGGGACGCCGAAACGATGTACAAGATTGTCAGTACGTTCAGCAATACCCATACGAGGGGTTTCATTTCCAGTGGTTCAACGGAAATATTTGAGAATGTGTCTACAATGGCGATTACGCTGACAATGGCGCTGGGCAGGACAATGGGGACGAACCACTTACGAAGGTTGTAGGTGCTTGCATAGGCTGTGAAGAATACGGCAAGGAACCAGGAGCAGCCCATGCAGATGCAGACGATTAACTTGAGGCAGTTGATGATTTTGATTACAGGGATATTTGCAGTGGGAATGAAACCGCTCACAGAGTTGAGAATGCAGAACAGGATGGAAAAATCTACAAGCCGGCGGAAGGCGCTGATGGCCCTGTCCTGGATGGCGTACTCCGAAATGCCGAATCGAACTATCAAGAGCACGGCGACGCTGATGATGTCTATTTCTAGAATAAAGGGATTGAGTTCCATAGATTTACCCTATAATCTAATAAGCAAAATATATCTTTTTTTTAACAATAAAGACGCTTTTTCGTAAAAAAAGTAGAAAATCCCGTTTTTTGGGGGCAAAAATACAAAAAAATGGGCGAAAAAACGGGTTTTTTGTATATTCTGGGTGTTGAAGGGGTGTTTTCCCCAGTATAGCTTTTTTGGAGTTTTTCATGCGATTTGCGGAACCGAGCTTTTTGTGGGGACTTTTCACCCTGCCCCTGTTCGCGCTCTTGTTCTATTATGCCTTTTACCGCCGTAAGAAGCTGGCGGAGCGTTTTGTGTCCCTTTCCATGTTGCCCAAGCTTGCCACCAGCGTCTCCCCATGGCGCCGGCTTGCCAAGGTGCTTCTGCTTTTGCTGGCCATCGCCTTCTTGTTCGTGGCGCTAGCGAGGCCCCAGTGGGGCCACAAGCTGGAACATGTGGAACGTCGGGGCCTGGACCTGGTGCTCCTGCAAGACGTTTCCCTTTCCATGCTGGCCGAAGACATCAAACCCAACCGCCTGATCCGCAGCCGTCACGAGATTTCCTCTTTCCTGGAATCCTTGACAGGGGACCGGGTGGGCCTGGTGGCGTTCAGCGGAGAGGCTCAGGTGATGGTACCCCTGACTTTGGACTATGGTACCGTGCAGATGATGCTCCGGGAGATGGTGCCGGGCTGGCTTATGCCGGGAACCAACCTGGAAAAGGCTATCCGCAAGGGAATGGACCTGTTCAAGAATTCTGGAGGGGCGGGTAAGTATTCGGTGATGGTTCTTATGAGCGACGGTGAGGAACTTGAAGATGCCGCCGTCAATGCCGCGAAGGAAGCCGCTGAGATGGGGATCCGTATCTACACGGTGGGTATCGGTTCTCGTGAGGGGGTGCCCATTCCTGTAAAGACAAAGAATGGTGAAGTGGCCTACAAGAAAGACATGCAGGGTAACATCGTGACTACTCGCCTAGAAGATGGAACTTTGCAAGAAATTGCCAGCGTCACGGGAGGCCTGTATTTTTATGCCAGCCCCGGAGAATTCCAGCTGCAGAAGGTGCTTACAGAAATTGCCTCCCTCGAGAAGAAGGACCAGGCCAGCGACCGTTTTGAAAATTATCAGGACAGATACCAGCTGTTCCTTGGAATTGCGGCTCTGTTGTTCTTGATAGAGGCGGTAGTGTCTGAACGTGGTCGCCGCCGCAAGCAGGTGGCTGGCCGGTTCAGCTAAAATTTGGGTACAAAAAAGCCTTTCGGGTGGGTATGTCTCTCTTGGAGACGGGCGGCGTCCATGGGAGGCCGAACTTAAGATCCACCGGAAAGGCTATGAGTATAATATACAATCAAAAACGGCGATAATCCAAATATTTTTGAAAAACCTTAGTCCAATTTGGAATGAGTGTTTAGCTATATTGTCCGGTAATGAAGAAGATTGATGTGAGATTCTGGGTCAAGCCCGGAATGACGGCGTTTTATGTTGTAATAGCGACAGTTGCGTTGCTGCTTGTTGCGGCCTGTTCCAGTGCACCGGCTCCGGCTGTGGAAAAGGCTCCCGCAGCTGTTGCCCCCAAGGATTCGACGGCCGTGCCTGAACAGCCCGCTTCGGCCTCGGTGGAGTCCGGCATACCTGCAAGTTACAAGGACATCCAGTTCCCGGAATACAAGTACGTGGCGCCGTACCCCAAGGACTACCGGGTAGAAATTGCCGATGGAATTTCGGGCTATATCGTGAGCGACCGTCGCTTGCCCCTGGTAAACTTTACGGTGTATTTCGAGAACCCCCGTGTTCCTGCCTCTATCAAGGACGAGGCGGCATTCGAGATGTTGGGCTCCATGCTTAGGCGTGGCGGCGGTGGCGGGATTTCTCCTACGGTTTTGGAAGACTCTTTGGAGTTCATTAGTGCGGGCGTAGGTTCCTCTGCCGGTGTATGGACGGCCTCTTTCGATATCGATTGCCTGACCAAGGATTTTGTTTCTGTGCTGGACTTGACCAAGAAGGTGCTGCTTGCGCCCGCCTTTGACAAGGACCAGCTGGAAATTGTCAAGACCAAGTCTGCCACCTCTTACGAGCAGCGTTATGATACGCCTGCCAAGGTGCTTTCGGCTCTGCGGTCCAAGGTGAATTATGCGCCCAATAACCGCCTGTGGGATGCTACGGGTGATGAATACAAGAAGGTTACCGAGGCCGACCTGAAGCGGCTCGCTCGGGGCGTGTTCCAGTCCAAGCGGATTATCTTTGCCCTTTCGGGAGATGTAGACAGGGATTCTTCGGTGCAGCTTCTGAAGGATTTCTTTGCCGGGTGGAGGTCGGACACTTCCGCTGTTTCTCTCAAGCCTGCAGATTCCGCCTTCGTGGTGCCGGAACCTCTTACTTACTTGCGTAAGCCTGGGACCTACGTGGTAGACAAGGATATTACGCAGGCGAACATCGCCATTAACCAGCCTTTCGTGAAGCGGCCCCATCCGGATTACTACCCGGCAGCGGTAGCGAGCTTTATCCTCGGTGGTGGAAGCTTTACCAGCAGGCTCATGAACCGTGTGCGCAGTGACGAGGGTCTTGCCTACAGCGTCTACAGTACCGTCGGTAACGACTACCGGGATACCGCCATGACCACCATCGCCTTGCAGACCAAGGTGGAGTCCGTAGATTTTGCCTTGAAACTCGTTTTCGAGGAAGTAGAGAAATTGGCTAAAGAGGGGCCCACGGCCGAAGAGCTTGAACAGGCAAAGAAGGCTTTGATTGAAAGCCTGCCCAGCCTCTTTGATTCTCCGTCGGCGACGGCTACCATCTTTGCCAAGGGTGAACTTCTGGGAAAGACCTACGACCATTACCTGGATTACGTAAAAGAGGTAAATGCCGTGAGTGCCGATCAGGTGAAGGCCATGATCGCAAAGTACTTTGCTCGTGACAAGATGACCATCTCTATTGTAGGCCCTGTATCGAAATTTGATGCCTTGAAACCCTTTACCGTAATCCCGCAAGATAGCCTGGATTTCAGGTAGCAGGCAAAGGTATTTATTGTGGGTAGGTCACTCCTTATTTTCTTGATGCTTGTGGCTTTCGTGTGTACGGAAGCTGTCGCTCAGGATACACCCGAGGCCAAGCGTGAAGCCTTGATGAAAGAAGTGGCCCGCAAGCGCATGATCGAGAAGGCCGGTGGCGACGAGGGGTTTCGTTCTCTTTGTTCCGGCGTAAAGAAATGCCTGAACATCGATTATGGGTTCTGTACCGAAAACGATCAGAAGCCCTGGCCCAAGGTCAAGTACAACGACGAGTTTTGCGCTCCCTTTATTGAAATTACCAAGCGTGGCCTGCCTGCAGACCCGAAAATTACCGGTGCGACGGAAATCTATTCTAGACTGGGGCGGCAATACCGGGCCATTTACGAGAATAAGGGTACTTTGCCGCTGGGGCAGAATGTTATCAGTTACCTTTTCGACAACATGCCCTTTACGGCGGAACTCATCAACGCCTACCTGGGAACGAACTACCAGCTGGAATACACCAGCAAGAATCGTAGATTCTTTAGCGGAAGCAACGGCCGGAGCCTTTCGGGGGAATTCTACTGGGCTCTGCAAGATAGCGCCGGGCAGAAGCTTGGCATGAGGAATGTGTTTTTCGGTTATGGACATGCCCAGGTACTCAAGTGGGCGCTTCACGGAACGGCTGTAGCCTATCTGGATATGGATCCCGTTTCGGACAAGGAAATTCGGTACAAGTTAACAGCTATTGTCTTTCCGGGAAACTCGGTGTTGAATTCCATTATGCAGATGCGGGTATTCAAGAGTGTTGTGGGCGACAAGATAGACCATATTGTTTCAGACATCAAGAAATCTTCGGGACAGTATTTCGGTGGCAACAAGGAACCCATGCTTAAGAGTGCCTCCCTCAAGTCCATGGAAAACGTGCAGTACATTCTGGATTTTGAGAACGTGGTGAACGGCGCACCCTGGAAATTGGGAGATTTTGAAAAGTTGCAGGAACAGCGGCGCCACGCTAAGGAAGTACCTATACCGTTACAGGTGAAGGAGTAGAATATGAGTGAAAAGGAAAGTTTAGAATCGTTGCTGTCTCGGGTGACAGACCGTCGTAAGGAACTTTTGACTGGAGTGGTGAACCGCCGTACCCGCCATTTCTGCATGGTGTTGGAAGACTTGTTCGACCCTCACAACATTTCGGCCGTCATCCGTACCGCTGAAGTGTTCGGCCTGCAAGATGTCCATGTTATCGAGGAGGACAATGCCTATAGCGTGAACAAGTCCATTCTGAAGGGTTCCTACAAGTGGATGTCCATCTACCTGTACAAGAAGCGCATGCTCTGCATGGAAAAGCTCCGTGCCAAGGGTTACCGGATTGCTGTGGCCAGTACCAACACCACCAACTCTGTTCTGGACCTGGACCTGAGCGTGCCTACGGCCTTTTACCTGGGAAGTGAGTTCCATGGGAACCACCCCGACACCCTGGCCCATGCAGATTACGAATTCAAACTGCCCCAGTATGGCATTACGGAATCCATGAACGTGTCCGTGGCCGGAGGGGTGCTCATGACCTACCTGGACGTGTTCATGCAGCGGGAAGGGCGCGAAAAATTCCTGCTCCCCCAGGCGGAAAGGGACGCTTTGCTCTATGATTTCCTGGATAGGCACGTAAATGGCATTGAAAATAACAGCCCCATTATACGGGTCGAGTAGGCGAAATCTCACAAAAATGCTATTTTAAAGCCAAAATGAAGAAGAATACAACACTTTACTTCTCTGTCGGTCTTGTCGTCCTGTTGGCTATTGTCATCTTGGTTTTCGGCATGTTCTTCTTGAACGAGAAGGACCCGAGAGAGACTTTCAATACCTTCCACCTGCGCTTTACTCAGGTCAGTACCCTGGTTCTGGATGACCCGGTGAAGGTCAACGGCGTCAAGCTGGGCAAGGTGGAAAGCATCGAGCTTGCCGGGCACAGGGTGGTGGTGACTATCCGCCTGCGTACCGACGTGATGATTCCCAAGGATTCCGAAATTCGCGTCCAGAATATCGGTATCATGGGTGAACGCCAGATTGGCATGATTCTCGGGGATTCCGAGGAGTATTTTGAGCCGGGTGACACCATTACGGGTCAGTTCGATGCCGGTATCGCCGAAGCCCTTGGTCTGGCGGGCGAAGTTTGTGACAGTACCAAGGTTTTGTTGGAATCGGTGAAAAGGGCCTTGAAGGGTACTATCGCCAGTGATGATTTCCAGGATAGGTTCAATACCCTGCTTGTGAAGGCGGAAACACTGGAAGATCGTTTGATGGAACTTGTGAATACTACGGATCCCGAGCTCAAGAAGAGCCTCGCCGGTTTGAATGATGTGACACTCAAGGTGGGTAACCTAGTAGAAGGCGTCAAACCGCCTATGGACAATCTGTTTGCCAATACTGATGCAGTTATCGGGAATGCCAACAACCTGATTGCGGAGTTGGAAGGCGTCACCAAGCACTTGGATGAACTGATTGCCAAGGTCCAATCTAAGGAAAATACGGTAGGCGCCCTGCTTTCTGACCGCACCCTGCATGATGATCTGGTGAAGACGGTTCATTCCGCCGACAGCCTGTTTAGGGTCATCTTGCATGACGGGCTTGATGTCAATGTGGATATTTTCTGAGGATTTATGATTGTAAAGACTCTTAAGGTTACCAACAAGCTTGGCGTCCATGCCCGCCCCGCGGGAATGATTGTGGACATTACGGGCCCGGCCAAGAGTGACGTCTCCATTGTTTTTGAAGGCTCCAAGGCCAATGCCAAGAGCATTCTGAATGTAATGATGCTCGCCATTCCCTTGGGTTCCGAGGTCAAGTTTGAGGTAGACGGCGAAGACGAAGAACTGGTCGTGCAGAAGTTGGAGCAGCTGTTCCATGACAACTTCAACGAAGAAGCAGGCTAAGGGGTCTTCTAGCTCCAAGATATCAAAAAAACCATTACGCATTGTATTGGTGGGCGTTCCTGCGTCGCCTGGCTTTGCTATGGGCAAAGTCTTCCCGATTACCAACAGGGAAATCTCTGTTGTAGAAGAGACCATCCCCGAAAGTCGGGTCACCACCGAAGAACAGCTGTTCTTGAAGGCCGTCAGCAAGACGGCCAAGGAGATCGGTCAGATTAAGGAGATTTCCGAGACCCGTACGGGAATCCATGATAGTCTGATTTTTGCAACCCATCTGATGATTTTGCAGGACCCGGGATTGGTAAACGGTGTTCTGGACATGGTCAAGAAAAAGCACAAGACGGCCCGCTGGTCGGTGCACGTGGTGCTGGGCAGCTACATTGAAAAGTTTGAGAAGATCAATTCTCCCGCCATGCGCGACAAGGCGGCGGACCTCCGTGACCTGTACAACCGCCTGATGGCCGCCTTGGACGACTCCGGTCCGGTACTGGAGGACGTGGCGCTGGAGCAGGGCGTGGTCCTTGCGGCCCACGAGATCATGCCCAGCATGCTTATCGCCATCAAGCCGGGCCAGGTGAGCGCCCTGGTGATGGATACCGGCGGACGCACGAGCCATGTGGCCATCTTGGCCAGGTCGTTGCAGATTCCGGCGGTGTCGGGCCTTAGGAACGTGGCCGCCCAGGTCAAAGTCGGCGATACCATCATTGTGGATGGTACCGGCGGTATGGTCATCGTCAATCCTGACGAAGAAGATATCCGCAAGTTCCACGAACGGCAAGAAGTTTTCGAACGCCAGCGTCGGGAACTGTTCACCATGCGCCGTCTGGAACCCATGACCCGAGACGGCAAGTACATTACGCTCCACGCCAACATCGAACTCCCGTCGGAGTCTGCCAAGGTGATGGACTTTGGGGCCACGGGTATAGGCCTGTACCGTTCGGAATTTTTGTTCTTCCAGAAGGACGCCCCCACCGAAAGTGAGCAGGAGTCCGCTTACGGCGAGATTCTTGAAACCATGTCGCCTTGCCCTGTAACTATCCGTACTTTGGATGCCGGTGGCGACAAATTGGTGGCTGGGCTTACCGCTGTGAACGAGGCCAATCCCTTTATGGGCTGGCGTTCTATCCGCGTGTGCCTTAGCCGCGAGGATATTTTCTGTACGCAGTTGCGGGCCTTGCTTCGTGCCAACAAGAGTGGCAACCTGCGAATTCTGTTGCCCATGATTTCTGGGCTGAATGAACTCCGCAAGGCGAAGGCCTGCATTAAGCGCTGTGCCGAAGAGCTTAGGGCTGAGGGTGTGCAGGTTGCCGACATTAAGATTGGCGCCATGATTGAGGTCCCTGCGGCGGTAATGCTTGTAGACCTGATTGCAAGGGAAGTAGATTTTTTCAGCATTGGTACCAATGACCTTATCCAGTTTACCTTGGCAGTGGACCGTACCAACGAACTTATCACCGAAATGTTCCAACCTCATCATCCGGCCATCTTGCACATGATCAACCGCGTGGTGATGGCCGCCCACCGTGAAGGAATCCCCGTGGCGGTTTGCGGTGAAATGAGTGCGGATCCTATGAGTGTTCTTTTGCTTGTGGGACTTGGAGTAGATGAGCTTTCCATGACACCTTGGAGTGTCATGGCCACCAAGAAGATTATCCGTTCTATCAACTATGAGGATGTCCGTGAGTCAGCCCTGACGGTGCTACAGATGGATGATTCCGACAACGTGAACGAGTACATGCACAAGAAGTATGCCCAGACTATTTCGGACTTGGGTATTTCTAGCTTCGTGGGTCAGGTGGATGGAAAGTAAGTTTTTAGCAGTCCTTTTAGTTTATTGTGCTCTCGCATTTGCGGATTCTGCCGCTGTATCTTCTGCCGCAATTTCTTCGGTTGTTTCCTCTTCCAGTTCGGCGCCTGTCAACCTGTCGTCCAGCGTGGCCGATGTCGTTACGTCTGCGCAGGGCCCGGCAAAGAAAGACTCCCTCCCTGCAACTTTTGCAAGCACTGACAGCCTGATTGCCACGGTTTCCCTAGACGACCCCTTCTCGGAACAGGAAAAGATACTGCCTAAGGATTTCCAGAATCTGGTGGTCCGTGCAGAACGTTCCAAGCGGGCTTCTACGGATTTCGATGTTTCAAAGAACGTCCAGGATTTCGCTAAAGCTGCTTATTATTATTACAAGGAACTTTGGGATAGTGCTTACGCAGCCTACGATTCCCTGCGGGGTAGAGACTCTGTTTTAGAGAAAAGCGTTATTCTGCGTATGGCTCGCACCTGCTTTATGCTGGGTGATTACGGCAAGATGCGCGCTACGCTTGCTCTCGGGAACAAGTATGCCAAGGATTCTGACTTTGACAAGTCTGCCTCCCGTATGCGTATCGAGGCCGCCATGGCAGACACCAGCCTTACGGATGCGGCCCATGCGGATTCTCTGAAGGTTTTTCTGGAAAAGTACCCAAAGGGTGAAGATGCGGCAGCCCTTAAATACCGCTATGCTCTGTACCTGGAACAGTTCAAGGACTTGAAGCAAGCGAAAAAACTGTTCATGCAGTTGCTCGCTAGTTCTACGGTTTACAAGGATTCTGCCTTTATTGCTATTCAACGCTTGCGCAAAGTTCAAGGCGCTCCGGAAAGCCTTCCCGAAAAGATCGCTTACGCCAAGATGGCCTGTGCCAAGGACGAGGCATCGGCTTGCCTTGTGCTGTTGGATTCCATCGCCATTATGGATTCTATCCAGCTAGCTAAAAATCCTGCTCTGGCGGTGGCTCCGTCGGAAGATTCCCTGCAGAAACTTTTGCCGCCCAGTACGCTAGATATGGATACCCGCATCGCCTTATGGGAAAAGCGGGCCGTGACGCTTCGAAACCTGAAACGTGACGATGAATCTATTGCCCAGTTCAAGTTCCTGCTGGATTCTGTTGAGGCAAAACCGTTGTGGATGCAGTCTATCTTAAAATTGTACCGCAACAACGCTAAGAAATACGCCAAGGAAATCAAGACAACGGATTCCCTGTTGCAGGATGTAAGCCAGTTCAGTAAGGAAAACGCCAACAATCTTTGGATTAAGGGTTTTGAGTACGAACAGAACGAAAAGTATGATAGTGCTATCGTGTGTTTCAAAAAACTTTCTCATCGCAGGTTCAAGAACAATGTAAAGCGCCAGTGGGCAAAGTTCCGCATAGGCTTCGTCTACTTTAAGCAGGAAAAGTGGCAAGAGGCTGTAGACGCTTTTATTGATGCGGCAAAGGAGCCGTTCCTCTGGAGCGGTAGCGGGGCCCGCATGTTCCTTGGCGACGCCTATATGAAATTGGGCAAGGATTCCCTTGCCCGTGAGGCCTATCTGGATTGTGTTCGAGATTTCCCGCTGGCTTATTACGCCCATCGTAGTCGCCTGAAGCTTGCGGAATACAAGCTGATGGAAGAGAAGGACATTCCCTATGCCCACGGTGTTTCTATGTCTCCCGAAGAGACGCTGGCCTGGATCCGTGCCTCCCAGAAGCTTGGCAAGCCGGACACGACCTACAATCCGGCGCGTTACAATCGCATTCGGGAGCTGTTCCTTTACGGTTTTAGCGACGAGGCCTTCGCCCTTTACGACGAGGTGCGCCGCAAGAATTACAAGCGACTGGATTTCTTGTACGAATATGGCTCGCTCTTTTACGAGATGGGAGAGGTGGCCGCCGGATACAGACTTGCGAGACAGTTCCAGAACAATATTGACCGTCGTCGCCTCATGTCGCCGCCCATAGGCGTGTTGCACTACCTGTACCCCATTCCTTTCAAGGAACAAGTGAAGTTCCATTCTGGAACCCGCATTGATCCCTTCTTCGTTTACAGTGTCATGCGTCAGGAATCCATCTTCAATTTTGAAATTGCTTCTCCGGTAGGTGCCCGCGGCCTGTTGCAGATTATGCCTGCCACGGGTAAGATGGTGGCTGCAAAGGAAGGGATCCCCAATTTTGATCCTTTGTTCTTATACAATCCCTACATGAATATTCGTCTAGGAGTCCGCTATCTGGTGGATTTGAAGGCTGAATATAGTGATGATTACATGTATGTGTTGGGGAACTACAATGCCGGCCCCAAGCCCACCAAGCGCTGGCAAGCGGCAGGTCAGGGAAAGCCCTGGGATATCCGCGCCGAAGAAATCAGCTACTGGGAAACCCGTGACTATGTAAAGCGCGTTATGGGGAATTACTGGATCTATCAAGAAATTTACGAGGGCCTGTAGGTTATGCTCTTCCTTCTTCTTACCATAGGTCCTGCGTTTCTTTTTGCCTGCGGAAACATCCTGGAAAAATCCGGGGTTTCTACCGTGGGTAAGCGTACCGGTGGAACATCCAGACCTTGGGAATTTTTCAAGGGCGTCATTACCAACAAGTTCTGGTGGATCGGTATCAGTTGTTCGGGTCTTGCTACGGTGGGCTACTACATCGCCATGGCCCAGTATGACTTGAGCCAGGTCCAGCCTATGATGGTTTTAAACCCTGTACTTACGGCATTGATGGGCTTTTGCATTTTAAAGGAGGCCCTGACCAAGCGTATTGTGGTGGCTATCTGTTTTGTGGTGGCTGGACTCCTTTATTCTGTGGAGAATCTGGGAGAATCTACGGCGGTACAGGATATCGGCATGCTCTGGGCGTACGCCGGGGGGCTCTGCCTGGTGACTTTGTTTGCCCACCTTTTTGTGAAGGACCGCGAGATGGTGGATTCCCTCATTATGGGTGTGGGTTTTGGACTTTCTGCGGCATTCTACAAGAGCCTGGCCATGGACTTTGACTTGGACCATATCGATCTTTCTTCGGTAGCGGGCTTGCTTTTGGACTTTAGGACTCTCGGCTATATCGCAACTTACGGCATTGCGTTCCTTTATTCCCAGATTTCGTTCTCCCGTGGGCGGGCCCTGTTCATTATCCCCTTCAGTGCCGCTGTGGGGGCCGCTGTCCCCACCCTTGCGGGGGCCTTGGTGTTTTCGGAGGCTTTCTCCCTGGGGAAGGCCATTTCGGTGACCCTGGTACTTATAGGTGCCTGCCTTTTCATTGTCCGCAGGCCCCGCCGTAAGGCAAAATAGCAGATAGGGTAACTACTTCTAAATTAATAATATATATTCCCTATTATGATGCGCCGTGTCTGCCTTTTTCTGTTGTACCTGTTGGCGCTGCTTCTTGCAGCGTGTTCTTCAGGTGGTTCAGCGGAGCCGGTATGTTTGGATTGTGACGAATTGAGCAGTTCTTGTTCCGCTGCTGATTCTGTCAAATCTTCGTCATCAAGTCGAGTGGGGGATGTTCTATTTACCGAAGTGAACCCTGTCAATACGACTTACAAAGACCATGAAGGCGATGATGCGGGCTGGGTTGAACTGCGCAATTTTTCGGACAAGACGATAAACTTGTCTGGCATGGCTTTGACAGATTCTAAACAGAATCCTGGTAAATGGACTTTTGGAAATGCATCCCTAAAATCTGGGGAAGTACTGGTTGTGTTTTTCTCGGGGAAAGATATTCCCGATTACGAAGTGCCTCATGATACTATCAATCTGATAGGTAATGGATGTTGGACGTGGGTGGATTCTGAGAATACACCTGTTGCGGGCCAGAGTACGGTAACGCTTCCTCAAGGGAAATGGCCTTGCTATGAAGAAGGCGGGGTTCGCAAGTTTGGTGGAGTTATGCAGTATGGCGAAAACAAAGAGCTGGGTTGGCATTCCATTTCGTTCTTTGTGGGAACAGGTGATAAGGGAAACTCTTCTGACCCGAGAGATTTAAGCAAAACCAACGAGATACTGCTTACAGGTTACATTCAGAAAGATCGCAAACTGCAAATGCGCCTTGCTCAGCCCGATGTAGATGATTGGAAAGGGTGGGGTAAGGTTCTTACAGGAACGGGTGATTCGTCTTCTACATATAGTATTACGCTTCCCACAGGAACATCTATGCCGGATCTTGCTCATATCTATGGGACAAGATTCAGTCCTGAAGAACAGGAACTTCGTTCATTGACTTTTAAGGTGAGTTCTTATATTGCTAGGAATCGAGGGCATGAACCTCATACGAATTTCAAGTTGAATAAGGCCGGAGGAACTCTTTTCCTGATAGATGCCAAAGGCAATGTGGCGGACTCCGTTACCTATCCGGAACTGCCTCTTGGTAAGAGCTGGAGCTATGATGACCGTAAGGGGTGGGGTTATGCGGAGTCGTCCCCTTATAGCTACATGGAAAAAACAGTTCTGACAAGCAGGCAACCCGATATAGAAAAGCAGGTGTCGTTCCCGGCTTCGGGATTCTATAGCACGGCGTTTACAATTAATCTTGAGAAACAGACCGGTGTTCGTTGCGAGAAGGGTGGTGCCCTGCCGACAGAAACCAGTTTGCATCAGGACAACATACAAATAAACAAGACCACGGTACTTCGCTGCGCTTCCTTTGCGACAGGCAGCGTCCCCAGTGATGTGGTAACTCGTACGTACGTCTTTGAAACGCTCCCCCAGACTCCGGTAGTGTTCTTGACGGCCAATCCCAAGTCCCTTTTTGATCCGGATACGGGAATATATATGGAGGGAAATAACGCCCAGTCAAAGAAACCGCATTATGGTGCCAATTATTGGGAGGATCGTGAAATTCCAGTTTATGTAGAACTGCTTGAAAAAGGAAAAAACACGCCAGCTTTTTCCAAGAATGCGGGTTTTCAGATTTTTGGAAACTATAGCAGGGCCAATGCCAAGAAATCCGTGGCAATAGTGTTTAGGGAAAAATATGGCGATAAACGCTTAGAGTATCCGTTATTTCCTGATTTTCCCAATTTGAAAAAATTTAAGGTGTTCCTGCTGCGCAACAATGGTGGCAATTTTGGGGCGGACTATATCCGCGACAGGCTATGTAGCTCTGTGACGGAAGGCCTTGATGTGGATTATCAGCGAGGTCGTGGCGTCATTGTCTATTATAATGGCGAGTATTTTGGCATTCATAGCATTCGTGAACGTAGCACCGAGTATTATTTCGAAACTCATTATGGTCTGGATCCTGATGAGATCGATCTGCTGAAAGCGGACAATTCTGCAACGGCGGGGTCATCTACGGATTATGTGGCGTTGATGGATTGGTTAGAGACGAACCATCTAGATAACGCCAAGAATTATGCCTATGTAGAATCGCAGATTGATGTAGATAATTTTATCAACTACGTACAAACTGAATTATTCGTGAATAATCGCGATTGGCCCTCTAATAATCTGAAAAAATGGCGAGGCACAAATCCTAAGACCAAGTGGAAATGGTTCCTCTATGACATGGATTTTGGTTTCGGTAATGATTATAGTGAATATAAGAACAACATATTTGAGTTTGCTACAGCAGAAGATGGTGAAGATTGGCCCAATGGCCCTGCCTCTACGCTTCTATTGAGAAGAATGCTTGAAAATGAGTCCTTTAGGGTGGCGTTTATCAATCGGTTCTCTGTGCTTTTGGCGGAATATTTCGAAGAGTCAAGATTGCTGGATCGAATAGACGTCATGATGTCTGAGATTCAATCGGAAGTTACGAGAGACCAGAAAAGGTGGGGACTCAGCGCTTCTTATATGAGCACGCAGTTGGAAAAGATGAAAACTTTTGCGGCTTCTCGTCAAGATGTTATTTTGTCTGAGATGGCAGAGTTTTTTGGTCTAGGAGACGTGGCCGAAGTAACTCTGTCCAGTTCGGGTTCTGGGTCGATTTTAGTTCATAATTTGCCTCTAAATCGCAGTTCAGTCAAGGTGGCCTTTTTCAAGGGCACTCCCGTGACCTTGACGGCAAAATCCAATGGTGGGACCTTTACGGGATGGAGTGATGGGGTTAAAACTGAAACTCGTATTGTCGACCCTGATACTGTGATGGCCTTGATTGCAAATTTTAAGTAGAATCGTGGCTTGTTTCCATTATTTCTTCATTATTTGACCTGCCTTGAGCAGGCTTTTTGCCTGTATGCGTCATGGCGGGCTTGACCCGCCATCTGGCCTTTTTTCTACATTATAGTTACTATGAGCTTCAATACCAAAATTCTCTGTATTGGCGCGGGCTATGTCGGTGGCCCTACCATGACTGTTATTGCCGACAAGTGCCCCGATGTGAAGGTGACCGTTGTTGATATCAACCAGGCTAGGATTGATGCTTGGAACAGTGACAACTTACCGATTTTTGAACCTGGCTTGGACGACGTGGTAAAGCGCGCCCGTGGCAGGAACCTCTTCTTTAGCACGGACATTCCCGCCGCCATCAAGGAAGCGGATATAATCTTTGTTTCCGTGAATACGCCTACGAAGACCTTCGGTCATGGCGCCGGCAAGGCTTCTGACCTGCAGTACTGGGAAAAGACGGCTCGTAACATTTTGGAAGTGGCAAATGAGGGCAAGATCATTGTGGAAAAGTCTACGCTTCCGGTGCGTACCGCTGCCGCCATGGAGCGGATTTTGAACAGCAATGACAAGGGTCTGCATTTTGAGGTGCTCAGCAACCCTGAGTTCCTTGCCGAAGGCACTGCCATCAAGGACCTTTTTGAACCGGATCGTGTGCTTATCGGGTCTCACCAGACAGAGTCGGGCCTGGCCGCCTGCCAGAAGCTGGTGGACGTGTATGCCCACTGGGTTCCCCGTGACCGCATCTTGACCACAAACCTCTGGAGTTCCGAGCTTACCAAGCTTACCGCCAACGCCTTCTTGGCCCAGCGTATCAGTTCCATCAACTCTATCAGTGCCCTTTGCGAAAAGACTGGTGCCGACGTGGATGAGGTGGCCTATGTGATGGGCAAGGATACCCGCATTGGCCCGAAGTTCCTCAAGGCCTCTATAGGCTTTGGCGGAAGCTGCTTCAAGAAGGACATTTTGAACCTGGTGTACCTGTGCGGCTATTATGGATTGCCGGAGGTGGCGGCCTACTGGGAAAGCGTGGTGAAGATTAACGAATGGCAGACCCACCGTGTGGTGGACCGCATGCTGGAAACCATGTTCAATACTATCGCTAGCAAGAAGATTGCCGTGTTCGGCTTTGCCTTTAAGGCCAATACGGGCGATACCCGTGAAAGCCCGGCGAACCTGGTGGTTCGCGACCTGCTCAACGAGCATGCCCAGCCGGTGGTGACCGACCCGAAGGCCATTCCCGATGCCAAACGCGACCTGAAGGACGTGCTGGATCAAGTGCAGTTCGAGGAAGACCCTTACAAGGCTGCTGAAGGCGCCCATGCCGTGGTGGTCTGCACCGAATGGAAATGCTTTGCCGAACTGGACTGGAAACGCATTTACAAGGGCATGGCGAAGCCTGCTTTTGTATTTGACGGACGTAACATTCTGGACGCTAATGCTCTTCGTAAGATCGGCTTTGAGGTGTCCTGTATTGGAAAGGGAAAGGCGGAGTAGGGATGTTCGACTACCTTGTCGTGGGAGCGGGCCTTTTTGGGGCGGTCTTTGCGCATGAGGCGCATAAACGGGGGAAAAGTGTCCTCGTGGTAGACCGACGTGCCCACGTAGCTGGCAACGTCTACACCGAAAATGTGAATGGGATAAACGTTCACAAATATGGGGCTCATATTTTCCACACCAGCAACAAGGAAGTTTGGGGCTACATCCAGCAGTTTGCGGAATTTAACCGTTATACGAATAGTCCGGTGGCCCGCTACAAAGACGAATTGTACAACCTGCCTTTCAACATGAATACCTTCAGTCAGATGTGGGGTGTCAAAACTCCGGCAGAGGCCCAGGCAAAGTTGAATGAGCAGAAGGCGGATGCCGTTGCCTCCTTGAATGGTCGTGAACCGGCGAATTTGGAGGAACAGGCGCTGTCGTTGGTTGGTCGCGATGTTTACGAAAAGCTCATTAAGGGCTACACGGAGAAACAGTGGGGCCGCAAGTGTACGGAACTTCCGGCATTCATTATCAAGCGCCTGCCCGTACGCTTGGTTTACGACAATAATTACTTTAATGACAAGTATCAGGGAATTCCCGTGGGTGGTTACACTCAGATTGTGGAAAAGATGCTGGATGGCGTTGAGGTACGGCTAGGCGTAGATTTCTTCAAGGAGCGTGAAACCCTTGTTGCTAGTGCCCAAAAAGTCGTCTTTACGGGAATGATAGACGAATACTATGGTTACAAGTTTGGTGAATTGGAATACCGTAGCCTACGTTTTGAGACAGAAGATTTATCGCAGGAAAACTATCAGGGCAATGCGGTGGTGAACTATACGGAAGCTTGTGTCCCTTATACCCGCATTATCGAACACAAGCATTTTGAATTCGGATGCCAGGGTGGTTCAGCTACCGATCATACGGTAGTGACTCGTGAATACCCCGCTACTTGGAAGCATGGGGATGAACCTTATTACCCCATGAACGATGAAAGAAATAACGCTCTTTACGCCAAGTATAAGGTTTTGGCAGACGCAGAAACCAAGGTGATTTTTGGTGGCCGTCTAGGAATGTACAAGTATTTTGATATGCACCATGTGATTGCCGAAGCGCTTGCGTGCGTAGGGAAGGAATTTGGGTAATTGATGTTTGATTCATTTGTAATTTTCGGTGGCTGCGGTTTTATTGGGACCCATATGCAGAATTTGCTTCGGGAACGGTTCCCCGAGGCTAAGGTTTACGTGGCTGATTTGTTGGCCGATGGGTCAGGGCGTTCTCAAAATGTAGATGTCCGCAGTCCAATAGAAATGGTTGGCGAATTCAGCAAGAATACTCTCATCTTTAACTTTGCCGCTGTTCACCGCACGCCCGGCCACCCAGATTATGCTTATTTTGAGACGAATATCCGGGGGGCGGAAAATGTCTGCAACTTTGCAAGAAAGCATGGTATAGAGAATATTGTTTTCACGAGCAGTATTGCTCCTTATGGTGCAGCTGAAGAACTGAAGACGGAAGAGACTCTCCCTACCCCCAATACCCCCTATGGAATTTCCAAGCTGGTTGCCGAAAAAATTCACCGTGAGTGGGCTGCGGAAGATGTGAATCGCAGGCTTTCTATAGTCCGTCCTGGAATCGTATTCGGCAAGGGCGAAAATGGTAATATGACTCGCCTGTATAAGGGACTGAAAAGCCACAAGTTTGCCTATGCGGGCCGCAAAGATACCATCAAGGCTTGTATCTACGTGAAAGACTTGGTCCGGGTGATGCTTGCCATGGCGGAAAATGAGACGGCAGATAGGGTCCAACTTTACAACTGCTGCTATTCCCCTTCGTTTACCATAGAACAGATTGCAAATACTATGCTTAAGGCGACCGACATGAAACGCCATATTCCGTATATTCCTCAAAAGCCGATGATGGCTGCGGCGACGGTGTGTGGCATGTTTGGCGGATTAGGTTTAGGTATTTGCCCTGCTCGTGTGAAGAAACTGATGGTTTCAACCAATATTGACGGTACAAAATTAGCGAAGGATTATCCACTAGGGCATTCTTTGGAAGAGGCTTTTAGGGACTGGTTCAAGGATTGTGGAGAGAAAGAACTGGTATGAGTATGAACGCTAAGATAATTGTTGCGACTCACAAGGCATATCAGATGCCAACGGATTCCATGTATGTCCCTGTTCAGGTTGGGGCCGAAGGTAAGACATCCCTGGGTTACGCCATGGACAATGTGGGCGACAATATCAGCGCGAAGAATAAAAACTATTGCGAACTTACCGGCCTTTACTGGGCCTGGAAAAATTTGAATGCTGACTATTTGGGGCTTGCTCATTATCGTAGGCATTTTTCAATTAAACCGAGTAAGGATAAATGGTCGTCTATTTTGACGGTCGCCGAATTGAAAACTTTGGTTCAGGACGTTGATGTAATTTTACCGAAACCTAGGAACTACTTCATTGAGTCGAATTATTCTCAATACGTTCATGCGCATCACGCCATAGATTTGGATACGACTAGGCAGATTCTGTCAGAAAAATATCCTGAGTATTTACGGACCTATGATGCCTACATGAAAAGAACGATTGGGCATAGGTTCAACATGTTTGTTATGAAAAAGGATCAGTTTGACGCCTACTGTAAATGGCTGTTTGATATCCTTTTTGAACTGGAAAAACGGCTGGATATTTCTCAATACAACCAGAATGATTCTCGCGTGTTTGGCTTTGTGAGTGAGCGCCTGCTGGATATATGGCTGGAAACAAATTCCATAAAATATAAGGAAATTCCCTGTATGTTTATGGAAAAGCAAAACTGGATTGTGAAGGGATTTAATTTTTTGAAAAGAAAAATGACAAGGTAGGGCAATGATTTATTTTGTGA
Organism: Fibrobacter sp.; assembly: GCA_017475045.1. GTDB lineage: Bacteria > Fibrobacterota > Fibrobacteria > Fibrobacterales > Fibrobacteraceae > Fibrobacter. The sequence continues at coordinate 53,633 of JAFVGH010000123.1, read as the reverse complement.
CCTTTGTCATTTCGGCTTTGCTACTTGAGCTTGGCTTTAGAGAAAAGGACAGAAATGTTGTTTTCGTGCTGGTTGCTGCGGCTTTGCTGTTGCCTGCTTTGCTGGCGGGGGTACGTGATGAAACTATTGGAACGGATCGCCTCGTTTATGGAGATGTGCTTTTTTACGATGTTATTAAAAGCCAAGACCTGTTGCATTTGGATGGTATGTGGACTGGGTGGATTGAACCAGGCTATATTTATTTGAATGTTCTGGTTGGAAAAATTTACCCAAATGTAAATTTCTTTTATTTCGTTTTGTCGCTCATTGAAGGAATTTGTGTAATTGCTTCTTTTAGAGTTCTGAGAATCAAAAAATTCTCTGGATTTGCATATGCGGCGTATTTATTTTTGTTCTTCCAGCCTGCGATGAATGCTCTTCGTCAGTCGTTGTCTGTGTCAGTAGGCCTTCTTTGTGTGGCGTTTATACTTAGGAACCGAAAAATATTGGCTGCAATATCTTTTTTGCTTGCGGTGTCATTTCATAATTCTGCAGTTATTATTCTGTTTATTCCGATAGTTGTGCTGGTTCTTTTAAAAAATCATACGAAGAAGATGTATGTAATAATGTCTTTGCTTATGCTGACTGTCCTGGCAGGCGGAGACGTCTTGATTGATACCTTTGCCCCTATTCTGAACATGGAGGCGTCTCGTTATAATCATTATTTTAATGCATCGGATGCAACGGGTTTTTCTAATACGGAATTTGCTTTTGCTTTGTTTCAGTTTTTCTTCATTTTTATAAACTACAAGAAATTCCGAGGCAACTCGTTAAAACTTAATTTCTTTGTGTTTATATCGGTGGCTTCAGTTCCGCTTTCTCAGATATTGATGTTTGGTGGCGATTATATAGGTCGGTTGATAATATTATTTAATTGGCTGATGATTCCAATGTATGCTCTTGTTTTGCGAATGGCGGAAAAAAAGAGAGTTGTTTTTGCGGGTTTGTCAGTCTATTTGATTTCTTATTGGTTCTATCATTATATATATTGGGGATGGAATCAAACGTATCCTTATACGTCTAAAATTTTGGGGTTAGATTAAAATGTATATGAGAAATGACAAGGTTTCTGTAGTTGTTCCCATATATAATGCGGAGAAGTATATAGAATCATGTATTAAAAGTATTTTAGATCAGACGTATAAACGAATAGAATTGATTTTGGTTAACGATGGATCGACAGATAATTCCTTACAGATATGCAAAGAAAAGCAAAAAGAGGATAATCGGATAGTCGTGGTGACGCAGGCCAATGCAGGGGTTACAAAAGCGAGGAGTGAAGGCTTAAATAGAGCGACGGGTGAATGGGTTTGCTTCGTTGATGCTGATGATAGCTTGCCTACGGATTCTATACAGTTGTTGTATGATAATTCAGAAGGCGTTGAAATAGTTATAGGACAAGTGTCTCATATCGGTGATTACGAGTGGGACTACCCTAGATTTAATGGTGAGATGGGGCCAATGGAGGCGATAGAAGCTATGTTCCATGGAAAGATCCATTCTGGTCCTGTGGCGAGGTTGATGAGACGAGAATTGTTTGATTGCAAAACTTTTGATATTCCTCGTGCAATTACGTATGGCGAAGATTTTATTATGAATTATGAGGTTTTCCAAAAGGCAAAAAAAATACGAATCATTGATAGTGTCGTATATAATTATTTTTTTTACGGAAGCAGTGTTTCTAATAAAAAAAATCCATATAGCAGTTTATCTTATTGCCGGTTGCAGGAAAAGCTTTTGAAAGAAAAGACTTTTGCAGAAAATGTTGACAAGATTGCCCCTCTGTTAAGGGAAAAATATTGGTATAATCGGAAAAGAGTGATTAAATTGTCTATAAAAAAGTTTTTACGTTATTTGAACCTTTGTAAATAGCAACCACGGACGGACAAAATGCAAGCAATAATCTTGGCCGCAGGCATGGGGAAGCGTCTTGGTGAATACACCAAGAGCAACACAAAATGTATGGTTCCGGTGAATGGAACTCCTCTAATTGACCGCACGTTAAATCAGTTGAGTAAACTTGGCCTGAGTCGAGTTGTTATTGTGGTTGGATATGAAGGCCGAAAACTGATGGATTACCTTGGTGAGGAATGGAATGGCCTGAGGATTGAATATGTAAACAATCCAATATATGACAAGACGAACAATATTTATTCGCTGGCGCTAGCCGAAAAGCAATTACAAGAGGATGATACTTTACTTATTGAAAGCGACCTGATTTTTGATGACGGCATGTTTGACCTTCTCTTGAAAAATCAGTTTCCCAACCTGGCTCTGGTTGCCAAGTATGAATCATGGATGGATGGAACCATGGTCAAGATTGACCGGGATTACAATATTGTCAATTTCGTAACCAAAGCGGCGTTTGATTATAGCGAGGTCAACTGTTATTATAAGACGGTCAATATTTATAAATTCAGTAAAGAATTTTCCCGTTCCAAGTACGTTCCCTTCCTGAACGCTTATAGCAAGGCTGTGGGCAACAACGAGTATTATGAGAATGTCTTGCGGATTATTTCTTTCTTGAGCAAGAGCGACCTCAAGGCCTTGCCCATCACCAACGAGAAATGGTATGAGATTGATGACAAGCAGGACCTGGATATTGCCGAAGCCTTGTTTGCCGAAGAGAAAGATGTTTTGCGCAAGTATTATGGCCGCTTTGGTGGTTTTTGGCGTTTCCCGAAGATGTTAGACTATTGCTATTTGGTGAATCCGTATTTTCGCGATTCCCGAATCATTGATGAGATGAATGCAAATTTCAAAACACTTGTGGGAGAATACCCTTCGGGAATGAAGGTGAATACGTTGCTGGCCTCCAAGTGTTGGGGTGTTAGAGAAGATTTCATTATTCCTGGCAATGGGGCTGCAGAGCTAATTAAGGCCCTGATGGAGGAACTTCCTGGAACGCTGGGGGTAACTCGCCCCACCTTTGAAGAATATCCGAATCGTCGTAGTCCGGAATCTCTTGTTACCTTTGTTCCGAATAACGCAGACTATCGTTATACTGCCAAGGATTTAATGGAGTTTTTCGGCAAGAATCATGCTGATAATTTATTGTTGATTAATCCGGACAATCCGTCGGGAAACTTTATTCCTAAGAAAGATGTTTTGGCGTTGGCGGAATGGTGTGAGAAAAACGAGATTCGTTTGGTTGTGGACGAGAGCTTTGTGGATTTCAGCCATGGCTATGAAAATAATTCCCTTCTTGAAGACGAAATCCTCGAGTCGTTCCCACACATGGTGGTTGTGAAGAGTATCTCCAAGAGTTACGGTGTTCCGGGCATCCGTCTGGGGATTTTATGCTCTGCAGATAAGGTTCTTGTTGCAAAAATGAAGAAGGCTGTGAGCATTTGGAACTTGAATAGTTTTGCAGAGTTCTTTATGCAGATATACACCAAGTACGAAAAGGATTACCGGATTGCCTGTGATAGGTTTATCAAGGAACGAGATGCGTTTGGTACGGAGCTACAAAAAATAAAGTTCTTAAGGGTGATGCCGTCAGAAGCTAACTATTTCCTTTGCGAAATTCTTCCGCCAAAGAATGCCAATACGTTGGTGCTTACAATGCTCAAGAAATACGACATTCTGACTCGCGACTGTAGTGATAAGAAGGGCTTTGATGGCAAGCAATATATGCGTATTGCCGTTCGTAGCCACGAAGACAATGCAATGCTCATTAAAGCCTTTAGGGAGCTAGATAAATGAATAGGGTGACAATTTGTGGTGGCGGATCTTTGGGCCACGTATGTATTGGCGTTCTTTCTTCTCAAGAAGGCCTTTCTGTGGGGCTGTTGACAAGCCATCCCGAAAAATGGAATGAGGAAATATCTGTAGTTGATGTAAATGGAAAGGTTTTTAGGGGGCATCTAGATGCAATTTCATCAAAGCCCCAGGAAGTTATTCCTGATGCCGATGTCGTACTTCTTTGTATGCCGGGCTTTTTAATTAAACAAACCTTAGAGCAGATAAAGCCGTTCTTGTCGGATAAAACGATTGTTGGTTCCATAGTCAGTAGTACGGGATTCTTTTTCTTTGCCCACGATGTTCTTGGCGTGAACGCGAAATTATTCGGTTTTCAGCGTGTTCCGTTTATTGCGCGTGTTGCGGAATATGGTAAGAGCGCAAACTTGCTTGGATATAAGGCTTCTTTGAATGTGGCGGTCGAAAACGTAGCAGATAGAGAAGGCTTTCGGGCGTTTGTCGAAAAATCGTTTTGTACGCCAGTGAGTTTGCTTCAGAGTTTTTATGAGGCGTGCCTTACAAACAGCAATCCGATTTTGCATACGGGTCGACTTTATAGTATGTGGCACGATTGGGATGGTACGCCCTATAATCGCTGTATTCTTTTCTATAAGGAATGGACCGAGGACGCTGCTCAGTGGTTGATAGACATGGATGCAGAATTCATGAATCTGTTAGAAAAGCTTCCTATGAATCAGAAAGCGGTTCCGTCGCTTTTGGAGTACTATGAATCGACGGACGCGAAGTCTTTGTCTGCCAAATTACGTTCTATTAAGGCGTTTGAATCTATCAAGGCTCCGATGAAGGAAGTCGCAGGTGGATGGGTTCCTGATTTTGAAAGTCGCTATTTTACGGAAGATTTTCCGTATGGTTTGCGCTTTATTGTTGACTTGGCAAGAAAATATGGTGTAGAAACCCCAAAGATTGACGTAGTCTATAATTGGGGCTTGTCTATATGCTGAAAAAGATTCTCTCATTCCTATTTCAACTGATTCCTTTGAAACGCGATGTCGTTATTTTCGAATCGGCTCCGGAACTGGATGGTTCTCCATGGATGATTTTTTTGGAATTGAAGAGGCGAGGCTTCGAAAAAAAATACAGATTTGTTTGGGCTGTTGATTCGTCGTTTGTACCGCGCTCAGATATAGAATGCCTGCCCTTTTTTGGCAAGTTGTCTCTTTGGCAAAAGATCAAACGAAAGTACTTTGTTTTAAAAGCAAAACTAATTTTAGATAGCAATAGGCCTATTTACAAGGAACATCCTAGTACAATCCGTATATTTGTACGCCATGGGGGGCCGTTCAAAAAGTGCACTAATTACATGCATGCTCTCGGGAAAATGGATTATATTCTAACATTGTCGCCGGCTACGCAAGACATTGATTTTGAGGATTGTCAAGGGTATTGTGTGGATGATAAGGCGGATATTTTGACTTTGGGCTTTCCCGCAAATGACCGACTCTTTGATTCTGTGGACCTTTTTTCAAATAATTTTTACCCTAAATTATGCTCAGTTACGCCGCAATCCCGATTTGATAAAATTATTGGCTGGTTGCCGACGTTTAGGCAGCATCGCGAAGTGAATAGGGTTGATTCAGAAGAGGTTTTCCCTTTTGGAATTCCGCTTGTAAAAACCGAAGAAAATCTGGATCAATTAAATGGGTTGCTAAAAGAAAAAAATATCCTGCTTGCGATACAAATGCACCATGCTCAAATGGCAAATTTTTCAAAGAAGTCGTATTCAAATATAATTTTGATTAAGCAGGAATTAAAGTATGAGATGAATGTGTCTACTGCGAATCTAATGCAGTCGTTTGATGCTTTAATCACGGATTATTCTGCTGCATATCATGAGTACATTATGCTTGATAGGCCTGTTGCGTTGACTATTGATGACTATGATTCTTATGTTTCTAAAACGGGGTTCCTGTTCGATTATTTTGAATGGATTAAAGGCGTGTATCTCAAGACAATTTCAGATTTAATTCTCTTTATTGAAGATGTTGCGGCTGGTGTGGATTCTGCGAAGGCTGAGCGTAAAATTGCTGCGGGCCGAATTCATAAATATATTGACAACAAGTCTACCCAAAGAGTTGTAGATTTTATTGTAGAGAATGTGGATTTGTAATAGTTGGTTTTAAATGTCGTCGGTTGCGTCTAAATCAATTCGTGGAATCGTTTGGAGTGCGATAGAACGTTTTTCTTTGCAGGGCGTGCAGTTCTTGATAGGAATTGTTTTAGCTCGTCTACTCTCGCCTTCTGATTTTGGCATGATCGGTATGCTCTCCATCTTTTTGAGCGTGTCGCAGACTTTTATTGATTGTGGTTTTTCAAATGCTCTTATTCGCCAAAAAGAAACGACTGCAAAAGATTATGGTACGGCGTTTATTATCAATTTTGCAATAAGTCTGTTTGCCTTTGTGATCCTGTTTGTTGCGGCGCCTTTTGTAGCTTCGTTTTACAATATGCCCGATTTGCAGCCTGTAATGCGGGTAATCTCTGTAACCCTGATTGTGAATGCCTTGTTTACGGTTCACAAGGTCCGTCTTACGAGAAATGTTGATTTTAAGATGCAGTCAAAGGCCTCTCTTTGTGCCGCTTTGGTGTCAGGTGGATTGGGTATCATCCTTGCTTTTGAAGGGTTCGGAGTATGGAGCCTGGTTTATCAAGCTATTTGTAATTCTGTTCTCAATCTTGTATTGATGACGATTCTGTTAAGGTGGTTTCCTAAGCCGATATTTAGCAAGGAGTCCTTTCGTTCCCTTTTTGGTTTTGGGTCCAAATTACTTGTAGCAAGCGTTATATCTTCTGTTTATTCAAATCTTTACAATATTGTCATCGGAAAGTGGTATTCTGCCAGCAATCTTGGTTATTATACTCGGGCGGATCACTTAGGTGCGTTTCCTTCGCAAAATGTAGCAGGAATCTTGTCTAGAGTGACATATCCAATTTTGTCTCAATTGCAAGATGAACCTGAACGTCTGAGAGATATCTATATCAAGTATTTGCAGATGTCGTGCTTTGTGGTTTTCCCCTTGATGATGGGGCTGGCTGCATTAGCGCACCCTCTGGTTTTGCTGTTGTTGGGTGAAAAATGGTTGCCGTCTGTTGTTTTGTTGCAGATTTTGTGTTTCGGCTTGATGTTGGATCCTGTTTGCAATATTAATTTGAATTTACTTTATGTCAAGGGACGCTCCGATTTGGTATTAAAGCTTGAAATTGTCAAGAAAACAATAGCGGTTGCAATACTAGCCATTTCGTTGCCGTTTGGCCTTGTTGGGCTTTGTCTTGGCCGTGCTTGTTATGGGGTTATAGCAACATTATTGAATATGATTTATACCAAAAGCTTTATAAATCTTTCGATGTGGGGCCAGATCAAATTGATTCTTTCGCCTTTGATGTTAGCTTTGGTAATGATGGTTGGAATTTATGGCTTGACTCTTTTAGATCTCGGGGATGCTGTCTCTTTGGCGGTCGGAATTGCCGTTGGAACGTCCTTTTATCTTGGAATGGCACGTATTCTGAAAATGAATTCGGCTGTTTACATGTTTGAAATGCTAAAAAGGGCTTTTCGGAAGGATATCTGATTTTTTGTATGGGTTCAAGAAGCTATATTTTGCAATTATAACTTGAACCCAATTTGTATGAAAAAAAAGGTTCTTTTTTTTATTCAAGAGAGTATTGGTGGCGCGGAGCGGATAACAATACTTATTGCCAAAATGCTTGATTTGGCAAAGTTTGATGTTGTTTTTGCTATTGTTCCCTATAGCGAAGTGTCTAATAGCGTTAGGGATTTTATTCCGGATAGTTATAAATGTGTTTATATAGATAGGGTGTCTCCAATAAAAAAAATGTGGCAGATGTTTAGGGTTATTCGCCAACAAAAACCGGATATTGTTTTTTCTTCGGTATTTCATTTAAGTAACAAGATTCTGCCGTTCAGGTTGTTTTTCTTACGAACGAAGTTCATACTTCGTTGTGAGAATTATTTGTTCACCTTTAAGAAACATCAGCTGTTGCAAATGTTTGTCTTGTATCGGCTGGCAAGTTCCATTATTGCCCAAACAAAAGAGATGGGTGATGAGCTGGTTAGGAATCTAAAGATTTGTCAAAAGAAGATTGTTGTGTTGGAAAATCCAATAGATTCCGAGACAATTTTGTCAAAAATAAAAGATGGTAGTAATCCGTTTCCGAACAATGGGCGCAAGCATATTGTTGCCTCAGGTAGGTTCTGCTTTCAGAAGGGTTTCGATCTTCTGATAAAGGCTTTTGCCGAACTAAAGAAGAAAAACGAAAATGTGGACCTTTATGTAATTGGGGCTAATGATGGCGAATATGTCGGTGATTTTAATAATGTGATGGGTCTTGCGAAAAAACTAGGAATTGAACAAGTTTTTCATTGTGTTGGTTATCAGTCGAATCCCTACGTGTATGTAAAAAATGCGGATTGTTTTGCTTTGTCAAGCCGGTGGGAAGGGCTGCCCAATGTTCTTATTGAGTCGCTTTATCTTGGTACGCCAGTCGCCGCGTTCAAGTGTATACCTATAATAGAACGGATTGTGACAGATGGGAAAAATGGATTTTTGGCGCCTAAAGAGGATTGGAAGGCTCTTGCAGAGGCTATGGAAAACTGCTTGAAGCTAAATAATGTAGATTTTGATTATTGTGGAGCTTCGAACGAAGAATTTGTGCGGCTTTTTTTGTAGATGTGGGTGAAAAATGGGCGTTTTGCTAAAGACGAAAAATATGTTTAAGTACATTGCCAGCGACAGAAAAAAATTTCTGTCGTCGCTGCTGGAGAATTTTGGTGGGTGGGTGCCTGATAAGTATTATCTGAAGATGATGTTTCGTTTGAGGATGGGAAAAAAACTGGATCTTGTCAACCCAATAACTTTTAACGAAAAACTCCAATGGCTTAAGTTATACAACAGAAAAAGTGATCTGCCTTTGTTGGTAGATAAGTATGCAGTAAAGGATAGCGTTGCCAAGACCATTGGCTCTGACTATGTTATTCCGACCCTAGGGGTATGGAATGATGTTGAAAGCATTGACTTTTCCAGTCTTCCGAATCAGTTTGTACTGAAGACGACTCATGGTGGTGGTGGTGAAGATGTGGTCATTTGTAGGGATAAATCAGTTTTTGATGTCGAAAAGGCTAAGGCGAAATTGAAAATATCAATGGGGCGAAGCTTATACAAGCGTTTCCGCGAATGGCCGTATAAAAGTGTTCCCCGAAAGATTATTGCTGAGCGGTATTTGGAAGATGACGATGGTGGCCTGACGGACTATAAGTTCTTTTGTTTTGATCAATATGTTGACTGCGTAATGGTATGCTTGGATCGTTATAGCGGGGAGACCAAGTTCTATTTCTTTGATGAACAATGGAATCTGAAAAGGTTAAATATTCGCGGAAAAAACGCACCTGCCGATTTTACGCTGAAAAAGCCGGATTGCTTAAAGGAAATGTTTGAAATTGCAAAGAAATTGTCTAAGGGCCACCCATTTGTCCGGGTTGATTTGTATAATTGCAAAAAGAAAGTGTTTTTTGGCGAAATGACTTTTTATCCAGATGCCGGGTTTGACTCAAATTTGCTGGCAGAAACAGATTTGTATTTTGGCGATAAGATTCACTTGCCTAACGAAAAAAGGAAAGGATGATGAAGGTAGCTGTTATTGGAGCGGGAAATTCTGGTTGTGCGCAGTCAATAAAACTGATGCAGAATGGTCATCAGGTAAACTTGATAAAGACGTCGCATAGCTTGCACGATGATAATTTTGAACACCTTTTAAAAACGGGTGAAATTAGTTGTTTGGATACAACGGATGGCAACAAGGAATTTTCGCTAAAGCCTAATTTGATTACAAGAGACTTGGAAAAAGGTTTAGATGGTGCCGAAGTTATAATGATCCTGACGCAAAGCTTGCAGCATCGCGACCTGGCGAAAAGAGTAGGTCCTTTGTTGAAAGATGGCCAAATGGTTTTTTTAATACCTGGTAATATGGGCTCAACCCAATTTGCAAGATATACGGAAGGCAAGCATATCATTTATGTTGAGGGAGAGTCTACCCCCTATGATGCGCGCATCATCGCGCTTGGCAAAGTAGAAATACTATTCAAAAATGTGCGGAATGCTGTATCCTTCCTCCATAAAGACGATGAAAAATATATGCCCGTTGTAACGTCTTTGTTTGGAACGCACAAGTATTTAAGAACCAACATAATTGAATCTACTCTGCATAATCCAAATATGATTGTTCATACTGTTGGCACGATTATGTCGGCAAGTAGAATCGAATATTCGAAGGGTGAGTTCTGGATGTATCGAGAGGCTTTTTCGCCTGCTGTTTGGAACTTGATTGAAAAATTAGATGATGAGAAAAAGCAAGTCATACGTGCGTATGGTGGCGAGAACGCTATTAATTACCTGGACGCTTGTAAGTGGCGAAACGAAGAGGATCTTTCTGTAGACAGCTTGCAAGTGTTTAGGAACTATGCAGCGACGGGAGGTCCCAAGGGACCTGGTAGTTTGGATACTCGCTATATCTATGAAGATGTTCCTATGGAACTGTGTATGCTAGAAAAACTTGCTGCATATAAAGGCTTTTCTACTCCGATTGCATCTGCCTTGATTACAATAGCCTCAGCATTGAAATCTACGGATTATCGAAAAATAAGTTACGATATATCTGATATAAAAGACTATATATAGTAATCGAGATTGAATGAAAATATTTTTCTTCATAAAGGATGTTTCGTTAACTGGCGGAACTGAACGTGTTACCGTCAATCTGGCCTCTTTGTTTGCATCTAAAGGCCACGATGTAACGATCATTTCTTACTATCATGGAAAGAAGGAGCCGACATATCGGCCCTCTAGTGATGTAAAGCTTAAATTTCTGCTAGATCAGTCCTGTTTTGATTCTGGGCATGCTTTTTCTAGAATAAAACGTTTTGTTCAGGCTTTCTTCTCGGTAAGGAAATTTGTAAAAACGAAGTGCAAGTCGAAGGATTCTGTTATTATCTCCCAGAATTTCTTTTCGAATGCTTTGATTTGGCTTTCGGGAGCAGCGTCAAAGTCTATTGGATGTGAGCATTTTAAATACGATGTGTATCCTGCGCCTATTCGATTTGCTCGTAACTGTGTATACAGACGCTTTGGGCGTATCGTTTGTCTGACGGATAAGGATTCAAATCGGTTTTCTAGGCATTTGCAAGAGAATAGAGTCTTGACCATTCCTAACATGGTGGCTAGTAACGATAGTATTGAAGTGGATGTTTCCAGTAAGACGATGATTGCAGTGGGTAGGCTTGCTCCGCAAAAAGGCTTCGATATGTTGATATACGCCATGAAAGCCATTGCCCAAAAGAATGGTGATTGGATTCTCAATATATTTGGAGAGGGCGAACAAAAGGAATATCTTGAAAACCTAATCAAAGACTTCGGTTTGCAGACTCATGTTTTCTTGAAAGGTTATAGTAAAAATATTGTAAATGAATTTGCTCGGAGTGGTTTCTTTGTTCTTTCTTCGCGGTATGAAGGGTTCCCGTTGGTTTTGGTTGAAGCGTTGGGGTTAGGGATGCCCTGTGTAGCCTTTGATTGTCCAGAAGGGCCTTCGTTGCTGCTCGAAGATGGTGGGGGCTGCTTAGTTCCTTTTGACAGAAATTGCGATAGCCCCAACCAGGCTGGCTTCAAGCAGAATGTGGAACGTTTGCAGGAATCATTATTGTTCATGATTAATAATCGGGATTTCCGCAAACAGTGCATCGCTCATAGGGATGTCATAAAGGAAAAACTCAGTCCAGAAGTCATATATAAAAAATGGGAAAGTCTGCTAAAATATTAGTATGGCCTGTTCACGTCAGTTGTTTTGTTTGTCAACCCATTGGTAACGCTGCATAATCCAGCTATTTAAGGAATCAATAGCTTCGCTATAGTTGGAATAAGATTCTTTATAATCCCAATTCTCAGAATTATTAAGTACGGGCCATCGTTTAAATTCATTGTTTGTGGCTGGGGCTAGTTCGCGTGCGTATTTATTTATTGAATCGGGTAGGCTTTTGAAAAATGCTTTGTTCAAATTCCAATAATCCTGGGCCTTTTTTTTGATAAGTGTATTTTTGAATAATTTATTGTCCCAGCCGGAATACCGAACATACCAGTCACTGGGATTTTGTACCCATTCGTGTATCCAATTCCCATAGGCGAGATCAAAATCCCAAACGGGGCCGTAATGCATAGGTTGTCCCTCTTCCCATGTAATGAATATGCTTCTGTTGAAGTTGGCGTCGGAGTTTTTGGTGAATTCCTGTACCCAATAGTATCGCAGGTAATCTTCTATGTCAAGCCAAGCTTTTAATGTGTCTGCATTGATGGAATCGCTGTTTTCTAGAAGGGATTCCCATTCGTTTAGATGATTAAGAAGTTTTTCTTGGGTATCTAGGTTTGAATTCTTAGGACTTTTTATACAAAATAAATAAGAGTTGTTTGTTTTTATGATTAGGTCGGTTTCTCGGATTCCTATTTTAGATGTTTTCTCAAATAAAAACGAACTATTGTCTTTGGGAATGTCAATTCTGCTTTCGCTAACCTTTATCGTTTCTGAAAGAAGGTATACACCTAAATATTGCCTGTTCAAATAGAGCTCAACAAATTGTGTTTTGGGGGTGTACGCTCCACCTAGCCAAGAGTATAGTTTTAGGGAAATAAAATTTTTTAGTAGGGTCTTGTCTCCAGAATTTGATATTAAAGCCCATTCTTTGTCTTCGGGTAAGCCCAGTAGTGTCGTCTTTTTGTTGAATTTCATTTTTAGGCTGTATTTGGGCATGCTTCCAAAAGACGATGTTCCCCGGCCTCTAATAGTAAGGCTTGTAATCGTTGTTTGTGGAGCTGTTTTTCCGTAAATTTGCAAAGATGCTGGAACGTAGTCTTCGGTATTTCGAATTTCTTGCAAATTATCCGTTTCAATGACAAATCTAGGTAAGTCTACATAAGGGTATTCGCTATCGTCTAAAGGCAGGTATTCTTTGTCTGAATTGGTTGAATCCAAAGAACAGCCTACGAGAGAGGCTGTCAAAAGGATGATTATCATTGTCTTCGTGTTAGCGAGCATGGTTGTTGTCTATCCAATGTATTCTACGGCTAATCCACGACTTTAGAGAATCTACGCTTTCTTGATGCGAATGAAAAATTTGGGAGGTGTTTCCAAAGACGGATGCGTCTTGAATATTCCATCTTTTATACTCGTTTTGGGAAGCTTTTTTGATTTGTAAGCTATAGAAATCGATAGAATCAAGAACGCTTATAAAAGTATTGCGATGGTTAATCCAAAAATCGGACGCTCTTTTTTTAAGGCTACTGTCGAGAAAAAATGGTTTGTTCCATCCGTTTTCTCTAATGTGCCAATTTTCGGGGATTTGCATTGTTTTTTGCGGCTTATTGCCATATGCTACATCAAAGTCCCATACAGGGCCCATTCTTATGACGTCACCCTTTTTCCAAGTAAAAAAGATGCTTCGGCTATAGGCGGCATCATTGTTTTTTGAAAATTCCTGGATCCAGTAATATTTAATGTACTCGTCAAAATCGAACCATTTGTCCATTTTGTTTTTTGAGGAACTATAATACAGGTAATTTTCCCAACCATCTAGAAAAGAGATTAGCGAATCAAGGTATGGATTGTCTTTTTCTTTTGGAAAATGGACTTTGAAAGAGGTCCCAATCTTCGTTGAAATGTACAGACTTCCATCGTTTTCAGGGAGCTCCATTTCTAGAAGAAATGACGAGTTTGTTGATGGGAGATTTACACGACTTTTGGATACATCAATATGTTCTGTTAGTAAGAATACCCCCATGTATTGTCGGTTGACAAAAAGTTCAACAAATGCTGTACGTGGGGCATAACGGGTGTGAAGGTAATAGGCCAATTTGTAGGATAGGTAGTTTCTTAGCAGTGATTTGTCAATGTAGTTTGCAATTAAATCCCAGGATTTGCCTTTTGGAAAATCTAGAATCGTTACATTTCTAGAGAACTTCAATTTATAACTAAACTTGGGCATTCCAAAAGATGAATATCCTCGTCCGCTGATGTCAATGTCCATAACATCGGTTTCTGGTGTATTTCCGTTGTAAATTTGAATTTTGGCGGGGATATGTGCAGTCGTGTTTCGGATTTCTCGAAAATTGTCCGTCTCTATAACTAATCGAGGCAGGTTCGCGTATGGATATTCCGAATCGTCTAGCGGAAGGTAATCAGGGTCGTCTGCGGAGTCGCTCCAAACGCATCCGGTCGCTAGGAGGAGTGCAACTATAAAGCCGCCCCATATTGTACTTCTAAATATTTTCATCGATCCATTGTGCGCGCTGTTTCATCCAGCTTTTCAAAGAGTCGACGGCCTCGCTATGGCTGTCATAGCTTTGGTTGAACTCCCATAGAAAAGTTGTTCCTAAAATGGGCCAACGCTTGAAATTGTTTTTTGCCGCTTTATTGATTATCTCCCTGTACGAGTCAAGTGAATCAATTGCATTTAGGAAAACATGCCGATTCGTTTTCCAATATTTTGACATTTCTGTCTTAAACCTAGAATTTTTGAATAGGTGCTTGTTCCATGGGCCCCATTGCGAGTACCATTCTTGGGGACTGTACATTTTATATTCTCCATAACTCAGGTCGAAATCCCAAACGGGCCCCATTTTTATTTTCCCGGATTTGTTCCATGTAAAGAAAACGCTGGTTTTCAAGTTGCTGTCTACATTTTTGGAGAATTCTTCTATCCAATAGAGTGCGGAATAGTCTTGGATGTCTATCCATTGTGTAATGAGGGTGTCGTATTGAAACGAGGTTTGCATGAAGTCTTCCCACTGATCGATAAATGATTTTAAGGGCGTTTTACAGGAATCGTCACAATATTTGGGGTGATGGATTTTTAGGGGTGAGCCGGACTTCCTTTTTATTATGGTGTCGTTTTTGTCATAGTATTTGTCGAATTCTACTAGGTAATGATTGCCGTCTTTGGGAAGATTAAGACGATGCTGGTTGACCTTAATCGTTTCTGTCAATAAATATATGCCCATATAGTCTCTATTTAGGTAGACTTCAACAAATGTACACTTTGGTACATAATCCATTTGTAATTGGCGCGCTATATTGAACGTGGTGTAATTACGGAGCAATGTTTTGTCGGCGTGATTTGAGATTAAAGCCCATTCTCGATCAGCGGGCATACCGAACATTTCCTCATTTTGAGTAAAAATCATTTTCATGCTATACTTACTCATTTTGAGACTAGAATTGCCTCGTCCTTTAATGTGTATGTCCTTTATTTCACTTTCGGGACCGCTTTGACCATATATCTGAAGTTTCGCGGGAATTTTAGTTTCCTTGTCCCTAATTTGGGCGAAGTTTTCTGTCTCAATTACAAGGCGGGGAATGCCTGCATAGGGGTATTCTGTGTCATTTAGAGGTAAAAAGTCAGCATCGCTTTCTGTGTTGTCCCAAACGCAAGAACAAAGAGCAATTAAAGAGATTGCTATACAATAAGGGAACATTTGCCTTGGATTAAACACTTGATAAATCTAACTAAGGTGTAGACTTGTAAATGAAGTTAAATGTTAATCTGGTGACGGATTTAGCATTCTTCCTAAGGGGCGTAGAAATTTCTGGTTGCAACCACAGATGAGGCAAATCAAAAACTAATCCGCTGAATACCCTTTTTTCTGGAATACGATATTCGGGAATGTTGCGGATTCCTCCGATTATACCGACTTCGGAGAAAGGTAAGAATATGAGGCTTGCTGAGTACGAGTATTTATGCCCAAGATTGCTGTCGTAAAATGGTAAAAAAGTGCCCTTTGCTTGGATGGTCTTGCCTGTTGATTTTATATGGGTTTCCAGTATTCCGCCATAGTCGAAATAATCATGGTTGTATCGGCTACCGTAGAAAAGCGTATATGTCAAATGAATCCAATTCGTAATGAGAAAATTGTGATATGCTTTTGTTCGAATGTACTGGTTATTCACATCATCTATGAAAATGGAGTTTTCTATAATAAAACCAATGTCTTTATATTCAACACCGATTGATCCGTATTTCGAACTTCGCATTCCAATTAAAAAACTTAAATCTTGAGCTTCGATAAATGAAATCAAAGCCAACATTAATATGATTATTCTCATAGGTAATCCTTTACGATGTTGCTCAAAAGTTCGTATCCTTCGGGGTTGGGGTGTAATCCGTCGCGGAAAAGGTCTTCGTTAATCATGTAATCTTTATTCAGAAAATATTTGAAAACGTCAATGAACTTGTAGTCGACTTTGAGGGAATCAAGTTGTTGTTTTATCAGGAGATTTTGCATTTGAATCATTTTGTTGCTGGCAATTTGGTCATAGTTTTGATAATTACGGGGAAGTATTGAAATCACAAGGAGTGGGTTGGCGAAAAAAGATCTGGCCTTTTGGGCGTATGCATGCGCAAAGTTAAGTAATGAATCTTGAATGTTTTTTTGGTCTGGAGAAAGGAAACCGATGTCGTTAGTACCTATTAAGAAAACGATTGTTTGGTCTGCGCAGTCTTTTGTCTCCCATTCGTCAACATCGCGTAGCTTTGCTCCGCTGACAGCGTATTTTTTTGTGGCGTATCCCGAAAAAAAGGATTCCGTGTCCCATTGGTGTGTTATGGAATCGCCTATAAAGCAGAGCTCTGATTTGCCACTATCAAAATGACATCCCCAAAAGATAAAAAAGCTAATTGAAAGGACTATTTTCTTGAAGCGCATTTTTTTATTCCCGAAAGTAGTCTTTCCCAACCAAGGGCTAGTATAACAGGTGCAATCGTGCCAATAAGACAATAACACAATATAATCGCAAAGTTGTTTGTACTAGGATTTAATGAAGTCGGGTTTGTAATGAGGTTAAATTTGAATGCGATTAAAGAAATTAGATGAAATATGAAAATGTGCAATGCCATTACTTCAAAGGATTTTTCACCGATGGTACTGACGATTTTCCCAACGAGCGTTTTTTCTAATTTAATAGAAATAAAACAAATTACATGTAACATGCATAAGGAACCTAAGAATAAGTGAAATAAATCGTTATAGCTATTATTGTTTAGCGCTATATCTCCGTTTAAAATGGCGTTCTGCAAAAAAAGCAAAATGGCGCATATAAACAAAATTGGTGAATTGAATTTTTCACGATGAAATTGGAATGTGTGTTGGCCAATCGCTAAGAGCCCCATGACGACCAGCGTATTGCTAAATCGATTCAATGTTAGGTTTAATTTGTTTGAGGCAATGGCCGATATGCATGCTAAAAAGATTAAAAGAATGGCTCTTGCTTTCGTGTAATTTTTTTTCCATATCTTTTGACAAATGAAAGAAATGATAGAGTAACCGATTAGGGCTAAACAAAGTACATAGGCGAACCAAAGTGGGCCAACAATTGGCTCTCGGCCGGCAAACAGGATTGCCGCTAATAACTTTTTTAAAAAATCTATTTTTGTGTAGAAGAACATTTGCTTGCCGCCATATGTTTCCTGGATGGAATAAAAACCCCAATGGATAAAGGCGTTGTGCAGTAATGTTGCGGGAATGTAGAAGTATAGTATCTTTAGGTATAGAGTTGATAGTTTGCTTCTTATAAAACTTAATGGGGTTAATAATTTTTCTTCTTTTAAAAAAAATCCAGAAATGAGAAAAAAACATGGAACGTGCCAGCCGCCTCCGGCGACAATCGTCTTTATTGGAAATAAGGAAAAATTGCCGATGGTGAAATTAATATGCCACAAGACAACGGCTATAATAGAAAAACCTTTCGCAATATCAACATATTGAGTGCGCTGTTTCATGAGCATAATATAGTTTTTTATATTTCGGGATGTTTATGGAAAAAAATCAAATCAATTACAATATTTCGATAATGCGTATTATGGCAACTTTGGGAGTCATTTATATGCATACGAACACGACATTATTGTTTAATCCACAATTATTTACGATATCATTGAGTCAAGGCCTGTTTTTGAGAATGGGACACGAACTCTTTTTATGGACCGTGCCGTTTTTTTTTATGATAACGGGGTTTCTTCTCTTGGGCGCATCAAAGCCCTTGAATTATTCTACTGCGATAAAGAAATACGTATTCCGTATTTTTTTTGCCTTACTTTTGTTTAGTGTTCCTTTTGCTGTTTTGAAACTGTATGGTGAAACGCATACTGTGTCGTGCGTGGGGGTGATAAGGGCTTTTGTAGGCAATGATAGTTTGTCGCATTTGTGGTATTTGTATGCATTGATAGGTTTGTATTTGATTGCGCCAATTTTGAAAATCGCTGTCCAAAGGATGGAAAATAATTCAATATTGGCGTTTCTTGCGCTGTCATTTGTTTTTTGTTTTTTATTTCCGATGATATCAAATATATCGGGTTACAATATCGCTTTTAGGATGCCTTTGTCATATTCTGTTTTTTATTTTATTGCTGGTTTTTATTGTAGACGGCTGTTTGAATGTGGAAGGGTGAATAATAAAATATGTGGCGTGGTGGTTGCTGTGTCTGCTGCCGTTATTGTGTTGCTTGTTTATTTTGGTGCGTACAGGTGCGTTTCTGATGATTATGCGTGTCCGCTGATTGCTGTGATGTCGGTGTCCTTATTTCTGTTCTTTTTGAATTTAAATATGACGGTGAATGAAAAATGGGGGCGACGTCTATGGGTGGTGGATAGGCTTTGCTTTACGGTTTATTTGATACATCCGGTATTTATTCAATTGGCGTATAGAAAATTGAATTGCGTGCCGATCGGTTCTTGTCATTGGATTGGCGCTACGATTATTGCTTTTGTTGTTTTCTCCGTGCTTTCTTATTTTTTTGCCGTTGTTTTGACCAAAATTCCCCTTTTGAAAAGGGTGCTTGCATAGTTTCTTGAACGGGTCGAATCAATGTTTTTCAGGAAGAAAACGCTGAAAAATTGTTATCTTTTTCTCATTCGATAGGGTATATTATGGCAACAAAAAAGACTGAAGAAACCGATTTCATCGAACTCGTTCGGAACCTGCTGAGAAATTGGTACATTGTTTTACCATGCGTTGTTTTTTCGGTATCTGTTGGTGTGTTCGTGTCTTTTTGGATTCGACCCGTTTATCAAGTGGATGCATTGTTACAGATAGAGACGAAAAATGGAAAGGGTACCGCCATGATGGGAGATATGGCGGCTTTGTTTACTACGACTAGTCCTGCGGAAACGGAAATTGAATTGATAAAAAGCCGCAAGGTTCTTGGGAATACGGTGGAGTCAAAGCGCTTACAGTATTATGCTATTCCCAAGGGAAAATGGGATCGTTTGTTCCATCGTGAGGGACGAATGGAACTGATGAATTTTGAACTTCCATGGGGTTGCTTCCCCTTAGAGGATAGAGAAATTCCATGGATGGTAAAGGTGCTGGATTCGACAGATTTTGCCCTGTATGACTATAAAAAACAGCGGGTGCTTGTTGGTTCGGTTGGGCAGACGTATCGCTTCCCTTATGCTGGTGATACTGCAACTTTTGGCATTTTCCGTATGAAGGCAAGGAAAGGCCAGCGTTTTGCAGTTGGAAAAATGAGGTATCTAGATGCTGTTGATGCTTTCCGTAAAGCCTTTGATGTGAAGGAAAAAGGTAAGCGAACTGGCATCCTGGAATTTTCCTACAAGGATGTTTATCCCGATCGTGCAGTAGATATCTTGAATGAAGTTGCCACCTCTTACTTGCGGCAGAATGTGGAAGAACGCAATGCTGAGGCTCAGCAGACCCTGGAGTTTTTAGAGAAGCAGTTGCCGGACTTAAAGGCCAGGTTGGATTCGTCCTTAATGAATATGAATGCCTACCAGAATCGGGTGGGCTCCGTGGATGTGGCTGCTGAAACTCAAATTGTTCTTCAGAAACGTATGCAGCTGGAGCAGAAGATTCTTGAAATTCAGCAGAAAAAGCAAGAGGCTATCCGCCTGTTCCATGCGGAACATCCTACGGTTAAGACTCTTGAAGATCAAGAACGCGCTATACGACGTGAGTTGGCTGCCACATCTAGGGATGTAAAGGATTTGCCGGAAACCCAGCAAGAGGTGCTGAAGCTGACTAGCGAAGTGGAACTGAATAAAGTCCTTTATACTAACATGCTTAATAGTGTGCAACAGTTGCGACTCGTTTCTGCTGGTGAAGTGGGTTCCGTACGTATAGTGGACTTTGCGGAACAGACAACAAGGCCTGTAAAGCCAAAGAAAAAGTTGATTCTCGTTATCTTTTTCCTTTTGGGACTGTTTTTGGGAGCTGCCATCGTATCTCTCAGGGATAAACTCAGCGGTGGTGTGAAGAGCGCGACCTTTATTGAAAAGGAAACCGGATTTACCGTTTATGCCAAGGTCCCCAAGGGCAACCCCAAGGGAACCAAGGGAACGCGCCCGCTGGCCGTGGTGGAACCCGACGATGTGGCGGTGGAAAGTTTGCGAGCCCTCCGCTCTTCTTTGGAATTCTCCATGATGGAATCGGATCAGCCTATTATTGGCGTGAGTGGCCTCATTCCTGGCGTGGGTAAGAGTTTTATCTCTGTGAACCTTGCCGCTTTGTATGCTGGCCTTGGTAAGAAGGTTCTGCTTATTGATGCGGACCTGCGTAAAGGTCGTCTGCATAAGGAGTTTGGTATCAAGCGTGGCAAGGGATTCTCCCAGGTGTTGCTGCGGGAGATCCAACCCGAGGACGTGATTTCTTCTACCGAAGTGGAAAATCTGTTTGTGCTACCCTGTGGAAACGTACCGGCAAACCCTGCCGAATTGTTGGGTTCCAAGCATTATGCGGAATTGATTGAACGGTTCAAGCAGGAATATGACCTGATTATCATCGATACTCCGCCTATCATGCTGGTGACGGATGCCGCTCTCGCTTGTCGTGTGGCTGCTCAGATTGTGATGGTCATTGAGTACAACAAGCATTCCATCGAGGCGATTCAAGATGGTATGGGGCAGATTCTCAAGGGCAACCCCAACGCCCATGCTTCCATCGTTATCAATAAGTACGAGCATGGCAATCAGGATGGTTACGGCTACAAGTACGGCAAGTACTAAGTTGCGTTCGCCGGGCATTATGTGCCTGGCGCTTACGCTGCTTGCCTTGGTTGTTCCTGCTTTTGCAACGGAGCCGCTTAAGCCTGTGTTGCCTCCGGAGAATGCCATTGTGGTTGGTGGTGTGGGTGAACTCCGAGACGACGTCTACAGTGCCGATCTGAAATGGTCTGTTGAAGTGGCGCCTTGCAATTGCCTAAGCTTTTATACCGATATGTCGTATCGGTTTATCAGCTATGAGTGGCAAACCATGCTGCATGACCAGATCCACGAGATGGTGAACCTGCAGGTGAACGGGCTTAATGAATCTTATGTGGGCATGAAGTTCTTTCCGCTGGATTATTTCGGCCTGAACGTAAGTTGGCGCTTTCAACCTCGTGATGGAAGTCGCGTGGAACGCTTTGAACGTCTAGGAATCGAACCAATGGGCGTGTACCGCTTTAGTCCAAACATGGTCTTGGGTCTTTCTGGGCAGTATTACTCCTTTATCGAAGACAAAAATTACCAACCCGGAGATGAATTGGGAGTAAAAAGCTCGTTTGTCTGGAACGCCTTCTGGGATAAATACGCCCGGACAGGTTGGCAAGTGGGCTATGTATTCCTTTTCCGCTGGCGTATCCAGGAATCGGAAAACCACAACCTGGCGAAGGATTACCAGAAGATGGATGACCTTTATCGGGGATTTCGGATGCGGGCCGATATTGCCCGTTACGTGGGGTGGTTTTCATTCCCCTTCGGCATAGGCATGGCCTATGAGATGAATCGCGGAAACCTATTTGGCTTTGAAACGGGCCATAAGGTGGAACTGTATTTAAGAGCGGAGTTCCCGTAAACTATAGGATGGTAAAGAATGCTGCAACATGATCATCAGATGTGTCATTCCCGACGGCATCTCTCGCCTTTTGCAGTTGCCGTCTTTTGCCTGTTCCTACTCGTTCCCGTCTTTGCCTACCTGCCTGGCGAATCCGGCTTTGTCTCCTTGGAAGGGGACCACGGGCTTTTCGGCAACCCGGCTGGGCTTAGGGCCTTTGATTCCTGGGGAACTTTGGTAGACTACCAGTACGACGACGAGATTTCCAGATTTCGCATCGGTGGGAATCTGGACCATCTGGGGGCAAGCTTTGAATACCGCTATGCGGACCATGGCCTAGACGAATCCCGCTGGCACCTGACCTATTCTACCGACCTGTTTAGACGTTACTTTTTCTGGGGGAGCCGTCTGACCGCTTTCCGTAGCGCTGCTTTCGAGGGTACGGAATGGTCTTACACCCAGGGCGTGATGCTTCGGCCTTTCAGGTTTCTCTCGCTGGCCTATACCTGTGAGAACCTGCTTTATGCAGGGCCCACCTCTATGGACCGCATCCACAATGCGGGTGCTACCCTTCGGCTCGGGCGGAACCTGAGCGTCAGTTACAATGTGGAGGACTGGGAAGAGCACCGCTTGCTTTTTGAACTGGAACTGTACGGTACTCGCTATGGTTTCAAGATGCCTATCTATGGTGACGATGACGAATACACTTTCACCATGTCCATGTCTTTCGGCGGGTATAACAACCTGGCAGTGAAATTCTATGACGACTACTTGCCCAAGGGCGTGACCTGGGGCTATCATGCTGCCCGCAACCCCAACGCTTCTATGTTCGCCCAGATTGTCCGTGTGCCTTTGGACATGGAAGTCTCCGAGGTGGAAGGACCTTTCTCCTTTATACGGCCACAGTCTATCGGTATTATGAAGGTGCGGACCTTGTTCGAGCACCTGCTTCGGGACCCCTCGGCAAGCATTGTGATGCTGGACTTTTCGGGTTACAAGGGCAATGTGGGAATTTCTAACGAAATCAACCGGGGAGTCATGAAGCTGAGGGCCCGGGGTGCGAAAGTCATTGCTTACATGGACGACGTGCGGCTATCTGTGTTGCTGGCAGCGGCTTCGGTAGACCGGATTGTGGTGGAACCCTCTGCTCACTTTTCTTGGCGGGGCATCGGTGGCAACACGCTGTACTACAAGGGCTTGCTGGACAAGCTGGGCGTGAAGGTGGAGTTCTTGCGGCATGGAGCCTACAAGTCGGCGGTGGAACCCTACATTGCGGATTCCATGTCGGTGGAAGCTCGAGAGAACCGGCTTGAACTTTTCAGTGACTTCTGGAAGATGATGAATGCTTACGTGGCGAACCGCATGGCTTTCCGCAAGCAAGTCCCGGTGGAGCAGGCTGCGTCTACGTTGGATTCCCTGGCGAAGGCCCCGGTGGTGAGTGCCAAGGCTGCGCTACAGGCGGGCGTCGTCGATTCCATTCTCTACATAGACCAGGTGCCGTCTTATGCGCTGAAAACCTTCTTTGGTTTGGAGGCTCCGTACGCAAGTTATGTTACCTGGAAACCTACCGACCGCAAGATCTTTAACGAGAGTTGGTCGCACCGTGCTCGCATTGGCCTTTTGAATATCGATGGCACTATTGATGGCTCCATGGAAAAGGAAGTCTCGGGAATCTTGCGCCGTCTCGCAGGCGGGGGAGTGTCTGCGCTGGTAGTGCGCATCTCTTCGCCGGGTGGATCTGCTATCGCCTCCGACAAGATTTGGGCTGCCCTCAAGAATCTACGTAAGCAGGGGCTACCTATTGTAGCGAGCATCGGGAATATGGGCGCCTCTGGAGGCTACTACATCGCCTGCGGCGCCGACGAGATTGTGGCGGAACCCTTCTCTTTTGTGGGGAGCATCGGCATCTACGGTGGCAAGGTGGACGCCTCTGGCCTGCTTTCCAAACTTGGGCTAAAGACGGAGACGGTTAAGACTCACGACCACGCCGACGCGGAAACCTTTATGCGTCCCTGGACCGACGAGGAGAAACAGACCCTGCAAAACTACATGGACGAATTCTATGACCGCTTTGTGGATGTGGTGTCTGAGGCGACCGGCGTAGACAAGACTAAGATTGACAGCGAATACGGCGGTGGCCGGGTCTTTGTGGGCTGGAAGGCCATGGAGGCAGGGCTGGTCCACAAGGTGGGCGGCCTGGACGTCGCCATTGCCGAGGCCAAGGCCCTTGCCGACATCGGAGAATCTACCGACGTGGAACTGGTACAGCTTTCTGCGGGTAAATCCTTCTTGGTACCGGTTCCTAGCTCCAAGATGCTTGTGGACTTTATGAAAGAGGCGGAACGCACCCAATTCTTTGCCGTCGAACCTGATTTGATTAATTTTGAACCGTAAAATATGCTAGCGATCGTTATCACAGTCCTTTGCTGCCTTTTCTTTTCGGCCTTTTGTTCGGTGACGGAGGCGTCGTTCTACAGCGTGCCCCCTAGCACAGTGGAATCGTTGCAGCGCCGCAAGGCCTTTACCGCCAAGTACCTGACCCACGTAAAAGAGAACATCGACCGCTATATCGCCTCGGTTCTGGTGGTGAACACCATCGCTAACACCATCGGAGCCTCCTTGGCCACGGCCCTTGCCGTGCGGCGCCTGCCTGAATCGGGGCAGTTCGCGCTCCCCATAGCACTTACTATCCTCATCTTGCTCTTTGGCGAAATCACTCCCAAGACTTTGGGTGTAAAGCAGGCCAAGGTGATGGCCCCTATTGTAGCGGTGCCGTTCTATTACATCACCAAGCTTTTGAGCTGGACCGGGATCATCTGGCTCTGCCTCACCCTCACCAAGCACTGGACTCACGAGGACGAAGAGAAGAAGGAAGTGAGCATCGAGGATATCAACAGCCTGGTGAGCCTCGGCCTTCGTGAAGAGGTTATTGACAAGCACCAGGCCGCCGTCATCAAGAACATTCTGGCCTTGAAATCTGTGACGGCCCGTAAGGTAATGACGCCCAGGCATGTGGTGTTCAGCCTCCCGGCAGATAAGACCATCGGTGAAACTCTAGATGAACGTGGTAACTGGCCCTTCTCCCGCATACCCCTGTACGGCAAGAAAAAGGAAGAATGGATTGGTATTGTGCTTCGTCGAGATGCCTACAACTATTTGGCCGAGGGTAAGCGCGATATCAAACTTAGGCAATTGATGCGACCACTCCAGTTGATCCCCGATAGCGTGACTCTGGAAAAGTTGTTGCTCCGCTTTTTAAAACAGCGGGGGCATATGGTGGGCGTGGTTGACGAGTTCGGTGCTATGGCGGGCATCGTGAGCCTGGAAGACGTGCTGGAAGAAATCCTTGGCCGCGAGATTGTGGACGAGTACGACGAGTCCGTGAACCTGCAGGAGACCGCCCGTCGCCGCAGCAAGGCCTTGGCTTTTATACGAAAAAGGTCTTCTTCTGATATAAAAGCGGGTTAGGCTTTATTGATGGAATTAACCTGTAACTTGCTCCTTGGGACTTTTTTATCTTTATCCTCATGATGGATTTGAAAAAAATGGAAGACGGTTTTCGGATGATTCTCTCCGGCATGGGCGAGAACCCGGACCGCGAAGGCCTTGTGGAGACGCCCCGTCGTGTGGCGAAGATGTATGCCGAGCTGATGACCGGGCTTTCTGGCGAGATGCGGGCCGAAGATATCTTGAAGACCCGTTTTCACGAGAAGTACGATGAGATGATTATCGTGCCCGACATCGAATTTGCCAGCATGTGCGAGCATCACTTTTTGCCCTTTACGGGAAAGGCCCATGTGGCCTACATTCCGGGAGACTGTGTGGTGGGGCTTTCCAAGATTCCACGTGTGGTGGAATACTACGCCCGTTTCCCGCAGATCCAGGAGCGCATGACCCGACAGATTGCGGAGCTTATCCAGAAGGAACTGAACCCGAAGGGAGTGGCCGTAGTGCTTGAGGCTTCTCACATGTGCATGACCATGCGCGGTGTGAAAAAGCCTGGGGCGACCATGGTAACGACTCAGCTTTTAGGCCGCTTCAAGACCGACGAAAAGACCCGTGCCGAATTCATGTCGCGTATATACGCCCCGCGGTAGTTTTCCGCTGAAAGGCACTTTTGTAAAAATCTTTTAGTCGATTTACCGGCTCTGTATACAAAAATTTTTTCCTAGAAATTTGCGAAATTTCCGCAAATTGTTGATACACATGGACTATTTGTCCACGGCAGTTCTGCCATATGGCTTTTTTTTCGTTTTTTCCCAATGTAATTTTATTGGCGTGATTGGGAAACAAAAGGAGATACGATGAAATCGAAAAGCCTTAAGGTTTTTGTAAAAGGATTGATTGTCGTGGGTGTCGCTTTTGCTATGGCCGCCTGCGATGATGTCACTAAGCCGGACGCCATTGAATCTGCTGCTGATGGATTGGTTCAAGAGGAAGACGGTGAAGGCGGACAGGTTCAGAAAGACCAGGAAAAGACTGGGAAAAACGGAAAACAAGGTGAAACCGATATAGGTTCCAGTGATTCTCAGAATACTGGTCTTGGTGGATCCAGTTCCAGCGAAGCGCCTGAACAGGGTGGCAGCTCCAGCGATGGTGCGGGTGTAGAGTCTAGCTCCAGTGAAGCGGTAGAAGAGGGTATCTTCCTCGCCAACGACACTGAAGAAGAAAAGAACTTCATGGAAGTTTCATATACCGAGAATGTTGAGCCCTGTGTTTATGATCGTGATAATAATAGGAATTTATGTCAAATTCTCGCTTATCCGAAGAGATTGTCTGATACTAAGAAGCATGGCGTTGTAGTGTGGGGCCCTGGTGGTGGAACGGATCCCAAAGATTACGGTGGAATAATCAAACGGTTGGCATCTCATGGTTTTGTTGTTGTGGCTTTGAGACAGTCTCCGGGTGGTGGGGCCCTGGTTACCGAGGTTCTTGATTGGCTCGATAAAAAGAATAAAACTCAAGGTGATCCGCTGTATGGCAAGCTTGATATGACCAAAGTGGGTTGTTCCGGTCACTCTATGGGCGGTCTAGAATCTGAACGCGCAGTCATCAAGGATAATCGTGTGATAACGGCGTTCCTTAACAATAGCGGTGCCTGGGATGATCCCGGTGCCAACCAGGTTCCTACAAATAAGAGCATAGCGATTCTTTATGGCGAAGGCGGTATGGAACGCGGCAATGCTGAAAATGATTACAATAGGTCCGATGTAAGGGCCCCCGCATGTCTCATCGAGATGACCGGTGGAACGGGTACTGAATGCTATCGTATTTCGCCGTGGCAAGAGGAATGTGGCTGGGGTCACGGTTCGGGCTCTTGGGCTGGTATGGCGGCGACTATCTCATGGATGCGTTGGCACCTGGGCGGCGAAGATTGGCGCAAGGATGACTTTGTGGGCTCCAGCGGCAAGTATATTAACGGCCCAATTATCGGTGCAGAAGGCCACTGGAAAGGCACCTGCAAGAATTTCTAGTATAAAACCACGTTCTCTCCTAATCTCCCGCCCTCAAGGGCGGGTGTTTTTTTATACTTGGATATGTACAATCTTTGTTTGGGCATATATGAAACGAAAGATTACATCACTGGTGCTCCCTGTCTATATGGGACTTTCCTTTTTTTGCGTCGCTTGCGGCGATGACGATTCCAGCAGTAAAAAAGAACTCATTACAAGTGTCGATTCAATTTTTGAATTGGGTGTTTGCAATGAAGGTAACGAGGGTGATACCATTTATGTCAAGAAGGAATACGCCAACTATGTCTGCTTCAAATCGGAATGGAAAATGGTTCCGGATAGCACCTCGGCAAGAAAGAACGATTCTTCTGCAACAATAAGCGATTTTAAGAAATTCAAGGAACTATGTGCTGCGACTGGCGGTTCTGAAAAAGATGGTGTCTGTGTCTGTCAGGAAGAACTTTGCGATGTGGGTGTCGTTTGCAATACCGATACTAAGAAATGCTCAAACATGAATAATTCTGCTGTTGGCGAATGCAACGATAGTTATAAAAGCACCTGCTCCAACAGCCCCGCAAGCATCGGCGTTGTCAAGGAATGCGTGAAGGGAGTCGTCGTGAACCGCTCGTGCGGCACGGTTTCTTGTAACGAGAAGGGCACGGACTGCGGCGAGTGCGTCAACGACGTGCAGACCTGCACCGAAGACAAGAACTTCCATGCAACAGTCGCTCGCTGCGAAAACGGCAAGAAGGTGACCGAAAGCTGTGGCGATAAATCCTGCGACCCGCGCGACAACGGATGCGGCGAATGCACGAACTACGAACACACCTGCACCAACGATAAAGCCGGAAAGGGAACCGTCTACGAGTGCGTCGCCGGCGAAGCCAAGAAGGCCGTTTCCATATGCGGCAACAAGTCATGCCGTACCGACAAGGCTATCTGTGGCGAATGCCTTAACGGCGAACTGAGGTGCGACAACGACATCAACAACAACGCCATCATGTACAGGTGCGTCGACGGGCAATGGGAAAGGCTCCATAACAAGTTCGACCCGCTCGACAAGGACAATTACAAATGTCCCGTCGCTTGTAGAGAAGGCTTCCCTATAGATAAGATGATAGACCAATGCAACACGGATCAATGTTCGAATTGCGATCCCTGCTGGGGTGAACCCATGATTGGAGTAGCACCCACCAATCCAAACCCCTGCTACGACGAGGAACGTTGCAAACAAATTCTTAAGGACGAAGACCCCGACTACCCGCCGTTCAGGGATTTTGAGACGAAACAGAAATGGAAGGACCTGATTCCTAGCAAAAAGATGGTAGCAAAAACCGTCCACGGGTACAACTGGATGAATCACGAACAAGTCTCCGATCCTGATGAACGCGTGGAATATTTCGAATTCGACCTTACTAACGAGACACGCCGCGTATCGTGCGACGCCCTGGGAACCTACTTCGGAGCCTGCCACAATTCCCTCCAGACCTGCATCAACACAAGTTATCACAAAGGCGGATTCATGGTGGTCTGCGCTAACGGTGAACTTGTTGACGAAGAGAAGGAAGGTGACGGAATTGCTTGCCATTGCGATGATCTTGGCAATAAAAATGCATACGGATGTTGCTACACCAGAAGTGCCTGCTTCAAGCAGACCAACTGGTCTAGAGACCGCTGCGCTAAGCCCAAGGACGACGAAGACGATTAGTCTGCTAATGCCACTAACTCTAACCTCTTATTGTTTACTAACTTATGAACGCTGCAATTTTGACTAACGAATTTCCGCCGGAAATCTATGGCGGTGCCGGTATCCATGTCAAGTTCCTTACCCAGGAGCTTGCAAAGCTTTGCCACATCGAGGCGCGCTGCTTTGGTGTGCAGAACGTGGACGAAAATAACATCCGTGCGCTGGGCTTTTCGCGAAAGCTTGGCCTCAATCCCGAAGATGACCGCTTTCAGAAGATTTTCAAGCCGCTGGATATCAACCTCCAGTGGGCGGCCGCTCTCAAGGATATAGACGTGATTCACTGCCATACCTGGTACAGCCATTTTGGCGGTGTGCTGGCCAGCCGACTTTTGCAGTGTCCCTTGATTTTGACGACCCATTCTCTGGAACCCCACCGTCCATGGAAGGCGGAGCAGTTGGGCGATGGTGGCTATGCTATGAGCTGCTGGATTGAACGAACCGCTTACGAAGCTGCTGACGGCGTGATTGCCGTGAGTGAGGGTATGAAACGCGACGTGATGAAGCTTTATGGTGTGCCCGAGGACCGCGTGAAGGTGATTTACAACGGTATCGATCCGGATTTCTATGCGCCGACTTTCGACGAAAGCATCCTTGCCAAGTGGGGTGTGGACCCCAAGCGTCCTTACGTGCTGTTTGTGGGTCGCATCACCCGCCAGAAGGGCATCAGCCAGCTGATCCAGGCAATCCCGCAGATCGATAAGTCTGCCCAGGTGGTGCTCTGTGCAGGTGCCCCTGACACTATTGAACTTGCCGATGAATGCAAGGCCCTTATCGAGAATGTGCAGAAGACCCGCGATGGCGTGGTTTGGATTCAGGAGGCGGTTCCTCACGAGGAACTCCGCGTGCTTTACAGCCATGCGACCGTGTTTGCCACACCTTCACTCTACGAACCCTTTGGCATTATCAACCTGGAAGCTATGAGCTGCGGCACTCCGGTGGTGGGCAGTGCTGTAGGTGGTATTCCTGAGATTATTGTTGACGGTGAGACTGGATTCCTGGTGCCCTTGAAGCATGTGTCCGAAACGGACTTTGACCCGGCGGACCCCAAGGCCTTCCAGGCTGACTTTGCGAACAAGCTGAATAAGATTCTCGAGAATCCGGAACTGGCGAAGAAGATGGGCGAGGTGAGCCGCAAGCGCGCCATTGACGTGTTCAGCTGGAAGTCTATCGCGAAGCAGACCTATGACTTCTACGCTGAATGCATCGAGCGCTACAAGCGCGAAGGCAAAAGGTAATCCCGAAATGTCATCCTGGAGCGACTGCAAGGAGTGACGGGATCCAGGACCGGATTACCGACTTCCTACAATCTCTTCCACAATCCCGTCGACGGTTAAGAGCTCCGGCAGCACGATCTGTCGGCTAGTGTTTCCGGCGGGGTAAATGGCGTAGGCGGGCACGCCTGACTTTTCCATACTTTGCAGGAGCGCGTTCACTTCGGGTGTTTCGCGGGTCCAGTCGGCCTTGACTAGGGCGACGTTTAGGCTATCCATGGCGCGGATAAAGTCGTCATCGTCAAGGACGGCGGCTTCGTTGGCCTTGCAGGTGAGGCACCAGTCGGCGGTCACGTCTATGAATACGGTGCGCTTGGCCTTGGCAAATTCTTCGATGAGGGCGGGGCTGTAGCGGAACCATCCGTCTTCGGTCATCTTTTCTTGTAGGCGGGCGTTGAAGACTGCGATGGCGGCTTTTTCGTATTCGGGAGAAATGCCTGCAAACCAGAGTGAGAATAGGGCGATGACGCTGAGGATAATTACAGCAACTTCGCGAATGAAGGCGGTTCCTGGTTTCGCGAACTTTCCAAGCAGTACGGAACAGGCGATGCTTGCGATGGCGATGGCTGCGAAAAGTTCTACGCCAGTAATTCCCGCCTGCTCGCTTACAATCCAGAAAAGCCAACCCACAGAGGCGAGCAACAAGATGCCCATTACGCGTTGCAGTTTTACCATCCAGGCGCCTGGCTTAGGGAATACCTTGAGGACGCTGGGGAAGGCGCTGACCAGCATGTAGGGGAGGGCAAGCCCCAGACCTGCGGCGGTAAAGAACAGGAATAATATGGGGGTGGCCTGTGCGAAGGCGAATCCCATGGCCGTTCCAAGCAGCGGTGCGGAACAGGGCGTGCTTAAGAGCACCAACAGGGCCCCCGTGAAGAAGGCGCCGGCAAATCCAGCCTTCTGGCCTGCCGCATCCATCTTGGTGGTGGCATTCCACGGAAGCCAGATTTCAAAGACTCCGAAAAAGCTCATGGCGAATGCGGTCAATATGACCACCATGAAGGCGATAAAGCCTGCGCTCTGGAACTGCATCCCCCAACCCGCGGACCCGCCGCCGGCCTTGACGACGGCGACAACGGTGGCCAGCGCCCAGAAACTGCACAAGATTCCCGCCGTTGTGGCTCCTCCCAAAGCGAGGAGCCGTCCGCGGCTTTCTCCGGATTGTTTAATCAGGCTGAACAGTTTGAGCGAAAGCACGGGCAGCACGCAGGGCATCAGGTTCAGGATGATTCCACCGGCAAAAGCGAAGAAGAGCAGGAGTGCGATTCCTGCAGAAGGTGTGGCGACGCCTTCCTTCCCCTTATTTATTTCGGGGTCGTTTTTTTTTACGCCGCTTGTACCATTATTCGCACCATTTATGGCACCGCTCGTGCCTTCGCTTGCTTGGCTGTCCAGCGAAATGGTCTTACTTGCGGGGGCGAGGCAGATGGAATTGTCGCAGGCCTGGTAGTTGAAAGTAACTGTGGTTCCTAGACTATCGTAGTCTGCGCCTGTTACGTTCTTTACGGGAACTTTGACGCTGAAGGTTCCGCGGAAAGTCCAGATTTCCAGTTCCAGGGCTTCGTTGTATTCCTTGATAGGTTCGGGCCATTCTGGTTCACCAAATTCAATTCCTGTTGCCTTGGCTTCAATGGAGGATGGTTTCAGAAACTCGTCGGTGACCTTATTCGCGTTCACATGCCACTTGTCGGGGACGGTAATGGTTATGGTCAGGGTTCCGTTATCCTTTAACGCCCCTGTCGAATATTCCATTTCCATCTCTGGAGGCGACATGGAATTCATATTGAATTCCTGGGCGAAAATGGTCGCTGTAAGCAACAGGACCAGACAACAATATTTTGCAAAGAGGCAACGATAATTTGAATCCTGACAACTGTAATTTGCCATTTTCTCGAAAAGTCGTTTTTTCAGGTTTAAATTCATAAATTTGCGCCGTCAAAAGAAAAAGACGGATGGGAACAATGGTGCAAACGAATACTCAAAAAGATAAAAAAGCGGATCAGTGGTTAGAGGAAACATGGGATGCTTATTCCCCTCAAATATACAATTTATGCAGGATGAACTGCGCCAATAGGGAAGATGCCCTGGATGTTTTGCAAAATGTAGCGTTACGTTTTTGCCAAAATGCAAAAGATATAAAGTACGGGGATTCTATCTACCCTTGGCTCTTCCGTGTTTTCCGGAATTGCTTTTATGACTATGCAAGATTTAGGCATAGATTGGCCCCTTTTTCAATGGTTTCTGATACTGTAGAAAACTATACGGCTTTGCCTGCAGAAAAATCAGTCTTTTTTAGGGCAGGAAACCAAAGAAATGACGAACTGAACCGGGCTGTAGGCATGCTTTCAAGAAGAGATCGGGAATTGATTGACTTGGTATTTCAGAAGGGGCTGACATCGGAGGAACTTAGTGTTCTTTATGGGGTATCTGTCAATACCATTGTTAAAAGGAGACATTCTGCTATTAAACGGACCAAGAAAGCTTTGCTGGGGTAAATCATTTTTATAATTTTGAATGGTGCAGGTATTGCGTATAATTTTTGTCTTGCTTTTTATGGCAGGCGTATCCTTGGCCGATGAGTGGAAGGTTTTTTCCAGGCCGTCTCCGGTGTATGCTGCCATTCCCTATGAATCGGGATATATCCTAGCCACGGCTGGAGGAATTCAGTTTTCAACGCCTAAGATAAATAAACTCTATACATCTGCAGATGGTTTGGGCGCTACGTCTTTTTATGGGGTGGTTCAGACGGATTCAAAGGTATACGGTATTTCTGAATATGGTCTTGTTGCCGCTTATGACAAGAAATCGGCCCGCTGGAGTGTTGTGAACCGCTCGTATTTGAATAGCAGAGTTCATGTGGTGCCGGGTCAGGTGTTGGCGCAGAAGAACGTTTTGGTGATTGCCTTTGAAAACAGGCTTGCTTTTTTTGACATAGAACAGAATGGATATCTTTTGACAATTGACAGGATTGGCACGGTTTCCCTGATAAATAAGTCGCCCGAAAAAATTTCCATTGTCCAGGATACCTTGTTTGTCTTGTTGGAAAAGGACATTTATGCTCGAAAAATAGATTGGGATAACATAGCCAAAGATATACGTCTGGCAGATCCATTGTCATGGACGAAAAAAACAGGGATGGGAAACTTAACGCAGTATTTTAAGGATCAGATTACAGATTTCTCAACAATCAAACGAGAGACGATATTTGAGAATTATACCTTGGGTAATGTTTATGAGATGACGGCTGTTTCAAAAGGTGGAATAGTGGCGGCAACGACCAACGGAAAGATGGCGTACAGCGATGGAAAGTCTTGGCAAAATGGTACGCATATTTGGAAGGGCGTAGGTAGCTATACGGCGGCGTATGACTATCGGATGAAGATTCTTTCTTCCCTCGACGATGGTTTGCTTTTGGCCCACGTATGGGGGAAAGGTCTGTTTTTGTACAAGGATGACGGATATACCCTTCTAAAGGCGTTTACACCATTGGATGAAAACAGCTGTCTTGATGAATATATTGACGATTATACTGTTGCGGTGGGTACGGCTGTCGCTCCAGACAGTTCAGGATTCTTGGTAGCCACGTCGAAACAGCCTGCCTATGGGCTCGTTTATATTAGCAAGAATGGTGATATTAGCTGTTTGCCGGGGGTAGGCAGTTCTTCTATTGCGGGAACTTTGGCTGCCAAGATTGACTCAAAGACGGGAAACTGGATAGTATATGTGTCCTCTCGTGACGCCTTCTTTGCGTCTCAAGGAGGTTCTCTAGACGCCATTAGGGTGCGCCCTCCTTCAAAAAACGGAGGGCGTCTAATGCTATCGGAAAAGAAAAACTACAAGATTCTTGAAAATAGGGCTCCTGTTGATTTTGCCTTCGATAGGGATGATGGCTTTTTGTGGATGATTACTGTGGGAAAGCTGTCCTATATGGATGAAGACCTGGATACCTTAATGCAGCCTAGTTCTACGAAGGGCTTAATGGGAGCGGAGTATACTTCTATAGATCGGGATGTCCAAGGTAATATTTGGCTTGGAACAACGGACAAGGGTGTTTTCCGCTTGAAAAAGAGGTATAGGTCCAAGGACACCCTTGAGGCTGAACAATTTACCACAAAAGACGGCTTGCTGAACAACAAAGTTCTGGATTTGGCAATCGACCCGGTTCTAGGAATGGCTTGGTTTGCTCATGAAGGGGGAATTACCCGCTACACACGCAACGATTTGAAAAATGCGGAAAAATTCATGACATCAAGTGCTCCTGCAGATGTGAAAGCGTATCCGAATCCATTCCGTCCCAAACAAGGCAAACATCTTTATATCGACAATATTTCCGAAGATTCTTTCGTAAGTATCTTTAACCGCGGAGGGGCTTTGGTAAGATCTTTTTACGATAGTGATGTTTTAGGGGGACGAGCAGAATGGGACGGGACTGATGCGAATGGTAAGTTGGTTGCTCCCGGGGTATATCATTATGTGGTTCGTAAGGGTTCCAAGAAAAAGTCTGGGAAAATAATATTGATTCATTAGAAGGTGCGACAGATGAAAAACAAGGTTGAAAAAATTGTCGTTGTTTTAAGTTTATGTATGCTATGTCTTGGCAGTGCTGCTTTGGTGTCTTGTGCAAGTCAGCGTCAAGGGCTTGTTTGCGAAGAGATCGAGTACCGCTATAATACAATGTCCTATTCTCCCGATCAGCGTGCGTTCATGGAAGACGAGTTAAGGGCGTGCCGCGAAGAAGAAGCTAAGAAGAAGGGTGCGTCTAGCCAATCTCAGAAGAGCATATACGAACGATATGCATCTCAGGATACCACGAAGACGGTGTATACGGCAGCCGATTCCGCAGCGGTTGTGGTGCCGCAGGATTCTACAGCCTCTGTTCCTTCAGACAGTTCCACAACTACGGATAGCACGACAGTCGAGGCTCCGCAAGAATAATGATTACGGTACGCACACTTTTGGGTGCTGAATTTTCGCCCGAACTTCCGGGACGCCTGCTGAAGATTGCTGGCGATATCCGTGCTGCAGGTGGCCGGGCGTTTCTGGTGGGCGGCTGGGTTCGTGATGCCCTTCTCGGAAAATCTTGCCGGGACTACGATATCGAAGTTTACGACATGGCCCAGGACGCCCTGGTACCGCTCCTTTCGAAATATGGTCGCACTAACCTGGTGGGCAAGGCCTTTGGTGTGATCCATTTGGCTATGAAAGGTCTTTCGTTAGATTTTTCTTTTCCCCGTACCGAGAACAAGGTGGGCTATGGCCACCGCGGATTCGTGGTGCATACCGACGAGAAACTCAGCTTCAAGGAGGCGGCTCTTCGCAGGGACTTTACCATCAACGCCATGGGCATGGAACTTCCGGAGCTTACGCTTTGCGACCCCTATGGTGGCATGGACGACCTGAAGGCCCATGTACTTCGGCATGTGAGTGAGGCCTTTGCTGAAGATTCCCTGCGTATCTTGCGGGGGGTGCAGTTTGCCAGCCGCTTCGAACTGACTTTGGCACCGGAAACGGCAGAACTTTGCAGGAGCCTTTCCCTGGAAGATCTTTCCAAGGAACGTATTTACGAGGAATTCAAGAAGTGGCTCCTGAAACCGGGTAGGCCTTCCCTTGGTCTGCAGGCGTTTCTGGAAATGGACTTGCTGCGGTTTTTCCCCGAGGTGAAACCCCTAGACGACAGTTTCGAGAAACTGGGGCAGTTCCTGGACAATGTTTCTAGGAATGCGGTGGGAGAAAGTGAAGAATCTCGGATGACCCTTGCCTTCAGTGCCCTGCTTTCGGGGAATTCCAGTGGCGAGGATTGGACGAAATTTCTTGAGGGCATGACCAACGAGGTGAAAATCCTGCGGAACGTTCCCAGGTTGCTGAAACATACGGCTGCGATTACGCCTAACGCATCGTTTCCTGATGATGCTTTTATTAGGCGGTTGTCCGTGGCTTTGGATGGCTTGCGGGAATGCTGTGTCTTTACGGCGTCCAATCCGCAGTATCCAGAAGATTTGCGTATGATTTTTGCAAATCGCCTAAAGACACGTGCTCTTGAATTGGGCGTGTATGAGAAGGCTCCGGAACCTTACCTTACAGGACACTACCTGATGTCTCTCGGATTAAAACCTGGCAAGCAGTTTGGGGACCTGATTCGCGAAAGTTTTGAACTCCAGCTAGACGGCAAGTTGCAAGATGCAGGACAGGCCGAAGCCTGGGCCAAGGCCAAACTAGGCCTTTAGAATTATTTCCACTTGAACAGCCCGAGCAGCCCGAAGGGAACGGCGAACACGTTCATGGGCACCTGCATGATTTCGGTAACGGGCAGGGCTAGCAACAGCCGCTTGGAGTGGAGCTTCACGGCGGCGCAGGTGAGGAAAATCAAGTCGCACAGGACTTTCACGCCCATGGGGATGGCGAACCAGGCGATAGGGAAGTCGGCGAAGGCCACCAAAAAAGGACTCACCAGAAGCCAGACCAGGAAGGTGTAGATAAGGGAAAGCGCCAGCGTGTAAAGGTGGCTGTCGTACTTGGTGCCGTTGCTGCTCCAGCGTGCCCGCTGGAAGAACAGGGCCTTCAGGGAATCCACCGGGGCGGTATCGATGAGGGCGTCGGCGCTCAGGTTGTAGCAGAACTGCACTCCTGGCTCCTTGATCATCTTGTGGATGAGCATGTCGTCGTCGCCGCTGGAAAGGTTTACCAGGTCTCCGAATCCGCCTACCTTGAAGAACAGGTCCTTCTTGTAGGCAAGGCAGGCGGCACTGGCCAGCATGGGGTGGCCCAGGCTGAATCCGGCGGCTTCGATAGAGGTGTAGGCCAGGGTTTCGAGCCTCTGGTACTGATGCACGGGGCTCCAGCCGCCGGTGTTGCGCTTTGGCCCCTGCACGATGGCGATGTCCCCTTCGAACCTGCCTGCCATGGCGGCGAGCCAGCGCTTGGTGGGCACGCAGTCGGCGTCCATGATCAACAGCACTTCGCCACGGGCTTCCTTGAATCCCGCTTCCAGGGCCCGCTTCTTGGGGCTTTCCACCTTCGGGAGGTTCGGGTCTAGGTGCAGGGCCCGGAACTTGTCGGAGTGGGTGGCCACAAACTCGTCCAGGATTTTTCCTGTAGAATCGGTGGAGCGGTCGTCCACGCAGATAATCTCGTATTGTCCCTCGTATTCCTGGGCGGCCAGGGCGTCCAGGGTCCGCTGCAGGAACTGTTCCTCGTTTCGCATGGGAATGACCACGGAAACGTAGGGGGTGGCCTTGCCCTTGTGACGGTGCGTGCGGATAATTCCCACGGCGAACGTGAGAATGGCTACGGCATAGACCGTAGTGAGCACCGCAAGGACAATAACGCTCAACATGTCCGCAAATTTAGAAAACTTGGGCGGCCTATTTTTGTATCTTGTAGCCGTATGTTCAAGAAACTTGTCGCCACCGCTCTCGTCACGGGTTCTCTCGCTTTTGCCGGGGAGTACTGGAACGTGGATCCGGGGGGCGTGACCATGAAGTTTCTTGCGTTGCAGGTTTCACCGAGAACGGCGGCTATGGCGGGCGCAGGCGTTGCAGACCCTGCACGGGCTTCCGAAGTGACGCGGAATCCCCTGGCCATGAGTGCCGTGGAATCTCCGGAATTCGGACTCAACCAGATAATCTTTGATGGTATGGGTTCGGACCGCTATATCAATGTTTATTACGGACTCCCCTTCGCCGAAAAGTTCACGTTTTCTGCGGGCTTGGATTATCTCGGTTACGACGATATCGAAGGTCGTGATGAGAATGGCTTGGAAACAGGGGAGTATGGCGCCTATGCCTGGGCCGCACAGCTTGGCCTCGGTAGCCGTAATTCCGCATTCAACTGGGGCGTGACCGCACGCTTTGCAAGCCAGACTATCGAAGACGAAACCGCTTACGCTATCCTCGGAGACATCGGCGGTTCCTTCAAGGTGAACCGCTATATGGCTTTTGGCGCGACCCTTACCAATGCGGGTTTCGTCACCGCTTACGACGACGAAAACGAATACGCTCCTATGGCGCTCCAGGCGGGCATTACGGGAATGATTCCCGTTACGGAAAGGTGGCGTGTCCATGTCTCCGCTGACGCCTACCGCCGTGCCGATACCGAAATCCAGGGACTGTTCGGGGCCGAAATCGCCTATGCCGAAACCCTGATGCTTCGCTTGGGAACGTCGGTCCGTAAGGACGAAAGCGACGACTATTCTACAGGTGTTGCCTGCGGTCTTGGCGTGGTCTTTGGCATGATCGTCTTTGATTACGGATATTCTCCGCGGCTGGCCTTCGATGGCGGCAACCACCACATTGCCGTGGGCCTCCGGTTCTGAATTTAGCTCGCGATTTTCACACGCCCCTTCTGCAGTTGGTAGCATAGGCTCCCGCGGCTGATTCCCAGCTTCCGCGCTGCCTTGCACTTGTTGCCCTTGCAAAGCAGCAGCGTCTCCTCGATGTCGGTGAGCGTGGGCTTTTTCTTCCGCTTTCTCAAGAAGTCCGTCACGTATATGGAGCAGATGTTCTTTTCGTAAAGCTTGGGCACTGAAAATTCCTGGGTCAGAATTTCGGTAAGCGATACGTCGTAAGGTTTCAGCACGGAATACCTCTGCAATATGTTCTTTAGTTGGCGAATGTTTCCGGGCCAGGGACAGGCTTTCAGCAGGTCCATCTCTTCGACGGAAAGGTTGCGGTTGTGGTCTTCGCGCCCATCGGTACGAGCTGTCGCCAGGCTTCGTGCTTCTCGCCACAAATCAGAAGCTACGACATCGAAGTCCCGCCTTGCCCGCAGGGGCGGAATCTCGATAGGGAACACATTGATACGGAAGAACAGGTCCGCACGGAAATTCCCGTCGGCGATTTCCATTTTCAGGTTCCGGTTAGTGGCGCATATCAGCCGGAAGTTCACGGGAATGCTTTGGGCCGCTCCCACGGGGGTCACGGCCTTCTCCTGCAGAATCCGGAGCAGCTTGCTCTGGGTCTCCAGCGGGAGCTCTCCGATTTCGTCTAGGAACAGGGTGCCCCCTTCCGCAGAGCGGACAAGTCCCAGCTTCTCGTCTACTGCCCCGGTGAACGCCCCCTTGACCGACCCTTCCAGGATACTTTCGGCAAGGCTTTTCGGTATGGAACTGCAGTTCAGCGCCACGAAGGCGCTGTCCCTCCGCGGGCCGTGATTGTGGATGAACCGGGCTGCCACCTCCTTGCCTGCGCCGGATTCCCCTTGCAATAGCACGGGAATGTTCGAAAGAGCTGCGATTTCTAGCATTTTCTGTTGGTCTTTCATGGTACCTCCGACGTAATAGACGGAGATACGGACCATTTTATGCCTTGCCTTCCCGTTATTTTACAAAACCGCCCCCTTTTTTACAATTTGCAAACAACTGTTGCCCTTGTGTCGGGGGAAGCCTCCCCCTCGTCAAAGCCTTGCCTGTCCTCATGTCATGCCCGCGAAGGCGGGCATCTGCAACCCATTCCTTTCTCGTCACAAAACAGTGCAAGTCTTTGTCTACCCCCTCTCCTAGGTGGCTTAGCCCCCTAAAACCCCTTGTTCGCCCTGCGTTTTTTTTCTATATATGCCCCCGCAACTATAAAAAGTTGCAGACATAGACAACCATATTACCAAAGTGGCTGGCCAGATGGGTAGGCTTGGGCACGACGACCGTGAGGAAAGCGGTTGCGCTCGAAGCCGAGAGGTTTGGTGGCCCGAAAGGAAAAAATGAGTCAAAGAATCGTATGTAAATTCGGCGGCAGCTCTGTCGCCGATGCCGGCCAGTTCAAGAAGATCAAGGCCATCGTTGAATCCGACAAGAACCGCAAGGTCATCGTCGTTTCCGCCCCCGGCAAGCGCAATCCCAAAGAGACAAAGCTTACCGACCTCCTCTACAGCACCTACGACCTCGCCTCCAAGGGCCTCGACTTTTCGACCCCGTGGAACCTGATCCGTCAGCGCTACGACGAAATCTGCAACGACCTCGGTCTGGGCGACAAGCTTACCGAAGATCTCGACAGCCTCGAGGACAAGCTGAAGAACCACCCCGAATCCGTCAGCACCGACTTCCTCGTAAGCCGTGGCGAATTCCTGTGCGCACGCCTCATGGCCAAATACCTGGGTGCAAACTTCGTCGACACCTTCCCGCTGATTACCTTCGACGACAAGTACCGCATTACGCCGAAGACCTACGAAGATATCGCGAAGACCTTGTCTGACGAAAACCAGCTTTACGTGCTGCCGGGCTTTTATGGTAGCAATCTCCGTGGCGAAGTCAAGACCTTCAGCCGTGGCGGTTCCGACATCACGGGCGCAATCCTTGCCAACGGCATCGATGCCGCCAAGTACGAAAACTGGACCGACGTCTCGGGCATGCTCATGGCCGACCCGCGCATCGTCGAAAATCCGCTGCCGATCGAATACGTGAGCTACCGCGAAATCCGCGAACTCGCCTACTCCGGCGCCAGCGTGCTCCACGACGAATCTATCGCCCCGTGCCGCGCGAAGAAGATTCCTATCAACATCCGCAACACGAACCGCCCGGTCGACGCGGGCACCATCATCGGCCCCACTCCGGAAGAAGCAAAGCTCCCGATTACGGGCGTTGCCGGCCGTAAGGGCTTCTCGATGATCTACATCGAAAAGTCCATGATGAACAAGGAAGTTGGTTTCGGTCGCCGCGTGCTCGCCGTGCTCGAAAGCGAAGGCCTCTCCTACGAACTGTGCCCGAGCGCCATCGACTCCATGAGCATCGTGGTGGATAGCAAGGCTCTCGACGCCGTGCAGGACGTGGTCCTCGAAGACATCACGCAGCAGATGCGCCCCGACCGTATCAAGGTGTTCCCGGGTATCGCACTCATCGCTACCGTGGGTCATGGCATGACGAACAAGATCGGTGTAGCTGCAAAGCTCTTCACGGCTCTCGCAGACAACAAGGTCAACGTCCGCATTATCGACCAGGGTTCTTCGCAGATCAACATCATCACCGGTGTTGACGAAGCCGATACCGAGAAGGCCATCAAGGCCATCTACGGCGCATTCGTTAAGTAACCCGCGATTGTCATCCTGAGCAAGATGCCGTGAGGCATCGCGTCGAAGGATCCAGACCCAAATATGGAAAAACGACCCGGCCCTGAACAAATTTCAGGGTCCGGGTCGTTTTGTTTCTTAG
The DNA here is from genome assembly GCA_017475045.1 of Fibrobacter sp. Classification (GTDB taxonomy): domain Bacteria; phylum Fibrobacterota; class Fibrobacteria; order Fibrobacterales; family Fibrobacteraceae; genus Fibrobacter. The sequence goes on along the minus strand of JAFVGH010000123.1, from coordinate 12,353 downwards.
AGAGGAACTTTTCCGAAAGATTATCCTGTATCGAACCCTTAGTGGGTCACGACAATCCGTCGAGTGGCGTCGCCCTGGACCTTCAGGAAGTAGCTTCCGCCGGCAACTGCTTCCAGGGATACCGTTTCGCCCCTGGAGGCGCGTCCCGCCATCACCTTCTTGCCCTTCAGGTCAAAGACTCCGTAAGCCAGGTTGTCGCCTTCCACAACCGTGAAGCTCAGGTTCTTGTCGCCCATGGCGATCTTCGAGACCTTCGCGAATGCAGGTGCTGTGCGCTGGGCGACATCGACGTCAGACGGTGCTGCAGACTTCTGGAGGGCCACCACCGGTTCCTGCTTGCCGTAGGTTCCGGTCGCCAGCTTGTACAAGAAGTCGAAAGCCTTGTCCTGCACGCTGTCGGCAAACACGATCTCGCTGCCGTCTTCTGCGGTACGGGTGCTGTTGTAGAACTCGTGCTTGAGACCGTAACCCACCGGGTTGTAGAATTCGTGGGCCACGCCCCTTGCCGTCAGGGCAGAATCAATGGCGTAGCTTCCATAAATGGTGGGGGTCTCGATTTGGAACTTGAAGGCCTTTGCAAAGGCGCTGTACTTTTCGGGCACCGCTTCGGCAACCATCTTGTCCGGCTTGGATATGGCGTGTCCCACGTTGTAGGGCATCACGTAGTCGGAATCGCCGTGGGCGAGGAACACCGGGACATCGCTATTCTTCACGAGATCGATATCGTGGATGCCTCCCCAGAGGGCCACCACGCCGTCGGCAGTGCCTCTATAGTCCCTTGCGCCATACTGATTCAGTTTGCCCCATGGGACATTTTCCTTCTTGTTGTCTTTCACAACAAACTGCGACGTGGAATCGATGTAAGAGGGGAAATCCCTTTTGCTCAGGGCATAGATGTTTTCAAGAGCCATCATGGCGCCTGCGCTGTTGCCCAGCACGTAAATCTTGCTGGGGTTGATTCTCAGCGCCTTTGCGTTCAGTCTCAGGTAACGGATGGCCGCATGCAGGTCCTGCACGCTCCTATAGACCGTGCGGGCGAAACTCGCGCTGTCGATGCGGAACGGCATGCCGCTGCCCGTCATGACCACGCCCTTGCGGTATTCCAGGGATGCCGTCACAAACCCGCGGGCGGCCAGGGAATCCGCGTAGGCAACGGATTTCTGGTCAAAGTCGTCCTTGGAAGAGGCCACGAAAGCCCCGCCGTGGCAAATCACCACCGCAGCCCTGTCTGTACCGTTGTCGTTTGCGGGTTCGTAGATGTCCATCACGACAGGCTCCATCACCACCTGCTCGGACTCGTAGAGGTGCAGCATGTTCTTTTCCATCTTGAAAGACACCATCAATTCGGAGAGGATATTGTAGTTGCTCTTGTCCATGGTCGGAACGTCGTAGGCGACGGTCACGGTCCTTGCGTCGCTGACATCGAAAAGGCGGTCTTTGTAACGCACGCCGTCGGCGGCAAAGACGCTTGTCATTCCCATGAGTGCTGCTATCATAATCTGTGTTTTCATGATGTTATCCTCTCTTTTTATTTCTTTTATACCCATAATATATCTTCAGAAATTCATATTGTCCAATATATTATTTCTTGTTTTCTAATCAATAAATTTGATTAAATGGGCCTAGAATTTGTCCCTGGGTGTTCTGATGGTCTCCTTTTGGGGACGCAGGCTAGTTTTCGGGCTTCTTGTTTTGTGTACTGTTTGCATAAGAAATTCGCATTGGACTGAGGGCTTCTTTTGATAGTTTTCCATCGCTACGCATTCTTGTAATTGACGCTGAAGAATTGCATCTGGAGCTATAGGCGAACCACCTGCAAAAGCGAATGTTGCAGCGAACATGGCGGCGATAACGATAAACTTTTTCATGATAAACTCCTTTGTTAAGTTTTCTTGTTCTTTACTCCCATAATATACCTTTGAAAATTCATAAAGTAAAATGCATAATTTTAATCAAAACAATAAGAATATTTGATTGATTGGGAATTGCGGTTCTGTTGCTCTCGCCTTGTGCGTCATTGCGAGGGTTCGCAGAACCCGTGGCAATCTCTGACCTTCTTTTGTCCCCCTAGACTTGACAAGTCTTTTTAGAATAACGACATTTGTATATGTGCAAAAAAAGGAGAAGTTTATGGAAATGAAGTTTTGCCAAAGTTGTGGCATGCCGCTTTCATCAGAAGTCTTGGGCACCAATGCCGACGGTAGCAAGAACGAAGAATACTGCATCTACTGCTACAAAGACGGAGCGTTCACCAGTAACTGCACAATGGACGAGATGATTGAATTCTGCTCCAAGTTCGTGGATGAGTTCAACAAGAACACGGGCAAGAGCCTAACCCGCGAAGAGTACAAGGCGGAACTTAGCAAGTACTTCCCGATGCTCAAACGATGGAAATCTGTATAAGGGGAAAATATGCAATCTGTAAATACAAATATTGACGTACGTTATTCCTCCAGGAAAGACCGCGCTGCTGCATGGCTCTTGGCGTTTGTCGGCATTGTCGGTGCTTTTGACTTTTATATGAGGCATCCCGTAAAGGGGGGTGTCAAACTAGGGGTTGTGATAGTGTCAGCTGTATGTGCAAGCTTCGACGGAGTCACTTCTTTTCTTGGCTATGGAATTGATGTTGTATGGATTTGGAATGTATGGGACATGTTCCTGCTTTCAAGAGGCCGCTATCGGGATGGAGATGGATTCCCCGTAAAGAAAGAAACTAGGGATGCCACAATCTTGTTCTGGCTTGCCATTGTGTTGCCAGTAGCTCTAGTTGTATTTCTCGTTGTTGGAATTCTAACCGGAACGTTGCGATTACCAGTCGCGTAAAATAACAACTGAGAAATCTCACAAAGTCCTGTTACAGTCAAAAATTAGGGTTATTTTCTTTTTAGTGTCCGTAATAGGAGAAATTGATCAGAAAAACGACTTACAAAAAATGTAAAACCCAATGAATTTGAGAAAAAGTCCTCTTTTTACAAAATAGATTCGTACCCCATTTTTTTTGAGGTGAAAGCATTATCTTTCTTACATATACTAACAAAAGAGTCTGTTTTCAGTTTATGAGCAATGAAAAAACCAAAATATCACTATTCCCAAATATGTGGGAATTATGCTGTTTTATCGCCACGGTTATTGGGCTTAAGAACGTGAAAGTGAAAAGGTATGTTTGGGAAAATCGAAAGACCTTTTATAAGCGTGGCTATATGCCCAATCCGATCGAGCAGGCTACTGAAATCTTGGTAACTGTCATTGATGTCGCTCAAAAGGAGGAAAGCTTTCCTTTGTTTCGAGCTCAATCTGGTAATTGCAACAGTTTAGATGAGTCTTATAAAAAATCTGCTTCAAAGTATATTCAGGCGTATCTTAAAATTCTTCTAGAATATAGACCAGATCCCATTCGTCAGGAAGATTTCAAAATTATACGACGTAATACATACCTAAGGCATCCCGAAATCTTTTCTTCTAACAATTATGATTTATTCGATAAATTTTACAGAGAAACTCTTGAGAGCTATAACGCCTTCCGAGAGGAAGAAAAGGTAAGAAAAGTTTTTTTAGAATTAGCTGTTTGGTATCTTGGTCAGAAATATCACGAAAAGTGTGAACAAGTATATAATAAGCTATTTTCAAAGACAGAAATCAGTTGTAACCAGATAAAGAATTTAATCAATAAGAATGATTGTGATTGGACTATTGAGGATGAAAAAATTGCGTTCTCCATTCCCTTTATTGGTTCATCTCCCGAAATTCGAGAACAGTTGTACAGTGAAATTCTCAACAAAATAGTCCGTAACTACAAAAAAATGACGCAGGGAGGCAAAACGCATCCTAATGTAATCATAGATCAGTATACAGAACTAGGTTATAGGTTCCATTGGATGTTGACACCAAAATTAGATGACAACGCAAAAATGATTCTTCGGGCAGAAAAAACTGATTCTGATGAATTTTGTTTTTTAGACAAGGCAAAGATGAGTTTTTCGAAAGAAATAAACGATTTAAAAAATGATAATGGAGGTATATCGGGAAATGAGTTCCAGACTTTATACGATGATTTGTATTTGAAAGGGAATGGGTCATGTATTCAAAAGGTCGTTTTTAAGTTAATCAATACGGTTCCTAAGGACATTGCCAAACAAGATCCTCTCGCAGAAATAGAAAGAGGTCTAAATATTCTTGAGGAAAATTCTAGTGAATCCCGTTTTGCGTGGCAAACTATATCCACATTTTACCCATTTCTGGGTGCAACAGGATACCTATGCAGGAAAAAACTTTTACCTTATATACCGGCTTTTAGAAAGGCAATCAAAAAACCGATGTTCTCTCGTCTGTTTATTATTGGCATAAAAATCATAAATTTTTTATCAAAATTCAAAAAAATACCTGAATTTTGGAAAAAATGATTTGGTGTCTTTTTTGAACGCATCTTGATTGATTAAGTCCTTTCCCGAGTTTTATTTTTTATAAAAAAGATTCGTACCCATAAAAAAATTTAGTCCGATATTATTTTTTTTATAGCCTTAAAAAGGTGTCAAAAAAAAGGACTAAATTTATGAAATCAACAATCTGCTTTTCCAAAAACACCAAGAATCTGCTTTCTGTTTATGCTACAGAATCGGAAGCGCAACAATCTGCGGACTATCAACTTCAAAATGGGCATTCGGTATACCCTTACCATAGTGCTGATGTTATGACTCTTTAGCTTAAGATTGAGGCTTACAATTGATGTCTTTGTTAAACTTATCGCGCATCTCGTGAATCAGCCGCCGCTCCTTAATCGATAGCAATTCCTTAAAAGGGTTCTCTGGCAAATTATGAAGGACTATCTTTTCGTTTTCCTTTTCAAGAAATTCATAGAAATCGAGGAGCATTTCGTAAGCCCTACCATTATTGTGAGGCATACCGTCTTTGCGACTCTGGGCTGCTTCAGCAAAATACTGCTTGAAAGTATTTTCAACAGATTTTTTTGCTCCCAGTGGTTGGCCTCGCTTCTTGCGATAGTCACAGAAATCCTGAATTTTCTTATTCCGTTTCCGCGAACCGATAAGCATCTTAATCTTATCCGCCAATTCTGCCAATGACGTTTCTGGGGATACCATTAGTGCCTACACTTGAATTGGGATACACTTTCCCACTCGGTGAGTTTCTTCTCTGTGGGATATTGTTCCTGAAGCTTTCGCACAGCTTTTACGCAACAATCCTTGTAGCTTGAATAGCTGTAGCTACTGTAAGAATTGTAGTAACCGTTGGAACTTCCATAAAGACATTCGTACAGCAATGCGAATTCCTTTTCCATGGTATAGCGTCCGCCGAACTTCGTCTCAAACTTTTCAATTTCACGATCTTTCTGTTTTACGGCATCGTTCAAGAGTTCTATCGATTTTTCGTTTTCCTGAATTTTCGCCCTCTGCGTTTTATATGCAACAACATACTCCTTCAACAAGGAATCTTTTTTATAGATGACGTTTTTCAAAGAATCCCAATACTCGCCATGAACATCAGCACGATCCCTGAGAACCTGTATTTCCTCATCCATATGCTTGAGAAATCTAGCTGATTCGTCATTCTCGCGTTCATAGGACAAAACGCCACCACCGATAATTCCTACGAGGGCACAAATAGCCCCTGTTTTTACTTGACCCATAGAAGACCTCATTTCTAACCAAAAATAACTGATAAAAAAGCGAATTTAAAGACATCCCTAACGAGAAATATCAAAACAACCATCAAAAAGGACTGAAACCTATGTCAAACATCTCAAACGACTCCAAAATCAACGAAATGTGCAATGCCATGCTTAAAAGTGGCCGATGGCTGCTTGTACGGCATGGCAAACATCCCATTCTCCGGCATTTAGCCGATGGTGCCACAAAATGCTTTGTTGTTCCATCCACGCCAAGCGACCCGCGCGCCTTTGCGAATTTCCGAAGGGATTACAACCGCTACCTTCGTGCATTTCTCATCCAGACCGGCGTCATCATCGCCTAATTCTTCACCACAAACCTGCGAGGAAAACCTATGAATATCAAAAAATTCGCCGTCATCAATTGGCACATCACCGAATCCTGTAACTATCACTGCAACTTCTGCTTTGCCAAGTGGAACAAGCCTGTCGAAATTTGGAGTAGTCCTGATAACGTACAAAAAGTACTTTCAAACATTAGCCATCATTTCCGCAGTCAGGGAATCTTCAGAATCCGACTGAACATCGTCGGTGGTGAGCCGGTTATGTTCCCCGAACGATTGTGGAATGTGGTAGAAGCTGCCTACTCCCGCGAAATGGAAATCTCTATCATCACCAATGGTAGCCATCTTGAAAACATCCGCCCCTTCGCGCACCTGATTTCTCAGGTTGGCATTTCCATTGATTCGTTGGATCACGAGTCTAACATGAAGATCGGGCGTGAATGTTGCGGCAAGACGCTTTGTTTTGAAATGCTCCGCTCCAAAATAGAAGCCCTTCGCAAGGTCAATCCCGGTATAAAAATTAAGCTGAATACGGTTGTCAATGGTCTCAATTTCAACGAGGTCCTTGTGGAACAATTTGCCGGGCTCCATGTCGACAAGTGGAAAATTCTGCGCCAGAGGCCATTCAACGGAAATCCTGGCATCAGTGATTACCAGTTCTATGCGTTTCTCAGGAACAACTTTAACGAGAAACTAATGCAAGCAAACGCACCGAAACCGCACAAGGACTTGTTAGCTGCGTTTGTTGCTTGCGAGGGCATCGAAAAGCATGGCGAGCCACAACAAGTCATTTACATAGAAAACAATGATGTGATGACCGAAAGCTACCTGATGATCTCTCCGGATGGCCGGCTGTTTCAGAACGGGAGTGAAGAATACACCTATAGTCGCCCCCTTACGGAGGTTTCTTTTGCGGATGCCCTGTCCGATATAAAGTTTGACAGTGAAAAATTCGAAAGCCGTTACGCAACTTGGCCTACGCAAGAAGCAGTAAATGAAATGGAATACTTCTTCCATCTTGTCGAAGACAATTATGACGACTTTGACTGCTATACGGAATTAAGCGACGACTAGAATTTACCGACCAAGTAACCCTCTCCCCAGCCCTCGCGCTTGGGGAGTTTTTGTACCTTTGTCCTATCATGCGTTTTGTCCTACTTCTTTCTCTTCTGCTCGCAGCTTTTTCTCTCACGAGCTGCAGTGAGTCCTTCACAGACCCCCGTGACGGCCAGGTCTACAAAGTTGTACAAATCGGTAATGTGACCTGGTTTGCTCAAAACCTGAACTACGAAATCGATGGTAGCGTTTGTCCAGAGGGGGACAGCCGCAACTGCGACAAATATGGCCGGCTTTACACCTGGGAAGTTGCACAAAATGTCTGCCCCGAAGGTTGGCTGCTCCCTGACAGTCTGGACTTTGCAAAGCTTGTGGATCAGGCGGGTGGTGAGTCCCAGGCTGGTGATGCCCTCAAGTCTACGGACGGATGGTTCAAGAAGGGGAATGGCTCTGATGGGTTCGGCCTCAAGGCGCTCCCGGCCGGATTTCGCAATGTAGAAGGCGCTTACGATGGTATCGGTGGTTACGCCTATATTTGGAGTGCCACGGAAACATTAGATGGTCTTGCCTACTACCTGTTTTTGGATTTTTCCAGCAAATCCGCTGGCCTGAACGCTTTTGGCAAGGGTGATTTCCGCTCTGTCCGGTGCATCAAAAAACCGTAAAGGGCTATATTTACCCTACCATGATCCACTCCCTTCTTGCGCGGCTCTTTTCCTATGTTCTCTTCGGGGCGTTGCTCCTGTTGAACTGGAAACGCTCTACGGTTAGCGCAAATTATGAGGTGGCCCACAAGTGGAATCCGTCTGCGATAAAGGAAGACTTTCCGCTTTTTTACGAGAGATTGCTGTGTAACTTGTCGCGCCATGCCGCTGAACTGTTGTTTTGCTTTCCTCTGTTTAAGAGGCTCCCTCGCGAGCTGGGCGCCTACCCGTACAGCCTTGGCGGTATCCGTTTCGAAATCGCTCCCGATTCCGAGACCGTACTTCAAGAAATGCGCAAGGGAGGCGTTTTCTTGACGGCCCATTACGGGAACTACGAGGCCATGGGCCCCTGGCTCTGCTGTCTTGGTATTCCTCTTGCGGCAAGTTATATTCCCGTGAAACCCGGCTGGCTTAACAATATTCTAGAAAATCGTATTCGCGCCGTAGGCGGAAAGACCTATTCCGTGAACGCCAAGTCCCCTAGGGAATTCTTGCGCCTGCTACAAGACGGTCGGCTTTTCTGCCTGCTTGCTGACCAGGACAGCCGTATTCCAAGTGCTGAGCCCGGTACATTCCTAGGGGCTCCCGCACACATAAATCCCCTGCCGGACTTTCTGCTGAAACACCGCCCCGAGACCCCTGTTTTTATCTGCTGGATAGAAGAACCCAATCCAAAGGTGAAGCGTTTCTATGCCGAAAGGCTGAACGTGGGGGAGGGTCATAGTGGGTTCAACCACTGGCTGGAAGGCCGTATTGCCGACAATCCATCTTTATGGTACGGCTTCACTCACCGCCGTTTTTTTAGCACCATGCCCGACATTTACAAACCATAATCAGATGACTGGCTTGGAACTTTCTATCTTATAGTCGCTAATCCATGAACAAAGCCGCCATCATCGTTGCCGCATCCATGCTCCTGAGCCGTGTCCTCGGGATTTTCCGCGAGATGCTCCTGGCCCATGCGGCAGGCGTATCTCTCGAAAAGAACGCCCTCGATCTGGCGTTCATGATTCCGGATATCTTGAATCATGTGGTGAGTACCGGTTTTCTGTCTATTATCTTTATCCCGATTTTTACGGGCTACAAGGTGGCCGGTGACGAGAGGGGAGGCTGGAAGTTCTTCAGCAACGTACTGAATACCTTCGGTATCGCCCTGCTTATTTTGGTTGTTCCCGCTTTCATCTGGATGAAGGAGCTTCTGCAGCTTTTGACCGTAGAGGGCGCCACGCCGGAACTTATCGAGCGCGCGGCGTACTATGGTCGCATCATCTTGCCCGGCCAGGTGTTCATCTTTGTGGGGAGTATCCTAGTGGCGGTGCAGCACACCCGCAAGCAGTTCCTGATTCCCTCCTTGACTGGCCTTATTTACAACGTGGCCATCGTAGGCGGGGGTGCGGCAGGAATCGCGCTCGGTAAGTACACCGGCACGGATTTCGGCCTGGAAGGTTTCGCCTGGGGCGTGCCGGTGGGCGCCTTTATCGGCTTCTTCGCCCTGCAGATTTACGGCGCCCGGCGTGGCGGCGTGCACTACGAGCTTTTGGTCCAGCCGACGCACCCGGATATCGTGCGCTACTTCAAGATGATGCTTCCTATGTCCCTTGGCGTGGGTTCCATGTTCGGGCTGGAATTCATTATTCGTAGCTTCGGTGCGAACTTCGGTACAAGCGGTATTTCTAGTCTTAACTACGCCTACCGTGTCATGTACACGCTGGTAGCCGTCTTCGGGTTCTCCGTCAGTGTCACAAGCTACCCAGACATGGCCCGCCTTGTAAAGGAGGGCGACATCATAAGTCTGAACCAGAAAATCTGGAAGAGCCTTTCCCGCATGTTCTGCATCTTGATTCCGGCAGTGGTCACCGTTTGGGCCCTCAGTTTCCCGTCAGTGCGAATCCTCTTTGAACGTGGTGCATTCCATCGTGAAACCACTGAAGCCATTGCTGAAATCCTCCGCTGGTATCTGCCAGTAAGCCTTGGCCTTTGCCTGCAGGCGGTGTTGGTCCGCAGTTTCTACGCCTGCGAGCGCATGTGGGTCCCCACACTTCTCAATACCGGCATCTTTGCCGCCACTATTCCCGCCTATATTGTTCTTGGCTCACCCGAGATGGGTCTTGGCATCAAGAGCGTTCCTATTGTCGGAGCGGCAGGAGCCATCTTCCAGGTTCTTGCCATGATTTTCATGTGGGCTAAGAAGAACGGAACCGATGGCATGAGGGCTGCGCTTCTCAACATGCTCCGTGCCCTGGTTGCCTTTGGAATCATGATCGGGGCTGCCATAGGTCTTGACCACGTTGCCGGAGACTTTGTCCGCAGTGCCAGTTTCATTGTACTGCTGATTTACAGCTTTGCAGCTGGCATATTGCTATTCGTGCTTACCTTGATTATCCAGCGCTATCTGGGTAGCAAGGATGCCAAGGACATTCTTAACGAACTTCTTGGCAAGGTGCTTCGAAAGTTGCATTTGGCATGAAAAAATCCTGCGAGTACATCGCAGGACTAAATCAAATAAGGTTGTTTTGCGCAGGACTAGTAGGTCTTGGCCTTGTCGGCGGCCAGCTGTTCGGGATTGCAGTATTCGCCTGTTGAATTCGGGGTCTTGCTACAGGCGTCCGTGGTGATAAAGTCGCCACCCTTGTAGGCAGACCAGTCGGATTGGAACAGAATCTTGGTTTCGATGGATGTGCTTATTGTGGTTTCATATTTGTCCACCAGGTATTGCGGGCATTCCACTTCTTCCCATTGGTAAGTCGGATTGTCCGCCGCCATGTACCAGTCGGCAAACCAGTGGCAGCCACGGAGCAGGTTCGGATACTTGGAATCCTTAAAGGCTGCGTCACACATATCTCTAATGCAGCTCTGGTAACAATCAAGCGATCCATCGTAGCCGCACTTGGAGCCGTCCTGGCAGTAGGTTAGGAAGCCGCCATACTGGGCGCCCCATTCAATGTCGGTACGATTAATCATAAGATTAAGCGCATTGTAGATACCCGGACCGCCACCAGGAACCATCAGGTCGAACTGGCCGGGCTTCACGTCGTGACCGATATTGGAGGCCATGACGATGATGTGCTTGCCCTTGAGAGCCTTGTGCGTCGCCTTGGCGGCATTGTTTCCATTCGCATCCTTAAAGCTTCCGTCGTATTGCAGGTGGAAGCACTTGCCGCAGGATGTCGTCTGGGCACTGCCGGCAACAAAGGCGTAAGCCAGGGTGTCGTTCACTGCTACAGGTGCCATGTCGGTGCAGGTAAAGCCACCGCCGGTCGCAGGATCAGCCTCTTTGCACGCGTTGGGAGTGTTCTGGATACCGATCCAGTAGCGTTCCAGGCCCTTGCTGTAGGTAAACGTGGGAATTTCAATATCGTGGATATTGCAGACGCGTGCTGTGTAGTGGCTGGCTTCATATTCTGCCTGAGTATTAATTTTGGGCTTGCCTTCGTCGCCATCTAAACTGGTTTGAGAGCAGTGGGGCTTGCAGGCGTCCCAGTAGCGGGTGTTCCACCCGCTGGTGCCATTGCCAAGGATGGTCTTGAGCTTGGGCACAGGATACAGCTTGATATCTTCTTCAGGGTTGCCGGTTGTAGCGACAGGTCCCGCTTCGCTGGAGCTTTCCACGGTGCCTGTGCTCGAAGCGGGAGTGGTTCCGTTAGAGGAGGGTGTGTCGCCCGAGGATTCCGGATTTTGCGTGGTAGCAGAGGAGTTAGGATTGGTTTCCTTCTGTTTTTCTACTTCGTTTTTCGCATTCTCCACTTTCTCGGGAGTCAGTTCTTTCAGTTCGTCTAGGTTGATGTTCTCGATGACCGTACCGTCTATTTTTGTAATGGTGCCGGTTGAAGCATCAAAGGAGCCGATTTCGTTTCCCTGTGTATCGGTAACCTTGCCATCCTTGTAAATAAGGTAGTCCTGGTCACCGGGCAACCAGTAACAGGAATCCGACACCACGAATTCGGAGATTTCCTGGTTTTCAGCACAAAGTGCATCACAACCAGTGACAGGAGAAGAGGAGTCGCTGCCGCATCCACCCAAAAGGGCCAGGCCCGACAGGAGGACAAATCCAGAGAAAAGTTTCTTTCGCATAAACACTTCCTTTAGAAAACCCCACCCAATGTACAAGATAGTTATGCGTTCCGCGTTTGAGGGAGTTCGTAGTGAAAAAAGAATTTTATGCCAGCTCGAATGTAAACTTTGTAAAATTTTCACTTTGTAAAAATCATTTTACAAAATTTTTTATAGAAATCCACATTGGATGCCTGTTTACAGGCGGAAAGTTTAATAATTGTTGATAAGTTGTTGGATTTGGCTTTTTTATATGGGATAATTGGCATTTCCTGCTAGATTTTGGCCTTTTTAATGGTTTGACGCTCTGTTAACAATATCATTGGCGTTTCCGGTGGTATTAGGTTGGCTGAATCCCGAAATTCCCCATTTTCGCAAAATTTCAAAGAAAAAAGCTTGCAAATATTTCTTGATTTACTAAATTTGTGGCTCAATTTCGGCGAGTACCGCTTCCTATGCTCTCCGAAGTAACGGAAGTCCTTGAGACTTCTTGACTTGAAGCGATAAACCTTCTGCTGAAGAAGAGGAATAAAATGGCAAAAGAACATTTTGATAGAAGCAAGCCGCACTGCAACATCG
>JAFVGH010000122.1 GCA_017475045.1 Fibrobacter sp. | reverse complement strand
TCGCCCACGCACACGGCCGTAAAGATTGCCCCGTGCTACGACGGCCCCGTATTCCACGTGCGCGACGCCGCCAGTAACCCAGGCCTCGTGCAAAAGCTCTTGGACCCCGCGACCAGCGAACAGACCATTCAAGAAAATCGGGTCGAACAGCAGCGCATTCGCGACAAGCAAAACGGCATCCAGACCGAAGCTGCAAGCGCCATGGCCGCAGCAGAGAAGACGCCCCTCGAACGCCGCTATCAATGCGACTGGAGCAAGTACCAGCCTGTGGAGCCCCCGTTCATGGGCGAAAGCAAACTTCCGCCCATTGCGCTCGAAAAAGTCATCCCGCTTATCAGCTGGGAATACTTCTTCTTCACCTGGAAAATCAAGCCGGACCAGGAAGAAGCAAAGAAACTCAAGGCCGATGCCGAAGCACTCATCAAGAGTCTCACAAAGCCCGAGTATGCGCTGCGTGCCGTGCAGGCGTTCTACCCTGCAGCCGGTACGGAAAATTCCATCAGGTTCAACACAGGCCGTACCGGCACCGACTCCGACTTTGTCGAAGTCGCCACGGCCCGCCAGCAGAACCCCGAAGGCACTTGCCTTTCCCTCTGCGACTACGTAGCCCCTGCCAACGCAACGACAGCAAGCGTCTTTAACGCTCCCGCCGGCAAAGATGTTTTCCGCGACATCGTGGGCGCCTTCGCCGTCACCGTGAGCGACGCCTTCGTGAAGCGCCTCGAAAAACTGAAGGCCGAACAGGGCGGCAGCGACTACGACGTGCTCCTGATGCAGACCGTCGCCGACCGCCTCGCCGAAGCGGGCGCCGAATACTTGAGCAAGGAACTCGAACGCACCAACAACTGGAAGGGCATCCGCCCGGCCGTCGGCTACCCCGTGCTCCCGAACATCAAGGAAATCTTCAACGTGGCGCGTCTCATCGACTTCGGCAGCGTAGGCATCAGTCTTACCGAAAACGGCGCCATGTATCCGCAGGCCTCCGTGAGCGGACTCTACATCAGCCACCCTGAAGTGGATTATTTTCACGTAAAGTCGTGAGACGGCGGCGCCTCTCCAAGATGACACTTCTTGAGACCCGCTTTACTAGACCCTAAATCCTATCCCCTAGATCCTAGATCCTATCCCCTAATCCCTAACCACTATACTATCTTTCCCACCATGCGTTACAGTGATATTTCTTGTTTCCAGAGCGGCGTAGCCGTTCCCCTGTTCAGCCTCCGTAGCAAAAACAGCATCGGTATCGGCGAATACCTCGACCTGATTCCCTTTGCCCAGTGGTCCAAGCTTTGTGATTTCAACGTCATCCAGCTTTTGCCGGTGAACGATACCGGTGCCGAGGCCAGCCCCTACAGCGCCCGCAGCGCCTTTGCCCTGAACCCGGTGTTCATCAACATCCAGGCGGTGCAGGGTTCCTCCGAATTCGAAGACGATATCGAAGAGGCCAAGGAAAAGTTCGACGAGCAGGAACGCATCGACTACTACAAGATTTCCACTTGGAAACGCTCCATCCTGAGAAAAATTTTTGACAACCGTTACGACCAGCTCCGCAAGGACAAGGTCTTGCAGGAGTGGCTGGACAAGAACCCCTGGGCCAAGGCCTACTGCGCCTACAGCACCCTGAAGGCCGAAAACGGCGAGAAGAGCTGGAAGGACTGGAAAAATTTCAAGAACCCCACGGACGCGGACATCGAAAAAATCTGGACCAAGTATAAGAAAGACGTTTGGTTCCAGGCCTGGATGCAGTTCGTTGCCGAGACGCAGTTCTGTGCCGCCGTGTCAGAAGTTTTCAAGCTAGGCATCAACATCAAGGGTGACATTCCTATCCTCATCAACGAGGACAGCGCCGACGTGTGGGCGAGCCGCAAGTATTTCTCCCTGGAAGACCGTGCCGGCGCCCCTCCTGACATGTTCAGCTACAGCGGCCAGAACTGGGGATTCCCCACCTACCGCTGGGATGTCATTGAACAGGACGGCTTTGCCTGGTGGAAAGCCCGTCTCGCCCAGGCGAGCAAGTTCTACCACGCCTACCGTATCGACCACGTGCTGGGATTTTTCCGTATCTGGAGCATCCCCCAGACCGAGACTACGGGCATCCTCGGGCACTTCAATCCCAGCATCCCGCTGACTCTGGAACGCCTGCAGGCCGCAGGGTTCAAGCAGGAATCCCTGGAATACCTGCGCAAGCCCAATTACTCTGTCGATCAGTTGCGCCAGTTCCTGGAAGGTGATACGGAACGTCTTCTGCCCATTTGCTTCAAGACGCTTTACGGCACCATGGACCGCTACATTCTGAAGGACGAGTTCCTCTCGGAAAAGGCTATTCTCAGCCTCTCAGAGCCTCAAGAAGTCAAGGACAAGTTGCTGAAGGTTTATTGGAATCGCGTGTTCGTACCCTCTGGCGACGAAAACACCTTCTACCCGTATTGGTACTGGTACAACCAGCCGGTGCTTTACACCCTGCCTGAAAACGAGCAGCAGAAACTTCACGAGATTATCGGCGAAAACGAAGCTGCCCAGAATGGACTCTGGGAACAGAACGCTACCAAGCTTCTGACAGTCCTTGCCAAGGAAACGGACATGCTTGTCTGTGCTGAAGACTTGGGTGCTGTGCCCCGGTGCGTTCCTACGGTGTTGAACAAGCTGAACATTTTGTCGTTACGCATCGAACGCTGGGCCCGCAACTGGGACGCTCCTTATTCTCCTTACTACGCTATGGACGAATACCCCCGTCTCTCTGTTTGCACTACCAGCTGTCACGACACCTCTTCTCTTCGCGGGTTGTGGAAGGAACCTGACTTTGACAAGGCTCTCTACTGGTCTCACGCCGGTTTCCCGGGTAACGCTCCCGAGGAGCTGACCCCCACGGTGGTGCGGAACATCCTTGCTCACGTGTTCAGCGCCAACAGCTTGCTTTGCATCTTGCCGGTTCAGGATTACTTCGCCCTTTCGCCCGTCCTTTCTGAATGTGCCCCTGAAGAAGAACGGGTGAACATCCCGGGTACTGTGGGTGGCAAGAACTGGACTTACCGCTTGCCCTGTTCTGTTGAAGACCTTATGAAGAATAACTTCTTGTGTTCTGAAATTCGCAAGCTGGTAGACGCCCGCAAGCGCCGCCCCATGTGGAAAATTTAGAGACTAGAGATTAGAGGCTAGGATTTAGTGAATAAGAATCACGCACTTTGTGCGTCTAAAACGAATGGCGGAGCCATGATATTTTTCTCTAACCTCTAGCCCCTAGATCCTAGCCCCTAACTATTAATTATGCAAGTTCCAGCCTGGACAAAAGACGCCGTCTTCTATCAGATATTTCCTGATAGGTTCTGCCGCAGTCCCCGCTACCAGGCGGTAGGCAGGTTCGTGCCCTGGGGCTCCAGGCCCACCCGCGAAAACATGTTCGGCGGCAATCTCGCGGGCATCGAGGACCATCTGGACTACATCGCGGGCCTCGGCGCAAACGCCATCTACCTCTGTCCCATCTTCAAGAGTAATTCCAACCACCGCTACCATACCGTCGATTACTTCGAAATCGACCCGGTGCTGGGCACGCTCAAGGATTTCGACCGCCTTGTCAAAAAGGCCCACAGGTTAGGTCTCCGCATCATTCTCGACGGCGTGTTCAATCACTGTTCCCGCGGATTCTTCCAGTTCAACAGCCTGCTGGAACTGGGCGAAAATTCCCCTTACGTGGACTGGTTTCATGTAAAGGGCTGGCCCCTCAACGCCTATTCGGGCAAACCCAATTACGAATGCTGGTGGAACTACCCGGCGCTCCCCAAGTTCAACACCGGCTGCCCCGAAGTTCGGGAATACCTCTTCTCCGTGGCCGAATACTGGACCCGTCGCGGCATCGACGGCTGGCGTCTCGACGTTCCAAACGAAATCGACGATGACTCCTTCTGGCAAGAATTCCGCCGCCGCGTCAAGGCCATCAATCCCGAGGCCTACATCGTAGGCGAAATCTGGGACGAACCCTCCCGCTGGTTGCAAGGCGACCAGTTCGACGGCGTCATGAACTACATCTTCCGCAAGGCGGTCATGAAGTTCCTCTTCGACGAGAACCCCATTTCCGTCCAGGAATTCTGCGACCGGGTCCGCGCCGCCTTCCCCGAAGGCCGCGGCGACATCCCCATGAACCTTTTGGGGAGCCACGACACCACCCGCCTCCTGTCCCAGCCCCGCGCAAGCCTCGAACGCATCAAGCTGGCATACGCCCTCCTGTTCTTTATGCCCGGCGCGTCCTGCATTTACTACGGCGAGGAACTCTCCATGAAGGGCGGCAAGGACCCCGACTGCCGCCGAAGCGTCCCCTGGGACGAACTGGAAAATCGCAAGTTCCAGCCGCTCTACGAATTTATCTGTAATCTGGTGAAAATGCGCCGCGAAAACCCCGTCCTCCGCGACGGCAGCCTCTCCATCGCAAACACCGCCGACGGCTTCACCGTCACCCGCACCCTGGGCAAAAAGACTATGACCCTCTCCGCCACAATCTCTGGCGCCCAACCTTCTTTTGAAATCAAGTAAAGAGGCCCACTTAAAACAGGTCGCTGTGCGTTCCTGTCCGGACTAAGGTCAATATTAGCGAATCGCCAGAGATTTTGTATATCAACAGCCAATCTGGCTGGATATGGCATTCGCGAAAAGACTCCCAATCACCTGTTAGTGCATGGTCGCGGTGTTTTTCGCTCAGTTTTTCCCCTGAAGCCAAAACATCGACAACCTCTTGCAAGAGTGCGATGTTTAATCCCTTCTTTTTTGCCAGTTTAAGATCTTTTCGAAATTTCGAGGTGGTCCTGATTTCCATTATTCGTCCAAGATGTCCTTAATCATAGCTTTCGCATTTTTGTAAGACTTAACCTTGCGTTTACCCGAAGCGATTTCGTTTGCTTCAGTCATAGCGGCAAGGGTTTCGGCGTTGGGCGAATCGAGGGCAATCTCGAATGGAATCTTGCGGAGCCGAATGGCCTGTTTTAGGAATACAGTAATAGCAGTGCTCATATTCATTCCCAGTTCGTTGAACAGGTTCTCGGCCTGGGTCTTGAGTTTTGAGTCGATCCTTGCGCTGATTGTATTCATTGTCGTTTCCATAATTTGCTCCATTTTACTAAAATATATATAGATTTTAGTAAAGTAACAATACATTGTATTATAAATTGCGTTATTTCTCATTAAACCTCCTATAAACGCAAAAAAAGCCGTATTTCCATAGCCCGCAGCTTATTTTGGCTGCTATGGGATATGGAAATACGACTTTCGCGGGGTAATATACAAAACAGAGCCAGGAAAAGGCAATTTTTTTAACAAATCTCTCCCTCGATGTGAATATCTCTCGTTCACAGGGACTCACGACCTTCGACTGTTCACTCGAGAAACTCACATCTCGGTCGAAAAACACAAGAATGGCTCTGGTTTACAAGTGCTTTGCGGTCAAGACTTTTTTTGTGGCAAAAACCGTTTCTGCAGGAGGAAACTCTTGTGACTGTTAGTCCCTGCGAGTTTCCGCCGAGAGTTCTGTTTCCAGTGCCATACCCCCCCCGATTTGTTTCCTGAATTTTACAATGGGGGGGGGTATGGACTTTGGCAGGGGCATTACCTATATTTAACAAGATAAACTATAGACGGGGATGTTCTTATGAAGAAGTCTTTCCAGCGTGTCATTGCGACCCTGAACTTGTTTCAGGGGAAACAATCTCTAACCATCTTCTTGTTGGCGGCAATCTTTGCCCTTTCCGCCTGTGACGACTCTTCGTCGGCGGGTGACGATGACAATAACGTCATTCTGAGCGGCGATAGCCGCGAAGAATCCAGTGATTCTCGTTCCAACGATAAGGACGAAGCAATCTCCAGCGACAGCAAGTCCAACGATCCCGCCGAAGTGACCGACGACTCCAGCGACAGCAAGGGCAATCCTTCTTCGGCAGGAACATCGACCAAGTCCAGCAACTCGAATTCATCTGGAACGACTACGAAGTCAAGCAACAGCTCTGCGGGCAAGGAGGTGTCTTCGTCTAGCGAAGAAATGAAAAGCGCTTGGGATTACTTGAATCCGGACATTAACTATGGCGAGTTTACCGATGAACGTGATGGACAAGTCTATAAGACGGTTAAAATCGGAGATCAGGTTTGGATGGCTCAGAACCTGAATTATGCCTACATCGATGTTCCCTATAACTTTTCCTATAACAGTAATGTTTACTTCTCCGATTCCACCAGCTGGTGCTACGACAACGACCCTGCCAACTGCGCCAAGTACGGCCGTCTTTACACCTGGACGGCTGCCATGGATAGCGTGGGTGAGTGGAGCACAAACGGCAAGGGCTGCGGATATGGCAAGACATGCTCGCCGACATACCCTGTTAGGGGCATTTGCCCCAAGGGCTGGCACCTGCCAAGCAATGATGAATGGAAGGCCCTGATTGTGGCCGTTGACGATTTCCATACGAAATATGTGTCTTTTAATACGGCGGGTACCAAGCTCAAGTCTGTGACAGGCTGGAGTAGTAACGGTAACGGAACGGATGCCTTCGGGTTTTCGGCGCTTCCTGCCGGCTACAGGATTTACTACAGGTACAATGGGGGTTACTTCAGCGAGGGTAACGAATGCGCGCACTTCTGGAGTTCTACCGAGAACTCTAGCAACCTCGCGTACTTCATGGGTTTGCACTACGACTTCGACAATGCGGGCTCGGACAATGTCAACTACGAGAACTTCGGGTATTCTGTTCGTTGTCTCAAGGACTCTGAGTAATAACCCAAAGGTTTTGCTATGAAAAACACATTCGTGAAAAAGTTTACGGTCTGCGCCCTTGCGGGGGTGCTCGGTTTTGCCCTTTCCGCCTGCGATGACTCGTCGTCGGCAAGTGGTGATAATGGTAGTGGCGGGAACCGTGGTGGAATTCCTGACACCGTCGAGACATTCATGGAACTGTCGGATTACGACTGCGGCAAGAGCCAGAAGTGCGTCGCCACATACCTGACGGAATACCATGACATGGCTGTTTGCGATGGCGACAGTGGCTGGGTCATCGGGACTCTCATTGAGAAGATGGACTGCGATTTCTCTTCATCGAGTGACAAGTCGAGCGACAGCAAGAATGGCTATTCATCTAGTTCCTCGGGAACGACGCCAAACAGTTGGCCAGAGGGGGTGAAACCATCCGGTTACTATGCAAAAAACTGCCCTGCAAATCAGATCTGCAAGGATGCGACCTCGTCGCTTGAATACCTAAATCAGGAGATGCTTGCCGCTGGCAAATATGGCGAAATGCTAGACCCCCGTGACGGCCAGGTATACAAGACTATCGAAATTTGCAATAGACTCCACGAAAAATGTCATACATGGATGGCACAGAACCTGAACTACGATCCGGGTGATGTGTCCAGCATGGGAAACTATGCATGGAGTGGCTGCTACAACGACGAAGCTGACTCCTGTGCCAAGTATGGTCGCCTGTACACTTGGGAAGTTGCTATGAATAATGTAGAATGTGGCGATGGCAATACTTGCAACCCTACCGGTGTGCAGCAGGGCGTTTGCCCTGCCGGTTGGCATCTGCCCGACTTGAATTCGCTTGATACCCTTATGAGTTCTCAAGAAGTCGCAGGCATTTCGCTTAAGTCGCAGACTGGTTGGAAATCTGCTACGGAAGGTGAAGCAACAAACCGTCGCGGATTCTCTGCTCTTCCTGCTGGCCAATGGCAGCCCGGTAGTAAATTCGGCGGTTTCAAGGATGCAGGCTACTACACCTATTTCTGGTCTACAATAGAGCATGGTAGCGAATTCGCGTATGCCGTGCATTTGCGTTACGACAGTTTTAAAGGCTACGAATACACTGAGTACAAGAAATTCGCTCACTCTGTCCGTTGCCTCAAGGATTCTGAATAGGGGTTATTTCTTTCCAACTGATGAACTTCTGGTTTTCTCCGAGGTAAGAATCGTCGCCGCCATAGACGACTCTTGTGTTCGTTAGCGGAATGCCTGCGACTTCGGCAAATTTCTTCAATCCGTCGTAGAATTTCTGGTTCTTTGTCTCGCCAGACTTGATTTCGATGGCGTTCAGTTCACCATCGGTTTCGCAAAGCAAGTCGACTTCATTCTGGTTCGTGTCGCGCCAGAAATAAAGTTGCGGTTCTTCGCCTTTAAACAGTGCATTTTTCATGTATTCGGTAACCACGAAATTCTCAAAGATTGCTCCGCGCAATCCGTTTTTTTGCAACTGTTCTCGGTTGAAAATGTTCAACAGATTGCACAGCAGCCCCGTGTCGCAGAAATAGATTTTAGGCGATTTGATGACTCTTTTTGAAAAATTCTTATAGTACGGAGGCAGGCGAAGAAGTATAAAACTGGCTTCAAGAATCGAAATCCAGGAGTTAGCCGTTATGACGGATATTCCCGCGTCTTTGGCAAGCGAGGTTACGTTCAAAATGGATCCGACGTTTGCCGCGCATAGTTTGAGAAAACGCTTGAAAGCCGTCATGTCGGTTATGTTTCGCAATAGGCGGACATCCCGTTCGACATACGTCTGTAGGTAAGATGTGAAGTATTCCTTTGCCGAAACTTTCTTGTCATAGAGTCTTGGATAACAACCTTTGAGCAAAATTTCGTCAAGATCATTTGGAAGTTTGTCTACAGCCCTTAATTCTTCGGCGGAAAATGGGAAAAGCTTGAGAATGCTTGTGCGTCCGGCGAGGCTTTGCGAAATACGTTCCATCAATAAGAAATTGTGCGAACCGGACAAAATAAACTGTCCGCACTCGTCACGAGAATCTACGATTGTCTGTAGATAGGAAAATAAGTCTGGAACGCGTTGCGCCTCGTCTATAATACATTTTGTTCCGCAGTCCTTTAGGAATCCGCGGGGGTCGTTTTCGGCGAGTTGGCGAATATCGGGGTCTTCTAGCGAAATGTATTTATAGTCCGTAAAGCATGATTTCAGCAAGGTGGATTTGCCACTTTGCCTAGGCCCCGTCAGCGTGACCACGGGAAAATTCTTTGCCATGTCTATAATTGTCTTGGAAATTGACCTTTCAATCATAATTATGCCTTTTTTCTTTAAATATAGCTAAATTTTTTATGAAAAATCAATAGTTTTGTTTATGAAAATCATATAATAGAATTTATGAAAATCACATAATTACGGACGCCGCACCAAGTGTTTCAAGGGTTCGGACTAACCCGCCGCCGAGTTGTCAATTCCACGCTCCACACCACTCATCGGCAATGGGGGTATTAGGGGGCTTGCCCCCTAGGCGAAGGCTTTCCCCTTTTTGGTAAATTGCTGAAAATTTACACATCGGCAAGGCAATATTTCCCGAAAAAAAGAGTCTATACTAGTAGATGGGGGTAGTCCCCGTCTGCCAAGCGGAGGCTTTTCCGAAAAAAAATGGGAATATGTCTAAAGTATTTGTTGTCTTTTCTCGAAAATGTAATTATATTATAATTACACCACGGAGTTCTATATGGAAGTAGAATTCGAGTGGGACCAACGGAAGAATGCGATAAATCAAAGGAAGCATGGGATTTCATTTGAAGAAGCCAAGTCCTGCTTTGAAGATGAACATGCCAGGGTCTTTTTTGATGTTGAACATTCAAAAAATGAGGACAGGTCCATTCTTGTAGGTCTGTCCGAAAAATTGAGGACTCTTGTCGTGGTTTATGCGGAACGGAGCATTCTTGATATGGAGATTGTTGTCAATCGGATTATCAGTGCCCGCAAGGCGACCAAGAAGGAGTTTCAGTATTATTGGAATGAACGGAAAGGAGACGGAATATGAAAAAGGAATATGACTTTTCGGGCATGAAGGCGGTGAAGAACCCTTATGCGGCGGCGTTGAAAAAGCAGATAACCATCCGCCTCAATTCAAGTACCATCGATTACTTCAAGAACATGGCGAAAGACGTCGGGATACCGTACCAGACGCTCATAGATTCGTATCTCACGGACTGTGCCCTGTGCAAACGCAAGCTGACTATGCGGTGGAAATAGTTGAGGAGTTAGGGGGAGGCTTCCCCCTTTTTCTTTGAAAAAACGCCGCTTTTTCGCCGTTCTTAGCCCCCGACGGCACCTTTTATACCTTCAACTTCCTGTTTTCTACTCCCTACTTCCCACTATTTTTCTACATTTGCGCGCAAAACTTACTGAATAATGCCTTACTAAGGGATTACAAATGAACAAACATAAATTTGGAATGCGGGAATTTATCATTCTCCTTGTAATAGCACTTTCGGCCTATACCGTGTGGCCCTCTATCCAGGTTCACTCCAGGAAGGGCGACGAAAAGAAGGCTTTCCTCAAGGAAAATCCGAAGCTGGGCTCCAAGTCCATCAATTTCGGCCTTGACCTGGCCGGCGGTACCAGCATCACGCTGGAAATCGACAAGTCCGGTCTGAAGCCCAATGAAGACATAAAGGATATCCAGGCCCAGTCCCTGGAAATCATCCGTAACCGTGTGGACCAGTTCGGTCTTTCCGAACCCCAGATTTCCCCCTCCGGCGATGACCGTATCCTGGTGGAACTGGCCGGCGTAGACGACTCCACCGCCAAGTCCCTGGTGGGTTCTACCGCCAAGCTGGAATTCAAGATTTTGGCCGAATCTGAGAAGTTTACCCAGGTTGTGGGCCTTATCGACCAGTACCTGACCCGTCAGACCACCGACATCGTGGCCGACTCTGCCGCTACTGATTCCACGGCTGCGCCTGCTAAGGATTCTACCGTGGCTGCTGCCGCTAACGCTGCTACCGCTGATAGCGCCAAGCCCGCTGGCGACACCGCCAAGGCCCTTTCCGATGAAGAACTCCTGGGTGGCAAGGCTCCCGCTGCCGCTGCAGCCGAAGTTGCCGCAACCGATTCTGCCAAGGAAGCCGCTCCTGCCGAGGGTGAACCTGCTGGCGAG
This sequence comes from Fibrobacter sp., assembly GCA_017475045.1. GTDB lineage: Bacteria > Fibrobacterota > Fibrobacteria > Fibrobacterales > Fibrobacteraceae > Fibrobacter. The sequence goes on along the minus strand of JAFVGH010000122.1, from coordinate 37,370 downwards.
GTCGGAACCGCCCTCAGCGCCTATTACCTGAACTTTGGCAATGGCGGCTTTATCGCCGAAGAGAATATCGAGAAGGTGAAGAAGCTCCTGGAGACCGAAGGTGTTCAGAAGCTGATTCCCCGCGACGTGAACTTTGCCTTCGGTAGCGGTCTCGAACCGGTACAGCGCGGCTCCAAGATCAAGGCCAAGCGTCTCTACTTGCTCAAGCGCCGTGCCGAAATGGGTGGTGACGACATCGTTGACGCCCGTCCCTACCGCGTAAGCGACGGTACCAACGCCGGCGAAGTGGCCGTCTCCCTCAAGTTCGGCGGTATCGGCCCCAAGAAGTTCTCCGCTGTCACGGCTGCCAACATCGGCAAGCAGATGGCCATCGTTCTCGACAACCAGGTTATTTCTGCTCCTGTGATTCGTGACCGTATCCCCAACGGCGACGCCCAGATTACCGGTCTTGACGACATGGCCGAGGCCAACCGCCTGGCTGTGGTTCTCCGTGCCGGTGCCCTCAAGGCTCCTATGAAGATTATTGAAAGCCGCAGCGTGGGTGCTACCCTCGGTGAAGAAAACATCGTCCAGGGCTTCGGTTCCGGTGCTATCGGCCTTATCCTCTGCTTGGTGTTCATGGTTGCCTACTACCGCCTCGGTGGTCTTATCGCTAGCTTCGGTATGGTCATCAACACTCTCGTGACCGCCGCTGTGATGTCCGTGTTCAACGCCACCCTGACTCTCCCGGGTATCGCCGGTTTCATCTTGGTGGTGGGTATGTCTCTCGACGCCAACGTGATTATCTACGAACGTATCCGTGAAGAATTGAAGAACGGCCTTACCGCTCGCGCTGCCGTGGCCAAGGGTTATGAACGTGCCTTCAGCGCCATCTTGGACTCCAACTTGACCACCGTGCTTACCGGCCTTATCCTTTACAAGATCGGTACCGGTTCCGTGAAGGGTTTCGGTCTTACGCTTACTATTGGTATCTTGACCTCCCTCTTCTGCGCCATCACCGTGACCCGCGCTATCCTCGACTGGCGTCTTGCCAAGGCCGACAGGACTACGCTCTCCATCGGTAACGGCTTCAAGGCCATCAACGAGGCCAACCTCCAGATTATCCCCAACCGCCGTCGCTTCGGCCTGATTTCTACCATCCTGATTATCGCCTCTATCGCCTGCATTGCCGTCAAGGGTTTCGACTTCAGCATCGACTTCACCGGTGGCCAGGTCTATACGGTTCAGTACCAGGATGACGCCAAGCACGAGAAGGACCTGAGCGGTGCTCTCTCTGCCGCTGGCATTACCGGTGCCAAGGTCCGCACTCTGGGCGGTACCTCTGCTAACTCCTACCAGATCAGCATGCGCGCCTCCGACGACGTGAATTTCGAAGACAAGATGGCCGAAGCCTTTGCCAAGGCAGGCCAGAAGTGCGAAATCGTGGCCAAGGACAACGTGGGCCCCACCATCGGTAAGGAACTCCGTTTCAACGCTATCTTGTCTGTGATCCTCGCCTGGCTCGGCATTCTGCTCTACGTGTGGTTCCGGTTCGGCAAGTTCGGTCTCGGCTTCGGTGTGGCGGCGGTGCTTGGCCTGGTCCACGACACCATCATCACTCTCGGCTTCATCTCCGCATTCAGCCTGTCCTTCGACGGTGCCTTGATTGCGTCCTTGCTGACCATGATCGGTTACTCCGTGAACGACACCATCGTGAACTTCGACCGTATCCGTGAAAATACCGCAGTGTTTGGCTCCGGCAACTTCGGCGAGACCATCAACAAGTCTCTGAACCAGTGCTTCAGCCGCACCATGGTGACATCCCTCACCACCTTGTTCGTGTGCGTGATTCTCGCCGTGAAGGGCGGTTCCTCCATCCGCGACTTCGGCCTGGTGCAGTGCTTCGGCATTCTCATCGGTACCTACTCTTCTGTGTGCATCTGCTCTCCCATCGTTCTTTGGTGGAGCAAGAAGTTCAAGAAGGGTGTGTAGTTTACTACAAATAAGTATTAAAAAGCCTCGGCAATGCCGAGGCTTTTTTCTTATATCTTTATTCTCTTTATAGCTTATGGCCCGCTAATTACTATATTTACCCCGTTCGATAAAGGGGGCGCCTATGCTCAAGTATTACAAGATCGAATCGGGTCGTCTGGCGGTGGCACCGAGTGAAGATGCAGCAGACATCGTGATGATGGGCTCCCTCAGCCAGGAACAGCGTAGCGTCCTGGTCAAGGAATACGAGATCACCGAACATACCATCGCTTCCGCATTCGACTCTGACGAGCTTTCCCGTATCGAATACGATGACGACTTTACCACCATCGTGTTTAAGAAGCCCAAGAACTATTCCGCTGCCGACAACTTCCAGTTCCGGGTGGAATCCTTCGGTATCTTCATCTTCAAGGACTGGGTGCTGTTGTTGACCGATAGCGACATTCCGGTGATGGATGAGAAGCGGTTCTCTAAGATTGACAGTCTGAATACCTTTGTGCTTAGGGTATTGAGTTACGCCATCTACCACTTCAACGAGCATTTGAAGATTATCAACCGTATTAACGACGACTTGGAACAGCGGCTCAACACCTCCATGGAGAACAAGTACTTGCTTTCCATGTTCAGCTTGAACAAGGGCTTGATTTACTACGTGAGCGCATTAAACAGCAACGATACGCTTTTGAAGAAACTCCAGATGGGCCGCAGTCTGAACTGGACCGAAGCCGAACGGGAACTGCTAGAAGATATTCAGATTGAGAACGGGCAGAGCCTACAACAGGCCAACATCTACGCCAACATTTTGACGTCTATGATGGATGCCCGCGCAAGCGTTATCAACAATAACGTGAACAGCCTGATGAAGAACTTGACCATCGTGACGATTTCTATTTCGCTCCCGACGTTCTTCGCAAGTTTGTTTGGAATGAACGTTCAGTTGCCCTTTGGCATGAACGGCGATGCCGTGGTCGGTTCTCCGGCTACGTTCTGGGCGATTATTGCCGTATGTATCCTGTCCGTGGTGCTTTTTCTCGGATTCTGGATGCGCCGTAAATAGTGCGAACGCTTAATTTCCGCGGTCGCTCATGCTTGCAAACATGGCGACAATCTCGTCGGTAAATTTACCGTTGGGAAGCGTCTGCGCAATTTCCAGGGCCTTTTCCAGATGATCCTGAGCCGTGGCCTTGGCCTTGTCAAAAGCTCCCTTTTCGCTTAGCTTCTGCATAATCTGCTCGGGAACGCTGTCTTCGGAGGCTCGCTTGATCAGGGCTTCCATTTCAGTACGCTCATCAGGATTGCAGCTGCCAAAATAGTACAGCAGGGGCAGCGTAATCAGCCCGTTGGAAAGGTCGGTAAACTTGGCCTTGTCCAGATTCTTAGAACCATAGCCGTAATCCAGCAGGTCGTCGATAATCTGGAAGGCAATGCCGAAGTGGCTGCCCATTTCAGCGCACTTGTCTACCAGAGGCTTTTCGAATCCGGCCAGAATGGCGCCGATTCGTGCAGCGGCGTCAATGAGGGCCGCCGTCTTTCCGTCGATAATCCGGTTATAGGTTTCGAAGGAAAGCTCCATGTCGCCGCAGTGGTCCAGCTCTAAAATTTCGCCAGCGATCAGCTGGTCTGCCGCCTTGGAAAGTATCACAGGAATGTTCCGTTCCGGCTCCTCAATAACAGTTTGCATAGACTGAGAAAGCACATAGTCGCCGATAAGCACGGCTACCTGGGTGCCCCATTCCTTGTGGGCCGTCTTTTGCCCACGCCGGACTTCGGTGTCATCGATGATGTCGTCGTGAACCAAGCTTGCAGAATGTAACAACTCAATACCCGCGCAGGCGTGTGCCACACGGTCAATGTCAGCCGGATTCTTTCCGCAGTTGGCGATAAGGCAAAGCAGGGTAGAACGGATACGCTTTCCCTTCTTCTGGAAAAGGGTGGCAAGCCTGTCCGAAATTCCGGCGGGAGCATTCTTCGCCACGTCCAAAATGACCTGCTCGGTAAGCGCAAGCTGATCCTTGACCAGCTCGCGGGCCTGTCCTAAGACGCTTTGAAAATCGGCCTTCGTCGGGTTCATGGTTTAGATGTCCAGGTCGTTCAGAACCTTGTAAGCGTTGTCTTCGATGAACTTGCGGCGGGGTTCCACGTCTTCGCCCATGAGCATGCTGAATATCTGGTCGGCAAGCACGGCGTCTTCTACGTAGCACTGCTTCAAGAAACGGCTCTTGGGGTCCATGGTGGTGTCGTTCAACTGTTCGGCGGACATTTCGCCAAGACCTTTGAATCGGCTAATCTGTACGTTCTTACGGTCTTCAACTTCGGCCATGGCCTTGTCCTTTTCAGTTTCGTCGAAAAGGTAGCGTTCTTTCTGCCCGACCTTCATCTTGAACAGAGGTGGCATGGCCAGGAAAATGTGGCCAGCGTCGATCAGGGGCCGCATGTAGCGGAAGAAGAAGGTGAGCAGCAAAGTTTGAATATGAGATCCGTCCACATCAGCATCGGTCATGATGATGATCTTGTCGTAGCGGAGCTTTTCAATCTTGAATTCGGTGCCGATACCCGTGCCGATGGCATTTACCAGGTTCTGGATTTCTTCGGTGTCCAAAACGCGGTGGAGGCTTGCCTTTTCCACATTCAAAATTTTACCACGGAGAGGGAGGATCGCCTGGAATTCACGGTTACGTCCGCTCTTTGCGGAACCGCCAGCGGAATCACCCTCGACAATAAACAATTCGCATTCCTTGGGATCGCGGCTACTGCAGTCGGCCAGCTTGCCCGGGAGTCCGCCGCTTTCAAGAACGTTCTTGCGGCGGGCGAGGTTACGAGCGCGGTGTGCCGCCTCACGGGCAAGGGCTGCGTTGTAGACCTTGTCGAGAATCACCCTGATGGCCGCGGGATTTTCCTGGAAGTATTCTTCCAACTTGGCGCCAAAAGCGCTGTTCACGTAGCTTGCAATTTCGGAGTTGCCCAGCTTGCGCTTGGTCTGGCCTTCGAACTGGGGCTGTGAAACCTTGATGGCGATAACGGCGGTAAGACCTTCGCGGATATCGTCGGCGGTAATCTGAGCCTCTTTCTTGCCCTTGGGCATTTCAGCAGCGAACTTGTTGATGACGCGGGTGAGGGCTGTCTTAAAGCCCGTCACGTGGGTTCCGCCATCGTAGGTGTTCACGTTGTTCACAAAACTGAAAAAGTTTTCCTGGTAGCCGTCGTTGTACCACATGGCCACTTCCAGCGGGTATTCGCCATTGGGGAGCACCAGGTGAATAGGCTCGTTGAACAGGGGCGTACGGTGTTCGTCTACGTAGCGTACGAACTCGGAAACGCCACCCGGGAAACAGAAGGTGTCGGACTGGATTTTTTCAGGGTCGCGCTCATCGGTGAGGGTCAGGCGAAGCCCGCTCATCAAGAAGGCCAGTTCACGGAAGCGGGTGGCCAGCGTGTCGTATACGTAGACCGTTTCGCTAAAGATGGTATCGTCCGGATAGAACTCTACGCTGGTACCTGTCGTTCCGTCAGAAGGTCCCACGTCGACCTGGGGGCCGCAAGGAATGCCACGGGAAAATTCCTGCTTAACGACGCGGCCGTTACGGCGGACCGTTACCACCAACTTGTTGGAAAGAGCGTTCACGCAGCTCACGCCCACGCCGTGGAGACCTGCAGAGACCTTGTAGGAATTGCTGTCGAACTTACCACCCGCATGGAGCTTGGTCATCACCACTTCGATGGTGCCGATCTTTTCTTTCGGGTGGATATCGGTCGGAATACCACGTCCGTTGTCGGTGACGCGGATGCCGTTACCCGGCAGGATAGAAATTTCGATATGGTTGCAGAATCCGGCCAGGGCTTCGTCCACGGAGTTGTCCACCACTTCCCACACCAGGTGGTGCAGGCCACGGATGTCGGTGGAGCCGATGTACATGGCGGGGCGCACACGCACGGCCTCAAGGCCTTCCAGAACGGTAATGCTGGAACCGCTATAGGCTTCTTCGGCCTTCTTCAATTCTTCAGATTCTTCTGCCATATTTCCTCTGAGGTTTTCGCCTCTACTGTACTAAACTACACAAAGCGGATGCCCTGGATTACAGGGCTTCCGAGCATTAAATTACACTTGTCAATTATAGCTTTTTTTTGAAGGAACAACTCGCTTTTCCAGGCGGAATTGTCCACCTTTAGAGAGAGAATTCCCTTCTTGATTTCAACAGGTTTTACATGGGGAAAAATCAGGTCTCCCACTACCTCCCGAAACCGTTCCGAAAGGCTCTGGAATTGCATCTCGTCGGCCAGCTTGAACTTCTCCAGCACGCGGTCAACAAGCAGCTCTACGTCCACGACCTTGTGGCCGGTAAATTCTTTTCTCTTGCGTTTTGTAAAGGCCATGGAAACTACACCAGCAACAACTTGGACAGGGTGAATCCGCCAATCAGAATGCTGGTCATGCCGGCCACCACGGTGGCCTTGGTGCTCTTGCCCACGCCTTCTGCACCACTGTGGGTGTAATAGCCAAAGAAGCAGGCGTAGCTAGAAATAAAGAATCCGTAAAGGGTAGCCTTGATAAGGCCAACCACCAAGTCCCAGTTGTGGTAGAACATGCGCACGCCGTAGAAGAACACGGACCACGAGACTTCCTTGTACAGGTGGGCCACTTCGTAGCCGCCTACGATACCGATGAAGATACTGATAATGGTCAGTACCGGCAGCATAATGACGGTGGCGATAAGGCGTGGAGCCAGCAGGAACTTGAAGGGACTAAGTCCCAGTACCTTGTAGGCATCCAGCTGTTCGGTCACCGCCATGGTTCCAAGCTCCGAGCACATGGAGGCGCCAATACGGCCCGCCAGCACCATCGCGGTGAGAATGGGGCAAAGCTCCACCATCACAGATTTTCCCACAGCCATGCCCACGAACATCATGGGGATCATGTCGCCGAACTGGTAAGCCAGCTGCCACGACATGATAGCGCCCGTGGCCATGGACGCTGCGAATACCACAGGGATGCTGGTAATGCCCACCACCTGCATCTGTTCTACGGTGGTGTGGAAATTAGAGAAAGCACCGGGAATGTTCTTGAACAGCTCCCACACGAACTTGATGTAGCTAATGACTTTGCTGAAAAACCTTCGGACGAAGTGTCCCAAGGAATCGGCGGCGCTGTTCATCATTGCAATCAATTAGTCCCTACTTCTTTTTCTTGTTGTCCTTGGTGGCAGGCTTTGCAGCGGCCTTGGCTTCAGGTTGTTTCTTGGTGGGGGCCGCCATAGCCTTTTTGAAGAGGTTCATGTCGCTCAGGTACTTGATGGCCTCTTTCAACTGCTCGTCGCGCTTCAGGGAGAACGCGGTGCTTACGGAGTCGTTCACCATGGCAGTCAGCAGTTCACGCTTGATGCCGTCCTTGATGTATTCCTTGTTCTCGTCGAACTGGGCTTCGCGCCTTTCTTCCAGAGCGCTCTTCATGCTGGCAAGGCGTGCGGCCAGGGTGGTGTCCGTAATGGTCTTGGAGCTGTCACCCATGTAGTTCTGTTCCTGGATAATGCTCTTTTCCAGCTGGTCCACCCCCACCAGGGCGTTGCTCTTCACCTTCATGAAGTTGGTGTCTTTCAGGCAGAATTCCTTGAACTGGGTGTACAGGGAGTCGGGGACTTCCCAGGAGGCATCCATCTTGACTCCGGACTTGTCGAGACCCGGGCGCACCTTCACTGCAAACTTGAAGTACATGGCCATGCGTTCCTGCACCTGGACAACCCAGGGCATAGGCGAAAGATCCACGTCCACATCGGGGGTGATTCCGCCACCGCCAAACATCATGCGTCCGTTGTTGGTGTAGAAGGTGTCCACCTTGGCGGTGTCCTTCTTTGTAGAATCGGCCTTGGCTTCGCCCTCTTCGCCTTCGGCGTATTCGTCTTCCATAATCTTCAGACCCTTGATGCCGTTTTCGGGTTTGTTGATGCAGCGTCCGAAGGGCAGGTAGTAGAAGGCTGTGGTAAGCTTCAGGGCATTCCCTTGATTGTCCAGCGGGAAAATGGTCTGCACAGAACCCTTACCGAAGGATGTCTTTCCGATAATCAAGGCGCGGTCCCAGTCCTGTAGGGCACCGGACACGATTTCGGCGGCACTGGCAGAACCTTGGTTCACAAGTACCACTATGGGCATATCGGGCTTCACCATGCCATCTTTGCGGGCGTGGCTCTCGGTCTTCTGGGTGCGGCCCTTGGTGCTCACAATCACGTTGCCGCGCTTCAGGAACAGCTCGCTAATTTCGATAGCCTGGTTCAAAAGCCCACCGGGGTTATAGCGCATGTCCAGGATCAGCTTTTTCATGCCCTGCTTCTGTAGGCTCTTTATGGCGTTTTCCACATCGCTCAGGGTCTTGTCGCTAAAGGTGGCAAGCTTGATATAGCCGATATCGTTACTGACCATGCCGTAGTATGGGACAGCGTGCACCACGATTTCAGCTCTGGTAATGGTAAAGTCCATCAACTCGGGTACGCCTTCACGCTCGATGGATACGGTCACGTCGGTGCCGATTTTTCCACGGAGTTTGCTTACGGCGTCGTCCAGGGAAAGACCCTTGGTGTCCTTGCCGTCGATTTTACGGATGCGGTCGCCGGCGCGGATGCCAAGTCTGAAGGCCGGGGTTCCGGAGAGGGGCGAAATCACGGTGAGGATATTGTCACGTAGGCTGATGGTGATACCCACGCCACCGAACTTTCCTTCCATGGAAACTTTAAGCCCCTCGTAGTCCTTGGGGGTGAATACGGTGGTATGGGGGTCCAAGATGTTCCGGATACCGTTCAAGGCGGCATCGGTGAGTTCCGTGGGGTTTACGTCTTCCACGTACTTGCGGTTTACTTCAGAAAAGACCTTGTTCAGCCTAGATACTTCGTCGTAAAAGTCTCCCGGCGGGGTGGCCTTTTCGGCAGCCGTGGCTAGGCCCAGGGTGGCCAAGGTAAGGACAAATGCTTTGCGCAAAATCGAGCTACTGATAGTCATGGTCAAAAGATACAATTTCTTAGGGCGAAACTTTGCCCCAAAAACGGAAAAAACCGGCCATAAAGGCCGGTTTTTGGTAATAGGAGAGAGAGGAGAAAAACTTTTATGCCGCTTCGTCCAGGATTTTCTGGATGCGGTCGTTCCGGAGCTTTGCAAGGGCGCTTTCCTTGAGCTGGCGGACGCGTTCCTTGGAGAGTTTCACCATGGGGGAAATTTCTTTCAGGTTCAGGTCGCTGTCCATCTTGAAGCCGAAATAGAGCTTGAGGATATCGCGTTCTTGCTTGTCCAGGTTCTTGTTCAAAACTTTTTCGAAAACTTCGCGGCGGTTGTTCTTTTCGGCCAGGTCTTCGGTGCGGAAATCGTTAGAGGCGATGCAGTCGCCCAAGGTGGACTCTCCGTCTTCACCGACGGGGGCTTCCAGAGAAGAAGTGCGGTTGCCCATCATCAGAACCTTGTTGATGGCGTCGCCCTTGTATTTGGAAACGCCTTCCAGGCTATCGCTGTCTAAAATGTAGCTTCCGCCTACGACCTGCTTGAGCTTGCCACCCTTCTTGTTGAAACGGCGCAGGATCAGTTCCTTTTCGGCGCTGATGCGGACCATACGGCCTTTTTCGGCGATGGCGCGGGTGATGTTCTGACGAACCCACCATACGGCGTAGCTGATAAACTTGATTTTTTGACTGGGGTCAAAACGGCGGGCGGCCTCGATAAGGCCCATGTTGCCTTCGCTGATAAGTTCACCCACTTCCAGCCCTTGGCCCTTGTATAGGTTTGCGATGTTCACCACGAAACGCAGGTTGGATTTGACCAACAAATCCAAAGCCTCGCGGCTACCTTCCTTGACCTTCTTGATCAGCACCTTTTCTTCGGCCGGGGTCAGCAGGGGAATAGAAGAAATATCTTCCAGATACTGAAAATAAGTACTTCTTTCATCACGAGTGTAGGTAGCGGCGTTCATGGTAGATCCTTTTCTTTACGCTTATAAATCTACCTCCGTCTCCGTTTCAAAGTGTCAGGAAGTACCCCTGTCCTTGCAAAAGTTTAATTTGATTTTTGTCGGGAAAAACCGCTTTTTTGTCATAAATTTGTCATTTCGGCCTTTAATAGGGGCCTTTTTGGACCTATTTTTGTCATTATGGAACCAGAAAAAAGCAAAATTTCCATTTTCAAGCTTCGACAGAGGTGGCAGGGGGCCCAGGAAAGGGATTTCGATCGATACGAGAAAAAAATTCGTGAAATCCTGGAACAGGAGGAAAAATTGTCTTTCCCTGTCCCGGCCTACGTGCCCCAGATACTCATATTTCTCTTTATCCTGATTTTTCCCATGCTCTACATCGGGGATCCGGTTACCCGTTCGGTAATCGGTTTGGACTGGCGAGAACTCATGAATTTTTATTTCCCCGTGCTGATGTGTATCGGGGTGTTCGGCCTTAACCTCAATTTTCTCGTTCCTAATTACATTCTCAATAAGCATTATGGAATTTACTTTGTATACAATGCTGTCGTTATTTTGGTAACCTGTTTCTTGCGAGAAGTGGTGTTTTTTTTGATAGACAGGGCTCCCGATCAGGGAGCAAATTACTTTTTCAATTCCTACATGTTCTCTTCGGTAAAGGGACATTTCAGCTATTGGACCGTCTTTTCCTTTGTTGTACTGGTTTGCCTAGTTTGTGTCATCTGCGTGTTTTACCGCCTTATATCGGCGCAAATCCTACGCGGTTTTGTGGTCAGGGAACAGAAACGCAGCCGTTTGCAATATGAACTGGAATTTTTGAAAAACCAGCTTTCGCCCCACTTTCTGTTCAATACCTTGAACAACATAACAGCGCTGATTTCCATAGATTCCAAGCGGGCGGAAAAATCTATGACGGAGCTTTCGAAACTTTTGCGAGTAACCCTGTACCAGACAGCTGACGACGCGATACCTCTGGAAGAAGATGTGGAAATTTTGCGGATGTATGGGAACCTGGAAAAACTCCGGCTAGACGACAGCTTCGATTACCGATTCGATGTGGAAATGGAAGACCCGCAAACTCCGGTGGCGCCCTTGATTGCCATGCCCCTGGTGGAAAATGCCTTGAAGCACAGCAAGAACCCCAAGGGGAAAAGTTTTGCCCATATTACCATCAGGCAACAGGGCGACGAACTTGTTTTGGAAACGGAAAATTCCAATTTCCCGAAGGTGTCCAAGTCTCCCCGAAAGGCGAGTGGCCTCGGGCTTTCGACCTTCCAGAAACGTCTGGAGATTCTGTATGCGGGGCGTTATGAATATACAGCTTCCGCCGATGGCGACGTGTACCGAAGCCGCCTAAAGATCCAGCTCGCCGACAACTAGAGGGTTACCGCGAGGCCAGTTCTTCGGGCGTGCGGCTGAGGATATCCCAGTCCCCGCGCTTGATAATCTTGTAGGCGTATCCCTGTTCGGTGAGGAACAGCTGGCGGTTCATGGAGAACTCCTGCTCCTTGGAATCCTGGGTCACGATGCTGTAGAAGTGGGCCATGCCGCCGTCGCTCTTGGGGCGCAGAATTCGGCCCAGACGCTGGGCTTCTTCTTGCCTACTTCCGAAAGTTCCCGAAATCTGGATGAGGATGTTGGCATCGGGAAGGTCGATGGCGAAGTTCCCCACCTTGGAGACCATCAGGTTCTTCTGTTCCCCATGGCGGAAGGCGGCGTAAAGGCGTTCGCGTTCCTTGTTGGGGGTCTTTCCCGTAATCAGCGGGATGTTCAGTTCTTGGGACAGCTTTTCTAGCTGGTCGATGTACTGCCCGATGATAAGCACCCGGTCCTCGTCCTTGTCGAAGTAGGTGAGGAGGCGCTTTACGATGTCTGTCTTTTCGGGGTTGGTGCTGGCCAGCGTAATCTTTTCACGGACCGGTGCCAGGGCGTACTTCATCTTCAGTTCCGCTTCCATGGGAATGCGGATCTCGTTACAGTCGGCGGTGGCGATCCAGCCCTGTGCTTCCAGCACGCGCCAGGGAATGTCGTATTTCTTGGGGCCGATAAGGCTGAACACTTCCGTCTCCTTGTGGTCTTCGCGGACCAGCGTGGCGGTAAGCCCCAGACGGCGGGTGGCCTGCATCTCGGTACTTAGGCGGAACACCGGGGCCGGCAACAGGTGCACCTCGTCATAAATCATGAGGCCCCATTTTTCCTGGCTGAACAGTGGGAAGTTCGAGAGTTCCTTCTTGACTTCTTCGTCGGTCAGGTCATCCGGTTCGGGTTCGCCCTGCTTGTTCGGGCCCTTTCCCTTTTTACGCTGGGTGAGGATCTGGTAGGTGGCCACTGTCACGGGGCCGATTTCCTTCACTTCGCCGGAGTATTCCTTTACCTGGTCGATGGTCAGGTCCGTCTTGTCGCAGATTTCCCGGATCCACTGGCGGGAGGCGGAAATGTTGGGCGTGAGGATGAGTGTCTTGGTCTGGACTAGGGCCATGGTGGCAAGGCCGATAACCGTCTTGCCGGAACCGCAGGGGAGCACGATGACGCCGGAACCGCCCTTTTCCGAGCCGCTGGCGTAAAAGACCTGGGCCGCCTCTTTCTGGTAGTCACGGAGCTTGAACTCCTTACCTTCTAATGTTGTTTCGCGGAGCTTGATGGGCAGCGGGTCGCCCTGGATGTAGCCTGCCAGGTCTTCGACGGGGAACCCGGCGTTGGTGAGGGCCATTTTCAGGTGGCCACGGCGTTCGGGGTCCACTTCGGCGTGCTTTTCGTCTAGGAACTTCACCACAAAGGGTTCCACCTCTTTCAGGTGGCAAATCTCGGTGAACATGTAGGTGTCGTCGGATTCCAGAAGCAGGCGGTCGACGTCTTTGCGCAGGCGGAGCAGCCCGTACCTCGCCATGTAGTCTTCCACTTCGGTAATGACAGTCTGGGGAATGGGGTAGCGGCTCTGGCTTTCTAGACGTTCCAGCACGTCGGGCGCGCGAAGCCCTGTGGAAGCTGCGTTCCAGAGGCTCAGGTGTGAAATCTTGTAGGTGTGCAGGTGCTCGGGGCTCTTGACCAGTTCGGTGAAGGGGGCGATGGCATCGCGTGCGGATTCGTAGTTCGGATTGTCCACCTCGACCATGATTTCGAGGTTGCTCTGTACAATGATGGCGCCGTTCGGATTCATAGGGCGCCAAATATAGAAAAAATCCCGCAAACCGTTCGGAATGCGGGATTTTCGAGCCACCCAGCAGATTTGAACTGCCGACCTGCTGATTACGAATCAGCTGCTCTACCAGCTGAGCTAGAGTGGCATAGCGGGCTCAAAAATAGCAATAGGGCCCTTTTTTGTCAATATCGGCGTTGTTTCGGTTGGCAAGAATCCCAAATTTTTCTATGATTGCTCACAAATTTTCAAAATGGATGCATATTATGGCTAACGAAGCAAATGCGAATAATTCTGAAATTAAGGAATTTTTTGTCCATCATGGAACCAAGGTTGTCATCGCTCTCGTGGTGATTCTCGCTGTGGTAGCAGGTGTGGTCCAGCTGAGGGATTCCCGCAAGGCTGCCGCTGCTGAACAGGCCGAACTCCTGGGTACAAGCATGACGTTCCTCTATGCTGGTGAAAAGGACAGCGCCCTCACGGAACTCGAGTCCAAGATTAACGGCCGCTCTCTGGAAGGCCTCGCCCTCGCCAAGGCTAGCCTCTATGCGGGTAACCTCAAGTACGAGAAAGGCGACCTGGATGGTGCCGCCGCCCTGTTCCAGAAGTCTTTGGACAATGCCGGTTCCGTGGTGCTGGTCCGTTCCGCCGCCATGCACGGCCTTGCCGCTGTGAAGATGGAAAAGGAAGACTACGCTGCTGCAGCCAACCTGCTTGAAAAGTACATTAGCGAATTCGGCAAGCGCACCGGCGACAAGGAAGACCGCTTCCAGAAAGAAGAACCTGTAGACGAAGCCCCCATGGTGGCTGATGCCATGTGGAAGCTCACGCTGGTCTACCAGCAGCAGGGTCTTGACGCCAAGGCCAAGAACACGGCTGAACGCCTGCTGGAAGTCTACGGCGACAACCAGAACTACGCCGACAAGGCTCAGAAGTTCCTGGCTTCTCTGTAACAAAACGCTAGATGGCGGCTCAAGGGCCGCCATGACGTAAAAATAAAACGCCCCGGCACAAGTCCGTTTTTTTTTGTTGTAAAGCGTTGTTACGGCGTCAATATCTTCCTGAGCTCGTCCGCCGCTCGCTCCAGGTCGTCGTTCACGATGGTGTATTCGTACTTGCCCTTGGTCTTTGCGAATTCCATCTCTTTCTTGGCGTTGTGTAGCCGTGTCTGGATAACCTCTTCGGAGTCGGTACCGCGGCCACGGAGCCGGCGTTCCAGTTCTTCTTCGCTGGGCGGCAAAATCAGGATGCCCGTGGCATCGGGATAGACCTTGTCAAAGTTCACCTTGCCGAACACGTCCAGGTCAAAGAGAACCCGCTTGCCCTGCTTGAGCATGTCCTCTACGAAACTCTTAGGAGTGCCGTAGTAGTTTCCGTGGACTAGGTTGTATTCCACCAGGGCATCGTCCTTGATCATCTGCTCGAACTCTTCCTTGGTCTTGAAGAAGTAGTGAACCCCGTTTACCTCGCCTTCACGAGGAGCACGGGTGGTAGCGGAGATGGAATACACGATGTCGGGGAACTCCCCGATAACCTTGTCTTTCAGGGTGGTCTTACCTGCGCCACTGGCGGCGCTCATCACAAAAAGTTTGGATTTCATTTCTTATCCTCGATGTACAACGGCCTTTGCTTGACTTCGTCGTAGATGCGGCCGATGTATTCTCCCAGAATGCCGATGGAAATAAGCTGTACGCCGGCAAAGAACACGATGGCCGTCATGAGAGATGCCCAGCCCGGCACCGTGGTGGCGGGGGAGAGAATCTTTTCTAGAATGGACCAGACGAACACACCGAAACTGATGAGGGCGGCGAACAGCCCGATATAGAAACTGATTTTTAGCGGGGCGGAACTGAATCCGGTGATGCCGTCACCGGCCAGGTGGAGCATCTTGCGCAGGGGATACTTAGATGAGCCTGCGGTGCGTTCGGCACGGTCATATTTGACGCCAATCTTCTTGAAGCCTACCCAGCAAACCAGCCCGCGCAAGAAACGGCTCCGTTCGGGAAGGTTCTTCAGCTGGTCCACCACGCAGCGGTCCATAAGCCTAAAGTCGCCGGTGTCGGGCGGAATCTCGATGTTGGTGAGCTTGCCGATAAGCCTGTAGAAGCAGAAGGCTGTGAACCGCTTGAAGATGGTCTCGCCCTTGCGCTTGTTGCGCTGTGCATAAACTACCTGGTAACCTTCACGCCATTTCTCGAGCATCTCGTGGATGAGGGCGGGAGGATCCTGCAGGTCTCCGTCGATAATCACCACCGCATCACCTTGGGCATGGTCCAGCCCTGCGCTGAAGGCAGCCTGGTGCCCGAAATTTCGGCTGAAGTTCACCAGCTTGTTGGCGGACCCTGCAGGAATCAGTCCTTCCAGGATTTCCCGGGTGCGGTCCTTGGAACCGTCATTCACGAAAATGAGTTCGTGCTCAATTTCCTTGAGTTCTTCTTCTAGAACGCGATAGGTCTCTGCGACGATTTCTTCTTCGTTATAGACAGGAATGATGACGGATAGAAGCATAGGAACCTACGGTATCAACACGGGATTTACAAAGTCTACATGGCTGCAGTCAATGCTACCCTTGGCGGTAGTTTTGATGGTGAGCTTTTTTGTTCCTTCGATATTGGCGGTAAGCGGGAGGAGGCTGCCGGCCTTGAACACGGGAGTCTCTGTGAGCACGTTGCCATCGCCAATGACCTGGACGGACACGCCTTCGCTACAGAGGGACTCGTCATCCAGTCCAACGGAGGCGTGGAAGGTCTTGAATTTGGCCCCGATGTCATAGACGGTCTCGGAGTTCGCGTGGGTGGCGATTCCCTCCTTGAATTCTTGTCCGTTAAGGGTGAGCTTTTTTCCGTCAATGCTCTGGTTGACCTTGAAGCTGCCCCAGTCCTGGTGGTGCTTTTCGTATTGAAGTTCGGTAAGCTTTTGGACTCCGCCTGCTTCGTTGAAGAAAGTCTTGCTTACCTGGGCCAGCACCTTGTTGCCTTCCATGACTATGTAGCGGAAAATGTTGTAGCCAGGCTGTAGCTGGTCATCTGCGATTAGGATGCTGTAATCTCCTGGAACATAGGCGGTGTCTTTTATCATGACCCTGTTATGGATAATTCGTACATTCCAGTTTCTAGGTGCGCCTGGCTGTTCCATGAGTCTGAAGTTCAAGAGTAATGGGCCTGCGACAGCGGAACTGTCTTCTAGCATTCCTCTCGTGGGTTCAGAAACCTTGATGATGTTTGTGGGGTTGTAGTTCTTGCGGCCCTTGAACTTTGCGATTTGCACCCAATAGTTGTTGGTAATCAAGATGTTCTTGACACCTTCCAGGTCCATTTCCCTTTCGAAAACGTCGCAAGTGGTGGCGATACGGTGTTCTACGGCCTTCTTGTGGTAAGTATGGCTATCCCAGCAGTCAAGCCCGCGGATGTAGTAGACTTCGTTGTTGTACTTTTCCAGGAGCTGCTGAATCTGCCCATCGCTCATTTGACGGACCTTGTCGTAATGGTATGCCGAAATGCCGTAGGCGATAAAGTGCCAGGGCCTGCCGTAGATGAACAGCTTGTTGTTGGGGGTCTGTTCGTAGAGCCATTTCCAGATTTCTTGCTCTTCGGTGGTCAGGTGGTTCCGGTTGTACATGATGTTCTTGTTGAAGTCTTCCTTGTAGTGGAAGGTCCAGCCGGCAAAGAGCAGTGTAAAGAGTAGCCCAAGTACAAGAGCCGCAGAAGTCTGTTTCTTGGCCTTGGAATCGTAGCTGAAGTATTCGATCAGGTGGGCGATGGGGAGGGCGGCAAGGAATGCCATGCTGGGAATCATCACCAGGCTGTAACGCTGGTTGATTTCGATACCGAAGTCGCCGGAGACGTTTTCCAGAATCATGTAGGTCTGGATATGGTACAGGGCGAGGAACACGAGGGTTCCCAGGTAGAACTTGTTGCCCTTGCGGAAATCCATGACGGCACGGTAAACTAGGTACAAAAGCCCGGCAAGGAACAGCCAGTTGAAGTAGGTGAGGAAGGGGTTGACAAGTTCGCCCTTGTCGCTCAGGGGCTTGGTCATGACCTTCCAGTTGTTTACCAGGTCTTCGATAAAGTGTCCGTGGGCAGAGAACTCGCCACCCTGGAATCCGAATCCCTGGTAGTAACTGATGGTTATCAATACTGGGGCGGAAAATAGTGAGAGGAGAACGAAGAAAGCGGGTGCCTTGAAGTCCTTCTTTTCCAGGAGCTTCGGTAGGGAGAACAGGATAAAGGGTAAAAGGCAGAAAACCGTTTCTTGTCTAGTCTGTGCGAAGAAGGCGAGGGTTAGGGCCAAGAGTGCCCAATGCTTAATGGTATTACGGTCAATGGCCCACTTGAAAACGAAAAGGGAGAGGGCCGAAAGGAATATGTACAGGGGTTCCACCGACATGGCACGGAACTGGAAAAGTACGGTGGGTTGCAGTGCCATGAGAAGTGCTGCAAAGAATGCCAGCAGGGGCTGCCTTGTCCACGCCACGATGGCAAGGAACATCAGCAAGAACGATAGGGGAAGCAGCAGAAGTTCGCCCTTGAAAATCCAGTGCAGGTCCGTGCCGAACAGGGGCATTCCAAGCACGTAGAGGAAGGCGAGTCCTTTGGACTTGAAACTGTTGCTCTTGTTGGTGCAATCGAGCTGACCCTTGTTGAATTCTCCCTGGTTGCAGGTGCCGGACTGGTGGTTGTGATACATGTTCTGGGCGACAGACATGAACACGCTTTCGTCGCTTTGGACCCTGTGGCGGGCCTCGATTTGGGTTCCGGCAAATATGGCAAGGACAATGGCCGAAATCAGGGCGGCCAAAGCGATGGGCCTTTCGGGGAGAATGCCCTTGACCCACTCCCTAAAGTCTTTCTTGAGCAGGAAACAAAGCAGAATGACCGCGATGAGCTGCACAAGGAACAGGGGCAGGGGCAGGTTCAGGTCCAAAATGCGGATGGTGTCCTTGTGTCCTACGTTGGGACCCAGGTAAATGAGGAAAGGTATGGCGAGGGCGATAATCAGCCCAATAATTCCAGCCGGGTGCAGTAAGTTTTTGAGTAACAATAAGATAAAGTTTTTCATTGCTGTTAAATATAATTTTTTTTGTTTTATGGGGCTTTAGTTGCCCAAATCACCTTGAGAGATTGTCCAATAAAAGCTAGATTTGGTCGCGAATTTCAACACCTTCAAGAGGTTGGTCGTGCAAGACTCGTTAGTTACCAAAGCCGCAGACAATGTCCGTATCCTTTCCGCCGCCATGGTCCAAAAGGCCAAGTCCGGTCACCCGGGTGGCGCGATGGGAGCTGCCGATGCTATAACGCTCCTCTATTCCGAGTTCTTACGCTTTGATCCCGATGATCCGAACTGGATGGCTCGCGACCGCTTCTTTATGGATCCGGGCCACATGAGTCCGCTGCTCTATTCCGAACTGGCCTTGGTGGGCCGACTCACCATGGACGATATCAAGAACTTCCGTCAGCTGGGCTCCCGCACGCCGGGCCACCCCGAAGTAGACGTGGCTCTCGGTATCGAGAACTCTTCGGGCCCTCTGGGAATCGGCCATGGCATTGCTCTGGGTGCCGCCATCGCTGAACGGTTCATGGTGGAACGTTTCGGTTCTATCTTGGAACATAAGACGGTGTGCCTGGTTTCTGACGGCGGTCTCGAAGAGGAAATCGCCTACGGCGTGGGCCGTATCGCCGGTCACCTTAAGCTTTCTAACCTGATTTTCTTCTACGACGCAAACCAGGTGCAGCTGAGCTGCAAGACCGACGAGGTCATGAGCCACGACTTTGTGGCCCAGTATGAATCCTGGGGATTCCGCGTTATCGAATGCGATGGCAGCAACATTGCCGAACTCCGCAAGGCTTTCAAGGCGGCCTGGGCCGAAACGGAACGCCCGGTGCTCGTCTACGGCCATACCACTATGGCCAAGGGCGCCGTTGCCGAAGACGGCCGTAGTTACGAGGGCGAGGTCAGCACTCACGGTCAGCCCCTGAATGCTGCCGGAGCATCTACTGAAGCTACCGTCAAGAACCTGGGAGGCAATCCCGAAGACCCGTTCCAGATTTTCGACGACGTGAAGGCTGGCTTCGAGGCCCGCAAGCAGGAACTTCGCGGTATCGCCGCCGAATGGAAAAAGCAGAAGGCCGAATGGGACAAGGCTAACGCCGAGAAGTCCGCCACTCTGAACGAATGGCTTTCGGGCAAGGCTCCCAAGCTGGACCTTTCCAAGCTCCCCATTAAGGAAGGCGTGGCTACCCGCGTTACCAGCGGTACGGTGCTGGGTTACCTGGCCGAAAATTACCACAACATCATCTGCAGTTCTGCCGACCTTTCCAACTCCGACAACACTCAGGCCTTCCTCAACAAGACGGGCATCTTCCGCCCGAACGACTTTAAGGGAGCCTTTGTGCAGGTGGGCGTGGCCGAACTGACCATGGGCGCCATCTGCAACGGTATCGCTCTCCATGGTGGTCTGTATCCGATTTGCGCCACCTTCTTCGTGTTCAGCGACTTTATGAAGCCCGCTATCCGTATGGCGGCCCTCATGGGACTCCCCGTGAAGTACGTGTTTACTCACGACAGTTTCCGCGTGGGCGAAGACGGTCCCACACACCAGCCCATCGAACATGAGACCCAGATCCGCCTGCTGGAAGACCTCAAGAAGGAAAACGGCAAGTCCGAGATGCTGGTGCTCCGTCCGGCAGACGCCTTCGAAACTCTTGCCGCCTGGGAAATGGCTTTCGAAAACAACGACAGCCCCACGGCTCTTATTTTGACCCGCCAGGTGGTGAAGAGCCTCCCCGGCGAAAACCGCTACGAAGCCGCCAAGGCCTGCCGTAAGGGCGCTTACATTGTAAGCGACAACACCGCCGCTGGCGAAAAGCCGGACCTGACCCTGGTGGCCAACGGCTCCGACGTGCTGCTGGAACATGAAGCCGCCGAAGTCCTCCGCGGCGAAGGCAAGAAGGTCCGTGTGGTTTCCATGATCAGCCCGGCCCTGTTCCTCTCCCAGCCCAAGGCTTTCCGCGACAAGATTCTGGTGCCCTGGACTCCGGTGTTCGCTCTGAGCAGCGGTCTTCCGGTGCTGTTCGACCGTGTGGTGGGCGGCTTCGGCAAGGCTTGCGGTCTGGAACGCTTTGGCGCCTCGGCCCCGGCTGGCGTGCTGGAGAAGGAATTCGGTTACGTGCCCGAGGCCGTGGTCAAGGCCGCTAAGGAATACCTGGTTGAATTCGCACAGAACGTGGCAGATTTCAAGGCTAAGAACTAAGGTCTCGAATCAGACTAGAAGAAATTTAGGTCGCGGGTTGTCCGCGGCCTTTTCTTTTTTCATGTCTGGCGATTCCTGGTCAAGCCAGGAATGACAATGGGCGATTATTTTTTCCGCTTACCCGGCGGCCCAGGCATGAAGGGGCTGCCGCCGCTGGTTTTGCCGGCTTCTGTGCGGGACAGGACTTCTTGGCCAACCACCACGGAATCGCCCAGCTCCAGGCCTGCAAGGATTTGCACGTTCACGCCGTCGTTCATACCGATGGTTACGGGGTGGGGGACCAGTTTGCCGTTCAGGTTTATCCAGACTTTGTCGCCGTCCTGTTTAGGCGGGCGGTTTGTCCCTTTCTTTGCGCCTTTTTGCGAGGCTCCTGGGAATCCGCCTGCGGCCGCATCTGGCGGTGGCGGCAGGTTCTCTGGCTTAGCAAAGGTGGTTCCTGTGGCAGGGGAGAATTTCAGAGCCTTTACCGGAATGGTGAGGGCGTTTTTCACTTCTTTGGTGACGATGGTGCAGGTGGCCGTCATGCCGGGTAGAAGCTTGAGTTTCGGGTTCTTGGCGTTGATGACCACCGTGTAGGTGACCACGTTGCTTGTGGTGGTGGGGCTCAGGCGGACTTCTTGCACCTTGCCCGTAAAGGTTTCGTTCTGGAAGGCATCTACGGTGAAGGTGACCTTCTGGCCTTTTTTCACCGAGCCGATGTCCGCTTCATCTACGTCGGCCATGACCTTCATCTGCTTCAGGTCTTTCGCGATGACGAACAGGGTGGGCGTGCTCATGGAGGCGGCTACGGTCTGGCCTACATCTACGGCCCGCTTCAGCACCACGCCGTCGATGGGGCTCTTGATGGTGGCGTAGCTCAGGTTCAACTTGGCCTGGGCCACGTCGTTCTGGCTGCGCTCCAGGGCGTACTTGGCGGCGTTCATGTTGTATTCGGCCTGCTCTAGGTCCACGGCGCTGGCGCTGTTGGACTGAGACAGTGCCAAAATTCTCTGGTAGGTGTTGGCTTTGTACTGGTAGTCGATTTCGGCGGAATGGAGGGCGATTTCTGCCTGGTTCAGGGTGGACTGCAGCTTGGACTTGTCCAGTTCCGCGATGACCTGGCCCTTTTTGACTTTGGAATTGAAGTCCACGAAAATTTCGGCGATGTCGCCGGAAACCTGGGTGCCCACTTCTACCTGGTCCACGGGTTCCAGGGTGCCGGTGGCCGAAATGACGGTAGAAAGGGTGAGCTTCTGGACTGGAGCGCTGACGGGAACGCCTACTTCGGCAGCTCCGGCCTTCTTGAAGAAAAAGAACTTGACGCCCACGGCGATAGCCGCGAGCACAAGAAGTACAATGAGTATTTTCAGCAGTTTCTTCATTGGTTCAGGACAAAAATAAAAAGTATTACTGAGTCTTACAGAAACTTGGATGCGCGAGAACCGCTTTCGGTTGCCTTTTCTATTTGTTATATTGCTAGCCACTAACTATGACTCGTGTCGTAAAGAAAGATGATGGCGGCGAAGTCCGCCGTGTAACCTGGGTGGGGCTTGCCTGGAATGTTGTCCTGACTCTCGGCAAATTCGCAGGCGGCGTGCTTGGGGGTTCCCAGGCCCTAGTGGCAGACGCTATCCACAGCGCATCGGATTTTGTGACCGACATTGCGGTCATTGTGGGCAGTCATTTCTGGAATATGCCGCCTGACGCGGAACACCCCTACGGTCACAGACGTTTCGAGACCCTGGTGACCATGGGTATTGGGATTTCGGTAGCGGCGGTAGGCGTGGGCCTTGGCTACGGGGCCATCATATCGCTTTTGTCTGGGGAGGGCAAGCACCCCGAACTTCTGGCGGCCATTATGGCTTTTGCATCCATTGTGGTGAAGGAGATTCTTTTCCACTATACCCGCGCCGAAGGGCGCAAGATCCGGAGCCAGGCTCTGGAGGCCAACGCCTGGCACCATCGGAGCGACGCCTTCAGTTCTATTCCGGTGCTTATCGCGGTGGTCATCTCGCTAGTGTTTCCGCAGCTCTGGTTTGCCGATGCGGTGGGCGCCCTGATTGTGGCCTTCTTCGTGTTGCGTTCGGCCTACGAGATTGCCTCTCCGGGGGCAAAGCAGCTGGTGGACCAGGGGGCCGACGAAAAGGTGGCCAAGAAACTTCTGGAAATCGCCCTCGGGCATGAGAAGGTGATGAGCGTCCATGGGTTCCGTACCCGTTATGTGGGGAGCGACCTGCATGTGGACCTGCATATCGTGGTGGATGCCCAGATGAGTCTGATGGAGGCCCATGACGTGGCCGAAGAGGTGGAGCAACTGCTGATCCAGGCCGACGAGAACGTGGTGGATGCCTTGGTGCACGTGGACCCCTACGACCCTAAGCGTGCAAACAAGAAGGTCGAGTAAGGTCATGAAGGCAGTACTTGTAGGCAACGGGACAATGGGCGAGCGCCATCGCCGCCGTTTCGAACTGTGCGGTGTAGAATTTGTGGCTGTGGCTGACACTCAAACTGAATTTGACGGGATTGTAGATAAACTAAATCTTGAAAATGCGGGCGAGGCGGGGGTGGATTTTGCGGTCATTGCGTCCCCGGCAACGACCCACTACGATTACGCGAAATTCTTCTTGGAAAGACATATCCCCGTCTTTGTAGAAAAGCCCTTGGCCACCACGGCCGAACAGGCCCAGGAGCTGGTGGACTTGGCCGCTGCCTCGGGAACTACCCTGTTTGTGGCTCAATCGGAATGTTTCAATCCCATCTTCCTCAACTTCCGCAAGCACTTTGTCGCCGAACTGAACGCCCGGATGGCGAACAACGAGGGTGGGGCAGGGGTGCGTCTGGATTTCAGGCGCGAACATCGGTATTCTAGCCGCTGCCGCGATGTGAACGTGATGCTGGATTTGCTGGTTCACGACCTGAGCATGTTCCTTACCATGTTCCGTGCAGAAGACGTGAAACTAGAATGGCTCAAGACGGGCAAGAAGGCGTCCAATGACGAGGCCGAATTCGATTCCGCTATGATGCGGCTCCGGGTAGCCTCGGGAGAATACCGGGGCGTCATCGCCGACTTTTACGTGAACCGCAAGAGCAATTGCGACATGCGGGAAATCGCCGTGGAGTTCCCCAAGTCAAGATATACGGTAAGCCTTGCCCGGTACACGCCGGAAGGCGAAATTGCCCACGTGCCCGATTCCCTGGACAACGAACACCGATTCTTCTTGAAACTTTTGGCTGGGGCCTGTACAGACTGGGGCCGCCGCGCCGCCCAAAACGCCGCCGATTGCGTTCGGATGTGCGGTGGTTAGCTTAGAAAAAGTTGCAATATATCTGAATCGCCGTTAGATATTTTTAGTGCGTAATTCGGATGTTTTTGGGAATGTTCAATAAATTGCCGTCGCACATAGGCATTAGTTCTTTCTTGTCTTGTTTGAAGTCCCGACAAGATAGATGAATAATATTCGGCCGATTTTTTGTCTTCTGCAAGGCATGCTTCTTCGAGATGCGATTTTGCAATTGCAATAATAACAGGATTGAATCCTAGTGTAATGCTGTATTTCTTGAAACGTTCTGTCATTATTTTACGAGTGAGATTGTTTTTATCAACATTGGGCATTTTTAAAAATGTGGTTGTATCATCTGCGATATTTCCCAATATGCTATCATCGCCAGTGTAATCGGCCCGCATATAACTACAATACAGTGCTTCTTCGGGCATTTTCTGCTTTATAAAGTAAAGTCGTAAAAATGTAAAGCAGTTGATAAGGTCTTGTGTAGTGTAAGCGTACTTAATGTAGAAAACGAGATCTTCTAGCAACTTATCCCATTCTTTTTCATCGCTGTGTGACATCGCAAGCATTAATCCGTATGGTGCATATACGGGATTCCATCTTATCCCCATGCTTATTGTGCTTAATGCAGTAGATGTGTCCCCTAATTCCAATGCTGCGAGTGCGTATTGGCGAAGTATGAAATTTATGGGGCAGATGGAATCAATGTTCTTTACCTTTTGATTGGGTGATGTTGGGAAATAATGCTGATATATGTCCCATTCGAATCTTCTTGATATGGAAACATACTTGATTGATTCATCTGATTGCAAAGGACAATCCCTTACGATGTCAAACAGGGGCTGAATTAGGTCAAGTGCCTTTCGATAATTTTTGTTTTTATTATGTTCATGAATAGATTCGGATAAAATCTTTTCTACGCCTTTGCTTCCGCCAAATTTGTCAAGTGCTTTGGCAAACTGATTGATTTTGATACGAGAGGACTCTTCGTGAAATTCGTGGTCGTTTGCGTTCATAAAGAATCCTCCATGTCAAAGTGGAACTCTTTATGGTAAATATACATTCATGCAGTTGTCATAATTTGACAATTGCTACTTTTTTCTTGAAATGATGTTTTTCTAAGTATTACAAATAGGCTTAATTTCGTGATGAAAAATGAGAAATTATATTTCAGCCAATCCCATTTCTTGAAGAAAATTTTTTCTTTTCTCTGGAGAGAGACTGTTCAAATATACTTTGACCTTCTCAATGTCGGATATTCTACTTCTTAAATCATATTTTTGGTGACATGGTTCGCAAAGAAATTTGAAATGGTTTTCAATGGGTAAATGGAATTGCCTGAATTTTTCCAAGAATTCTTCTAGGTCAACTTTATAATTACCGTTGTTACACTTGTAAAAATCATTTAGTATTTTTTCTATGACTTGAACCCTTTCTTCACCATGAATATGTGCGGCTTGCAATACAACATCTTTTTTCTTGCACATTTCGCAGCATTTCCCTTTTTTTGATTTTTTTGTTAGTTGCTGTATTATGTTGCGTGCGAATGGACCTACGTAATAATTAAATTCTTTTAAAGTTCCTTCGAAAATAGCCATAATATTTTTCCTGTCTTTTTACAACGGGAACAAGAGTACTACTCTAATTCAATATGTCACTAGAAATATATATAAAGAAAACAGAAAGGGGTTACCCCGAAAATTGCAAAAAAGCGGGATTTTAGCGTTTTCCCCTAGAAAAGTGTGCTGAAACGGCAAAATTTCCCCTAGGAAAGTATAAAAGGCGCATTTTAGCACATTTCATATGGTTAAAACTTATATTTTAGCACATTATTTTTGGTAAAAATTTATATTTTAGCACATTTTATGTTTTAAAAATCTATATTTTAGTACAGTTTGGAGACTTTTTATGGATGAAAAGGTCATTTTACAGGTCCTGGCGGAACAAAAAGAAGAAATCCGGAATATGGATGTTTTGGCCCTTGTTCCAAGGTATGAGGAATCCCTGTTTGAATTCGATTCCAATTTAGCCCAGGTTGTTATCGGGGTGCGTCGTAGTGGAAAGTCCACATTATGCCATAAGGTCTTAAAGGGGAGAAGTATTCCCTATGCCTATGTGAACTTGGATGACGATCGCTTGTATTCTCTTAAGAGTGATGATCTTAATACTTTGCTTTCTTGCGTTTATCAGATTTACGGATTGGATGTCAAGTATGTTTTTCTTGATGAAATTCAAAATATAGACGGTTGGCACCTTTTTGTGAACCGTCTCTTACGTCAGGGAATGAATGTTTTTGTCACGGGTTCGAACGCCAAACTGCTGAGTAGCGAGTTGGCGACGCACCTGACGGGTCGCTATAACGAAATTCGCCTATATCCGTTTTCGTTTGCTGAATTCTGTACGTTCCGTAAGGTTGATACTGACAACATTACGACAAAGGCCGATGCTGAGAGGAAAATGGCATTCAAGGACTATCTTTTGGATGGTGGGTTCCCTGAACTGCTCCATATCCGCAATAAGCGTTCCTATGTTCAAAGTCTTTTGGAATCTATAATCAAAAAGGATATTAAGCAACGCTTCAGAATAAGGAATGCTGAGGTGTTGCAGAATATCGCAAATCATCTGCTGAACAACAACTGCCAAGAAGTCAACTACAAGGATATTGCGGAACTGTTCGGCTTAGGGAGTTCGATAACGGTAGCTAAGTATGTGGATTATCTAAAGCAAGCGTTTTTGATTGGCTTGTTGAAAAAGCATTCCTTCAAGAGTAAGGAACGTATCCGCAATCAAAAAAGTTATGCCGTTGATACGGGATTCATAGCAAATAGGGATGAATCCCTGTTGTCGCAAAATATGGGATGGCGGCTGGAAAATGCTGTTTACCTTGAATTATTGAGGCGTTCTTCCAGGAATTTCAATGATATCTATTATTACAAACCTTCGACTTTATCTAAAGAAGTCGACTTTGTTGTCTGTAGTCAGGGGAATGCCGTAGAACTTGTACAGGTTTCGTACGATATTAACGATGCGAAAACCTTTAGACGAGAGACGTCAGCATTAGTGTCGGCTTCGGAAAAGTTGAAGTGTGATAATCTTACTCTAGTTACCTACGATGAATCAAGGGATGTTGAAGTCGGCGGGAAAACGATTCATGTTAGTTCTGCAATCGATTGGATGTTGAATAGATAGTCTCGCGTGTTACAAATGAAAAAATCCCGCGATTGCTCGCGGGATTTTTGATACTTGACAAACGGGCTAATTACAGCTTGATGCTGCAGGCCTTGGCGTGCCAGATTTCTTCGGCGTACTGCTTGATGGTACGGTCGGAACTGAATTTGCCCATGCGAGCCACGTTGAGGATCGCCTTCTCGGCCCAGGCCTTCTTGTTCTGGTATTCCTTCGCCACCTTGGCCTGCATGTCCACGTAACTGCGGAAGTCGGCGCAGAGCATGTACGGGTCGTGGGTGAGCAACTTGTCGGCAATGTGCTTGAACAGTTCCGGACGATCGGGGCTGAAGAAGCCGGAGCCGATGAGGTCGATAACGCGACGCAGGTCGTCGTCCTTCTCGTAGAAGTCGCGGGGGCGGTAGCCCTTGGCCAGCAGGTCGGTGACTTCTTCAACGGTAAGGCCGAAGATGAAGATGTTCTCGTCGCCCACTTCTTCCTTCATTTCTACGTTAGCGCCGTCAAGCGTACCGATGGTGAGTGCGCCGTTGAGGGCGAACTTCATGTTGCCGGTACCCGAGGCTTCGGTGCCCGCGGTAGAAATCTGTTCGGACAGGTCGGCAGCCGGGATGATCTTCTCGGCGAAGGACACGCGGTAGTTCTCCAGGAACACCATCTTGAGCTTGCCCTTGCAAACCGGGTCGGCATCGATGATAGAGGCCACGGCGTTGGCCAGGCGGATAATCTGCTTAGCCATCCAGTAACCCGGAGCGGACTTACCACCAATCATGATGGTGCGGGGCATGATTTCCTTGCCGTCCTTCAGCTGGATGTACAGGTGAATGGCATGGAGAATGTTCAACAGCTGGCGCTTGTATTCGTGGATACGCTTGACCTGAACGTCGAAGAAGGTGTTCACGTCAACATCCACGCCCTGGGTTTCCTTCAGGTACTTGGCCAGGCGTTCCTTGTTCTGCTTCTTGACGGCCATGAATTCCTTCTGGAAGGCGGCGTCCTTGGCGAACTTTTCCAGCTTGCGCAGGTCGTCCAGATCCTTGACCCAGCTGTCACCGATCTTCTTGGTGATGATTTCGGACATGGCGGGGTTGGCCTTGCGGACCCAGCGGCGGGGGGTCACACCGTTGGTCTTGTTGTTGAACTTTTCAGGCCACAGTTCGTAGAAGTCCTTGAAGAGGGTGGTCTTCAGAAGGTCGCTGTGGAGGGCGGCCACGCCGTTCACGGCAAAGGAACCCACGATAGAGAGGTAGGCCATGCGGACCATCTTGCAGCCGCCTTCTTCGATAAGGCTCATGCGGGCAAGGCGGTCGTTGTCGCCGGGCCACTTCATGCTGACCATGCGGAGGAACCGGGCGTTGATTTCGTAAATGATCTGCAGGTGGCGGGGCAGCAGCTTTTCGAACAGGCTGACGGGCCACTTTTCAAGAGCTTCCGGCATCAAGGTGTGGTTGGTGTAGGCGAAGGTCTTGGTCACGATTTCCCAAGCCTCGTCCCATTCCAGGCCTTCGATGTCCAGCAAGATACGCATCATTTCGGCGATGGAGATGGCCGGGTGGGTGTCGTTCAGCTGGATAGCCACCTTCTCGGGGAACACCTTCCAATCGTTGTCGTGGAGCTTCTTGAAGCGGCGGATGATATCCTGCAAAGAAGCGGAGCACAGGAAGTACTGCTGCTTGAGGCGCAGTTCCTTACCGTTCATGGAAGAATCGTTGGGGTAGAGCACCTTGGAGATGGTCTCGGAAAGTTCCATGTCCTGCACGGCGGCGATGTAGTCGCCGTTGTTGAAGTAGCTGAGGCCGAAGTCGTCGGTGGACTTGGCGCTCCAGAGGCGCAGGTTGTTCACGGTGTTGTTCTTGTAGCCCGGAATCGGGGTGTCGTAGGGCAGGGCCAGCACGTAGTCCTTGGTTTCCCAGCGGTTGTGCAGCTTGCCCTTTTCGTCGGTCCAGCTGACCACGTAGCCGTAGAACGGCACCTTCATGGCGTTGGAGGGGCGGGCGATTTCCCACGGGTTGGTGAGGCGCAGCCAGTTGTCCGGCTGTTCTTCCTGTTCGCCGTTCACGATCTTCTGGCTGAACATACCGTATTCGTAGCGGATGCCCATACCGGTGGCAGGCAGTTCGAGAGTTGCCATGGAGTCCAGGAAGCAGGCAGCCAAGCGGCCGAGACCGCCGTTACCGAGGCCGGCGTCCACTTCCTGTTCGCGGAGTTCTTCAAGAGTCATGCCCAGTTCGTCCAGGGCTTCAGTGACGGCACTCTCCACGTCCAGGTTCAACACGGAGTTACCGAGGGTACGGCCAATCAAGAATTCAAGGGACAGGTAATAGACGCGCTTTACGTCTTTCTGGTAGTAAGTCTCCTGAGTCTTAATCCAGCGATCCACCAGGCGGTCGCGGACGGCGTATGCCACGGCCAGGAACTTCTCGTGGTCGGTCACGGTGGCGCTGTTACGGGCCAGCGTGTGGTGGATGTGGTCGGTAAAGGCCTTGCGGAAGGACTCGGCGTCGTTTCCGAGCACGGCCACTTCCTCTGCTTTCTTGAAAGATTTTGCCATATAATCAAGCCTATGGTTTTAGGGTTAAAAATTTACGCACAAGAATTTAGAAATCTTTGGCTTTTAAGGGGGTGCGGGTACTCCCGCAAATGCTAATTTGCAGGTATGAAAGTCGCTTTGCTTGGTTCCACCGGTCTTGTGGGAAAGAATGTCCTAAAACTTCTTTCCCGTTTGGATGCTGTGGCGAAGGTCTATTGCCCGGTACGCACCGTGCCAAATCTCGGTGAACTTGGTATTCTTCAGGGGGCCGCGAAAATCCAGTTTGAACAGGTGGATTTTGAACAGGTCAGCGGAGCGTACAAGTCTGTTATATTGGACGGATTCAAGGATTGCAAGGCTGTTATATGCTGCCTGGGCACGACTAAGAAACAGGCTGGCAGTAAGGCTGCTCAGGAAAAAGTAGATGTGCGGTTGCCCCTTTCGCTGGCGGCTCTTGCAAAAAGCAAGGTGTAAAGAATTTCCTGTGTGTCAGCGCCCAGGGGGCCGACAGCCATTCTCCCTTCTTTTACAACCGTCTCAAGGGTATGCTGGAAGAGGGCCTTACCATGATGGGCTTTGAAAGCCTTACTCTGGTTCGCCCCTCGCTCCTGCTTGGCAAGCACAAGGACAGGCGTTTTGGCGAGGAACTTCTGCAGAAGACCATCGGAGCCCACCCCGAATGGATTCCGGCTTATGTGCGGCCCGTTCATGCCGAAACCGTGGCGGCCCATCTGGTAACGTCTCTTCTGAAACCGCCTACCGACCACGTTTGCGCTACCGATGGTGTCAAGGGCAAGCGGATTATTTACAACCGCGTGCTAGCCCAGACAAAAGTGGACAATCTTTTTTAATTCTACATTCTTTCTATGTCCGAAAAAACTTTACTGCTTCTCGATTCCTACGCACTTGCGTTCCGCATGTTTTATGCCTATAGCCAGAACCCGCTGGTGAACAGCAAGGGCGAAGATGTTTCTATGATGCATGGCTACTGGGGTGCGGTACTCCGTATTTTGGCGAAGCACAAGCCCACCCATTTTGCCATCGCTCGGGATGTGGCCCACACCAAGACTTTCAGGCATGAACTTTATCCGGATTACAAGGCCAATCGTGGCCCCATGCCCGAAGAAATGGCCGCCCAGATGCCCCTTTTGGGCGAAAGCCTGGACGCTAGCGGGATTCCCCTGCTTTCGGAGCCGGGTTACGAGGCCGACGATGTGATGGCCAGCGTGGCTACCGCCGCAGTAGAAGCTGGCTTTGACCATGTGGTGATTCTTTCTAAGGACAAGGACATGTCCCAGATTGTGTCCGACAAGATTCACCTGTTTCACCTGACCAAGGGTGCCGACGGTATTGATTTTGGCCCTGCCCAGGTGGTGGAAAAGTACGGACTTCCGCCGGAAAAGATTCGGGACTACCTGGCGCTGATGGGTGATGCCAGCGACAATGTTCCCGGCGTCCCGAAGGTTGGCCCCAAGACGGCCATCCAGCTTTTGACAGACTATGGCGATATGGACAACCTCTACGCCAATCTGGATAAGATTACCAAGAAGGGGCTCCACGACAATCTGGCGAATAATCGCGAAAAGGCTTTTCTCAGTCGGGAACTGGTCACACTTCAGACCAAGCGGGCTTTTAGCGGGAACCTTGACGCCCTGGAGTACAACGGCATCCATGTGGATACCCTGGCGGGCATCTTCAAGGACCATGAAATCAACAGTCTGCTACGCCTGCTGGAAAATGTTCCCGGCAAGGCTGGTTTTGTGTCTGCAGGTTCGGGAGAGTCGGCAGGCGAAGGAGCCGAAGCCGCTACCCGCGACGTTCCTCCGGAATACATCTGCGTGGATACCGCCGAGAAGTTCGGTGAGCTGAGGGCGGAATTTTCCGCGGCGACCGAAATAGGAATTGATACGGAAACCGACGGGCTGGACCCCATGACCTGCAATCTGGTAGGGCTGTGCCTGGCCGCGGCAAACCAGGACGGCACTGTCCCGAAGGGCTACTACATCCCGATGGCCCATACCGACGACATCGGCTTTCCGGTGGGCAACTTCGACGGGGCTGCCGTAAAAGAATGGTTCCTGTCGTTTTGGGACGAATCTTGCGAGGTGGTGGAGGGCAAGCCCCGTCGCTCTCTCGTTTTCCATAATGCAAAGTTCGATTTGCATGTGCTGTCTCGGGCCTTCGGGCTTTCGGTGACGCAGATTGGCAAGGCGAACATTGTGGATACCCTCATTGCCGCCTGGATGCTCTCGCCGGGCCAGACCGGCCTAGGTTTGGATAACCAGGTGATGCAGCGCTTGCAGCACGAGATGATTCCCATCGAGAACCTTATCGGCCGGGGCAAGAACCAGATTACCTTCAACCGCGTGCCTGTAAAGGATGCTACTGAATACGGCGCCGAAGATGCTGTCTATACTTTGCGCTTGTGGGAACCCCTGCAGAAAGAACTTCAGAAGATGGACTACGAAAAGTTCTTCTACAGCCAGGAAATGCCCCTGCTGAAGGTGCTGTACCAGATGGAGGGCGTAGGTGCTTTTGTGGATACCGCCGTCCTAAAGAATCTGGAAGTGGAACTTGCGGGCCGCATCGAGAAACTGGAAAAGGAAATCTGCGACATGGCGGGGCTGGAATTCAACATCGGCAGCCCCAAGCAGTTGGGAGAGGTTTTGTTCGATACGCTGGGGCTTCCTGAAATCAAGAAGCGCAGTACCGACGCCGCTGTGCTTGAAGAACTTTCGGTGAGCGCTCCTCATCCCATCGTGTTCGCTATAATAGAGTACAGGGAACTCAAAAAGATGCAGAGCACCTACGTGTCGGTGCTCCCGACGCTGGTGAACCGAGAAACAAAGCGGATCCACACCAGCTTTATCCAGTGGGGAACGGCTACGGGACGTCTTTCCAGCCGCGACCCGAACTTGCAGAATATTCCGGTGCGCAGTGACTTGGGCAAGAAAATCCGTGCGGCCTTTGTGCCGGAGAATCCGGATAATGTCATTTTGTCGGTGGACTATTCCCAGATTGAGCTTCGCATGCTTGCACACTTGAGTGGCGACGCCGCCCTTATAGAATCGTACCGCGAAGGGATTGACATTCACGCCCGGACGGCGGCGGCTATTTACGGGGTGGATCTTTCGGCGGTTACGTCGGACATGCGTCGCGACGCCAAGGTGGTGAACTTTGGAATTTTGTACGGCATGACGGCTTTCCGCCTGTCTCGGGACCTGAAAATTCCCATGGGTCAGGCCCGTGACTTTATCACCGGGTACTTTGACATGTACCAGGGGGTGCAGAAGTTCATCGACGACACCAAGGCTTTTGCCCACAAGAACGGCTACGTAGAAACGCTAAGTGGGCGTCGCCGCTACATCGCGGGTATCGACAGTTCTGACCGTATGGAAAGTCAGATGGCGGAGCGCATGGCGGTGAACACGCCGGTGCAAGGTTCTGCTGCCGACCTGATCAAGATTGCTATGATTCGCATTCAGGAACGCATCAACCGGGAAAATCTGCCCCTAAAGATGATGCTCCAGGTTCACGACGAACTGGTTTTTGAGTGTCCTAAGGACCGTCTGGAAGAGCTGTCTGCCATGGTCAAGGCCGAAATGGAAGGGGCCATGGAGCTGAAAGTACCCCTGGTGGCTAGCGTTGGCTCCGGAGAAAACTGGCTTTTGGCCCACTAAAAAGCGTGAATAGGGGCTGTTGCACAGTTTACAAGCGCAAACTTTATTGTATTTTTAGAAAAAAGAGGTTTGGTATGCGAGTCTCACAACTTTATAGTGCACTGCTAATCGCTTTCTTGACCATCGGCTTTGTTGCTTGCAACAATACGGTGTCCTCTACTGATACTAGCGATAATGGCGGGATGAACTTCATTCCGGGCTTTGAACCCGGTAAAAAGAAAGCCGATTCGTCTAAAGTGACACCCGTTTTGTCATCTTCTTCTGACTTGCTCAGCAGTTCACTAGTAGATGTTTCTAGTTCTTCTGCCGGTGTGGCTGTGCTGGACTCGGTGATTGACGTGTCCGAGAAATGCGATGCGTCGGAGTGTATGGAAGATGTTGCCGATGATGTGGTGACGGAATTGGAAACTTTGAAACTGCAGTTGGATGATAACGAGAGTGTGCAGAATTTTACTGAGGATGTACAGTCCCGTTTTGCTCCGGGTGATTTTGATTTTTCAAAAAACGATTATTATTGCTTCACGCAATCCGAGGAATGGTTCAAGATAACCAAGGAAGGCTTGCAAGGGGTTGATCTCTCGTTTGTTTGGGCGGATGATCAGACTGATGTCCAGGTGAATTACGTTCTGGATTTCGGTAATCTCTGCGAGTCAGTCTATATCAAAACTAATTAGGCTTCCCGCTTAATCATATCTTTCTGGGCGGTGAC
The DNA here is from genome assembly GCA_017475045.1 of Fibrobacter sp. Classification (GTDB taxonomy): domain Bacteria; phylum Fibrobacterota; class Fibrobacteria; order Fibrobacterales; family Fibrobacteraceae; genus Fibrobacter. Next base: position 3,707 of record JAFVGH010000122.1, on the reverse strand, counting down.
ATGGGGCATGAACCTCCTCATGAAAGGGATGATTCCCAAGTATAAAAGCATGGTGACCACGAAGACGAAGGCAAGAGAAATGCCTTTGGACCAGTGAACATGGCTTTCCCGGAGAATCTTGATGACGGCCCACTGAATCCAACCGTGGGTCACGAGAATCATAATGGAGTAACGCCCGAAGTAAGAGACCAGAGGGATTTTCCCGATGGCCTTGGAAAGCAGTAGGATGGCGATGGCTCCCGAAAGCCCGCAGGCGTAGGTGCTCCAGAAGGGTAGCTGGAACTTGTTCTCCACATAGCTCACCGTAGAGTCCGATAGCAGGAATACCAGGCCGAACCCGAGAAGGGCAAAGGGTATGTTCAGCTTGTCCAGTTTGTTTGGCTTGAGCAGCTCCGTGTAGCGGAAGGCAAAGTGACCGGCGCAGAAATAGGGGATGGCCGTCATGGCGGAGTCTAGGAACATGGGCAGGTTGATGTTATACCGCCCGAGGCAAAATCCGAGAGCGCCAATGCCTAGCGATAAGGCGACAAGTCCCCCGTTAGAGAATTTTGGCGGGAGCATCTTTGCCACAAGATAAATTCCGTAGAAAATCAAGTTGGTCCAGAAAAGCCCCAGCAAGAACCAGATGGGAAAATTCGGGAACTGTTCCTGCCAAATAAAGGCATACCAAACACCGGCTCCTGGGTTTGGCCGCAGGTGAAAGTGGGCGAGGATAAAGGCCAGAATGCAGGAGGTGGTAATGAAGAAGAAAACGAAGGGGATTAGCAGCTTGTTGATTTTTCGCAGGCAAAAGTCAAAAAAGCCGGCGTAGCTCTTGAAGAATAGCCCCGACAGAAAGAAGTACAGGGGCATGCGGAAGGTAGAAAGGGACAACTTCAGCGGGTAGGTGTCAAGCCCCCAGGTAGAGGCCACATGGTGCCACACCACCAGCATAATGCATAGGCCCTTGGCCAGGTCTACAAAGGCGTAACGGGGTTTTTCAACGGGGGTAGGCATAGCGCTAGGCTACTTTTCCAGGAATTCGAAAATGCGGTCTTTGTATTCCTTGAGCTCGTCGAATACGGCGTGGCCGCGGCCCTCGTACATTTCCAGTTCGCAGGGCGTGCCTGCAGCCTTGAGCTTGTCTACGATGATGAGGGAGGCCTGTGGGGTAACCACCTTGTCGTCTCCAGCGCCCAGCACCAGGGTAGGACACTTAATCTTATGCAGTTCGTCGATGGTGTTGACCGTATCGCAAAGGTCTGCGCACAGGGCGAAGCGGTCCATTTCGGCATCGGTGACGTCCCGATACATGGCCTGAATGGCTCTGCGGTAGCGGTCGGCGAAGGGCTTGGAGAAACAGTCGTCGATAAAGGCGCTCACCAGGCCTTCGCCATCGTGGGCGCGAGCGAGACGGGCCCAGTTGCCGATCAATTCAATCTGGGAGGGGACCGCCTTGGAGGTAGAAGAGGCCAGCACAAGCTTGTTTACCAGTTCAGGATACTGGATGGCGATAATCTGGGCAATCATGCCGCCCTGGGACACGCCCATAAGGTTCACGCCCGAAAGCCCCAAGGCCTTAAGGGCCAGAGCCTGGTCCCGTGCCATGTCGTTCAGGGAATAGCCGGGCTGGATATTCTTTTTGCGGTCGAAAAAGTAAAGGGTGTATTTTTCGGTGAATACCTTGTAGGGAACTTGCAGGGCATCGGCGGATTTCATGACGCTCTTGATGGAAAGTCCGGGAATGATAACCAGGGGCTTGGGGCCGTTTCCAAACTGGGCGTACTCCATTTCGAATCCGTCGGTGCAGACGGTATGTACAAAATTTTCGCTCATAGTGTAAAGATAGATAGAAAAACCCCGCCCCTTGGAAGGGACGGGGATGACAATTGCGCGACTTTCGTCTAACTATGCCTTAACGGTCGTAAAGGCGAATGCTTCGCCGTCGGCGTCATTGGCTTCGAGGCCATCGGCGGCGGCAGCCCACTTGATGGAGACTGCTTGCGTCTCGCCGGCGATGTAGGCTTCGTTTTCGGCAACAGCCTGCTTGAACACGTCGCTTGCAGAGAACAGCGTCACTTCGATCTTATCGGTGATGGCGTAGTTCTGGTCCTTACGGCGATTCTGGATGCGGTTCACGAGTTCGCGGGCCACGCAGGCGCGGCGGAGTTCGTCGGTAATCTTGAGGTCCAGAGCCACGGTGAAGTGCTGGTTGGCTTCCACGGCCATGCCGTCGGCCACGATGCGGTTGAGCATCAGGCAGTCGGCACCAACTTCACCGAAGTCGAACTTGATGGTTTCGCCATTCTGCAGAGCCTTGATTTCATCGACGCTCAGCGAATTCAGCTTGGCGGAAATCACCTTCATGTTCTTCGCGTAATCCGGGCCCTTCGCCTTGATAGCGAGGAAGTTCGGCTTGGCGGAGAGCTGCACGAGTTTCGTCTCATCTTCGAGGAACTTCATTTCGCGAACGTTGAGTTCTTCGAGGATCAAGTCCTTCATGGTCTCGGCAACGTTCTTTTCTTCGGTGCCATGAGCAACCACCGTCATGCTGGCAATCGGCATACGGTTCTTTACGTTGTTCGTAGCGCGAATCACACGGCCCATTTCGACCATGCCACGCACCATGGCGATGCGTTCCACAAGCTTTTCGTCCATGAGGGACTTGTCAGCACTCGGGAATTCGCAGAGGTGCACGCTCACCGGGGCGTTGGCGTCCACTTCGCGCACGAGAATCTGGTAGATTTCTTCGGCAAGGAGCGGGAGGAACGGAGCGAGAATCTTGGAGAAGTCCACCAGCACCTTGTACATGGTGGCGTAGGCGGCGTTCTTGTCGCCATCGTTTTCGGACTTCCAGAAACGGCGGCGGCTGCGGCGCACGTACCAGTTCGTGAGGTCATCGACCGCGGCAATCACGGCGGGCACCACGTTGTACAGGCGGTAAGCCTTCATTTCCACTTCGACCTTGGCGGCGAGATCCTGCAGCGTAGCAAGCATCCAGCGGTCAAGTTCGTTGTCGCTCTTGACGTCCTGACCCGGCTTCCAGTTGAGCTGGCCCTTGGCGGCATCGGCGTTGTGGTTAGAGACAAAGAATGCAACAGCGTTCCAGAGCGGCAGCATCACCTGCTTCACGATGCCCTTCACTCCTTCTTCGCTGAAGCGTAGGTCTTCGGCCTTCAAAGCGGCGGAGTTGATCATGAACAAGCGAATAGCGTCGGCACCCGTGCGTTCGATAAGGTCGTTCGGGTCCGGATAGTTGCGCTTGGACTTACTCATCTTGGAGCCGTCTTCAGCCAAGATAATACCGTTCACAATAACGTTCTTGAACGCCGGCTTCTGGAACAGAGCGTTAGAAAGCACGGTCAGCGTGTAGAACCAACCACGAGTCTGGTCAAGGCCTTCGGCGATGAAGTCAGCCGGGAAGCTGCGTTCCACGAGTTCCTTGTTTTCGAACGGGTAATGGCGGCTGGCATACGGCATGGAACCGGATTCGAACCAGCAGTCGAAAACTTCCGGCGTACGGCGGTAAACCTTGCCGTTCTTTTCGATGGTGAGCTTGTCCACAAAGTGCTTGTGCAAGTCGTCGAGCTTCACGCCGGTGAGTTGCTGGAGTTCTTCAATGGAGCCAACAGCAATCATGTCGCCGTCATCAGAGAGCCACACCGGAATCGGCGTACCCCAGAAACGGTTACGGGAAAGGTTCCAGTCGCGGGCACCTTCGAGCCACT
>JAFVGH010000121.1 GCA_017475045.1 Fibrobacter sp. | reverse complement strand
CCAACGCCATCCGTGACGGTATCAATGAGGCGAAGACAAACGTGGCCACCGCGTTCGATACCATGAGGACGGAGGCAAAAACCGCCTTTGAAAAGTTCGATTGGAAGGGCGTCGGCAAGAATCTGACCAACGCAATCCGCGACGGGATCAATGAAGCAAAATCGAACGTATTGACAGCCATGGGCACCGTGATCGACGAAACCGCGAAAAAGATCACGGATCACGATTGGAAGAAAAACGGCACAGATTTGACCACCGACCTGAAAAACGGAATCAATGACAAAGCCTCCGACGTGACCGGGGCCATGGGCACCATTGTGACCGACACGGCCAAAAAGATCACGGATCACACATGGAAGACCGACGGCGAAAATCTGGCCACCGCAATCAAAGACGGAATCAAAGGAAAGTCCGACGACATCAAAAACCAAATGTCGAGCGCGGCCAGCGACGCAAAGAGTCAGTTTACCGGGATCGACTGGAAGGGCGTCGGGGATGACATCTGCTGCGGAATCCGTGACGGCATCAATAACAACAAATGGAAAATCAAAGACGCCTTGAAAACGGCGGCGGAAGAAGCCGTAAAGGCAGCCAAAGACGCCCTTGATATTAACTCACCATCACGGGTAATGCGTGACGAAGTGGGCCGTTGGATACCCGAAGGAATCGCGGAGGGCATCAAGAAAAACGCGGATATCGTGGGCAAATCCATGGTCGACGTCCGTGACCAACTCACCGCCGACACGCTGGAGGCCGCGCTGATGGCGGAGGGCAACCGGCTGGACATCAGCGGAGGAAATGCGGCAGCCAACGGGCGCGGTGATTTCGTCCAGAACAACAATTATTACAGTCCGAAAGCCTTGTCACCGTATGAGGCGGCACGACAGACACGGATCGCCACGCAGGGCCTTGTCCTGCAATTACAGGGGGTGTAAACAATGGCCAGAAAAATCACATGTACCAACGAGGACAATGTGAGCGTCATTTTTACCGACAAATTTAACCCCTGGCTGCTGGAATCATGCGAAGGCATCTATGAGAACAAAAACAACGTTTCGATGTCAACGAATACCATGACAGACGGATCCACCCTTCAAGGGTCGACCGTGGCCATGCGTAATATCGTTATGACGCTGAGGGATCGGCCGGAGGCAGACCATCAGGCAAACCGTTCGTTGTTATACAGTTTGTTCAAACCGAAATCAGAGGGGGTATTCATCTATGAAGAAAATGGCATAATCAGGCAAATCGGCTATCACGTCGAAAGTGTGGCCATTGACGCCGTGAAAAGGTCGAGACGGGCAACAATTTCGTTATTGTGCCCGGATCCATTTTTCGTCGACGCCGATGACGTCACCGTTGAAATGGCCGGTTGGGTGGCCAACTTTACCTGGCCGCATGAGTTCACAGCGGAGGGCGAGGAATTTGGCAGCCGGACAGCGGAACGCTTGAAGACAATCACGAACGACAGCGCCGCCGACAATATTGGCATAACCATAACAATCGCCGCCCGTGGCCCTGCTAAAAATCCGGCAATCACCCATGTCGAGCAGGGCGAAAGCATCGAAATCGGAACGTCGGGCAATCCGCTGAACATGCTGACAGGTGACAAAGTCATCATAACCACCCACACGAACAACAAACACGTATACCTCGAACGCGGAGGCGTCCGGACGGAAATCAATGAATATCTTTCAGAAAATTCAGAATTTATTCAGCTTATGCACGGCGATAACACGTTTGGTTATTCGGCGGTAGAGGGCGAGAATTATCTGACGATTTCGATTTCTTTCCAGTATCATTATCTGGGGGTATAACCATGGAGGTAAGATTTTACAATTCCGATATGAACTTTATCGGCCTCATGGAAAACCAACAGTCAATGGTGTGGCGCCGGAAATTTTACGAGCCGGGAGAAGTCCGGCTCTTTTGCCCGTTGACGGCCGACAATCTTAAACTAACCCGAAAAGGGAATTTAGTCTGGAAACGCGGAGCCAATGAAGCCGCCGTAATTGAAGACCGGACAATTATGGACACGCCAGAAGAATCACACATCGAGGTTGAAGGGCGTTTCATTTCCAGCTACATGGACAGGCGGCTCATTCGGCCGACGGTTTCGTTTAACGGTTATGTAGAAGTAGCCATGCGGCAGCTATTAAGCGGGATTGAATATTCTATCCCCCGCGTGGTATTGGGAACCTTGAACGGTTTCACCGAAACGGTCACATTTCAGGCGACATATAAAAACCTGATGGAATACGAAACCAAACTGGCAAAATGTTCGGATATCGGGTACCGTTTCCGGCCGGATTTCAATGAAAAGAAAATCTTTTTCGAAACCTACAAGGGAACAAACCGGACAATGTCTCAGGGCGTAAACAACCGCGTCATTTTTTCCGAAATGTATGACAATCTGAACGAAATGACATACCGGGAAAATGATAAGTTGCTGAAAAACGCCGTTTATGTCGGTGGCGACGGTCAGGGCGCTAACCGCGTTTTTGTGAATTTCGGAAACGCCACCGGTCTGGCCCGTCGTGAATTGTTTGTTGACGCCAGAGACATCCGGCAAGAGGAAGGCATGACGCTGGCCCAATACAAAGAGAAGTTGATGCAGCGCGGCCGGGAAAAGCTGACAAGTTATCAGGAATCCACAACAATCACATGTGTCACCGACGCAAACGCCAATTTCATTTATGGCGTCAACTATGACCTGGGCGACATTGTCACGGTCAAAAAGAAGGGTTGGGGCATAACCGTGGATTTGAGGATCACCGAAATCGAAGAAGTCTATGAAAAAGGCAAAATGGAGATTTACCCGGTTTTCGGGGATCCCCTGCCGCAATCAATTGATTGGAGGGATTATTGATGGCCGAAACATCTAACGCCCTGTTTTACAATTCAGAAAACGGGGACAGAGTGTACGACGCCGACAGTTTCGAACACCTGTTAAAAAAATTCTTTACGTCCGGGGTGTTCGCCGGATCGTGTCAGGTGACGGCGGACGGCGAGGGCATGACGTGCAGCATGGCCGCCGGGTATAGCAACTGCGACGGTAAAGTCCGGTTTTTCGGATCGCCCACGTCGCTGGCCTTACAGAACGCAAGTCCGACATATGACCGGATTGACACAGTCGTTATTGAACGGAACGACAGCAACCGGGAAATAACGGCCAAAGTGGTAACGGGGGCATATTCCGCCGCGCCGGTACCGACGGCACCGGTCAGGTCTGGCGGCGTTTATCAGCTTGTTGTGGCTGAAATCTATGTCGCCGCTGGCGTTGTCAAGGTGACACAGGCCAACGTCACCGACAGGCGGCCAACAACGTCCGTTTGTGGTTATGTTATGTGTGCAGTCGACACGCCTGATTTTTCCGAACTGTATAGCCAATTCACGACACAGGCGGCGGAGGTCATAGGGGAAACCGAGGCCGATATGGGAACATGGAAAGAAGGCTTCAAGGGCGATTTTGAAGACTGGCGCGACAATTTCGAGGATGACGCGGAAAGCGATTACGCCGATTTTGTCAGTCAGTTGGCGACTTTGCTGGCCGAATATCAGGACGCCATAGCGGCGGACGAAACCACGGCGGCCGGGGATTTGGCCAACTTCAAAGCGACAATTCAGGCGTATATTGCCGAACTGGCCGCAATCATTGACGACGGAACGGTCGCACCGTTACAGGCTCAGGTTGACACCCTGGAAGACGATTTCAAGGAAAGCCCGTGGCGGCGGCCAGTCGGAGACATGACCGACCAAAGCGGCAACGTTATCGTTGACTTTGAAGGTCATACGATAAACATCACGACGTTATCTCAGGCGGAAATTGCCGCCGGGGTAATAAATGGACACCTACACTATTAAACGGGAGGGAAAAACATGGGAACAATTAACACGTTTGGAAACAAACAGACGCCAGTCCTGGCCGACAAACTTCATTTGTGGAGTACCGGCGACGGCACCGACATGAACATCAGCCTGGAGCAATTACGGGATTTGATGATCGGCGTATTGGGCAGCCTGGACACGACCGACAAGGCCAGCATTGTGGCGGCCATCAATGAACTGAATGGCCCGGTTAAATATTCGGCGTCGCTTCCGAAACCGCACAACGGCCTGTATGATGGCCGGAACCTGAAAAACGTCTTTGCATCGGCGGCCGATTTCGCGGCGGCCGTTTTTGCTGGCGATTTCAGCCAGATCGAAGACGGTGATTATTGGCCGATTACAATCAGCGGCAACTTCAAGGATTACGCCAGCAATTCGACGAAGACGCTGACAAACGCCGTTTTCAAAATGGAGTTTATGGTCAATCCATATTTCAGATACGGCGACAGCGGCAAGATTGCCGACGGCGTCCCGCACCTGTTAGCCGTGGCCCGTGACCTGATTCCCATTTTGCTGCAATTCCGGAGCGCCAATGAAACCTGGTATGATGAAACAGAACAGCAGCCATGGACGGGCAGCCATCTGTATCAGACCTTGAACAATCCTTCCGATGGCCTTGTAAAACTCATTCAGGCAAGCGAATTGGGGCCGTATATCCACACAGGCCCGAACGGCAAGGGCATGCGGTCACTGATGGAAACCAAAGCCAAAACGGCCGCCAGCGCGACCGGGTGGGGGTGGAAGGATCGCGGGATCCTGTTCCTGCCGACCGAAAAGGAAGTTTGGGGCAACGCCACGTTCAGCAAGGGCGACGGATCGGCACAGGGCGCGGCCCTGCAATGGCCGCTGTTTGTCGGCAACCGTCGGCATATTAGCAAGGGCCTGGGAGACGGTGGCTCCCGGTACAACTGGTGGTGTGAGTCGTCGGCCGAGGGCAGCACCGCCGACATCACGTATGTCGGCGGCAACGGGTTTCCGCGCTACAGCGGGGCCGCCTACACCCACATCGGGGTGCCGCTTTGCTTCCTGATCGCGGCGAACGCATGACACCGCCGCCCCCTTTAGCGGGGCGGCGAAATCCCCAACAATAAGAAGGTCGCCAAATCATGAGTAACGTTTTTAGAAGGTTTCATAAACCAACCGGAACGGAATATTTTGACAACGCGATGGCGTTGGGGATCGAACTCTACCATGACACATGAAAAGATTGTGCCGAAAAGCCGCCGTTTCATTTATACCATTCCAATACTGAACATGTTTTCAAGGGAGTGGACGTGGATCGGCATCGCGTTCGATACATACCCGGCGGGGAACAATGCCCAGGAGTTATTGGCAAAAAAGAAAAAGGCTTTTCAAAAGGCCATTGACGCAAACGAAAGCATTATCAGGGCCATACAACAAATGGTTATCACTCACAAAGAGATTGATATTGATAGGCTGGACAACCTGGGCGATTTGCTTTTACTGGAATCCAGTCTGTTGAAGAAAGCAAGGGACAACAGCCGCGTCCAGCAGGACGGCGGAAAGAATCAAAAGCAATCAAAACAGACTTGAAACAGGTCGTTTTCTGTATCACCGAACCCTGCGGTGGCTCCCGGAACAACTGGTGGTGTGAGTCGTCGAACGAGGGCAGCACCGCCAACATCACGAATGTCAACAACAACGGGAATCCGAACAACAACGGGGCCGCCAACACCAACATCGGGGTGCCGCTTTGATTCCGTCAAGAATCCGGCCGGTCATCTGATCGGCTGAACGGGCCAGACCGAGTACATATTGCCAAATATGGAAAGCCGTGCCACGACTGGAAGGAGAAAACGACCGAGCGGGTCATGCCGCTAAACTTCCATAGCGATACCGACGGACGGACGCTGCTTGCATGGACGGGGCCGCGCCTCCTCCGTTTTCATGTCCGGACGGTTAAACGGGTAGAAATGCGCGACGATAATAATCCCGGACGCTATGGTTTTTCGGAGGGTGAAGTGACAAGCGAGGAAAGGCACAAAGCGCGGGAGGCACGGAGGAAAGCCAAACGCGCAGCGAAAAAGGAAAGAGTTCTGCAGACCTATTCTTTCGAAAAGGTCATCAGTTCGGCCAGCCTGGTAAGGGCGGCAATGCTTTCGAAAAAGGGCGTCAATTGGAAGGCCAGCGTTCAAAGGTACATGATAAACGTCATGCGGAACACATGGACACTAAGGCAAAAACTTTTGAAGGGCGAAAGCGTCGTTCAAGGGTTTATCTGTTTCGACCTGATGGAACGCGGCAAGCTGAGGCACATCCGAAGCGTACATTTCAAAGAGAGGGTCGTCCAGCGGAGCCTTTGTGATAATGCGCTTGTTCCTGTTCTGAGCCGGGGCCTTACATACGACAACGGCGCCAGCATCAAAGGGAAAGGGATACATTTCGCCATGTTCCGTTGCCGGGATCATTTGCGGCAGTATTACAGGAAACACGGCAATAATCGCGGTTGGATATTACAAGTCGATTTCAAGGGATATTTCGACAATATCGAACACGGGCCGACGCGGGAAATGCTGGAAAAGAATTTCACGGACGAACGTCTTTTATCATTGGCGTGGGGTTTCGTGGACAGTTTCGGAGAAAAGAGTCTGGGCATTGGGAGTCAGGTTAGCCAAATCCTTGCCGTCGCCTATTGTTCCGCCGTCGACCATTACGCCGTTGAAATGTTGGGCCTGAATCTTTCCGCCAGATATAACGACGACAGTTATTTCATTCATGAAAGTCGTCAATACCTGGAATATTGTCTGGCCATCCTTTCAAAGAAATGGGAAGCATTGGGGATCCGGATCAACTGGAAGAAAACCCAAATCATCCCATTGCGAAAGTTCACGTTTCTGAAAGTCCGTTTCGAAACGACGGACGCGGGAAAAGTTATCATGAGGCCATGCCGGAAAAGCATAACAAAACAGCGCAAAAAGCTGAAAGCGTTCCGGAAGGCCGTCGACCGTGGCGAAATGTCCATTGATGACGTCCGGGCCAGTTATGAAAGCTGGCGCGGGTATAATCGCCACATGAACGGATACAAATCAATCATAAACATGGACAAGTTATATTTCGACCTTTTCGGCCTTGTGCCGTCTGAGGTCAGAAAGAAAAGAAAACGGAGGGAAAGAAAATGTTTGCTTATGTGATCGGTGGCCTTTTGATGGCCCTGAACGCGAACGACATGACCGGGAACAGCGACTGGATGGAAATCGAAACCACCTTGACGCCGGAAGACCGTCTCACCGACGACCATGGCGCGGCGCTTTATAAGATTGTCGCGGGTGAAGTCGTCGAACGGACGCAGCAGGAACGGGAGGCCGACTGGCCACCGGAACCGACGCCGACGCCGTCGCTGGCCGAACGGATCACGTTCGTCGAGGACTGTCTGATGGAAATGTCCGAAGAGGTGTATAAGTAATGATTTGGTTTCGGTCATTGCTTTGCCTGATATTATTCGGGAAAGGAGGGGAAATCATGATGGCCATGCTTTGGGCACAGCGGATCATGTCCGCGCCGACGCTGGAAGACGCCCACGCCCTTTGGAACAGGGTGCCGCGCCTTCTGAAAGAAAAGGTCAGGGAAATCCTGATCGAAAGCGGTTGTGAAGACCTGATTCCCAATGAATAAGGGAAACGCGGAGCCGTCCGGAAATTCCGGGCGGCTCAGGTCGTTTTTCGAGATCGTCGACAACGGCGACGGGACGGGTGACATTTATTTCGATAAAGGCACCGTTTTCCCGATGACCGACGAACTGACCGGCGGGACGGACGTGGATATCCTCTGCAGGGTCATGAAGGGCGTCGAGCTGTTTGACGGCATCGAAGACGATATCCGGGCACGATATGAAAGTTGGTATCAATCGGCGGAGGTAATATGGTTATGATTAACGCGGAGGATTTCAGCAAAGCCGGAAAAGCGTATATCGGCACGCCATACGACACAATGGATTGCCAAAAATTCTATGAACAGTGTTTGAAGGATTGCGGCCTGTCCATGGATTTGAAAGGCTCAAACGCCTGGTATCGGAAATTCATAGAAACCGGGTGGGTCGGAAGTCCGGAAGAATGTAAAGCCAAATTTGGAGCCATCCCGAAAGGGGCGACGCTGTTCATTCATGCTTACGACGGCGGCGAGGAAAAACGCGGCTATCATGACGGCCTGGGCAACGCCTCCCACATTGGCATCAGAACGGGCACCGGAAAAGGCGCGATACATTCCAGTTATACGGCCGGTTGTGTCGCGGAAAGTCCTTTCAAGGATAAAACAATCAGGAACGGCGGCTGGAACACGGTCGGCCTTTCCACGCTGTTTGATTACGGCGAAACAATCAACAGGATATTAAAAGGCGACGCCAGCGGCGGAGAGGTTCCGCCGTGGGACGACACGCCGGAAAATCCGGGGGAAGGTGACGAAATGCCGAAAACAATGACGGCCGTCGTGGACGTGCCTAACAAATCAACGGTAAACATGAGGGCAAAGGCCAGCCAAAAGGCGGCCCTTGTCGAAAGAGTACCACACGGGGAAACAGTCGAGGTTATCGAAAAACAGGCGAATTGGAGCAAGTGCAGCTGGAAACAGCGGCGCGGTTGGATCATGAACGTTTACCTGGTATTCGATACCGGCGAGGATGAACCGGGCGACGAAACCGAACCGATGGATCCGGGGGACGGTTTCCCGGACGATGGCGCCGACGTCCAGCCTGGCGACATGGTAACCATTCAGATTAGCGCGGAAAACGCTGTTCATTTCCTGACCGTCATGGAACTGGTCGAAAACCAAATCGTTGAACAGATCGGAAGGGGGTGAAAGAAATGGAGACCGTTCTGAAAATCGCCAGCCTTGTCGGCATCCCGTCAATCATTTCGGGAATCTTTGCGCTGATCATTTCGCGCATGCTGAAAAAGCGCGACGCGAAACAGGAGCAAATTGTGGCACAAAATGAAGAAATGGAGCGCCAAAACAAAGCCATTATGTTGGGCGTTCAGGCCTTCCTTCGGGATAGATTGCTTCAAGGATATAGGCATTATATTGCCAAAGGTTGGGCGGATTACGACGACAGGGAAAACATGGAAAACATATATACCCAATACCATGCCCTGGGCGCTAATGGCATCATGGACGATATGCGGAATCAATTCCGCAATTTGCCGACACAACCAATAAATTGAAGGAGGAGACATCATGAAAAAGCTGTTTTTTGCCCTCTTGATTGCGACGTTTGCCGTCATGCTATGTTCCGTGGCGCTGGCGGAAGGTGAACTCCCGACGGAGCCTTTCACATGGCAATACATTGCGACCATTGCCGGGGCCACGGCGGCGACGTTGCTGATTGTCCAGCTTTTGAAATTGCCGCTTGATAGAATATGGAAAATCCCGACGCGCATCTGGGTTTACATTATCGCCCTGGCGCTCATGCTGGCCGCAGCAGGATTTACAACAGGCCTTGACATACAGACCGGGATGCTTACAATGGTAAACGCCGTCATTGTGGCATTGGCGGCAATGGGAGCCTATGAAATGACTTTCGCAAAGGCCGGGAAGTAGTAACGAAAGTAGTAACGGAAATAGTAACGGGCCTCCGTCGGCCCGTGTGTTTTCAAGGCTTTCAATGTTCGCCAATGAAATGAATATTTTCGGAAAAGTGAGAAAAATCAAGGCTTTCGGGTTATCCGGGCAACATTGACATCGTGGGGGTCATAGGTTCGAGTCCTACTAATCCCACCACCGGAGCCGTTGAAAATCAACGGCTCCAAACTTTTGCCGAAAAGTAGTAACGAAAACCGTGGGGGCAAGTAGTAACGAAAGTAGTAACAGAGCCTCCAAAAAGGACACCCGTCGCAAGTTCGCGGCGGGTGTTTTTTCGTGGTTCAACATGGTTAAACGTGGTTCAATTTGTATGATCATCCGGCGGCGATGGCGTCGTCGGCGGGTACCGGGTGTTCCTGATCGAACACGTCGGCCACGATGTCCTGCAAACCGGGCATCAGGTAGCCATATAAATCCATGGTTATTTTTATGGACGCATGGCCAAGGCGTTCGCTGATCACTTTGGGCTGTATTCCCCGGCGGATCAGCATGGCGGCGTGGGTGTGGCGGAGGTCATGAAACGCGGCTTTCGGCATCCGGGGCCGGTTTTCTTTTTCACGGGCGGCATTGATTTCGTCAATCAGGCGGCCAACCGGGTGGGAGTATGATTTCAGGGAGTAAGGCTTGCCGGTCGACATGACACAAACGCGGTGGCCGGGGTTGTGCTGCAAGGTGTGGGCATTTGGCCGACACAAAAATATATTATATTCGGTTTGTAATTCGGCCATGACGAACGCTGGCATGCTGATCGTCCGGGACGAAAGCGCCGTTTTCGGGTCTTTTTTATGTTCCTTCCCGTCGGGTGTCATGGTGATCACTTCCCGGATTGTAATCCGGTTATGATCAAAGTCGACCATTTCCCAAACAAGTCCGGCACATTCTTCCCGGCGGAGGCCGCCATACAGGGCCAGCAATAGCGGGATACGGAACTCACGGCACCGGCGGCCGGGGGCAACGGCGGCGGCTATCAGATCATCAACGTCGGCGTCTGATAATATCTTTTGCGGCCGTTTCGGGATTTTCGGAAGGTGTACGTTCGCCAGCGGGTTGACGGGGATCAACTTCTCCACGATGGCCCACGACAGGGCAAGGCGTAACGGCTCAGTGTAATCGACGGCCGTCCTGATCGAAACCGTTTCGCGGAGTTTGTCCAGCAGGACGCCGAAGCGTTGGGTGTTTAGCTTGCGGACGGTCAGATCAGAAACAAACGTTTCGGCCAGCTTGTCAATGCCGTTTGAATATTTGGCCCGTGTCGTGGCGGCCAAATCCGGGCACCGGTCGGCAAACCACCGTTCGAGCAATTCGGCGACTGTCATCCCGTCGCCATTGACTTCAATCCCGGCGGAGGATTTACGCTCCAAATCTTTGGCGGCCGCCCAGGCGTCTTCCTTTGAATTGAACCCCGAAACCTTCTTTTGTTTTTTCTGGCCGGTTTCAGTCTCATACCAATAAATGACGCAATATTTTGACGAACCTTTCTTTTCAGGATAAACGCCAGCCATACGGTTACCTCCTAAATTTGTCAGGGTAATAAATGCCGTTTATCAAAGTACATTTTTTTCAGCGGCCGAACGTTCCGCCGCGCTGGTTTCCAGCAAAAGCAGGGCGGCGGCCTTGATTTCGTCGGACGCTTTCCGGAAGGCATTAAGCAGCCGGGTTTCTTCTTCTTCTCTTTTGAAGGTCGAAATGCCGGTTTCTTCTATAAGGATGGACATCCGAACGCCCAAATATTCGGCAAGGGCCTGTATTTTATCAATGCGGGGGTATTTTTTGCCGCGCACCCATTCGGAAACGGTACCCGTGGCCACGTCCAGATCACGGGCCACGTCAATCTGATTTTTCCCGCGCCGGTCGAGTAAAAAAGCGAGGTTTTTCCCGAAAATTTCTTTTGCGTTGTCTGACATGAGACGCGCCTCCCTTCATTGTATTGCTTATTATAAACGCTAAAAGAAAGAAAAACAATCACCAAAAGAAAAAATATTCACTTTAGGATTGACAATTCACTTTTAGTGAATATAATAATGCTCAGGAACCATTTCGAAAGGAGTGACAATGATGGAATTTCCGCCAAAGATCAGCCTGACTGCCGCAAGGGTAAACGCGGGGTTTGAACAGAAAGACGCGGCCAGAGAATTGGGAATCACGCCGCCCACACTAAGAAGTTGGGAACGCGGTGACACCTTGCCAGATATCGCCATGGTCGGCCGGATTGAAAGCCTGTATCGTTACCCGAAAGATTTTATTCATTTCGGTAAACGTTCACTTTTAGTGAATCAATAAAGGCCGCCAGCAAAAGCCGACGGCCGGGATGATCGGAACAGTTACCAGAAACGGTGTTCGTCACGCTCGGGCGTTTCGAGCAGGACACCCTCCCCGGCGGCATAGATTTGCCATTGAAAGACAAGGCTGAAAACGTCATCAAGGGAATCAATGCTGCAGTCTTCCGTGGAAAAGTCCAGCACCGTCACCGTCATGGATTGCGGAGGAATCCACGGGCCGATGTCGCCAGAAGTGGCAACGCCATTGCAGACGACGAACACCGGCGAAAGGCTGGCCGTGGACGTTTCCAGATCATTGAACAGGGTGACGGGAACTTTCAGGCGGCCGGAATCAATGAAGGCGTCGCCGGTCTGGTAAAGCCGCATGCCGCCCTGATCGAACAGCAGGACGCCGACAGGATCGGACGACGCGGCGCGTTTGCGGAGTTCGGCGGAACAATCGGAAATCAGGTCTTTCAATTCCTGATCGGACATTCCGGAAACGTCGACGTCGGCCAGGGCGGAGGAACAGAGCAAAACGACGGTAACCATGAGAATCAGAAAGCGCCGAAACATTGGAATCCCTCCCGTTGTGTTTTTCTGAATTATACCACGGGAGAAAGATAAATCAATTTTAGGAGGTCGAGACAATGAACGAAAAAACGAGCAATGAAGCCAAAGGCATCGGGGTTTGCGGACTGTTAGGTGTCGCGTTTGTGATCCTGAAATTATGCCATGTCATCGAGTGGTCGTGGGTGTGGGTGACGGCGCCATTTTGGGGGCCGGTCGCCATTGCCCTGCTTATCCTGCTGGCGATGGTCGTCCTTTGGTCGCTGGCCAAACTGTTCAAATGGGTCGGGAGACGGCTCAGCAATGGCTGAATTATCACGGGTGACACAATGCCGGGGTTGTGGCGCGGACATTGCCTTCATAAAGACGACCAAAGGCAAACCCATGCCGGTAAACCCTGAAAGCGTCTATTTCGTTCCAGCGGGTGGCCCGAACACCTATGTCATGATAGACGGCAGCGTCCAGCGCGGCCGGAAACCGGGTACCGGCGACAAAGAAACGCGGATCGGATTTATCAGCCATTTCGCCACCTGTCCGGCGGCGAAGGATTTCAGAAAATGAGGAGGTGACAATCATGGCGGGGAGACGAAAGCACGCACAACGGAGCCGGAAAACGTACAAGATCAGACTGAACGCGGCCCGTTGTTATCTGACAGGGTCAATACCATGGGCGGCACGGCAGCATTAAGGAGGCCGACGTCATGAGCATCGAGAAGACAATCCAACGCCTGAACATACTGGCGGAGGTAGCCAGGGAAACAATGGCGGAAGAAATGGCCGAGGTGCCATTGGTGGCCATCGAAGCGGAAGACGTGGAGGCAATCAAAAGCGCCGCCGTCACGCTGGAAGGATTGCGGATCCTGATAGGGACTTTCAAAGAGGAGGCAACATCGTGAACGTGATTTATATCGCGGGGCCAATGCGCGGCCTGATTGATTTGGGCCGGGAGAATTTCCGGAACGCTGAGGCATTTCTGGCCAACCGTTACGGGTGGACGGTGATCAATCCGGCCGTTTTGCCGGTTGGATTGCCGGAAGAGTCATATATGCCGATATGTCTGGCCATGCTCAGGGAAGCCGACGCCATAGGCATGCTCCCCGGTTGGGAAGAAAGCGCCGGGGCGGCCATTGAAAAGCTGTTCGCCGAACAGATCGGCAAACGGGTGATTATTCTGGAAGACGAATATGGCTTTTCATATGACGACGCGGAGGATTGACGGCGGTGGACGAAATCAGGGGCCAGATGATCATGCCGGGCGTGGCCGAAATGATACAGGAA
Organism: Fibrobacter sp.; assembly: GCA_017475045.1. Classification (GTDB taxonomy): domain Bacteria; phylum Fibrobacterota; class Fibrobacteria; order Fibrobacterales; family Fibrobacteraceae; genus Fibrobacter. The sequence continues at coordinate 17,067 of JAFVGH010000121.1, read as the reverse complement.
CACCGGGAAAAAGAGTATCAGGCTTTCGTGGACAAGTTCAAAGAAGCAAAAACCACGGACGACTGCTACACACCGCCCGAAATATATGACGCCATCGCCGATTGGGTGGCGGCGGAATACGGGTACCGGCGCGACAGGTTTCTCCGTCCATTCAAACCCGGAGGCAATTATCAGGCGGAGGAATACCCGGAAGGTTGCGCGGTCGTAGACAATCCGCCGTTTTCCATTCTGGCAAGCATCGTCGACTGGTACCTGGCCAGAAATATCCCGTTTTTCCTGTTCGGGCCGACGTTGACAATTATCGGGTTATTGAAGAAACCGGCCAGAAAAGAACGCTGCTGCATTATCCTGATCGGTAACCAAATCATGTATGAAAACGGGGCCGTCGTTCAAACGTCATATGTCACCAACATGGACGAATACAATCTGCGGATTGAGGGGGGGCTTCGGGAAAGAATGGAAGCCATCAACGACAGGTTGAAGAAAGCGAAAACAGCGACTTTGCCGAAATACGCTTACCCCATGAACGTAATCACCGGGAAGGATTACAGGCTGGCCAAATATGGCCAAACGTTCCGGCTGAGGCGCGAGGAGTGTGTGGTCATTCCGGAAATGGACGCACAGCGGCGGGTTGGAAAACAGATTTTCGGGGCCGGTTTCCTGATATCCGACCGGGCGGCCGCCGAAAGGGCGGAACTGGAAAAGAAAGCAGACGCGGAGGCATCAAAGGAAAAAGAGAAAGAGGCCGCCGTTGTTTGGGAACTGAGCGAACGGGAACGGGCGCTGATTGATGAAATGGGAGGCGGAACACAATGGCCAGATACCTAAAACCGGCGGAGGCCGCCAAAGAGTTGGGAATCAGCACGGCAACCATAACCAGATGCAAAGAGTTAGGGGCGCCCGTTCACTATGTCGGAACGTGCGGCCGGTTTTATCAGATCATGCCGGAAGAATTTCGGGAATGGATGAACAACCGGGGCCAGGAAGTCAAAGAACAGAAGACGCCGAACCTTACAGTCCTGCAATTAAGGCAACGGCGGCACGCTATATGCGGATAACAAAAAGGAGGTAACTATATGAATCCCCAAAGCATCACCATAACAGGGCGCCCGTTTTTCAAGTATCGGGCATTGATGGACGCCATGCTCAACAAAGCCATTGAAAAGATGGAAGCCGCTGGCGTTAGCGAAGGCACCGTAATGGGCCAGATTGGCATCAAGCTGAATCGTCGAGTTGACGACATAACCAACGAGGTCGAAATCCGGCCGAAATTTGTTTTCAATACGACAATGTCAATCCCGGTCAAGGTATCGGACAAAGACGAAGCCGACGACGATTTCATTATTTTCAAAGACAAAAACGGCCGTTTCAAGATTTGCGACGGTCAAGTTTCCATGGATGACATTCTGGAAGACGAACAGGCAGACGACGAAACGGCGGAGGATGAACCGGCGGAGGATGAACAGGACGACGCCGACGCTGATCCTGATGACGACGAACCGGCGGAGGATGGCCAGGACGTTGACGCCGACGATTATGATCCTGACGGAACAATCCCGCCGTTGCGGTCACTGAAATAAAAAAGCAAGGCCCCTCGACCGTCGACTGGTCGAGGGGCAGCGGCCCGGAGGCCTTAACATGTTACGGAGGTATTATACCATGAAAACAATTTCAAGAAAAGCCGTTATTTTTCTGGCCGCGCTTGTGATCGCGCTGGCCATTGTCGGCACCCGCATGCTGGACAATTATCTGAACCGGGCAGCATGGGAACGGGCGGCCGACGTTGTTTATCCGATGGCAAACCAACATATTGATTGGACATATGCCGGGAAGGGCGGTGCAGGTCGGTGAGAAAGCGGCGGACGGAAAACGAGGCCAGGGAAACAACCGAAACGCTGGCCAGCATTGTGGAAAGAAATACATACGGCGGAGGAAAGCACGGGCCGAAATTCTTACCGCGCCAAATGCCGCAAATCAACAATTTCGAGGGTATAAAGCTGGAATGGGACAACAGGGCCGACAAATACCCGTCATATATTTCCATCAAAATGACGGACGGCGAATGGGCCAGGTATCAACTTTTCATTGAGCAACCGGCCGTGTCGCCAGCGCTGGAAGCCGTGGCCAATATTCGGCGGGGATATCCGCCGGAACGCTGATGACCTACACCGAACTGGCCGAAAGGCTGAATCAGGTATTGGACGACCGGCGGAGGATCAGCACGGGCCGGTCGGGAATGATCCCGCAACGTGGCCAGGAAGCCGAACACGAACGACTGACCAAAGAGGCGGAGGAAATCCGGAAGGCAATGAGGAGGGCGAGATATGGCACGGAGGAATGACGACGGGCCAAGATTGTGCAGGGGTTGTGGCGCCGAAATCCTGATAATCAAAACGGGAACATGTTACAAAAACGTGACAGTCGACGCGGAACCGGTCTGGGTGAAGCTGATGACAGGCGGCAACCCATTCTTTACGGCGGACGGCCGGGGAATATATGGCCATGAGGCTGGCGACGCCGACGATGATCCTGACAGCAATTTCATAGAGGCATACATCCCCCACCGTGGCCATTGTCCGAATAATGGACGGGCACCGCGAAAGCGGCACAGGCCAAGCGGGTATAGATAAGGAGGGCACATGGAGACAAGAATCAGGACAGAGGCTGAGCTGGAAGGCGGAGGAAGTACATGGTGGTATGTTTGCGGTGAATGTCACGGCGCGATTAACTACCAGGCGGATACATGCCCACATTGCAAGGCCATAGTTGGCTGGGAAGGTTTAGGCCTTCCGGGGTTGGCCGTAAACAGAAAAAAGATATACACAGGCGAACAGACGGAACCGGCGGAATGATAGGAGGAAGCCACATGGAAAAGGGTAAAAAGGCCGTGAGGATACACACGAAAATCACGGAAGACGTTTTCAATATGATCATATCCTCCCATGAAAAGGGATATTTACCCATTCAGATCGCGCAGCGGTTAGGCCTGAGCCAGTCGGCCGTCGAAAAGGCGGTCAGGCATAGAACATGGGCGGGGCATCTGGAATATCTGGAAGGATTGAAGCAGCGGCACAAGAAACGGACGCCGAAAGAAAACCAGATCAGCATGGCGGAGATTTTAGGCGAGAAAGAAGACCAGGGCCATGACGCTGGCGATTACGCCGCCGGTTTCCTTGCCGGTCAGATCGCCGTGATTGAGGTTTTCAGAGACAAAGGCATCATGAAGCCGTTTATGGCTGATTTGATGATAGACGCCGCAAAGGCGGGAAAACTTAAATAAATAGGAGGTAACACAATGGACATGAATCCGGTAACAGATCGGCGGCCGTGCATGGCCGAAAGGTTGGACAGGGCGAACGCGATGGCATACGAAACGAACGGCACGCTCAGAAGGATTTGGGAAAGCCTGAATCCGGCGGAGGCAGGAAAGCCGGAAAGCGTCCCGGATGATCCCAAGGGAATGAGCGACGCGGTCGACATCCTTGTGCAACGGCAGGAAATCAATTTGAAAATCGCCAGCGCCATTGCGGCCATGCTGTTCGGTTAAGGCGGAGGGATGAAAATGGACGGCATGAAGCCTTGCCCGTTTTGCGGTGCCGATAAGCTGGCGGCCATCAGAGACATGGAAAGCGCGGAGGTCGACGGGATTTATTGCCTTACGTGCAAAACGTTGGTTCGTTTCGTGAATATCAGGATGCACCCAAACGAATCATATGGCGATAACGAAAACCGCTGGCGGGAACGCTGGAACATACGGGCAAACAAATAGGAGGGCAACAAAGTGGAAACAGAAAGAAAGTGGATTGATTGCGACAAGCAACTCCCGCCGGAAGGCGTGGAGGTTTTCGGCGCGGTTTATGGCACCGACGTAATTGTCCCACAAGAAGGCGAGACGGTCATAGAGGCGTTAAAACGTTGCGCGGATTGTGATCCCCGCGTGAAACTCTGTTCATGGGAAGGGGAAGAAAATGGCTGGTGGTCATATGATTATCAAATGGTCGTTTTGCCGCGTTATTGGATGGCAATAGATTGGCCGACACCGCCAAAGATCGGAGGCGCGGAGGAATGAACGACGGATTGACCATGCCGGGAAAATGTGAATCATGCGGAAAGAACGGGCCGCGTTTCCGCTTTCGGAACGATTACGCGGAGCCGGTCATCAATATGGATTTATGCCCGTCCTGCATGAATAAGGCATTTCACGCCATGATCTTTTATTTCAGGACGCCAGCGGGAAGGAAAGCGATGGCGGAAAGAAAGGCACAGCAATAATCACCGCCAGAATGTTGCGTTTTTGCACCATTCTGGCCACATGCGGCTGCAGGTTTGCCGACGGGCGCGATGACAAGAACGGTATTAGTGCTTTTCGCTAAGAATATCACGCCAGAAAACGACGGGTCGGTTCGAGTCCGACCGGCCGCTCCAGGCGGATTATCCGCCGACCTTCATCCTATATATATGGTTTCCAGGGCGGAGGCCCAAACACGGGGACGGAATCCCGACTGCGGGGCTTGTATTGAGTATTAACAAAGCGCATGCCCGGCGGGAACGGAGGAGGAACCAGAAAGACACCCGGAACAGAATCCGAAAGTCCGAAAGGAATCCTCCTCCGTCGTCCTGACAACAGTGATAATTTTCAGGGCGGAAGGGGTGTCGGGGAAACCAAAGCGCCACGACGGCCCTGATGACAAACCGACTGACTGGCGCTTTGGTGTCCCTGACCGTATAGCAGCAACCCGACGAAAGGAGTCCGGCATCAATGTGGGAGTTCGAAGGCCTGTTTGACGCGGAAATAAACCCGGATGATGACAGCTTAACCGCGCAATTCTGGAAGGATGAAAAAACCGGAATCAAACTCGGCCGCATGGGATACCGTCGGCGGACGACGAAAGCCGGGAACAGGATCGAAGCGGAGGTCTACCCGGTATTTGGCCGGGCGGATCGGTCAAAGGCCAGGGCAGCCAAACGGAACGCCACGCCGGAAGCAATGCAGAAAGTCAACGTCGAGCGTTCGGCCCGTCGGTTGATCCAACTGATTGAAGCCAATTTCACAGAGAAGGACGTGGCCATGGGGTTGAACTATGAGGGAACCCCGCCAGACGACGACAGAGTCCGCAAAGATTTGCGGAACTTTCTGAACAAGGTCAAGCGCCAGCGCGAAAAGAAGGGACTGCCGGAATTGAAATATATATACGCAATCGGCGGGGATGAAATGCCGTCGCCAGGTTATTCCGGGAAGCGGCCGCACGTTCACCTGATCCTGTCCGGAGGCATCGAGCGCGACGCGCTGGAAGAAATCTGGAAAAAGAACAACCCCGGCCACGGGGCAACGAATTGCGACAGGTTACAACCGAACGACGACGGACTGGAAGGTCTGGCCCGGTACCTGATGAAACAGCGTTTTGACAGGCCAGAGAAAAAGAACGCAAAGAAATGGAGCCGGTCGCGGAATCTGAAAGAGCCGCAAAGAAAGACGACCGACTGCAAGATTTCAAACGGCCGCGTCAAACGGATCGCCTTTGATTTTCTGAATCATGCCAAAGAGACAATGGAAAAGTTATATACAGGCTATGACCTGAAAGATTGCCGGGTCAGATATAGCGACGTCGTCGACGGCGTTTATATTCGGTGTGTCCTGAGAAAGCGAAAGGGAGGTCTGCCAAAATGATTGATTTCGACGCTATCACCCGGAAACATGAGGAATACAGGCGGAAGCTGAAAGCCGCCGACACGTTACGGGAACGGGCCACGGATATATCCGTCCATATCACCGGCATGCCGCACGGCGGAAGCGGAGGCAATCAGCAAGAACGGATCCGCGTCGAAATGGTCGCGGCTCAGGAAGCGGCGGAGGAAACACGGAAAGAACTGGACGAAATGAAACGCCAGCTTCGGCCACATGTCAGGCGCTTGAAGAAATGGCAGCACCGTGACGCCATCCGGAAACGGTTCATTGATGGAAAGACAATCCAGCGGGTCGCGGAGGAAATAGGCTACGAATGGAGCCAAACAAATCGTTACCTGAAAGAGGCCAAAGCCATCATAAACCGGGAGTGATCACCGGAAAAAGATGGAATACCATGGAATATATGCTGTGTGTTATCATGTAAGCGCCAGGACAGTGCCATAGGGTTACCTCCTAACAAGCGGCGACGACGTTTCACCCACGTCGTCGCCGCGTCTGTTCCGGCAAATTTACACCCCCGGGGTACTTGAAAAACACCCCCACCCATAGGGGTAGCCAGAAAAACACCCACGGGGTTGCTTTGAACACCCCACCCGGCCACCGGGAAACGGAACGACTGAGCGCCAGCAAAGGAGACAGGCATGGCCGCGACAGAAAAGAAACGCAACCGGCCAGATCACGACGGAGCGCACCGTCTTGCATTTGAGCGAAACAAGCGGAGAATTTACGCCACGCAGACCATTTGCGGGATATGTGGCCAGCCGGTTGACATGAAACTTCGTTTTCCTGATCCAATGTCAAAGTGCATTGATCACATTATCCCCATAGATCGCAGCGGACACCCGTCCGACATCAGCAATTTACAATTGGCCCATTGGAAGTGCAACAGAGCAAAGGCCAACAAGCTGATTTTTCCGAATAACGGGAACAAACGGGCGACAGGCGAGGAAATCCAAATCACGGACAACTCCAACAGGGTATTGCCGTTGTCGAGAGATTGGGGAAGTTATAAGGCAAAAATCTGACAAAAATCGCGTCGTTTTTGTTCAATCTTCCGAAAACACGGCGGAGGATAAAAAAGGCCGCAACCCCTTGCGAATCAATGGGGGGCCATGCCCCCTCCCGCGCACGCGCGCGCCCTTCCTTCCGCCGTCTGGGAACTTTTTTTCACGAAAATGGTCAGAACCGACCGAACCGAGGAGGCAATCATGGAGTATCAGGGAATCGGGTACCTGAGAAGCAAACTGGCCAGCAAACAAAGCCGGGTAAACTTGCGGTATAGGTATTACGAAATGAAAAACCGGGTCAAAGATTTCAACATCGTGATACCGGCGGAATGGACGTGGCTAACCGCCTGTTTGGGATGGAGCGCCAAAGCCGTCGACGCGCTGGCGGATCGGCTTGTCTTTTCCAAGTTCGCAAACGACAATTTCGGAATCAATGAAATTTACGACATGAACAGCCGCGACGTCATGATTGACAGCGCTATTTTGAGCGCGTGCATTTCGTCCTGCTGTTTTGTCTATATTTCAGCCGATGAAGACGGCTATCCCCGTTTACAGGTGATTGATGGTTATAACGCCACAGGAATAATTGATCCAATAACCATGATGTTACGGGAAGGGTATGCAGTCCTGGAACGTGATCCAAAAACCAAAGCCGTCACGCGGGAAGCATATTTCACGGCGGAGGAAACAAGTTTTTCGGACAAGATCACCGGGGAAGCGTTTTCTTTACCAAATCCGGCACAATACGCCTTATTGGTGCCGATTATTTACAGGCCGGACGCCCGTCGGCTATTCGGTCACAGCCGCATTTCCCGCGCCTGTATCGAAATCCAACAGGCCGCGCTTCGGACGTTAAAGCGTTCAGAGGTAACAGCGGAGTTTTACAGTTTCCCGCAGAAATACGTGACAGGCCTAAACCCGGACGCGGAAACAATGGACAAATGGAAAGCCACAATTTCCAGCATGTTGCAGTTCACAAAGGACGAAGAAGGCGACAAGCCAACCCTGGGCCAGTTCCAGCAGCAGACAACCGCGCCGTTTATGGAGCAATTACGGATCCAGGCGTCCTTGTTCGCGGGTGAAACAGGCTTGACGCTGGACGACTTAGGATTTGCCGGGGCGAATCCGTCAAGCGCGGAGGCAATCAAGGCGTCACATGAAACCATGAGACTGACAGCGCGGAAGGCACAGCGCACGTTCGGCGTCGGGTTGCTGAATGTTGGTTATCTGGCCGCCAGCGTTCGGGATGATTTCCCATATTCGCGGCGGGAGTTTTACAAAACCGCGCCGAAATGGGAGCCGCTGTTCGAACCGGACGCGACTCAGCTTTCAGGAATCGGCGACGCGGCCATAAAAATCCAGCAAGCGTTCCCGTCATATTTCGACGAGGACAAATTCCACGAAATGACCGGCATTTGATAAAGGGGGATCCTCATGGAATCGAACGCGGACGCGCTGGCCAGAATCATTGCCGAAATGTCGAAAGGAATGCAGGACAGTGGCGCGGCCGAACGGATCGCCGAAAAGATCGCCAGCGGAAAGGCCACATATTCGGACGCTTACGCATATGCACGGGAAAGCGGCCGGGTCATGACGAAAGCCATGAAAAAGCACCTTCCGACAGTCCTGACCGATGGCCGGTTATACCGGGAAACGGCCGAAACGGTCATCAGGGAACCCATGCAGATCGGCGCGGCCGACGTCATTGACATCGCGGCCGAAATCCAGGGCGAACTGAACGACCTGGCCGGTATTGGTATACAGGCAATCAGGCCGGAAATAAACGATGACCAAATAAACGGAATCATTACGGGAATCGCCAACGCGGAGGATTACGCCAGCGGCGAAAATACGTTATTGCAGCAGATTGCCAATTTTCTGGAGGGCACCGTGGACGATTGCGTCCATGACAATGCTGAATTTCACTATAATGCCGGGTTGTCGCCGACAATCGAAAGACGCGCCGACGCTAAGTGCTGCAGTTGGTGTTCCGCGCTGGCGGGTGTTTACGATTATGGCGACATAAAGGACAAGGGGAACGACGTCTACCGGCGGCACAATAATTGCCATTGTGAGGTGCTTTATAATCCGGGCGACGGATCAAAGCGACGCCAGAATGTCCATTCAAAGAAATGGGCGGAGGATGGACGGGCCGAACGGATAGCAACGGCTCAAAGAATGGCGGAGGAATGGAAAAACAATAAAAGACGGTAAAAGGCGGCAAGCCATCAGGCGGCCGCTTTTTGATTGCTTTTCAGAAAGGGGGCGGTGCCATTGCGCTGATCATCAAACGGCACGAACACAGCGACGAAAGGGAGGGGCATTATGGAAGTCCGAAAGGGACGCCAGACTCCTACCACAAGCGTGGTTTTGCCGTATGACAAGACGAAAGGGCCAGAGGCTATAAAGCTATATCAATCCACAAAGCGAAAGGCCCAAGAATGGCAGAAACTTTTGGTTTATGACATCATGGCCATAACGCCGGAAAAGTTGTGGACTCATTCGAAATTTGGTTATTCAGTACCGCGCCGGAACGGCAAAAACGAAATTATTGCCATTCGGGAAATGTGGGGACTGAAAAACGGGGAAAACATCCTACACACGGCCCACCGGACAACAACAAGCCGGTCGGCATGGGAACGCCTGAAAAACCTGTTAGATGACGCCGGGATTGAACACAAAGACTCCGGCGCTTTAGGGCAGGAAATCATCCGGGTCAAAGGCTCAGGACGCAAAAGCGGCGGGGTTATTCATTTCCGCACCCGCACAAGCAAAGGCGGCCTGGGCGAAGGTTTCGACCTGATGATAATTGACGAGGCTCAGGAATATACCGACGACCAAGAGACAAGTCTGAAATATGTGGTTTCCGCCTCTAAAAATCCCCAAACGATATTTTTGGGGACGCCGCCGACAACAGAGTCCAGCGGGACGGTTTTCATGCACATGCGCGAAACAATCCTTTCGCGGGGCATTGAAGACACAGGCTGGGCGGAATGGTCGGTGGAGGAGTCACACAGACAAACGGACGTTGACGCCTGGTATGAAACGAACCCGTCATTGGGCACAATCCTGACCGAAAGGGCAATCAAACAGGAAATCGGCCCGAATGAATTGGATTTCAATATCCAACGGTTAGGATATTGGATCCGGTACAATCTCAAATCAGCGGTTTCGCGTGCCGAATGGGACGAGTTGCAATGCAAGGCCTTGCCGGAATTGCGGAGCAAAATCTTCGTCGGCGTGAAGTATTCACGAACGGACACCGTGGCGGTATCCATCGCCGTCAGGACGGAAGACAACAGGATTTTCGTCGAAGGTATAGATTGCCGACCGTTTCGCGCCGGAACCGATTGGATTGTTTCATTTTTGCGGGGCATTGATTACAAAGACGTTGTCATTGATGGCCAAAGCGGCCAGCAAATCCTGAAAGACGCCATGAAAGACGCCCATTTATTTCAGGTGACGCTGCCAAAGGTGCCGGACGTGATCAAAGCAAACGCGACGTTTGAGGAACGTCTGGCCGGTAAGGAACTATGTCACATGGGGCAGCCGTCCATGGTCGCCAGCGTGACAAATTGCGAAAAACGGGCCATCGGAACAAACGGAGGATTTGGTTACAGGTCAATCAATGAGGCTTACGACATCGCGTTAATGGATAGCATGATTCTGGCTCAGTGGATTTGTGGCCAGAAAACCAAAAAAAGCGCCAAACGGCAAAAAATCAGTTATTAACGACGCAATCGTTAATATATACGACCGATACCACCGGGTAAGTGGGGAAAGGAGAACAACATGGCTGATTTCACACCTATCAACACGCAGGAGGAATTAAACAACATCATCGGGGAGCGTTTACGCCGGGAGCGCGAAACGGTCGCCAAAGAGTTCGAGCAGAAAATTGCCGACAAAGACGCGGAAATCACTAAGGCCCAGAACGATTTGACGGAAGTCAGGACGCAACTGGAAGACGCGAACAACAAACTCGCTGGCTTGCCTGACCTTGAAAAGAAAGTCAAGGTTTACGAGGCTGCATCGGTAAAAAGCAAGGTGGCCAGAGAAGTCGGGATCCCCTATGAACTGGCGGAAAGGCTCACGGGGGAAACCGAAGACGAACTCCGCAAAGACGCGGAGGCCCTGCGGAAGCTGATCGGAACGAATCAGAAAACCGCACCTTTGGCGAGAACCGAAGGAAGAACAGGGCAGTCGGAAAAGGACAAAGCCTACGCCGAATTGCTCAAAAATCTGAAAGGAGAAGAATAAAAAATGTCTGTACTCAGCAAAAGCACCCTTTTTCCGGCGGAGTTGACGTCGGAAATGTTCAACCTGGTCAAGGGAAAAAGTTCCCTGGCCAAACTCAGCGGGTCGAAACCCATCCCGTTCAACGGCCAGACAATGTTCACGTTTGCGCTGGACAATGAGGTCGACGTTGTGGCCGAAAACGGCGCGAAATCCCACGGCGGCGCGACGGTAGCGTCCAAACAGGTCGTTCCCGTCAAGATCGAATACGGCGCCCGTATTTCCGCCGAATTCATGTTTGCGGCGGAAGAGGCTCAGCTTGAGATCCTCAAGAATTTCGCCGACGGTTTCGCCGCAAAGGTCGCCCGTGGTATCGACATCATGGCTTTCCATGGTTACAATCCGCGCACGGCTCAGGCGTCTACCGTGATCGGAAACAATCATTTCGACCATGACGTGACCAACCTGGTATATTTCCCCGACAGTTCCAGCGACGCCGACGCCGCCGTTGAAGCGGCCATTGCCCTGGTACAGGCGGCGGAATATGACGTGACCGGTATGGCCATCGCCCCCGCTTTCCGTTCCGCGCTGGCGGCTCAGAAAGACAACGACGGCCGGAAGCTGTTCCCGGAACTGTCATGGGGCAGCGCTCCCGGAAACGTGAACGGTCTGGCCGTGGACGTCAACAGCACCGTTTCCTTCAATAGCCACCTTGACCGTGGCGTTGTCGGTGATCTCGCCAACTATTTCCGTTGGGGTTTCGCCAAAGAAATCCCCATGGAAATTATCGAATACGGCAACCCGGACAATTCCGAGGATGGCGACCTGAAGGGTCACAACCAGATTTATATCCGCGCTGAGGCGTTCGTGGGTTGGTGTGTTCTGATCCCGGCCGCGTTTGCCCGGATCAGCACCGCCAAAGTCGTGCTGAATAAGACAACGGCCAGCGTTGTGAAGACGCAGACCACGTCCATCACCGCGACGACCACACCGGCCAGCGGTACCGTCACATGGGAATCCTCTGACGAAACCGTGGCCACCGTGTCAAGCGGAACCGTCACAGGCGTCGCCGCTGGCGAATGTGACATCATTGCACGGGTCGCCGCGACCGGCGCGGTTGCGAAGTGCCACGTCACCGTCACCGAATCCTGATAAAGGGGGATCAAGGCTGTGCGAATCTATGTCAATAAAAAAACAGGCGTGGAAGTCCGCAGCCCCTTTGCTATCACCGGGGAGGATTGGCAGGAAATGACGCCCGTCAATCCTCCCGTTTCAAAACAGTCGGAAGGCAAACCGGCCGAAGACGACAAGCCGAAGGCGGTGAGCAAGAGTGGGCGAACTGTACGCAACAAAAAGTGACATCATCGCGTTGTGGCGGCCGATGACACAGGCGGAAAGCGACAGGGCGGACGAATTGCTCCCCGTCGTTTGTTCGTCTTTACGGGAAGAAGCGCGAAAGGTTGGGAAAGACCTGGACGCGATGATCGCGGAAGACGATGATTTGGCGGAGGTTGCCAAATCGGTCACCGTCGACGTCGTGGCGCGGACGCTGATGACAAGCACAAATCAAGAGCCAATGTCCCAATTTGCGGAAAGCGCCCTGGGTTATTCATCCAGCGGCACCTTCCTTGTCCCTGGCGGCGGCCTGTTCATTAAACGCAGCGAATTGGCCCGGTTGGGTTTGAAGCGGCAGCGGATCGGGGTGATTGACTTTTATGGCACACATTAAAGGAATCACCGTCACGCTGATCACAAAAACCACAACAGGCCGGGATCCTTTCAACAATCCGATTGAAACAGAAGAAAGGATTGACGTCGAAAATGTACTTGTCGCGCCGGTCGCTCAGACAGACGCCGAAATACTCAGCGAAATGAGCCTAAACGGGAAAAAGGCGAAATATCAACTTGCTATCCCGAAAGGCGACGCCAATAATTGGGACGATTGCGAAATAGAGTTTTTCGGCCAGCGTTGGAAATCGGTCGGGTTTTCAACGGTCGGGATTGAAGACAATATCCCGTTGGACTGGAATCGGAAAGTTGTGGTTGAACGAAATGGCTAAAGTCAGAATCGAACTAAACTCTGAGGGCGTCCGCGAATTGCTGAAATCGTCCGAAATTATGGGCATATGCAAGCAGCACGCCGAACAGATCGCGGGACGTTGTGGCGGAGGCTATGAAGTCACGACATACACCGGACAAAACCGCGTCAATGCGTCCGTTCACGCGGCGACAGATGAGGCATACAGGGACAACCTGAAAAACAATACCCTTTTGAAGGCGGTGTATTGACCAATGATCGAAACAATCGTTATCGGGTATTTGAACGGGCGGGTGCAGAATATTCCGGCATACGCCGAAAGACAGAAAAACCCGCCGCCAGAATATCTGCTGATCGAAAAGACCGGCGGCAATGAAACCAATTACATCGAAAGGGCAACCGTGGCCGTCCAGTCCTATGCCGACTCGCTTTTCAGGGCCGCCGAAATCAACAGGGCCGTCGAAAAGACTATGAAGAATTTGACAGACCTGGAAAGCGTGAGCAAGTGCAAGCTAAACAGTTCGTATAACTATACGGACACCGACAGCAAGAAATACCGTTATCAAGCGGTTTTCGACATCACTTTTATGGAAGGAGAATAATAAAAATGGGTAACACCACAACGAATGTCAGCACCGGCAAGCCGAAAAAGACCGGCGCGATTTACCGGGCACCGCTGAACACCACCCTGCCCACCAACGCCACCACGGAACTGGCCGAGGCCTTCAAATGCCTGGGATACATTTCCGAGGATGGCCTGAGCAATAACAACTCCCCCTCCACGGAAGACGTGAAGGCGTGGGGCGGCGACACCGTTCTGACCATGCAGACGGAAAAGCCTGACACGTTCGGCTTCACCATGCTGGAAGTGCTGAATGTGGACGTCCTGAAAGCCGTTTACGGTGACGCGAACGTTACCGGCGACCTGGCCAACGGGATCGCCATCAAGGCGAACAGCGACGAACAGGCGGAATGTGCCTGGGTTATTGATATGATCATGCGGGGCGGCGTCCTGAAACGGATCACCATCCCGCAGGGCAAGGTCACGGAAGTCGGCGAAATCAAGTATTCCGATGGAGACGCCGTCGGTTATGAAACCACCGTTTCCGCCACGCCGGACAGTTCCGGAAATACTCACTATGAGTATATCAGCAACGCACCGGCCAGCACGTCGGAAAGCACAACGCCCCCGGCCGTAACCGAACCGGCCGCTGGCGGTGAAGGCCAGAACGCCGGACAGGGCGGCTGATGATCACGGGGAAGGCTCAGGCCTTCCCCTTTCCTGACTATTCAAAACAATGGAGGTAACACCATGAAGGCAAAAGCGCGGGAAATCGTTCTGGAGAACGGTTTAAAGCTGAAAATTGACGAAAACGCCCTTGATGATATGGAACTTCTGGAATTGCTGGCAGACTTGGACGACGGGAACGGTTACGCCATCCCCCGCGTCTGTAAAAAGCTGTTAGGCGAGGAACAGAAAAAGGCGCTTTATGAATCCATCAGAGTGGACGGCAAAGTGTCAATCACGGGGGCCGTCGAGGCAATGAAGGAAATCCTGGACAAATTGGGAGACACGGGAAAAAACTCATGATCATGGCCAGTATGGTCGCAACTGACGAAACCGCATTGATTTGCGACTTTGCCGAAACGTACCACATACTGGATTATAAAGGGTTGCCGCTAAGGTTAGCGGCAGCCCTTGCTTCTGGTTTACGGGACGGGTCGCGGATCAAAATGGCCATGTCAGGGGCGACGATTGGAAGCGACACCGCGTTATTGGCGGCGGCGGTGGATCGGCTTTCCTTACTGGTCTGGTCAAAGACGAAAGACGCCGAAAAGAACAGAAACAAACCGAAGTCAATGTTGGCCATGTTGCTGAAAGACGACAGGCCGAAGGATGATTTGGAGAAGTTCGACACGGCGGAGGAATTTGAAGCCGCCAGAAAAAGAATCATTCAGGGAGGGGGATAAAAATGGCCACGGAACTGGCGAAGGCATACGTGCAGATTGTACCGTCGGCGGAAGGGATCAGCGGATCCCTGACGAACGTCCTAAGCGGCGAGGCGGAAAGCGCTGGCCATTCCTCTGGAGATACCCTGGCAAAGTCTCTGGGTTCAAAGTTCAAAAAAGCAATCGTCGCATTGGGTCTGGGTAAGATGATCAGCGACGCAATCACGGCCGGGGGCGATTTCGAAGCGTCAATGGCCAAAGTAAACACCTTGTTTACAGGAACCGGCGAACAGTTTGACAGCCTGAAAGCGAAAATTCTGGAATTGTCCAGCGCGTCGGGGTTGTCGGCTGAATCGTTGGCCGAAGCGGCCTATTCGGCGGAGTCGGCGTCTGTTCCGATGGAAGATTTGGGCGCGACACTGGAAGCGTCGACGAAACTGGCGACAGCCGGTTTTACAGACGTTGACACGGCCCTGAGCGCAACGGTCAAAACCATGAACGCTTACGGCGTGACGGGCGAAGAAGCAATGAACAAGGTGCAGAAAGTCCTGCTGCAGACACAAAACAAAGGTATCACGACCGTCGGCGAATTAGGCGCGTCATTGGCTCAGGTGACGCCAATAGCGGCGGCCACGGGTGTATCTTTTGAGAATGTCGGCGCGGCGCTGGCCCTGATGACAGCAAAGGGCACGCCGACGGCTCAGGCAACGACGCAGCTAAAGTCCGCGTTTGCGGAACTGAGCAAGCAGGGCACAAAAGGCGCGGAGGCGCTGGAAAAGGCCGCAAAGGGCACCAAATACGCCGGGATGTCGTTCACTGAAATGATGAACAGCGGCGCGGATTTGGGCGAGGTTATGGGCATGCTGCAAGCCTATGCCGACAAAACTGGCGTTTCAATGGTTGACCTGTTTTCGAGCATTGAAGCCGGAAACGCCGCCATGATGATCGCCGGGGACATTGAAACATTCAATGAAGATTTGGCGGCCATGGCCACGGAGGCAGACGTTGTGACGGAAGGTTATAACACAATGTCGAATACCTTCAATCATTCCATGTCGAGCATGAAGTCCAGCCTGACAAATTTCGCCATTGCCCTGAC
Source organism: Fibrobacter sp. (assembly GCA_017475045.1). Lineage (GTDB taxonomy): Bacteria > Fibrobacterota > Fibrobacteria > Fibrobacterales > Fibrobacteraceae > Fibrobacter. The sequence continues at coordinate 1,051 of JAFVGH010000121.1, read as the reverse complement.
CAACGGCATGGACGTGAAACCGGCTTTGACAAGCCTGATTTCGTCTTTAAAGGATGTCCTGACGTCTGGCGCTCAAATGGTCATCAATATGGTCAAGGGTGTTTTTGAATCCTTGCCGGAAATCTTTGACGGCATCGCGGACGTCGGAACAACCCTGCTGAATATGCTGATTGATATTGATTGGATGTCATTGGGCACCGCAATCCTTGACGGCATATGTGGAATCCTGGACAACGCCGGAACATGGCTTCACAATCTTTTCACAACCGCATGGGAGGCGGTCAAAAATATCGACTGGAAACAGGTCGGCATTGCCATCCTTAACGGCGTGAAAAAGCTGATTGACAGCGCCGGGAAATTCCTGTCCGATTTGTTCGGATTTGGGAAGGACGGGGCCGTCGGTCTGAATTGGGCCGATATCGGCACAGCCATCTGGAACGGTGTGACCGGGATCATTGACGGCGCTGGCGAATGGCTGGCCAACCTGTTCGGATTTGGCAAAGATGGCGCGGTCGGCCTTCAATGGGGGGATATCGGATCCGCCATTCTGGGCGGAGTGAAATCCATCATTGACGGGGCCGGTAAATGGCTGGGCGACCTGTTTGGTTTCGGAAAAACAGCGGCGGAGGGCCTGGAATGGGGCGGCATCGGCAGTTCTATTCTGGGCGGCGTCAAAAAGTTCATTGATGGCGCTGGCGAATGGCTGGGAAAACTGTTCACAACCGGAAAAGATAAAGCGAAAACCGGGATTGACTGGAAAGAATTAGGCCAGTCTATTCTCAACGGAGTGACGGCGGCCATTGATTTGGCAGGTCATTTCCTTGAAGGCGCTTTTTCCGCTGGCGCGGCCCTTGTGAAACAGATCGACTGGACGACTTTGGGCACGACCATCGGGAACGCGGTCAATCAGACCATCGACACCGCCGGTAAATTCCTGGAAGGCTGTTTCACAGCAGCCAAAGGCCTGATCGAAAAAATCGACTGGAAGAACATCGGCACCGTGATCGGCAACGCCGTAAACAATACCATCGACACCGCCGGTAAATTCCTG
>JAFVGH010000120.1 GCA_017475045.1 Fibrobacter sp. | reverse complement strand
GGCGTTGGCGTTTGCACCCGGCGTATTGAACACGCAGATGCCCTTTGCAGAAGCCTTGTCGATGGTGATGTTGTTCACGCCAGCGCCGGCGCGGGCGACAGCCAGCAGGCCGTCAAAGTTGTCGGTATCAACCTGGGCGGAACGCACCAAGATGGCATCCGGATTTTCGACGGAGTCGGAAACCTGGTAGAACGAGCCAAACAGGCTCAAGCCTTTCTTGGAAATGTTGTTCATCGTCTTAATAGTTGCCATTTTTATGTCCTTTGTTTTGATGTTTAAAACTTTCTAGATGGCGGATCAGGTCCGCCATGACGTATTGCAATTACGGGTCAACCCAGCGGCCTCTTTCTTTAATAAGGTTCACCAGTTCCTCGATGGCGTCCTCTTCGGGGATGTTCTTCTTGACCGCCGTCTTGCCTTCAAACAAGGTAATGCGGCCGGGGCCACCGCCCACATAGCCGAAGTCGGCGTCCGCCATTTCGCCCGGGCCGTTCACGATGCAGCCCATGATGCCGATGGAAATGTCGGAGAGGTGTCCGAAGCGGGCCTTGATCTTGCCCATAACCTGCTGGATGTCGTACAAGGTGCGGCCGCAGCTCGGGCAGCTGATAAAGTTCGTCTTGCTACGGCGGCAGTAGGCGGCCTGCAAGATGTCGAATGCAAGGAGCACGCTTTCCTTCGCGCCCTTGTAGCCGTCGATCACGACGGCATCGCCAAGACCGTCGGTCACGAGGCTTCCGATGTCGGCGGACACGCGGAGCGTTTCACGTTCGTTATCATTAATCTTGGCGTAAAGCAAAATCGGGTCTTGGCGCTTCGCCGACTCCAGAGCCGCCGTTAATGCGCGTACGCCGGAGACCATCTCTGGACCGGTATAGCAGAACACGGAGCCTGCAGGCACGCTGGCCGGATTTGCGGCGAACCCCGCAATGTCCATAGCGTCCTTAAATTCAACCACCGGTTTTTCAGAAAGGCTCGGCAGGGCAAATTCCGCATTGCGGCGTTCACCGGTAAGAGCAATGGCATCGGCCTTCACGCCCACCTTCACCGGGCTAGAGCCTCCGATTTCCACACCGGAAACTGCGACAGGCTTCGTCACTCTGCGTTCGTAATGATACGGATCCTTTTCAAGCACCGGCACGTTATAGGCCGTCGGTGCAGAAGGCAAAGCACAGGCCTTGATGAGTTCCTGAGCCACCGGGACTTCGGCCACCGGATCTTCGGTCAGCGACACGCGAATCGTATCGGCAAGGCCATCCAGCAAAAGTGCACCAATACCCGCAGCGGACTTGAGACGTCCGTCCGCCCCGGCACCAGCCTCGGTCACACCCACGTGGAACGGGTACGGCTTGAAGCCTTCCTGCTTGATGCGGGCGGCAAGCATGCGGTAAGCGGCAATGGCCACGCGGGGGTTGCTGCTCTTGAGGCTCAAAACGACCTGATCAAAATGTTCCGCTTCGCACACAGCCAGGTATTCCATGGCGCTTTCCACCATGCCTTCCACCGTGTCACCATAGCGGTAAATCATACGGGCAGAGAGGGAACCATGGTTCACGCCGATACGGATGGCCCGACCTAGGCGCTTGGCCTCTTGCACAAAAGGCGTAAAGGCCTCTGCCACCTTCTCCTTGCCCTCGTCGAAAGACTTGTCCGTCTGCTGGTCAAGGGTCAAAATACCCGTATCCACGAAGTTGCCCGGATTGATGCGGACCTTCTCGACCCACTTGAGCGCCTCGAAGGCAGCCTTGGGCTGGAAGTGGATGTCGGCGGAAACAGGCACCTTGCAACCGGCAGCGCGGACCTGTTTCATGACTTCTTCCAGACCCTGAGCATCGGCAAATGTGGGGGCGGTAATGCGAACCAGACCGCAGCCCACCTTGGCCAGCGCCAAAGTCTCAGCCACCGTCTTCTCGACGTCTTTCGGCTTGGTGGTGGTCATGGACTGAACTAAAATGGGGGCGTTGCCCCCTATCAAAGCCTCGCCAACGCGGACTTGTACAGTTTCCCTGCGGACGGCGTTAAAGCGGTCAGCAACATACGGGAATTCGCTAAACTTGGTCATGCCCCAAATTTAGCAATTTTCCTTCACAGCAGTTCGTCCACAAAAATCAACGGCCTACACTCAGGCGGTCAATCAAGAAATTCGGCATTCCAGCCTTTTTCATTCTTTCCTGGGTCTCGAATACGTCGTATTCCACACGGATAATGCGGATACACTTAGCCTCCGTATCCAAGAGGCACCAGCTGGCACGACAGTCACGGTCTCGAGGCTGGCCAACGCTGCCCACATTCACCAAAAGCCGTTCCGTATTTTCGATGGTGTATTCGTATTCGTCTAGAACCCTGGGAATAGCCATGGGGCGACTCGCCACGATAACCGGACTGTGGGTATGGCCGATAAAGCAGTAGGTTCCCGTAAAGTGGTCAAAGGCGTTCAGGGCATCTTCCAAGTCCGTAATGTAGAGCCAGTCTGCCGGAGACATGGGCGACGCATGGACAAAGGTGATATCGTTCTCTTCAAAAATATACGGCAGGGATCTCATATAGGAAAGAGAATCCGCGCTCATATGTTCCTGGGTCCATTCGATAGCCTGCTTAGCATAAGGGTTGAAGCCAACACTGGATTCGTACTTGATGGCCACGCTATCGTGGTTTCCGACCAGGCACACGTCCATATTTTCCTTGGCCAACTGAATGCACTCATCGACATCGACACCGTAACCAACCAAGTCACCCAGGCAAACCCGACGTTCCACCTTGTTTTCTTTCATGGAGTTCAAAACGGCATGAAAAGCGGTGGCGTTGGAATGAATATCAGAACAAATACCGTAAAGCATGGGAGTAATGTAGTAAAAATTCTATATTTGGCGCCGTATGGAAATCGTGGAAGCCAAGACGAAGGTAAGCATAGCCTACACGCTCAAGGAAATGACCGGGCGTATCCTGGAAGAAATTCCCCCGAGCCATCCCTTCGTGTACATCCACGGCTACGACAACATCATCCCCGGACTTGAATCGGCCCTAGAAGGCCGCAAGCTGGGCGAATCGTTCAGCGTCGAAATCCCATTCGACCAGGGTTACGGCCCCTACCGCGACGACCTGCTGCTCCAGGTTCCCAAGGAGGAACTCCAGGAAATCGGAGAACTTTGGCTGGGAATGGAGCTTGAGATGATGCAGGACAACGATATCCGCGAATTCCAACTGCCCGACACCGCCGACGAATTCTTCGACGGACTGAACCTGGACGACGAGGACGACGCCGACGGTATCTACATCGTGAAAGAAATCTACAAGGACACCGTCCTGGTAGACGGAAACCACCCCTTTGCAGGCAAGGACCTGATTTTCGATGTCCAGGTGATAAACATCGAAGAGCCCAGCTTCACCGAGCTGGAAACTGGATTCCCCGACAGGGACGAGAACTTCGACGAGGGTAGCGACTACCCCGACAGCTACGACGACCATTACGACGGATTCGACGACCCGGACAACCTCGGACGTCGCTGGCGATAAGGCGACAGACGCCATTTCCGAAACCAGACGTTTTTTGCAAAACATAAAGCCCCCGGTCCTAAGACCGAGGGCTTTATCAAGCTTTTGGCTTTTCGCGATTATGCTTCGTCGGAGAGTTCCGGAGCCTTCTTGATCACGTTGCGGCGGCCATAGCGGACCTTGGCGGGATCAAAAGTGGTTTCGGCGACTTCCACAGCAGGTTCGGCGGCAGCTGCAACAGGAGCGGCAGGGGCCACGGGGGCGCTGACAGGAGCGGCCGGGGTTTCAACCGGAATGCGCGGAGCCAGGGGGCGGCGGCCTTCGGCAGCGGCGGCAGGAGCGGCAGCTTCGGCAGGCTGGGCCACGGGGGCTTCAGAAGAAGCGGCCTGGGCTTCGGCGTTCATTTCACGACGATTGTTGCGGTCGGGACGACCGTCACGGCGGTCACGGCGGTTGCCGCGGCCATCGCGCTGTTCATTGCGGTCACGGTTCTGACCCTGCTGGGCCTGACCGTTCTTTTCACCGCGGTTGTCTTTATTCTGACGATCCTTGCGATCACCCTTGTTATTGTTGCGGTCACCACGCTGAGCCATTTCTTGGGCGCTGACAGAACGACGGGAACTGGGTCTCAGGTTCATGTCCGGGGTGAGCTTCTTAACGATAGGAGTGTGAAGGTTGTCAAGAATCTTGTTAACCTTAGTCAGGATAACGATACAAAGCACGACTGCAAGAGCAGAAAGTGCGAGTGCGATATAACTTTCCATCTAGGCACCTCATAAGTAAGGGTTAGCCACAGCTGCAGGCTGGAAAAGACCTACAGAAGGGGTGATTGCAAGTGAATGTGTTAGGGGGCCATCTTAATAACGCCTCAGGGAGACTTGACGGCCAGGTTCGCTCTAAAATGCAGAGCAGGTTTTACCGAAAAATCGGTAAAAAGGGGCAATCACGGGTGCAAATTTAGAAAAAAATATGCCACAGAAAGCAAAAAACGGCAAAAAAAGGCCCAACAATTCCAACATTTCTAAATTGTAGACCATGAAGAAATCCGTGAAAATTATCCTGATTGTCGTTGCCGCCCTTTTCGTCTTGGCTTTTGCCGCCCTGAAACTAGCCCCGGGATTCGTTAAGGACTACATCGTGGCCCACTCCGAAGAATATATCGGCCGAAAGGTCGCCATCGAGAACGTGAGCCTTAGCCCCCTGACCTGGACCGTGAACGTGGACAATTTCGCCCTCCTGGAGCGCGACGGCACCACACCCTTCGTATCTTTCGAGAAGTTCCGCATCAACCTGAACCCCACCAGGATTATCACGGGAACCGCCAGCGTAGGCGAAATCTACCTGAAGGGGCTCTACGTACATGTGGTACAGAGCGGGAACCGTTTCAACTTCAGTGACATCCTGGACAAGGTGGCCGCCATGGATTCCAGCGCCACAGAGACTGCGGACAGCACCGCCACCGATTCTACCGCCATGATCAACGCGGCTGAAATCGCCGAAGGACTCCCCGTAAGCATATCCGTTAAGAACATCGCTCTCGAAAACGGTAACATCATCTACGAAGACGCCAAGGTGGGTTCCAAGATCCACATCAAGGACTTTGGCGTGGCCATTCCCGCCGTCTACCTGAGCAACAAGCAGACCGACGTAGGCGTAAGCCTGAAGTTTGCCACCGGCGGCGACCTGAACGTGAAGGTGACCGTCAACGCGGCCACCAACGACTTCGACGTGAACGTGGGCCTCAAGGACTTCGCCTTGGCGGCAGGCAAGCCCTACCTGAACGACTTCGTAAACATCAAGGACTTTGACGGCAAGGTTAGCGTAGACATGGATATCCAGGGTAACCTGAACTCTATCTTGTCTTCCAACGTCAAGGGCATTGTCAGCGTGGATAGCGTGGTCATTACCGAAACCAACGACAAGACCATCGGGGCAAAACACGTAGGCGTTGGTATTTCCGAAGCCAACCTGGACAAGTTCAAGTTCCGCATCGATTCCGTTGTGGTGGATGGCGCCTTTGCCCACCTGGACCTGTACAAGGGCGGAAAGACCAACATCGACGTGCTGCTCACCCCCAAGAGCAAGGCCGCCAAGGCCAAGGCTGACAATAGCACCCCGGACTCCACGACAGTCCCGCTGGATTCTCTCATAACACCCGCCCCAGAAGGCAGCGAGCAGGATTCTGCCAAGGCCAAGGCCGAACCCGCCAAAAAGCTAGACGCCATCGTCGCAAAGCTCCTGGTGCAGAACACCACTGTTACCGCCAACGACTACACTCTTTCCAAGCCCTTCAACTACAAGGTCTCCGCCATCACGGTAAGCGGCTCCAACATCAACTTTGACAAGCCCTGCAACGTGAACGTGACCGCCGCCTTCCCCGAGGGAGGCTCTGTTTCCGTCAAGTACAAGGGCGCCCTTAACGACATCGGCACCATGGACGCCTACGTAAGCGTCAAGAACCTGGCCCTCAAGCATTTCAGCAGTTACAGCCTGCACTTCACGGGCTACCCCATCATCGCAGGAACCATGGCCTTTGCCAGCGACAACAAGATGAACAACTTCAATGTCGACAGCAAGAACACCATCGACATCTACAACATCGACGTGGGCGACAAGGACGACAGCGTAGACCCGGAATACCCCGTGCCCATGAAGGTCGGCCTCTACGTGCTCAAGGACAAGGATGACAAGATCCAGTTCGACGTTCCCGTGAAGGGCAACGTGAAGGACCCGGAATTCTCGTACCTGAAAATCGTGTGGGACACGGTGACAAAGTTGCTTATCAAGGTAGCCCTCTCCCCCATCAAGATTGTGGGCAACGTGGCCAACACGGGAGCCTCTGCCGTGGGCCTGAACCTGGGCAAGGACGACGAAATCCTGATTGATGTCTCTAGCAACACCTTCACCAGCGAGCAGTTCGCCAAGGCTTCTAAGATGACCGAGGCCCTAGCCAAGGACAAGAACCTGACCCTCACCTACACCCAGTACTACAACCCCGCCAGGATTTCGAAAGAGCACAAGGCCCACAAGCTCAAGACCGAATACTATAAGCAGAAAGAAGGCAAGGCAAGCCTCAACGAGATTGACGAAAAGGCCGCCCTCGCCATCAAGGACAGCGACGCGGGCTTCAAGGCCTACGCCAAGGAGCACGACGCCGAATTCGACAGCAAGGCCATGCAGCAAGACCTGGCAAACCTGGCCGAAAAGCGCAACCAGGAACTGCTGAATGTGCTCAAGCAGCAGAAGGGCGTCACCGCGAAAAACGTAAAGGTCCAGACCGCCAAGGGTCTCAACAGTTACCGCGGCAAGCCCATGTACAAAGTGACTGTTGACGTGAAATAACGCAACGCATCATCCCCGCCTCTTTTTTGTCATCCCCGCGAAGGCGGGGATCTAGTGGTTAAAGATTAGGTGAGTCACAAGTGCCTTGTCTTAACGAGGCATGGTGACGAGAGCGAGCATCAGCCCCGTAAAACATTACTAAAGTCTAGTGCGAGCTGCGCCCGTGGACCTCGCATTTTTTATGGGGCGGGGGACAACCTCCCCTTTTTTACTATATTATGCGCCGTTATGAGCGAAGAACTGTGTGCGAATTTTTCCCAGAAGGTACAGGAGGTCGCAAAGGCCCCCAAGTACAGGGGTGCGATTTTCCAGATTGAAGCCGACGAAAAGGGACTTGCCCTTGTAGACGTGAAGGAAGCGAGCCTGAAGGTCTACCTGATGATCGACCCGGAATGCGACAAGATTCTGGAGACACGGTTCTTCACCTACGGCGGCCCCATCTTTACCGCCCTTGCCGACACTTTCTGCAAAAAGATCCAGATGGTCACGGTAGACGAAGCCTGCGCCATCACCGCCGAAAGCCTGGAACTGGAACTGCGGGACTCTCCCGACGTGCCGGCTTTCGACGCCTCCGCTCCGGAACTCAAACAAATGAACACGCTTATCCGGCGCGTGCTGGAAGCCTACCCCGAAAAGAAGGCCACCGCCATTCTGGTCCGCGAAAAGATGGAGCGCATCAAGTACCGCACCCAGACCGCCGAGGGCCGTGCCGAGGCCGACGCCGAATGGAATGCCATGACCAAGGTTCAGAAAATCGAGAAGATCGAAGCCTGGCTCCACCAGTCTGTGCGTGGTATGCTGCAGGGAGACGGCGGCGATTTGGAAGTCCTTGACCTGACTGAAGATAACCGCCTAAAGATTCGTTATCAAGGCGCCTGTGCCGGTTGCGGTTCCGCCATGGGCGGAACGCTTTTCTACATCGAAGACGAACTGAAGAACAACGTCTACTACAACCTGATTGTGGAACCCGAAGACCCGCTGGACAACATCCCGCCCAACCCGAATTTGCCGGGCCTGGACGACAACAATCCGCCAGCCACCATGTACTAGGGAAACACACTTTCCCCTTGACATTTGGCTTTTTTATGCTATATTTGCGCAGTAACTTTAAGGTTTAGTAAGATGATGAACAAGAAGAATTTCATTTTGATTGCTATCGGAATCTTGCTTCTGGTGATCGGCTTCTTCTGCCTCCAGCAGGGTCCTGCCGACAATCCGGTTAGCCTTACGGTTGCACCTCTTATCCTGGTCCTTGCCTACGTGGTGGTCATTCCTCTCGGAATCCTCTTCGGCGGTAAAAAGCAGGACAAGTAACCCTTTCGGGCGATTAGCTCAGTTGGTTCAGAGCGTCTGCCTTACAAGCAGAATGTCAGCGGTTCGAATCCGTTATCGCCCACTACCGAAAATCGGAAACGATTTGGGGTGGTAGCTCAATTTTGGTTAGAGCACCGGCCTGTC